>NZ_VWXJ01000002.1:0-540087 GCF_011752535.1 Pantoea sp. Tr-811
AGAAACCCTAAACTTGGCTCAGCAATCTCAAATGACTATGTGATTTCTCGCATGGCCACTTGTGATGCTGATAATCTTTTTGACTATCAGTCCGTACTCACAAGCACCCACACGAATTGCTTGATTCGATTTGTTAAAGAGCGTTTGGTTAAGAGCTTTTCGTCTCAACCGAGGCGCGCATTCTACGCTTTCCTCATTTCGTGTCAAGCGTTTATTTTGAAGTTTTTTGCGAGAAACTCGTTTAGCTTCAAACACTTGACTCGCTGCGATCTCTCGTAGCGGGAGGCGAATCATACAGCGTTTTGACACGCTGTCAACACTCATCTCAACCGCTAGCGATCTTTCGATCGAAGCCCTTTCAGTGATCTCTTAACAAGCTAACTCGTTGAATTTCAAGGAGTTTGTTGTTCCGATGTCGCTGGAAGTGGGGCGCATTATAAGGGGATTCGGAGGGGCGTCAACCTTTAATTTCAAGAAATTGAAATATAGGAGGAAAAGACCGTGTTACGGCTGGCAGGTGCCCGCCACAGCACGTTCAGCGCCTATGAGATCGAGCGCCGCCCGCGCGGCGCTTCGCGAGCTGCGCTCGCTCCTACGTTTGTTTCGGGCCAATGAGGCCTGGGGGATTGGCGCGCGAACCCCTTGGCGCATGCCTGGATATCGCGGCGTACAAACAAGGGGCCGCGCGCGGTGGCCACATGAACACTGGCCCGAAACAAACGTAGGAGCGAGCAAAGCTCGCGAAGCGCCGCGCGGGCGGCGCTCGATCTCATAGGCGCCAAATGCGTCGTGGCGTACACCCCGAATACCACGCCAACCTCAAGACAGGCCACCCACCACCCCCACCCCAAAAACAAAACGGGGAGACCTCCCGGCCTCCCCGCTTCATTTCATCCCTTACAGGCTAGGGAACGCAAACTGCGACGCCTCATGGCTCGCACGCTGCGGCCAGCGCTGGGTAATCGCCTTGCGCCGGGTATAGAAACGCACCCCATCCGGGCCATAGGCATGCAGGTCGCCAAACAACGAACGCTTCCAGCCACCAAAGCTGTGGTAAGCCACCGGCACCGGCAGCGGCACGTTCACCCCCACCATGCCCACTTCGATCTCGTCGCAGAACAGGCGCGCCGCTTCACCGTCACGGGTAAAGATGCAGGTGCCATTGCCATACTCATGATCGTTGATCAGCTGCATGGCCTGCTCCAGGCTGTTCACGCGCACCACGCACAGCACCGGGCCGAAAATCTCTTCTTTATAGATACGCATCTCCGGGGTCACCTTGTCGAACAGGGTGCCCCCCACGAAGTAGCCATCTTCATTACCCGCCACGCGCAAGCCACGGCCATCCACCACCAGCCTGGCGCCAGCGGCCACACCGTCTTCGATGTAGCCAACAACCTTGTCACGGGCAGCAGCAGTAACCAACGGCCCCATGTCCAGGCCACAGGAAGTACCGGCACCGATCTTCAGCGCCTTGATCTGCGGCTCCAGCTTGGCGATCAGGGCGTCAGCCACCTGGTCACCCACGCACACCGCCACCGAAATGGCCATGCAGCGCTCGCCGCACGAACCGTAGGCCGCGCCCATCAGTGCACTTACGGCGTTGTCCAGGTCGGCATCGGGCATCAGCACCGCGTGGTTCTTCGCGCCGCCCAGCGCCTGCACGCGCTTGCCGCGCTTGGTGCCTTCGGCATAGATGTATTCGGCGATCGGGGTCGAACCCACGAAACTCAGTGCCTTCACTTCCGGCGCTTCGATCAGTGCATCCACCGCTTCCTTGTCACCGTGCACCACGTTGAGGATGCCCTTGGGCAGGCCAGCCTCCAGCAGCAGCTGGGCAATGAACAGCGTCGAGCTCGGGTCCCGCTCCGACGGTTTGAGGATGAAGGCGTTACCGCAGGCGATGGCCAGCGGGTACATCCACAGCGGCACCATGGCCGGGAAGTTGAACGGGGTGATACCGGCGACCACGCCCAGGGGCTGGAAATCGGACCAGGCATCGATGTTCGGGCCAACGTTACGGCTGTATTCACCCTTGAGCACTTCAGGCGCCGCGCAGGCGAACTCGACGTTCTCGATACCGCGCTTGAGCTCGCCCGCCGCGTCTTCCAGGGTCTTGCCGTGCTCCTCGCTGATCATCTGCGAGATACGCGCTTCGTTCTGCTCAAGCAACTGCTTGAAGCGGAACATCACCTGGGCACGCTTGGCCGGTGGGGTGTTGCGCCAGGCTGGGAAGGCAGCCTTGGCCGAATCGATGGCTTCCTGCACGGTCGCGCGGCTGGCCAGTTCTACCTTGCGTACCGCCTGGCCGGTGGACGGGTTGAAGACATCGGCGGTGCGCTCACCCTTGGTGACCAGTTCGCCGTGGATCAGGTGCTGAACAATGCTCATGCAAAACTCCAGATAAAGAAGGACGAAGCAGGCGCGTGAGGGCTTCACGCACCCGGCATCACAATCGGAAAGATCAGTCGATCTGGTTCAGGGCTTCACCGACCGCGTCAAACAGGCGGTCCAGTTCCTGCGGCTGGGCATTGAAGGTTGGGCCGAACTGCAAGGTGTCACCGCCAAAGCGTACATAGAAGCCGGCTTGCCACAGTTTCATCGCTGCTTCATAAGGACGCACGATGGCATCGCCGTCACGGGCAGCGATCTGAATCGCGCCAGCCAGGCCGTAGTTACGGATGTCGACGATATTCTTGGTGCCCTTCACCCCGTGCAGCAGTTTCTCGAAGTGTGGCGCAAGCTCCGCAGCCGACTGCACCAAACCTTCCTTCTGCAGCAGGTCCAAGGCGGCAAGGCCCGCAGCACAGGCAACGGGGTGCGCCGAGTAGGTGTAACCGTGCGGGAATTCCACGGCGTATTCAGGCGTCGGTTGATTCATGAAGGCCTGGTAGATCTCGCTGGTGGCGATCACCGCGCCCATGGGGATGGCGCCGTTGGTCACTTGCTTGGCGATGCACATCAGGTCTGGGGTCACGCCGAAGGCTTCGGCGCCGGTCATGGCGCCCATGCGGCCGAAACCAGTGATCACTTCGTCGAAGATCAGCAGGATATTGTGCTGGGTGCAGATTTCCCGCAGGCGCTTGAGGTAGCCCTTGGGAGGTGGCAGTACACCGGCAGAGCCCGCCAGCGGCTCGACGATCACCGCAGCGATGTTGGACGCATCATGCAGCTCGATCAGCTTGAGCATCTCGTCGGCCAGGGCGATACCGCCCTCCTCCGGCAAGCCCTTGGAGAAGGCGTTCACCGGCAGCACGGTGTGAGGCAGGTGGTCGACATCCAGCAGTTGGCCGAACATCTTGCGGTTGCCGTTGACGCCACCCAGGCTGGTGCCGGCGATGTTCACCCCATGGTAGCCACGGGCACGGCCGATGATCTTGGTCTTGGTGGCCTGGCCTTTGAGGCGCCAGTAGGCACGCACCATCTTCAGCGCAGTGTCGCAGCACTCGGAGCCGGAGTTGGTATAGAAGACGTGGTTCAGGTCGCCCGGGGTCAGCTCGGTAATTTTCTCCGCCAGCTGGAACGACAGCGGGTGGCCGAACTGGAAGGCCGGGGAGTAATCCAGGGTGCCTACCTGGCGCGCAACCGCTTCGGTGATTTCCTTGCGGGTGTGGCCAGCGCCGCAGGTCCACAGCCCCGACAGGGCATCGAAAATCTTGCGGCCCTTGTCATCGACCAGGTAATTGCCTTCGGCCGCCACGATCAGGCGCGGGTCGCGCTGGAAGTTGCGGTTGGCGGTGTAGGGCATCCAGTGGGCATCCAGCTTGAGCTGGCTGGCGATACCCGCGGTTGCGGTTTCCGGCATGTTCATCGGCGGTTCCTCGAAAGACGATTAGGCAACGATGGATGTTGTTGCAGCTAAATTGGCACGGGGATAAAGTCTAGAAAAGCCTACATTTCTAATCTTCAGGTAGCGCAACACTAAACTTATGAGCCGACGCCCCGACCCCCTCGCGCAAGTCAGCGACTTCGACATCCGCCTGCTGAAAATCTACCGAAGCGTCGTTGAATGCGGCGGCTTCTCGGCCGCCGAGAACGTGCTGGGCATTGGCCGCTCGGCCATCAGCCAGCAGATGAACGACCTTGAACAGCGGTTGGGCCTGCGCCTGTGCCAGCGGGGCCGGGCTGGTTTTTCGCTGACCGAGGAAGGCCGCGAGGTCTACCATTCGGCACTGCAACTGCTCAGCGCGCTGGAAAGTTTTCGCACCGAAGTCAATGGCCTGCACCAGCACCTGCGCGGCGAACTCAACATCGGCCTGACCGATAACCTGGTTACCCTGCCGCACATGCGCATCACCCATGCCCTGGCGCAACTCAAGGACCGTGGCCCCGACGTGCGCATCCAGATCCGCATGATCGCTCCCAGCCAGGTCGAGCAAGGCGTGCTCGACGGCAGCCTGCACGTCGGCGTGGTGCCGCAGACCAGCCCGCTGTCCGGGCTCGAATACCAGCCGCTGTACAGCGAGCGCTCGCAGCTTTACTGCGCGGTCGGCCACCCGCTGTTCTACGCCGATAACCAGCAGATCGACGACGATCGCCTCAATGCCCAAGAAGCCATTGCCCCCACCTTCCGCTTGCCCGCCGACATCCAGGCCCATTACCAGGCGCTCAACTGCACCGCCAGCGCCTCCGACCGCGAAGGCATGGCCTTTCTGATTCTTACCGGGCGCTACATCGGTTACCTGCCCGACCACTACGCCGCCTTCTGGGTCCAGCAGGGCCGCCTGCGCACACTCAAGCCTGCACAACGGTTCTATGACCTCAGCCTGAGCTGGGTAACGCGCAAGGGACGCCGGCCAAACCTGGTATTGGAAAGCTTCCTGGAGAGCCTGGCTGCGACACGCTGATGCCTGCTTCTGACGCCAAGGCTTGTCACGCCAGCACAGGCAGGTAATCTTGTCCGACATTCGTTGCCACAGACCTGTCCGGAATCGTCCATGACCCTAGAAGTCCCTGCGCATCGCCTCGCCGCCTCGGGCAAACCCGCCGGCCGCATTCGCCAGAAGAACGAACAGGCCATCATCCAGGCCGCCGAAGACGAATTCGCCCGCCATGGGTTCAAGGGCACCAGCATGAACACCATCGCCCTGAAAGCCGGCTTGCCCAAGGCCAACCTGCATTACTACTTCACCAACAAGCTTGGCCTGTACATCGCCGTGCTGAGCAACATCATCGAACTGTGGGACAGCACCTTCAACGCCCTGAGCGTCGAGGACGACCCGGGCGAGGCGCTGAGTACCTACATTCGCACCAAGATGGAGTTCTCCCGGCGCAACCCCCAAGCCTCGCGCATCTTCGCCATGGAAGTGATCAGCGGCGGCAATTGCCTTACCGAATATTTCAGCGCCGACTACCGCGAGTGGTTCCGTGGCCGCGCCGCGGTGTTCCAGGCCTGGATCGAAGCCGGCAAAATGGACCCGGTCGACCCGGTGCACCTGATTTTCCTGCTTTGGGGCAGCACCCAGCACTACGCCGACTTCGCCACCCAGATCTGCCAGGTTACCGGCCGTAGCCGCCTGACCAAACAGGACATGGAAGACGCCAGCAGCAACCTTATCCACATCATCCTCAAGGGCTGCGGCATCAAGCCGGTGGCCTGACGTTTCAATTGCGGTGTAACCGATGCCTTCAACCCTGCTCGACCTCTGCGAATTTCGTGAGGAAATCCGCAAGAGCCGCTTCATCACCCTGGCCGGCCCTGTCAACAGTGCCGCCGAGGCGATGAGCTTCATCGAACGCCACAGCGACCTGGCCGCCACCCACAACTGCTGGGCCTGGAAGATCGGCGGGCAATACCGCAGCAATGACGACGGCGAACCCGGCGGCACTGCCGGGCGGCCGATCCTCGCGGCTATCGAGGCGCAGGACTGCGACCAGGTGGTGGTGCTGGTAATCCGCTGGTACGGCGGCATCCAGTTGGGCACCGGCGGCCTCGCCCGCGCCTACGGCGGCGGCGCGAACAAATGCCTGCAACAGGCAGCCAAGCGCCTGCTGGTACAGCGCAGTGAATACCATTGCAGCTGCACCTTCAGTGAACTGGCACTGGTGAAGTTGCGCCTGGCCGACGTGGATGGCCTGGTGCTGGACGAGCAGTTCACCGCCAATGGTGTCGACTTGCAGATTGCCCTGGGCGCCGAACACCAAGCCGCCCTGCAACAGCAACTGGCCGACCTCAGCCGCGGGCGAATTCTGCTCGAAGCACGCTGACAGTTGCCCACATCTACTGTGGGCCGGCCTGTGGATAAGCTTGGGGCACTCCTTTGCAACCCTTGCCCTTCAAGGCCTGCAGAGCATTGAGCATAATTTGATCACCGTTTGATGACAGCGCTAAACGACTGAACCGTCTCCAGTTATCCCCAATGGGTCAGGCCGGTTACACCACCCCCAGCAAAGTGCTTGCGCACATTTACTGTGGATCAGCCTGTGGATAACCCGTTAGCCAACACGCCAGACGCCCGTTACCCCAAGGCCTCGGGCAACTGCTCATTTTTTGCTCAGCTGTGTTAACAGCAGACCCGGCCTGACTGCAGTATGCTCAGAAGCTTTCACCTGCAACCCTCAAGGAGCGCATACATGGCCACTTCAAAGACTGCCCTCATCATCGGCGCCTCGCGCGGCCTCGGCCTGGGCCTGGTCCAGCGCCTGCATGAAGACGGCTGGAACATCACCGCCACGGTACGCAACCCACAACAGCCCGGCGCCCTGGGCGATGTGCCCGGCGTTCGTATCGAACAGCTTGAAATGAACGACACCGCGCAGCTCGATGGCCTCAAGCAGCGCCTGCAAGGCCAGCAGTTCGACCTGGTGTTCGTCAACGCAGGGGTCATGGGCCCGCTCCCACAAGACCTGGAAAGCGTGACCACCCAGGCCGTCGGCGATCTGTTCATGACCAACGCCGTGGCGCCGATCCGCGTGGCCCGCCGCCTGGCCGGGCAAGTGCGCGAAGGCACGGGCGTGCTGGCGTTCATGAGCTCGATCCTGGGCAGCGTGACGATTCCGGACGGCGGCGAAATTTGCTTGTACAAGGCCAGCAAGGCGGCTCTGAACTCGATGATCAACAGTTTCGTGGTGGAACTGCAACGCCCCGACCTGTGCGTGCTGGCCATGCACCCGGGCTGGGTGAAAACCGACATGGGCGGCGAAAACGCCGAAATCGACGTACTCACCAGCACCCGCGGCATGCTTGAGCAAGTCAAGGCACACAGCGGCAAAGGCGGCCTGCGCTTCATCAACTACAAGGGCGATTCGCTCACCTGGTGAATGAATACCGACCGGCCGGGCGCAAAGCCCGGCCAGCCCCTGTAAACTAGCGGCAACCGTACCTGATTCGAGACAACACCCCATGTATGAATGGTTGAACGCCCTGCCCAAGGCCGAACTGCACCTGCACCTGGAAGGCTCGCTGGAGCCCGAACTGCTATTCGCCCTGGCCGAGCGCAACAAGATCGCCCTGCCCTGGAACGACGTCGAAACCCTGCGAAGCGCCTACGCCTTCAACAACCTGCAGGAATTTCTCGACCTCTACTACCAAGGCGCCGACGTGCTGCGCACCGAGCAGGACTTCTACGACCTGACCTGGGCCTACCTGCAGCGCTGCAAGGCCCAGAACGTCATCCACACCGAACCGTTTTTCGACCCGCAAACCCACACCGACCGCGGCATCCCCTTTGAAGTGGTGCTGGGCGGCATCAACCAGGCCCTCAAGGATGGCCGTGAGCAACTGGGCATCAGCAGCGGCCTGATCCTGAGCTTCCTGCGCCACCTCAGCGAAGACGAAGCGCAGAAAACCCTCGACCAGGCCCTGCCCTTCCGCGACGCGTTCATTGCCGTGGGCCTGGACAGCTCCGAGATGGGCCACCCACCGAGCAAGTTCCAGCGCGTGTTCGACCGTGCCCGCAGCGAAGGCTTCGTGGCCGTGGCCCACGCCGGCGAGGAAGGCCCGCCCGAGTACATCTGGGAAGCCCTCGACCTGCTGAAGATCAAGCGTATCGACCACGGCGTGCGCGCCATCGAGGACGAACGCCTGATGCAGCGGATCATCGACGAGCAGATCCCGCTGACCGTCTGCCCGCTGTCCAACACCAAACTGTGCGTGTTCGACCACATGAGCCAGCACAACATCCTCGACATGCTCGAACGCGGCGTGAAGGTAACGGTGAACTCGGACGACCCGGCGTATTTCGGCGGCTACGTCACCGAAAACTTCCATGCCCTGCACACCCACCTGGGCATGACCGAAGACCAGGCCCGGCGCCTGGCGCAGAACAGCCTGGACGCACGCCTGGTGTAATTGACGGCAGGCGTTGCGGTCAGCCGACCTGCAACGTCTGCACGCGGGCAATGCGGTTGATTTCCTGCACGCCCAGTGCGGAAATCTGCAACGCCCGCGTCCCCTCCGCCTCGCGAACCCACCCCGACTGCAGGAACAAGCGCAGCAGTGCCTGGCCCAGCGTGCCGCCCAGGTGCGGTTCCTGGTCGCTCCATTCGCCACAGTGGCAGATGACGCAGCCGCGTTGCTGGCGCGACGCCAGGGCGTCGATGTACACGCCGATGCCGGCCAATTGCACGCGCCCCTCTTCACTGACCATCATCTGCTGCAAGGTACCCTCAAGCCAGCCGGCCACCCGCAAGCGGTGGTACAGCTCACCGGCAATCTCGCCCCCCAGGTGGTCACCGCAACGCCGCGCCCGGCGCAGCGACACCGGCAGCTGCTTGCCCTGGCGCTCACGCTCGCCGCCCAGTCGCACGCTGGCCAAGGCCTCCACCGCTGCGCCCACCTGGGGCGTGGCCAGCCTGAAATAACGCTTGCGCCCCCGTGACTCCAGCCTGAGCAGCCCTGCCGAAGACAACAACGACAGATGGGCGCAGGCCGAAGATGAGGTCAGCCCGGTCAACATTGCCAGCTCATCGGTCGGCCGCGGCGTGCCGTCGATCAGCGCCCACAACATCGCGCTGCGCTTGGGGTCGGCCATCAGGCCGGCAATTTGACTGATACTGCTGACTGCATTCATGTCCGTTTAACTCCCTGAACGATCTCACCTGATTTCCAATGGCCAACCCTGGCAACGCAGATCGGCACGCCAAACATTCGTAGCCGGGGCAGTATAAGCCGCAGCAATGCCTGAACTGGGGTACTGAACGGGGGCGGCTACGGGCAAACGGCGGTTGGGTATACCCCCCCACGACGGCCGTTGGCGGGCAGGCCACGCAGGCCAAATCACCGGAAACCTTGCAATTGAACGGAAGAAACAGGACATGAGGAAAACCGGCCCTGCGCTTGTAGCGACATTGCCGACAGCCTGCTACTACAAATAAGGCAAATGAAAGCGAAGCTTCCACACCTCAAAGCGGCATTTCCAAAACCACCCGAACGGCTGGCTCAGCGACCGCCAGTCAGGCCGCGAAGCCAGGCCATGGCATGCAGTGGCCGCGGCGCTACACTGGGGCGGCTCATCCCTGAACCGGAGGTAGGCCGCAATGAAGATTGTCGTCAGCGCGTCGAACCGCAACCCTAACTGCCCCTGGCAGGTAAGGCTCGATCAGCACGTGGTGAGTTTTCGCAGCGAGGCCGAGGCACGGGCCTTCGTCGCCACCCTGGAAACGCGCCTGCGCGCCCCCCACGCACTCATGCCGGACGCTTGGCCTGCAAACGCCGGGTCAACAGCGCGACACTGACCGCCAGCGCGCCGCACAGGCTGATCACCAGCGTCATCGGCACGGCGCTGCCGTCGTGCAGCACACCGACCAAGGCTGCCGCGCCCGCCGCCACGCTGAACTGCAGGCAGCCCATCAACGCCGAGGCACTGCCCGCCCTTGCGCCCTGGCCGCTCATGGCGCAGGCCGAGGCATTGGGGATAATGCAGCCAAGGCTGGCGATGCAGACGAACAGGGGCACCATCAACGGCCACAGCTGTGCCGGGCGCAATGCCGCCACGCCGAGCAGCACCAGCCCTGCCGCCAGGTACATCCATACCGCACGGGCCAGCAGGAACGCCGGGCCACGCTTGGCCAGCAACCGCGCATTGACCTGCGCCACCAGGATGAACCCGGCGGCATTGGTACCGAACAGCCAGCCATAGTGCTCGGCCGGAACGCCGTAGAGCTTGATAAAGACGAAAGGCGAACCGGCGATATAGGCAAACATCCCGGCGATGGCGATACCGCCGGTCAGCGCATGGCCAAGAAATACCCGGTCAGCCAACAGGCGCAGGTACTGGCGCAGCGCCCCCGACAACGGCTGGCGGGGCATGTGTGCCGGCAGGCTTTCGGGCAGGCCCAGGCTCACGGCCAGCAGGCAGGCGGCACTGAACAGGCTCAAGGCAAGGAAGATCGACTGCCAGCCGGCAAGGTTCACCAACACCCCACCCAACATCGGCGCCAGAATGGGCGCCAGGCCCATCACCAGCATCAGTTGCGAGAACACCTTGGCCGAGGCCACCGGGTCGCATTTGTCGCTGACGATCGCCCGCGACAGCACCATGCCGGCACAGCCGCCCAAGGCCTGGACGAACCGCGCCAGCACCAGCGTATCGAGGTTGGGCGCGTAGGCGCAGGCCAGTGACGCCAGGGTGAACAGGCCAACACCGAACAGCAGCGGCTTGCGTCGGCCGAAACGGTCGGCCACCGGGCCATAGGCCAGCTGGCCGATCGACAGGCCGAGGAAGTAGGCGGCCAGGGTGGTCTGTACATGTTGTTCATCGGTGGCGAACGCCTGCGCCATGGCCGGAAAGGCGGGCAGGTAAAAGTCGATCGCCAAGGGCCCGAACGCACTCAATGCGCCCAGAATCAGCACCATTCGCAGGTTCATCAGGAATCCATAGCAGGCTAAGCAAGCCAGCAATTCTACCTGCTGCGCGGGCCATCAGCATGAAAACATTGCTCCGGCTCAGGCCACTTGCGCCTCATACCCCTCCTCACGAATGGCTGCCAGCACTTGCTCGGCCGGCAGGCCACTGTGCACCCGCACCTGCTTGCCGGCCAGGTCGACCTCCACCTGGGCCAGGGCATCCTGCGCCTGTACCGCACGGGTCACCGCTTTCACACAGTGGCCACAGGTCATGCCTTGTACATTGAACACTTGCATGGGTATCGCCTCCTTCAGGGTTTCGTGCAGTTTCAAGCTTGCCACTGGGGCAAGGTCAAGTTCTGCAACGAACGGCCGGGCTGGAAATCCCCGCCAACCTCGGCCAAGCTGCGCCTTTGACGATTGTGCCAAGCAGGAGATTCATCATGTTCAGGACAGCAGCGGGCGTTGTCGGGCTAATGGCCACGCTGGCCGCGGTGCCACCGGCCAGCGCCGAGGACAACGCCGCCTACAGCGTACTGATCATTTCCCGGGAGCGCCTGGAAGTGGCCACCAGTTGCGAAATCGGCGTGTACCTCAACGACCAGCTCTCCGGCCGCGTCTTACAGGAGCAGTCGACCTCCTTCAACCTGCCGCCTGGCCCGGTCGATGTGCGCCTGCGCCTGCTGCCAGGGCAGGTGCCCGGTTGCGCCCCCGGCATCGAGGACCAGCGCAGCACACGTTTGAACCTGCAAGCGGGCCAGATCAGCAAATACCGTATCGCCATGGGGCATTATGGGCTCGAGCTCAAGCGCGCCAGCCTGAACTATTGACCTTCCCCACGTGACAAGGTTGATGCTGCAGGCCTGCCCCAAGGAGGAACGTCATGCCTGCATCCACCACCTTCGACCTGCCGATTGCCGGCATGACCTGCGCCAGCTGTGCCGGCCGGGTCGAGCGCGCCCTGCGCAAGGTCAGCGGCGCTGAACACGTCAGCGTCAACCTCGCCACCGAGCAGGCCAGGGTCCAGGCCCCGGCCGGCAGCTTGCCCGCCCTGGTCGGCGCCGTGCGCGATGCCGGCTACCGCGTGCCGAGCCGCACCGTGGAGCTCAGCATTGGCGGCATGACCTGCGCCAGTTGCGTTGGCCGGGTGGAGCGTGCCCTTGGCAAAGTGCCGGGAGTGGAGCAGGTAAGCGTCAACCTGGCCAGCGAACGGGCGCACCTGCAGGTGCTGCAGGCACTGGGCGAGCAACCGTTGATCGCCGCCGTCGAAGCCGCCGGCTACAGCGCCAGCCTGCCGCAGACCGCCAGCGCAGCGGCCGCAGGCGACCAGCGCCGCCTGCAGTACGAGCGCCTGGCCGTCGCCGCGGCGCTGCTGCTGGCCCTGCCGCTGGTGCTGCCGATGCTGCTGCAACCCTTGGGCGTGCACTGGATGCTGCCAGCCTGGGCGCAGTTCCTGTTGGCCACGCCGGTGCAGTTCGTGCTCGGCGCACGCTTTTATGTGGCCGCCTTCAAGGCCGTGCGCGCAGGCGCCGGCAACATGGACCTGCTGGTCGCCCTGGGCACCAGCGCCGGTTACGGCCTGAGCCTGTATCAGTGGGCCCAGGCGCCAGCAGGCACGCAACCCCACTTGTATTTCGAAGCCTCGGCGGTGGTCATCGCCCTGGTGCTGCTGGGCAAGTACCTGGAAAGCCGGGCCAAGCGCCAGACCGCCAGCGCCATCCGTGCCCTCGAAGCCCTGCGCCCCGAACGCGCGGTGCGCGTGGTCGATGGCATCGAAGAAGACGTGGCCATTGCCCAACTGCGCCTGGGCGACCTGGTGCGGGTACAGCCGGGTGAGCGCTTTCCGGTCGATGGGCAAGTGGAGCAAGGCAGCAGCCATGCCGACGAGGCACTGATCAGCGGTGAAAGCCTGCCCGTGCCCAAGCAGCCCGGCGACAGCGTGACCGGCGGCGCCATCAACGGCGAAGGCCGGCTGCTGGTGCGCACCCAGGCGCTGGGCACGGAAACCGTGCTGGCGCGGATCATCCGCCTGGTCGAGGATGCCCAGGCGGCCAAGGCACCGATCCAGAAGCTGGTCGACCGGGTCAGCCAAGTATTCGTCCCGGCCGTGCTGGTGCTGGCGCTGGGTACCCTGGTGGGCTGGTGGTTGGCCGGCGCCGCACTGGAAACCGCGCTGATCAACGCCGTCGCCGTGCTGGTGATTGCCTGCCCCTGCGCCCTCGGCCTGGCCACCCCGGCGGCAATCATGGCGGGCACTGGCGTGGCCGCCCGCCACGGTATCCTGATCAAGGACGCCGAAGCCCTGGAGCGTGCCCATGCGGTCAACCGCGTGGTGTTCGACAAAACCGGCACGCTCACCTCCGGCAGCCCGCGCATCCTCCACTGCCAGGCCGTGACCGGTGACGCCGCCTCGCTCCAGCGCCTGGCCGGCGCGCTGCAGCGGGGCAGCGAACACCCCTTGGCCAAGGCGGTGCTGGATGCGTGCGCCGAACAGGGCCTGGAGGTTCCCACGGTCAGCAACAGCCAGTCCCTGACAGGCCGTGGCATCGCCGGGCAGGTGGAAGGCCGTGATCTGGCCTTGGGCAACCGCCGCCTGCTCGACGAAAGCGGCCTGCAGCCCGGCGAACTGCTCGACAAGGCCCAGGCCTGGGAAGCCCAAGGGCGCACCTTGTCCTGGTTGATCGAGCGCGCCCCCACGCCCCGCGTGCTCGGCCTATTCGCCTTTGGTGACAGCCTCAAGCCCGGTGCCGAACAAGCCATCGCCGCCCTGCACGCCCGGCACATCAGCAGCCACCTGTTGACGGGCGACAACCGGGGCAGCGCCAAGGTCGTCGCCGAGGCCCTGGGCATCGACGACGTGCATGCCGAAGTGCTGCCGGCCGACAAGGCCGCCACGGTGGCAGCCCTGAAGCGCGATGGCGTGGTGGCGATGGTCGGCGACGGTATCAACGACGCCCCGGCCCTGGCTGCCGCCGATATCGGCATCGCCATGGGCGGTGGCACTGACGTGGCGATGCAGGCCGCCGGCATCACCCTGATGCGCGGTGACCCGCGCCTGGTGCCCGCTGCCCTGCAGATCAGCCGCAAGACCTATGCGAAAATCCGCCAGAACCTGTTCTGGGCGTTCATCTACAACCTGGTCGGCATTCCCCTGGCCGCGCTCGGCTACCTCAACCCGGTGCTGGCCGGTGCCGCCATGGCGCTGTCCAGCGTCAGCGTGGTAGGCAACGCCTTGTGGCTGAAAACCTGGAAACCCACGCACATTACCGAGGAGGCCCCATGAATATCGGCCAGGCTGCCCGCCGCAGCGGGCTTAGCGCCAAGATGATCCGCTACTACGAGTCCATCGGCCTGCTCAAGCCGGCCACTCGCAGCGACAGCGGCTACCGCCTGTACCAGGCCGAAGACCTGCACACCCTGGCGTTCATCAAGCGCTCCCGCGACCTGGGCTTTTCCCTCGAAGAAGTCAGCAAGCTGCTGACCCTGTGGCAGGACCGCGGGCGCGCCAGTGCCGACGTCAAGACCCTGGCCAGCCAGCACATCGCCGAACTGAACCGGCGCATCGAGGAGCTGGTGAGCCTGCGCGACACCTTGGGCGACCTGGTCGCCCACTGCCAGGGCGACGAGCGCCCGGACTGCCCGATTCTCAAGGACCTGGCCAATGGCGCGAGCTGCTGCCACTGAGCGCCCGCGGCAGGGGCTGTCATCTGCACGCAACAGCTTTTTGGTATGCCATATTAGCCCAAAGCCGACCGAATCATCGTCAAACGCGACTTTGCCTAATAAATACGGGCACTTGCGCTAATAAAATCCCGGACGCTGCCGATCTAGTGGCTACCTGCCTCGCGTGTCGAAAAAAAATATTCCGGGAGCGTCGATGAACATCAAACAGAAACTGACCTGGGCATTCGCGGTCATCGCCGCCTTGCCCATCGTCCTTGTGGCCACCCTGGTGGTCATCAACCTGCGCGGCGAAGCCCGCGATGGATTCCTCGACGGCAGCAGCCGGGAAATCCGCCAGGTCAGCAACGCGATGAACATCTTCTTCCAGGGCATCGACCAGAACGTCGCGTACCTCGCCTCCCAACCCCTGGTCACCGCCACCGGCAGCAACCTGAACAAGTTCATGAGCGCCAACCCGTCCTACGAGCTGGGCGAGCAGGACAAGCAACTGCTGGAATTCTTCACCCGCCTGGCCGAAACCCACCCTGGCTACGCCTACGTGTCCTACGGCGTGAGTGACGGCGGCTACGTCGGTTGGCCGGCCGGGCAGAAATTCATCAACTACGACCCGCGCCCACGCCCCTGGTACCAGCTGGCCATGGCCAACCCCGGCAAGACCATGCGTACCGGCGCCTACTACTGGGCGGCCGACGATGCGGTGCTGGTCAGCACCGTGCGTGCCGTGCCCAATCAGCTGGGCAACCCCGGCGGTGTGGTGAACATCGACGTGTCACTCAAAGGCCTTACCGAAATCGTCAAGCAGATCAAGCTGGGCAACAGCGGCTACCTGATGCTGGTGGAAAGCAACGGCAATGTAATGGTCGACCCGCGCGATGCCAGCCACAACTTCAAGCAGCTGGCCAGCTTCGGCAGCGGCTACGGCGAGCTGGCCAAGGCCGGCAAGGGCCTGGTCGAGGTGGAGCTGAACGGCGTGCGCTACATGGCCAACGTCTACCCGGACGAACAGCTTGGCTGGACCTTCATTGGCCTGATCGAGCAAAGTGAAGTGATGCAGACCACCACCCGCCTGACCTGGCTGATCGCTGCCATCGCGCTGGTGCTGGCGGCCCTGTTCGCCGTGGTTGGCGCCACCTTCGCCAAACTGATCGTGCGCCCGATCAACAGCGTTACCAGCGGCCTGGAAGACATCGCCCAGGGCGAAGGCGACCTCACCCGCAACCTCGAAGTGCGCGGCCGCGACGAAACCGCGCAACTGGCCAGCTGGTTCAACCAGTTCCTTGGGGCCATCCGCAGCCTCATCCAGCACATCGGCGCGGCGGCAGGCAAGATCCTCAGCACCTCGAACAGCTCCACCCGGGTTTCCGGCGACATGGCCGAAGCTGCCGGGCGCCAGCGTGAAGCGGTGGACATGGTGTCTACCGCCTTCCACGAAATGGTCGCCACCGCCAACGAGGTCGCCCGCTCCTGCAGCCAGGCCGCGCAATCGGCCGACAGTGGCCAGCAGCAGGCCCGTGAAGGCCAGCAACAGATCGACGCGGCGGTGAGCAGCGTCGACCGCCTGAGCCAGGAAATTGAACAATCGGCCCAATCGATCCAGCAACTGGAGCGCGACAGCAACGCCATCCAGTCGATTCTCGGCACCATTCGCTCGATCGCCGAGCAAACCAACCTGCTGGCACTCAACGCCGCCATCGAAGCGGCCCGTGCCGGCGAGCAGGGCCGCGGCTTTGCCGTGGTGGCCGACGAGGTGCGGGCACTGGCCAAACGTACCGCCGACTCCACCGCGGAAATCGACGGGCTGCTCGGCAACCTGGCCAGCCGCACCGCCGAGGTGGCCGAGCAGATGCACGCAAGCCTTGAGGTTTCGCAGCAGTCGGTCAGCCGCATTGGCCTGGCCCGCGACAGCTTCGGGCAGATTCGCGAGTCGGTGGACATCATTCGCGACATGAACACCCAGATCGCCACCGCCGCCGAGGAGCAGCACCAGGTGGCCGAGGACATCAACCGCCACATCAGCCAGATTCACGGCGATGCCCAACTGGTGGCCGAACTGGCCCAGGCGGCGCGCCAGGACTCCGAAAGCCTGGCGGGGCTGTCCAACGAACTGGACGCCCTGGTGCGGCGTTTCCGTACCTGAGCCCACGCCTGATGAACCTGGCCCAAAACCGGTAGGAGCGAGCAAAGCTCGCGATGGGCTGCAAAGCAGCCCCAGCCTCATCAGCCGCGAAGCTGGAAACCTGGGGCCGCTACGCGCCCCATCGCGAGCTACGCTCGCTCCTACCGGGAGGGGCCGGCACGGGCCACATCACAACTTCAATTCACCCGGCGTCGCCCCAAACAGCTGCTTGAAGGCCGCAATGTAGGCCGATGTCGAATCATAGCCACAGCCCAACGCCGCATCCGTCACACTCTCCCCCGCCTCCAGCAACGCCAGCGACGACAACAGCCGCATGCGCTGGCGCCAGTTGCGGAAACTCAGCCCCGTCTCTCGCTGGAACAGCCGCATCAAGGTCTTCTCCGAACACCCCAGCTGCACCGCCCACTGCTGCAGGGTCTGCGCCTGGTCAGGCGCTGCGATCAAGCCGTTGCACAGCGCCAGCAAGCCCGGGTGGCGCGGCATTGGCAGGGAGAATGCCACCTCCGGCAAGGTCCGCAACTGGTCGAGCAACACCGCCACCAGCCGCCCTTGCACGCTGTCACCTTCAGCATACTCGGCCGGGAATTGGCAGAACTGCTTGATCAGCTCGCGCGCCAGCGGCGTCACTTCCAGCACTCGGCATTGCGCCGGTGCCCATGGGCAGGCGTCACGGCGAATATACAAGCTGCGCATCTCGGCCTGGCCCGAGGTCACCACTTCATGTTCCGCATCAGCGGGGATCCACACGCCCCATTGCGGCGGGGCGAAGTAGCTACCATCGCCGGTATACACCCCCAGCACGCCACTGATCGCGTAGGAAAACTGCACCCAATCATGGCTGTGGCGGGTGGTCCAGGAGCCGGCACCGAGGCTTTCGGCACGGGCATAGAGTGGCCGGGGCAAATGCTCCAGGGCAGGAATGGCGCGGGGGTGTCCGATGGTCGGCATAGCGAATTCTTATCGTTCTGAGCAGACAAGCTTACCAGAGAACCGCGCTTTCCTCTTCGCGGGCAAGCCCGCTCCCACAGGCACACCGCCATCTGTAGGAGCGGGCTTGCCCGCGAATGGGCTGCAAAGCAGCCCCGTGGCCTCAGCGCTCGACGATCACCGTCACCCCTTGCCCACCCGCCGCACACACCGAAATCAGCCCCCGGCCCTTCCCCGCCGTGGCCAGCAGCTTGGCCAGGTTGGCCAGAACTCGCCCGCCGGTAGCCGCAAACGGGTGCCCCGCCGCCAGTGAACTGCCCTTGACGTTGAGCTTGCTGCGGTCGATCGCCCCCAGCGGCGCCTCCAGCCCCAGCCGCTCGCGGCAATAGTCGGCATCTTCCCAGGCCTTGAGCGTGCACAGCACCTGCGCGGCAAACGCCTCGTGGATTTCGTAGTAATCGAAGTCCTGCAGCGCCAGGCCATTGCGCGCCAGCAGGCGCGGCACCGCATACACCGGGGCCATCAGCAAGCCCTCGCGCCCGTTGACGAAGTCCACGGCGGCCGTCTCGCCATCCACCAGATAGGCCAGCACCGGCAACCCCTGTTGCTGCGCCCACTGTTCCGAGCCCAGCAGCACCAGCGACGCGCCATCGGTCAGCGGCGTGGAATTACCGGCCGTCAGCGTGCCCTGGCCGCTGCGGTCGAACACCGGTTTGAGCGCCGCCAGCTGCGCCAGCGTCAGGTCCGGGCGCAAGTTGTTGTCACGCACCAGCCCCAGAAACGGCGTCAGCAAATCATCCTGCCAGCCCTCTGCATACGCCGCCGCCAGGTGCTGATGGCTGCGCAGCGCCAACTCATCCTGCTCGCCGCGGCCAATTTGCCAGGTTTGCGCCATGCGCTCGCAATGCTCGCCCATCGACAGCCCGGTACGCGGCTCGCCATTGCGCGGCAGCTCGGGCTTCAAGTGCTGTGGGCGCAACTGCAGGAACGGCTTGAGCCGTTCGCCCAGGGTCTTGCCCCGGTTGGCCTGCAACAGCAGGCGGCGCAGCCCTTCGTTGACCGCGATCGGCGCGTCGGAGGTGGTGTCTACCCCGCCGGCAACACCACACTCGATCTGCCCCAGGGCGATCTTGTTGGCCACCAGCAGCGCCGCCTCCAGGCCCGTGCCACAGGCTTGCTGGATGTCGTAGGCCGGCGTCTGCGGCGACAACCGCGAGCCCAGCACGCATTCACGGGTCAGGTTCATGTCCCGCGAATGCTTGAGCACCGCGCCCGCCACCACCTCGCCCAGGCGCAGCCCATGCAGGCGGTAACGTTCGATCAGCCCTTCCAGCGCCGCCGTCAGCATCGCCTGGTTGCTGGCGGTGGCATAGGCGCCGTTAGAGCGGGCGAACGGTATTCGGTTGCCGCCCAGGATCGCGACCCGGCGTGGTGACTGCATGCGCACTTTCCTCCTGAAATATCTCGATGCCTACAGCCTAGGTGTTTTTGCCGCAGGCGAACGACCTTGCCATAAAGTTGGTCCACACTTGCAAGCTTGCCTTCAGGGAGACCCGCACATGAGCGACCGCTATCTCGGTTTTGCCAACTCCAACCTTGGCCGCCGCCTCGTCGATGCCCTCGGCCTGCCACGCCCGGCGCCGCTGGAACGCTGGCAGGCCGGCCGCCTGCGCCCGGTGGAAGGCGCCCTGGTAGTGGGTGGCGGGCCGTTGGCGCAGCAGGTCGAGGCCATTGCCCCGCGCCTCACCGACGAGGTGTTCAGCTTCCAGGGCGAAGGCCTGCAGGCACCGGCCTGGGTCGCAGGCCTCGGGCCGAAACTCAAGGCCGTGGTGTTCGATGCCAGCCACCTGGCCGACAGCGACGCACTCGCGCGCCTGCGCGAGTTCTTCCAGCCGCTGCTGCGCAGCCTGGCCCCCTGTGCCCATGTGGTGATCCTGGGCCGCGCCCCGGAAGGCCTGCAAGACCCATTGGCCAGCGTCGCCCAGCGCGCCCTGGAAGGCTTCAGCCGTTCACTGGCCAAGGAGCTGCGCAACGGCGCCACGGCCCAGTTGCTGTACGTGCAACCTGGGGCCGACGCCCAACTCGAAGGCGCCTTGCGCTTTTTCCTGTCGCCCAAGGGCGCATTCATTTCCGGCCAGGTACTGCGCTTGCAGCCCTGTGCCAGCCAGGTCGCCGACTGGACCCGCCCCCTGGCTGGGCGCCGGGCACTGGTGACGGGCGCTGCGCGGGGCATCGGCGCCGCCATCGGCGAAACCCTGGCACGCGATGGGGCAGACGTGCTGCTGCTGGACGTGCCCCAGGCGCAGCAAGACCTCGACGCCCTCGCCGCGCGCCTGGGCGGCAAAGCGCTGGGCCTGGACATCTGCGCCGCCGATGCCGCCGAGCGGCTGCTCGACGCCCTGCCAGGCGGCATCGACATCGTCGTGCACAATGCCGGCATCACCCGTGACAAAACCCTGGCCAACATGACCCCGGACTACTGGGACGCGGTGCTGGCGGTCAACCTCAAGGCGCCGCAGCGGCTGACCCAGGCCCTGTTCGACGCCGGCGCCCTCGGCGCCGATGCACGCATCACCCTGCTCGCCTCGGTCAGTGGCATCGCCGGCAACCGCGGCCAGGCCAACTATGCGGCGAGCAAGGCCGGGCTGATCGGCCTGGCCCAGGCCTGGGCGCCAACGCTGGCCGAACGCGGCGCCAGCATCAACGCCGTGGCCCCAGGCTTTATCGAAACCCACATGACCGCCGCCATGCCCATGGCCCTGCGCGAAGCCGGGCGGCGCCTGAGTTCGCTGGGCCAGGGCGGGCGTCCCCAGGATGTCGCCGAGGCCATCGCCTGGCTCAGCCAGCCGGGTTCGGGGGCCGTCAACGGCCAGGTGCTGCGGGTGTGCGGCCAAGCCCTGATGGGAGCCTGAGCATGAACCGCCCATGGCTCGACCTGCACAGCACCGATACCCGCGCCAGCCTGTACCTGCGTGCGGCCAGCAAACGCAAGATCACCGGCAGCAGCCTGCCCGCCGCCGGCCTGCGCTGTTTCATCCGCGTGCAACCCGGTAACCTTGCGGCGTACCGCAAGCTTTGCCACTTCACCGACAATGGCCGGTTGCCGGGCACCTACCCCCATGTCATGGCCTTCACCCTGCAACTGCAACTGCTGACCGCCCACGACTTCCCCTTCCCGCTGCTGGGCCTGGTGCACCTGCACAACCGCATCGAGGCGCTGCGCCCCCTGGGCGGCATCGACGGCCTGCGGTTCAGCGTTCATGCCGACAACCTGCAGCCCCATGCCAAGGGCGGCACCTTCGACCTGGTCACGGAAGCCGAAGACGGCCTTGGCCTGCTCTGGCGCGAAACCAGCCGCATGCTGGTACGCGGCCTGCAGCTCGACGGCCAGCCCGCCGAACCTGCCAACACCCCAGCCCACCCGCTGCCTGAAGCCACCCGCTGGTACGCAGACAGCGATATCGGCCGGCGCTATGCCAGGGTGTGTGGCGACTACAACCCGATCCACCTGAGCGTTGCCAGTGCCAAGGTGTTCGGTTTTCCCCGGGCGATCGCCCACGGCATGTGGAGCGCGGCCATGGCCCTGGCGGCATTGGGCACCCATGTGCCAGCCAGCAAGTACGTTTTCGAGGTGGACTTCCACAAGCCCGTGCGCTTGCCGTCAGAGGTGATCCTCAGCGCCAGCGAGCCGGGGCCTGCCGGTGAACTGCGCCTGGATGGGCATGCCGGGCTGCTGCACATGGCCGGGCGCTGGGCGGTGCGCTAGGGCCGCGCAAGCCACTTGCTTTGCATCGGGCCTGCGCCGAAGCTATGCAGCACGAGGAGACCCCGATGAACTTGCAAGAACTCACCGAACGCCTGCACCAGATTCGCGACAACAACGACTGGCGCGGCTTCCACAGCCCGAAGAACCTGGCCATGGCCGCCAGCGTGGAAATGGCCGAGCTGGTGGAAATTTTCCAGTGGCTGAGCGAAGACCAATCGCGCCAGCTACCACCCGAGCAACTCGCCCATGCCGGCCAGGAGGTCGGCGACGTGGTGCTCTACCTGCTGTTGCTGTGCAGTGAGCTGGGCCTGGACATGGAACAGGTGGTGCGGGCCAAGCTTGCCGACAGCGAGAGGCGTTTCGCCCGATGAACGACCGTCACTTCGATGAACTGGCCACACGCTTCGCCGAAAAGATCTACGGCGGCGCCAAGGGCGCGATCCGCCTGGCGGTGCTTCAGGCAGACCTTGCCGAAGCCCTCCCCGACCGCCCGCTGCGGGTGCTGGATATCGGCGCCGGGCTCGGCCACATGGCCCTGTGGCTGGCCCAGCGTGGCCACCATGTGACCCTGGCCGAACCGGCCGCGCCCATGCTCGAAGGTGCCCGCGCACGGTTCGAGGAGGCCGGCCAGCCCGCCACCTTCATCCAGGCACCGTGGCAGGCGCTGCTCGGCCAGCTCACCGAGCCCTACGACCTGGTGTTGTGCCACGCCGTGCTGGAGTGGCTGGCCGAGCCGCAAAGCATTCTACCGGTGCTGCACCAGCTGACCGCCCCCGAAGGCTGGTTGTCGCTGGCCTTCTACAACCGCGACGCGCTGGTCTACCGCAACCTGCTCAAGGGCCATTTCCGCAAATTGCGCAGCAACCGCCTGGAAGGCGAGAAGCAGAGCCTGACCCCGCAAAAACCGCTTGATCCCCGCGAGCTCAAGGCGCAACTTGAAAGCCTGTGGCAGGTCGAAACTGAAAGCGGCGTGCGGGTGTTCCACGACTACATGCCCAAGGAATTCCAGGCCAAGGCCGAACTGCTCGACCTACTGGAAATGGAGCTTGCCCACCGCCGCCACCCAAGCTTCGCCGGGCTCGGCCGCTACCTGCACTGGATGTGCCGCCCCCGTTGACCGGCTTGCCGGGAGGATTACATGCCATTGCGTCTTTTGTGCCTGGCCCTGCTGCCACTGGCCCTGGCTGCCTGCCAGGGTACTAACCCCTACGTGGCCAGCAGCCGCCCGCTGCCACCCGCCCCACCACAGGCCGCCACCACCTTCGACGCCAGTGCCTACCCGGCGCCAGCGCGCGACTATGGACGCTACCGCAGCTGGAGCTGGCGCAACGGCCAATTGCCCGCCGGCAGTGCCGAAGCGGACCCCGGGCAAGTGGCTGACGCCGTCAGCAGCGCCCTGGACCAGCAAGGCCTGCGCCCGGCCAGGGGCGGCCCCGCCGACCTGCTGGTGAGTGCCGACCTGCGCCTGGAGCGGCGCCTGCGCCAGGTGCGCGACTATGACTACGACCCCTATTACGGCCCCGGCCCCTACGGTGGCGCCGGTTTTGCTGGCTACCGCAATGGTTACGGTGCCTACGCCAGCGTGCCGGTGGTGCGTACCTATGAAGTTCAGGTGATGGTGGTGCGTATCGACCTGTACGACGCCCGCAATGGCCAGCCGGTCTGGAGCGCCAGCGCCGAAAGCGGCAGCGACAGGAGCACCCCACGCGAACGCGAGGCCGCTTTGCGCGAATCGGTGCACAAGGCGCTCAGCGGCTATCCTCCCAGTTAACCGTTAACGGAGAACCATCATGTTGCGCCGCCTCGTTCTACTGTCGTTTGCGCTGTTGATTGCGGCCTGTTCAAGCAACAACGTTCAGCAAGACTTCGATGCCAGCCGCGATTTCGCCGGCTATCGCAGCTGGGCCTGGCAGGAGCCGGGCCTGCAGTACCGCCCGGATGACCCACGCATCAAGAGCGACCTGACCGAACAGCGCATTCGCCAGGCCGTGGCCAGCGAGCTCGACCAACGCGGCCTGCGCCCCGCCCAGGGCAGTGCCCGGCCCGACCTGAAGGTACGCGCCTACCTGATCGTCGAGCAGCGCCAGCAGCAGATCACCACCAACTACGGTGGCGGCTGGGGCGGCTACTGGAACGGTTACTGGGGTGGGCCGATGTACAACGAAACCCGCAGTGTCGACTACAAGGTGGCGACCATTCAGGTTGACCTGTTCGACGGCCGCGACGGCAAGCTGGTGTGGCGCGGCAGTGCCGAACAGATCATGAACAACTACCCGCCAAGCCCCGAGGAGCGCAACAGCGCGATTCAGAAAACCGTGGCCCAGGTGTTGGGCAACTACCCGCCAGGGCGGGCCAAGTAACCGGCAATGGGGGCTGCTTCGCAGCCCATCGCAGGCAAGCCAGCGCCTACAGGTGTGGGAGCTGGCTTGCCTGCGATGGGCCGCAGAGCGGCCCCGACTTTTTCCCTTCCTTTCATGCCCGTTCGTCAGATCGCGTCTACCCTGATTACTAAACCTGACTGAGCGGGTAAGTGTTCAACGAATAGGGAAGGCGACCTGCCAATGCAAAGCATTGTTCTCCTGATGTGGCTTGCCTTGTGCACCGAACAAGATATCCGTGAGCGGCAGATTGCCAACGTGCTGACCCTGGGCTTCGCCACCGGTGCCTTGGTTTGGCTGTTCGCCACAGGCCACAGCTGGATCGGCGCCGACGCCAGCGATGCCGGCTGGGCGCTGGCCATCGTCATGCTGCTGACCTTGCCCGGCTACATGCTCGGCCGCTTCGGCGCCGACGACGTCAAGCTGATGGGCGCCCTGGCCCTGGCCACCAGCCCGCAGTATGTGCTGGGCACGTTCATCGGCGCCGGGGTCAGCGTGTTGCTCTGGCTGCTGACCCGCAGGCGGCTGTGGACCCTGCTCAACCCCAAGGTGAAGAAACGCTTGCAGGCGCTGACGGAGGAAATGGGCGACAAACAGGCCTTCGTTCCCTATGTGCTGGCGGGCTTTCTGCTGACCGCCGTATGGATCCAATAAACAGGCCTGTGGTCCGATACCTTGTACATGCCATGTGCAGAATCGCCAGCAGCGTCTACTTTTAAGCTGCCAGAGCGTCTGGCCCGGGAGCAGGGCCACCTACCGACAGGGAGTTGATCGTGAACAAGTCATTGAGTGAGGTGAAGGTTCTGGTGGTCGACGACCAGCCACTGATCGTCGAACAGTTGTGTGAGTATCTGCAAAGCCAGGGCCACCCCTGCGTCGCGGCGCATTCCACCCAGGAAGCCATCGAGCGCTACGTGGCAGACGAAGCCATCGGCCTGGTGTTGTGCGACTTGCACATGCCTGAGCGTGACGGCATCGAGCTGATGAATGCATTGAAAGACCTCTCCGGCCGCCAGCGCATGTTCGAAGCAATCATGCTCACCGGCCGCGCCGAAAAGCACGACGTCATCCGCGCCCTGCGAGCCGGGTTCGCCGACTACTACCAAAAGCCCATGGACCTCGAAGAACTGCTCGAAGGCCTGCGCCGCCGGGAAAAAGTGCTGCTCGAACGCCAGGCCGACCTGCACGACCTGGGCACCCTCAACCAGCGCCTGCAAGACTTGGCTGGTTCCATCGATGAGCTTTACCAGGACCTGGAGAAAGCCCGTGGCCAGGGCGTGCATCGCCGCGCCGGCGACGTCGAGGAAGTGGATGGCGAGCTGCCTTCAGCCTTCGAAAAGCTGTCGCCACGGCAACTGGAAGTGGCGCGCCTGGTCAGCAAGGGCAAAACCAACTACCAGATCGCCTGCGAGCTGGGGATCACCGAAAACACCGTGAAACTCTACGTTTCGCAGGTGCTACGCCTGACCCACATGCACAACCGTACCCAACTGGCCCTGGCGCTGACGCCCAGCTCCTCCCCAGTTCACCAGCGTTTCACCACCCACTGAGGCCAGTGGCAAACCGCGGCGGTCAGTCGCTGACCTGAAAGGTCACCCTCGCGGTTTCGCCACTTTCGTCCAGCGCACTGAGCTCCACCTGCCCGGCCTGGTCGAAGCGCACCAGCAGGCTGTCCTGGCCCTGGGTTTCACCCAGCGGCTGGCCATTGAGGAACCACCAGCGCCGCCCGTCGCCTCCCAGGGCTGAAACGTGCAGTTGCAGGGGCTCACGGCTGGTGGCCGGGCGGCGCAGGTTGTCGCCGCCACGCACCCCGACGATGGACAACGGTGGCGCGCTGGCCGCTACCTGCGGCGGGCACGCAGGGTCGACTGGGGGCAACCGCGCCGCTCGCCGCTCCACCCGCGCCAGCCAAGGCTCCAGCGGCGCCGGCCACAACGCCACCTCACGCGCCGTGGCGCCTGGGCAGCTGCCATCGACACGCAACCCCTGGGCGTTGACCCAGATACTTTCGCGCAAGCCCAGCCCCAGCGGCTGGTCCGCCGCCATCAGCGTGGGTGGAGTAGTGCGCTCAAGGGTCCAGGCAAAGCGCAGGCGCCGGCAGTTCGGGTCTTGCCGGTTCATCGGCTGGCCCAGTGGCCAGCAGATCGCCGCCACGCCGACGCTGCCGGGTACTTGCTCGACCGGCGGGCGAATGCCGCGCTGGCTGTCGCGGTTGCTGAGCAGGTCATGCACCTGCAGCATCAGCGGCGCCGCCGAAGCCAGGCCAAACTGGCCGGGCACTGGCGTGCCATCGGGGCGGCCGATCCATACGCCGATCAGGTAGCGCGGCCCCACGCCGATCGACCAGGCATCGCGAAAGCCATAGCTGGTGCCGGTTTTCCAGGCCAACTGAGGGCGCTGCACCAGCTCGGCGTGGGGGTCGCGGTCAGGGCGGGCCTGGCCGCTGAGGATACGGCGGATGATCCAGGCCGCCCCCGGCGACATCAGCCGCCGCTCCAGCAGCGGGTCTTGCGGCTGCAGGCGCACTTGCGCGCTGTTGCCGCCACGGGCCAGGGCCGCATAGCCGCCGACCAGGTCTTCCAGGCGGCTACCGGCGCCGCCCAGAATCAGTGACAGGTTGGGCTCGGCCAGGGGCGGCAACGCCAGCGGCACGCCGGCCATGCGCAGCTGCGCGGCGAAACGCTTGGGACCGTAGGCTTCGAGCAGCTGCACGGCCGGCAGGTTGAGCGACAAGGCCAACGCCGAGCTGGCCGACACCGGGCCGCTGAAACCCATGGAGAAATTGCCGGGGCGGTAATCGCCGTAACGCCGCGGCACATCCTGCAGCAGCGACTCGGAATGGATCAGCCCGTCATCCATGGCCAGGCCGTAGAGGAAGGGCTTGAGCGTCGAGCCAGGGGAGCGCAGCGAGCGCACCATGTCGACATGGCCGAAACGGCGCTCATCGGCCAGGTCGATCGAGCCCAGGTAAGCCCGCGTGGCCATGGTTTGCGCATCGACCACCAGGATCGCCGCCGAGGTGCGTTCCGGCAAGCGTGCGCGCCAGCCCAGCAGCAGGTCTTCCAGGCGCCGCTGCAACGCCGCATCGAGGGTGGTACGGATCAGTGGCGGGCTGCCCGGGGTGTTCAGGCGGCGCGCCAGCAATGGCGCCAGCGCCGGTTCCTGGCGCGGGGCAAGCAGCAGCGGCTCTTCCATGGCCTCCTGAATCTGCCCGGCCGGCCACACCTGGTATTCGGCCAGGCGCTGCAGCACCTTGTCGCGGGCACGCTGGGCGCGCTCGGGGTGGCGGTCCGGGCGCAGCCGGCTGGGGGCCTGCGGCAGCACCGCCAGCAGCGCCGCCTCGGCCGGCGTGAGGTGCTGGGGGGACTTGCCCAGGTAGGCCCAGCTGGCCGCCGCTACACCTTGCAAGGTGCCGCCGAAGGGCGCGCGGTCCAGGTAGATTTGCAGGATTTCGCCCTTGGACAGGTGCCATTCCAGCTGCGCGGTACGCCACAGTTGGCGCAATTTGCCGGCCAAGGTGCGGTCGTGCGGGTCGAGCAGGCGCGCCACCTGCATCGACAGGGTGCTGCCCCCGGACACCACACGCCCACCGCGCAGGTTGAGCCAGGCAGCGCGCACCAGTGCCAGCGGGTTGACCCCCAGGTGGTGGTAGAACCAGCGGTCTTCGTAGGTCAGCAGGGCCTGCAGGTACAACGGCGATACGTCTTGCGGGCTGACCGGGTAGCGCCAGACGCCGTCGGCATCGGCGAAACGCCACAGCGGCGTGCCGTCTTCGGCGAGCACCACCCGCGCCAGGTCATCGGCAGGCATGGGTAATGGCCACAGGCGATCAGCCAGCCAGGCGAGGCCGCACATCAGCAGCAGACCAATCGCAATGCCGCGCACAACCCTCCCCGCGCGGGTGCGTGGCCGGGCTAAGCTTGGCATCGGGAACCGACCTGGCCAGGTGATGGCCAAAGGCTTGGGAACGGCACATTCGCCGAATCGTTCATCAGGAAGCAACTATGCATGTAGAAGGTTTTTTCGAATGGCTAGGCCAGGCACTGGGGTCGTTGATCCGCTTTATCGTCGACGCCTTGAGCGGCCTGTTCAACCTGCTGGCCAACGCCGGGGGTAATTTCATCGATGGCCTGGCGCGCACGCTGGGCATGGATACCTCGCTGGTCAGCATCTTGGCGCTGATCGTTGGCCTGATGCTGCTGTACTCGGCCATCCGCGCGTTCATGCGCGCCTCGATCATCCTGGGGATCATCTGGCTGGTGCTGGGGCTGTGGGTGATGAGCTGGGTGATGCACTGACATTGCCCTGGCTATTTTTTGTAGGCGATCACGTAGGGACATCGCCTCTGTAGGAGCGGGCTTGCCCCGCGAACACCGGCGCAGCCGGTGCCATGCACCGCGCAGCCTCTTCGCGGGTCAAGCCCGCTCCTACAGGCCTATCTGGCCTTGACGGTCATCTCCCCCTGCCCATCCCCCACCGCCTGCAGGTTCGGCCGGTACATCGACTCCACCTGCGGTGGCGGCACGCGGTAGGTGCCTGGGGTCACCGCCCGTGCCAGGTACAGCAGGTGCGTGGTGCCATAGCCGTTGAGCTTGAGCGCCGCCACGTAGCGGTCGTCACGGTACTCCTGGTGCACGACGCTGGCGTTCTGCATCGACTCGCGCCACTGCTTCACCACGCTGCTGGCGTTGTCCAGGCTGGCGGCGCTTTGCGCCAGGTTCTGGTTTTCCAGCTCAAGGCCCGCCGGCAGCAGGTCGACCACCAGGGCGTCCGGCACCCGGTCGCTGGCCTTGAGCGCCAGGTGCACCAGCACCAGGTCGCCACTGCGCAGGTTGTGCAGGTCCAGCGGCTCGCCGTTCATGCCCAGGTAGTCACGGCGAATCTCCATGCCGTTGCCACCGGCAGCCGGCGCCTGGCGCGGGTAACCCGAAAGGGTCAGCTGCTGGTAAAGGGTGTCGCTGCCTTCGTTCTGCACGCTCAGCGGCGATGCCAGCAATGGCCCTTCGAGCTTCATGCCCGCGTCTGCATTGTTGAACTCGCGCACCTCACCGGCGCTGTCCAGGCGCGCCTTCCACGGCGCTTCCGGTTTGCCCAGCAGGCCACGGCCAGCCAGGAACAGGGCATTGCGCTCCTGGGTCGACAGCCAGCGGTTGGCCGCCAGCTCGTCCGACAGGGCGAACAGGCGCTGGTCAACCTGGTTGCTGGCCAGTTTGCTTTCCTGCAGCAGTGCCAGGATTAGCGCCTGGTCGCGCAGGCTGCTGCCGTAGTCGGCCATCCAACCCTTGCTGCGGCTGATGCCCAGGCCCGCCTGCAGCGCCTGTTCGGCCCGTGGCTTGTCGCCCATGGCATCCAGCGCCACCGCCAGTTGCACCAGCGGCAGACCGGAACGGGCATCGGCGCGGCGCTCGAACAGGCTGCGCAGGGCGGCCAACGGGGCCTGCTGGCTGCGCGACAACACCAGTGCCGCGTACGCCTGCACGGCAAAGCGGGTGTGCTCGGCGTTCTGGCTGTAGTCGACTTCGATCAGGTTGCGCTCCTGCAGGTAGCGCAGCAGGCGCTCGTTGGCCTTCTTCAAGGCCTCGGCCGGCACGCCATAGCCCTGCTCGCGGGCACGCAGGAGGAAGTCGGTGACGTAGGCGGTCAGCCAATATTCCTCTTCACTGTCCGAGCTCCACAGGCCAAAGCTGCCGTTGTAGCGCTGCATGCCCAGCAGGTGCTCGATGCCCATCTCGATCTTGCGCTTGCGCACCTCGGCCGGCTCACCCTTGATGCCCAGGCGCTTGAGGCTGTCGGCATCGGCATACAGCGAGGGGTACAGGCCACTGGTGGTCTGCTCCAGGCAACCGTAGGGGTAGGCCGCCAGGGCGCGGATCTGCTCGGCCAGGTTCAGCGGCGGCCGGCTCGACAGCGCCAGGCTCGCCTCCAGGCCCGCTGGTTCGAAGGCGGCCAGGTCGCTTTCCGGCAAGGTCCACGGCTGGTCCTTGAGGGCCACGCGGTAATGCTTGAGCAGCGCAGGGTAAGCCGGGCGCACACCCAGGGTCCATTCACGCTCGAAGCTGTTGCCAGGCTCACCCGGCAACTGCAGGCCATTGACCCGCACATGCACCTTGCCCTGGCCCAGGCCGCCCTGGGCCTGCACTGGAATCATCAGGGTGCTGCGCTGGCCCTCGGCCAGGCTCACCGCTTGCTGGGCACTGGCCGTCAGGCTCAGTTGGCCCTCGGTGGTGATGTCCACGGTCAGTTGCTGGGCGCGGCCCGACAGGTTGGCCAGGTCCAGCGCCAGGCTGGTGCGGTCGCCGCCGGCCAGGAAGCGCGGCGCCGACAACTCGGCGATCAGCGGCGCGGCCACCACCGTCTTGCCCTCGGCCATGCCGAAGTGCTCGTCGGTCCAGGCCTGGGCCATCAGCCGCAGCTCGCCATTGAAGTCGGGAATGTCGACGGTCGCCTCGCCTTCACCCTGGTCGTTCAAGGTCACCGGCAGGCTCTGCTGGGCAACGATGGTCACGGTAGTGTTTGGCCGCTTGCCACCCTTGGTCATCGCCGCGTCACCGCCGAACGCCAGGCTGGCCAGGCGGCCCTGGCCGGCTTCGATCAGTTGCCCGTAGATGTCCAGCTGGTCGGCGCCATAGGCCTTGCGGCCGAACAGGCTGGCGAACGGGTCGGGGGTCTTGAAGTCGGTGATATTGAGGATGCCCACGTCCACGGCGGACAACAGCACATGCACCTGCTTGGGCACGCTGCCATCGGCATTGGCGGCCTTGATCTTCACCGTCAACGGCTGTTTGGGGCGCATCTTTTCAGGTGCCTGCAGGCTTACCGCCAGCTTGCGCTCGGCACGTGCCAGCGGCAGGTGCAGCACGCCCACGGCGCGCTTGGGCGTGGCGTTGGCCTTGCGCTCGCCGGGGCGAATCACCAGGGCGCTGATGTACAGGTCGTGGCGGGCCCACTGCTTGTCCAACTGCACGTCGAAGGTTTTGCCCTCGGCGGGCACCTCGATTTCCTGCCACCACAGCGGGCCGTCACTGGATTCGATCATCAGGTAGCCGCTGCCTGCCGCCGGCGGGGTCACGGTGACCTTGGCGGTGGCGCCATCGGCGTAGGCGGGTTTGTCCAGCGCCAGCTTCACCTGGTCCGGGCGCACGGCGCCGCCCTCGGCGTTGTCCTGGGCGCGGTAGCCTGCCCAGAAGCGCTCGCTGGACACCAGGCCGGTTTCAGGGTCTTCGACCTCGACGCGGTATGGCCCCCACTCCACCTGGAAGCTGAGTTTGGCGGTGGAGCCCGCCTTGACGTTGACGGTTTCCTCGCTTTGGGTCAGGAACTTCTCGTTGTAGTTGTAGCTCCAGCCGTCGCTTTGCGAGTAGTTCCAGTAGTAATCGCGGCGTTCGCGGATCAGCCGCACCTTGAGGTCGTTGGCGGCCAGCTTGTGGCCTTCACGGTCGGCGACCAGGAACTCAAACTCCACCGGGCCGTCGCTGTTGGTTTCCTCGCCGTCGAACAGGCCGCGCAGGCCCGGCAGGCGTTCGGCCGGCCAGATCGGCTGCTCCAGGCGGCGGGTAATCGGCCGGCCGCCTGACTCCTGCAAGCTGGCCTGCACGGTCAGTTGCAGTGGCGAACGGGCTTCGGCCCAACGGCTTTCGATATCGACCACGGCCTTGCCGGCCTGGTCGAGGGTAACTTCGTCCAGCTCCAGGTCCTGGTTCAGCTCACCCTCGGTGACCGAACCGAACTGGTAGCCCGGCAGGGCCGGCACCGCTTCGCGCAACGGGCGCACGTAGGCCTGGCCGCTCAGGCGGTTGCCCGCCGCCGGCGCACCGTAGAGGTAGCGGCCATTGACCTGGATCTGCGCATCTTCGTCCGGTGCCAGGGGCGTGTCGCTGCCTTTGAGTTCCAGCGCCAGGCGCTCGGGCAGGAAATCCTCGACGAGGAATTCATACACCTGCTTGCGCCCGCCACCCAGGTCGAGCAGCAATTGCCAACGGCCGGTCGGGGCCTCGCCTGCCAGTTGCAGCTGGTACTGGTAGAGGCCGTTGGCATCGGCCTCCCAAACGAACTTGCGGCTGACCTGTTCGTCGGGGCGGCGCACTTCCACGCTGACCGGCTGGGCCTTCACCGGCTTGCCATCCTGGTCGCGCAGCAGGCCGTTGAGCAGCACGGTTTCGCCCGGGCGATACAGGTCGCGGGGGCCGAAAATAAAGAACTGCAGCGGGTTGGCCTGGGGCCCGGTGATATCGAATTCGGCCAGGTCCAGGGCGGCGGTGTTCAGGCGCAACAGCGTGGTATGCACGCCCTGGGTCGCGATCAGGGTGTCGGCCTTGGCGGTGATCGGCAGTTGGGCGTGGCCGGCGCCGTCGGTCTTGGCCTGGGCCAGCAGCTTGCCTTTGTCGTCGTGCAGCTCAAGGTTGACGTCCTTGAGCGCCTTGCCGCCTTCCAGGGCCTGGGCGAACACGTCCAGGCGGTCGCGATAACGGTGGGCGGACACGCCAATGTCGCTGAGGGTGAACAGCGTGGCCGGTTGCGAATAGTCGTAGGTGCCCGAGGCCCGCATCACCGCCAGGTACACGCCAGGTTCCTGCAGCGGCTTGATCCCGGCGATCGGCAGCAGCACGGTTTCACGGGTGTTGCGCGCCGGGTTGAGGTCGAAGCGGCCGCTGTAGACCAGCTCGGCCATGTCCAGGGTATCCTTGGACTGGTAGTAGTACAGGCTGCTGTTGCGCCCCCAGCTGGCGAGGAAGGTCGACAACATCTCGGGCTTGACCCGGAAGAACTCGACATCGACCTTGGGCACGTTCAGCGCGATCACCGGCAGGCCTTCGGCCAGGCGCGTGGGCAGCAGCGAACCGCGGCTGGCGAAGCCGACGGTGGGCTGCATGTCGCGGGTTTCCAGGCGGCTCACCGACTCCCTGTCGAGCTGCTTGCCATTGACGGCCAGCAGGCCCTTGTCGACGGTGAGCACCAGCTTGCGCTTCGGCTCCAGGTGGCGCAGGCGCAGTTCCATCTGGTTATCGGAAAGCTCCCAGGCACCATCGAGCTTGCCCTTCACGGTGTCGACCAGGTGCACCTTGGCGGCGAAATCCTGCTTGGCGTCCAGTGGCACGGAGAAGCTGATCGACAGGGTGCTGGCGCCGTCGAGTTGCACTTCCGAGACATCCAGCACGCTGAGTTCGCGGCCCTCGTAGCGTTTGGCGAGGACCGCCGGGTCTTCACGCTTGGGCGCCGGCGCCTCGGCCGGGGCACTGGCGGCGGGCTTTTCAGCGGGGACGGGCTTGCCCGGGGTCGAGGAATCACAGGCACTGAGCAGGGCCAGCGCGCAGGCCAGCAACAATCCTTTGTTGAACATGGAGTGGGAACTCTTCGGCAGCGTGTACGTGAGGGCAGCAACTATAGCCTGCTCAGACCAGGTTCGCGCGGATTGGTTGCCTGGCCGTTACAATGCGCCGGGTCGAATATTGGGGCCGCTTCGCGTCCCTTCGCGGGGCATGCCCGCTCCTACAGGTACAGCGCCGGCCATCAAGGCAACGCTATCCTGTAGGAGCGGGCTTGCCCCGCGAAGGGGCGCAAAGGGACCCTCAACCTCAGGAACCCCGATGTCTCAACTGTCCACCGACTGGCAACACCGCCCCACCCACCGCAAGGTCTGGGCACTGGCGGCGCCGATGATCCTCTCCAACATCTCGGTGCCGCTGGTGGCGCTGGTCGACAGCACCGTGATCGGCCACCTGCCCCACGCCCACCAACTCGGCGCGGTGGCCGTGGGCGCCACGCTGTTCACCTTCATGGTCGGCCTGATGGGTTTCCTGCGCATGGGCTCCACCGGTTTCGCCGCCCAGGCCGCCGGGCGCGCCGACGGTGCCGCCCTGCGCCAGGTGCTGGTGCAGGGGCTGCTGCTGGCGGTGGCCTTCGCGCTGTTGATCGGCGTGCTGGCGCTGCCCTTCAGCCAGTTGGCACTGCACGCGATGCAACCGAGCGCGGCGTTGCAGCAATCCACCCAGGACTTCTTCCACACCCGCCTGCTCGGCCTGCCGGCCGCGCTGGCCAGCTACGCCCTGGTGGGCTGGTTCCTCGGCACACAGAATGCCCGGGCGCCCTTGGCGATCCTGCTGACCACCAACCTGCTGAACATCGCCCTGAACCTGTGGTTCGTGCTGGGCCTGAACTGGGGCGTGCTGGGCTCGGCCCGGGCCTCGGTGATTGCCGAGTGGAGCGCCGCCCTGCTTGGGCTGGCCCTCACCCGCCCGGCCCTGCGTGCCTACCCCGGGCAGGTCGCCTGGGCTGCGCTGAAGCGCTGGCAGGCATGGCTGCCCTTGCTGGCGGTGAACCGCGACATCTTCCTGCGCAGCCTGGCGCTGCAGGTAGTGTTCTTGCTGATCACCGTGCAGGGCGCACGCCTGGGCGAAGCCACGGTGGCGGCCAACGCCCTGCTGCTCAATGGCCTGCTGCTGACCGCCTATGCCCTGGACGGCCTGGCGCATGCAGTGGAAGCATTGTGCGGGCATGCCATCGGCGCAGGCGACCGAACCACCTTGCGCCGCTCGCTGGTGGTGGCCTGCGGCTGGTCGTTGTTCACCAGCCTGGGCTTTGCCGGGATGTTCCTGCTGGGCGGGCACCTGTTCATCGACCTGCAGACCGATATCGCCAGCGTGCGCGCAGCGGCCTATCCGTACCTGCCGTACTTGGCGCTGCTGCCGTTGATTGCGGTCTGGAGCTACCTGCTCGACGGGCTGTTCATTGGTGCGACAAGGGCGCGGGAGATGCGCAACGCGATGCTGCTGTCGGTAGTGATCGCGCTGCCATTGGGGCTGCTGATGAGCGGGTTCGGCAACCATGGGTTGTGGTTGGCGTTCCTCGGGTTCATGGCGCTGCGGGCGGTGACCCTGGGGTGGGTGGGGTGGCGGTTGCAGCAGAGAGGGTTGTGGGTTGGGTGAATGAGCGCCGCGTATGTGGCGCATCGCGAGCTATGCTCGCTCCTACAGGGGCTTGAACGTATTGTTCGTAGGAGCGAGCAAAGCTCGCGATGCGCCGCACGAGCGGCGCGCTCCAGTCACGAAGACAGGTAAGAAGACCGCGTCAGCCCCAGGCGCAAGGCATCCAGGAACTGCGTACGCTCGCGCGCACTGATCTTGGCGCTGGCCACCTTGTCGCGGTAGTGAGTCATCAACTCCTCCGGCGACAAGTGCACATAGCGCAGCATGTCCTCGATGGTGTCGTGGGTTTCGATACCGGCGTGGTACACGCTGCCATCGGCGTTCTGGTAGATGTTCACCGAATCGGTGTCACCGAACAGGTTGTGCATGTCGCCAAGGATTTCCTGGTAGGCACCCACCAGGAACACGCCCAGCAGGTAGTCCTCACCCTCGTTCACCGCATGCACCGGCATGCTGGTTTCGATGCTCTGCTCGTCGACGTACTGGTTGATCTTGCCGTCGGAGTCGCAGGTCAGGTCCTGCAGCACCGCACGGCGCATCGGCTCCTCGTCCAGGCGGTGCAGCGGGATGATCGGCAGTACCTGGCCGATGGCCCAAGTGTCAGGCAGGCTCTGGAACACCGAGAAGTTGCAGATGTACTTGTCGGCCAGCTTGTCGTTGAGCTCGTCCAGCACCTGGCGGTGCGAACGCTGGCGGGCCTTCAGCGAATTGTGCATGCGTCGGCACACGGCGAAGTAGCACTGCTCGGCCAGGGCCTTCTCGGCCAGGCTGATCTTGCCATCGGCATACTGCGCCGCCACGTCGCCCAGGTAGTGGGTGGCGCGCCAGTAGGTTTCGGTCACCATCTCGATGTCGGTCGGGCCAAGCAGGTCGACCAGCCATTGCACGGTTTCCGGCAGGGCTTCCTTGTTCTCGATGGTTGGCACGTCGTCGTTGTGCTTCTCCACATCGGTGACCTGGATCACCAGCATGGCGTGGTGCGCCGTCAGCGAACGGCCGCTTTCCGAGAAGATGTGCGGGTGTGGCAGGCCCTGGGCGTCGCAGAACTCCTTGAGCATGCCCACCACCACGCCGGCATAGTCGTCCATGTCGTAGTTGATGGAACTGGCGTTGCGCGAGTGGGTGCCGTCGTAGTCCACGCCCAGGCCGCCGCCGACGTCGATGTGATCCACCGGCAGGCCCAGCGCACGCAGTTCACCGTAGTAGCGAATGGCTTCCTTGAAACCGTGCTGGTAGTCGGCCAGGTTGGCGATCTGCGAGCCCATGTGGAAGTGCAGCAGGCGAATGCCCTGGTCCAGGCCAGCATCGCGGAAGCGCTGCACCACCGAGATCAACTGGGCGGCAGACAAACCGAACTTGGACTTTTCACCGCCCGTGTCGGCCCACTTGCTCGATGCCAGCGACGACAGGCGCACGCGCAGGCCCACCTGCGGCTTGACCTTGAGCTCGGCAGCTTCTTCGATCACCAGGGCCACTTCCGACTCTTTCTCGATGACGATGAACACGTTGTGGCCAAGCTTCTGGCCCATCAGCGCCAGGCGAATGAACTCGCGGTCCTTGTAGCCATTGCAGACGATGGTGCCGCCCTTGGGCGCCAGCGCCAGCACCGCCAGCAGTTCCGGCTTGGAGCCGGCTTCCAGGCCAATGGAGACGTTCTGGGTGGCGATGATGTTTTCCACCACCGCTTCCTGCTGGTTGACCTTGATCGGGTACAGCGCGGTGTACTGGCTCTGGTATTCAAGCCGCGCGATGTTGGCGTCGAAAGCGCCGGTCAGCTGGCGTACGCGGTCTTGCAGGATGTCGGGGAAACGTACCAGCAATGGCAGCGACAGGCCGCTCTGGCGCAACTCGTCGACCTGCTCGTACAGGTCGATCGGCGCGCTGCCGGGGCCGTTGGGGCGCACTTCGACGCGCCCGGCTTCATTGATGGCGAAATAACCAGCGCCCCAATGGCGGATGCCGTAAACACTGCGGCTGTCGGCCACGGTCCATTGGCTACCATCGTCTTTGCGTGTGCGTCGTACGGACATTCAAGTCCCCTATAGATAAGTCGAAGACACTGCCCCGCAAGGAGGCGGGCGCAGTGTAAAAGCCGAAAATGACGATTCGTCCGTGCCCTGGGGTAGACCCTGGCCACGGAAACGAGTTTAGAAAGCGTTGGGCAAAAAATCGCGCAGGCGCATCAGCCGCCGGACTTTTTCGCCTTGAAGCCCTGTTTGGTCAGCTCACCGATCAGCAGCTCGACATGGTCGCCCTGGATTTCGATGACACCGTCCTTCAACGCGCCACCGGTTCCACAGCGGCGCTTGAGGGTGGTGGCCAGCTCCTTGAGCTGGTCGAGGGGCAACGGCACGCCGGTGACGGTAGTCACGGTCTTGCCGCCACGGCCTTTGCTTTCACGGCGTACACGGGCAATGCCATCGCCTTCGGGAATGACCTGCTGCTTGCAGGTGCAGGCATCCACCGGCTGGCCACAGTCGGGGCAATGCCGACCGGCATCGGTGGAATAAACGAGACCGCCCAGGGCGGAGAAGGAAGAAGCTTTCTTGGCCACTTTTGATCCTCTGTGCTGAGGACAAAAACTGGTCGAGCTCACACAGGGAGACCGACCGCGAAGCCCCACTCTGGCAGGGGCGGCGCTACTGCCGCAACGTCCCGCGACAGCCCGAAAAGGGCGCGCAGTGTAACGATAAATCAGGCTGTTGCTAAGTACAGGATTGCGGCATTTTGCGAATGATTTGCGACCCTTGGCCGGCAAGCCCGCCGCCACAGGGTTCATGCAGCCCCAACGGGCCCTCTGGCTGTAGGCGCGGGCTTGCCCCGCGCAAGGGCCGGCCCGGCCATGCCATTACTTCAAGCTGGCCTTGTAGCGCTGCAACGCCGCCAACGAATCCGGGCAATAGGGTTTGGTCTGGCTTTCCGTTTCGGCCTGCTCAAGGCTGACAAACCGCGCCTCCATCACCTCCTCCGGCTGCAAGCGCAGCGGCGCATCCGACACCGCCGAGTACACCGCGCACCACAAGTGGTTGTCTGGCTGGTCGAAGTAGAACCGCTCATGAAAGCGCAGTTGCACACCCTCGATGCCCAGCTCCTCGGCCAGCTCCCGCGCCGCCGAGTCGGCATAGCCTTCCCCGGCCGTCACCATGCCGCCTGCCGCCACATCCCAGTACCCCGGGTACAGCGCCTTGCTCAGGGTACGGCGGTGCACGCACAATTGCCCGGCAGTGTTGAACAGCAGGATGAACGTGCAACGGCCAATCAGGCCACGCTCACGCAGCTCGGCCCTGGGCAAGGCGCCCAGCAGCTGGTCGTGTTCGTCCACCCAGGCGACCAGTTCACGGTCGGAAGCCGCCCGGTGGGCGGCCTCGTCGGGGCTGATGGCCATGCTCAACCCTGCGACAGCAGCTGGCGCAGGTCGATCACCGCGGCGTTGGCGCGGGAAATGTAGTTGGCCATGACCAGCGAGTGGTTGGCCCACATGCCAAAGCCGCTGCCGTTGAGCACCATCGGGCTCCACAGCGGCTCCTGCGAGGCTTCCAGCTCACGGATGATCTGCCGCACGCTGACCGTGGCGTTCTTCTTCGCCAGCACATCGGCGAAGTCGACCTCGATGGCGCGCAGCAGGTGCGACAGTGCCCAGGCCTGGCCACGGGCCTCGTAGAACACGTTGTCGATCTGCATCCATGGGGTTTCGACCACTTCCTCATCCACCTGCGGCGCCTGGCCGGCAACCACCGACTCGGTCTTCAGGTTGGTGTTGAGCTTGACCCGGCCAACGCTGGCCGACAGGCGCTGGGACAGCGAGCCCAGGCGGGTGGCCACATCACCCAGCCAGTTGTTCAGGTTGTCGGCACGGGTGTAGAAGATCGCGCCCTTGTCGCCGGCGGCCAGGCGAGTCTGGTAGCGGCTCAGCGACTTGATGCCTTCCTCGAACTCCGACTCGCTCGACGGCAGGATCCAGCTTTTGTTGTCGAAGTTGAAACGCGGCTCGGCCTTGGCCAGGTCGGCGTCTTCGGTGGACTGCGACTGCGAGCGGGCGAAGTCCTTGCGCAGGGCGCGGGACAGGTCACGCACCTGCACCAGCACGCCGTATTCCCAGCTCGGCATGTTGTCCATCCACAGGCCCGGTGGGAAGCGGTCGTTGGAAATGTAGCCGCCCGGTTTGTCCAGCAGGGTGCTGGCCACGGTCTTGAGGGTTTCGATGGTGGTGTAGCCGACAACCATCTGCTGGCCATTGCGCTCGGCGGCGGCCTGGGCGTTCTGCTGCACCGGGAACAACGCCGGCTCTTCGCTCCAGTACCAGCCAAGGCCAATGCACACCAGCAGGTACAACCCGATCAGGGTTCCCAGGGCACGGCTCCACAGGCCGCTAAAGTAGCTACGGGCGGCAGCGCCGCGGCCATCGACACGCTCGCGGGGCTCGGCTTTGGCCTCGCGATTTTTCCAGTCCAGCATGGCTTTGTCCTTAATCAGTCACGACGGTTCAGGGGCTTGGACCACAGGCCAGGGCCAGGGTGCCACGGCTAGCCCGCGTCAAAGCACTATAAAGCAGACACCGCCTTACGCATAAGCGACCAATGAGTCAGTAACTGAATAATCGTTCACAAGCTTTTGTTGACCCGGGGCACGCACGCCATGAAAAAGCAGTGCTAGCATAGAGCCATCATTGAACCTGCATAGCCCACTAATAAGTAGCCAGGACATGACCCAAGCCGCGGAGCCGAGCCAGGAACGCCTCAAGCAGGAGTTCGAACAGCTGTTGCAGCGCCTGTCGCGCACACGCAGGCGCCGGGGCGATCCGCCGGGCTCGCAGGCACCGCCTGCGCGCAAGCCGGTGTACCTGCTGTTGCGCGACCACGAGCGCGCCGAGCGCCTGGCCCAGCAACTGGAGTTCTTTGGCCTGAACGCACAACCGCTGCCCAGTGGCGGCGCGCTGCTGGCCGCATTGGACGAGCAGTTGCCAGCAGCCATTGTCCTGGATGTCGACTTCGACGGCCCCGGTGGCGGCCTGCCGCTGGCCGCGCAGGTGCAACAGGGCCGCGAAACACCGATTGCGCTGTTGTTCTTCAGCCACCAGGAGGCCGACACGCCAACCCGCCTGGCCGCCGTGCGGGCCGGCAGCCAGGCCTTCCTTACCGGCACCCTCGAAGCCTCCAGCCTGCTGGAAAAACTCGAAAGCATCACCTGCACCGCGCAACAGGAACCGCTGCGTGTGCTGATTATCGACGACTCGCGCACCCAGGCCCTGCACACCGAGCGGGTACTGCGCGGTGCCGGCATGCTCACCCGCAGCCTCAACGACCCGATCTGCACCATGGCCGAGCTGGCCGACTTCCAGCCCGACCTGATCATTCTCGACCTGTACATGCCGGCCTGCTCGGGGCCGGAGCTGGCCAAGGTGATCCGCCACAACGACCGCTACGTCAGCGTGCCGATCATCTACCTGTCGGCCGAAGACGACCTGGACAAGCAGCTCGACGCCATGAGCGAAGGCGGCGACGACTTCCTGACCAAGCCGATCCGCTCGCGGCACCTGATCACCACCGTGCGCAACCGCGCCGCCCGTGCCCGTCACCTGAAAGCGCGCATGGTGCGTGACAGCCTGACCGGGCTGTACAACCACACCCATATCCTGCAACTGCTCGAAGACTGCAGCTTCCGCGCCCGCCGCGAAGGCCAGCCGCTGAGCTTTGCCATGCTCGATATCGACCATTTCAAGAAAATCAACGACCGCCACGGCCACCCCATGGGCGACCGGGTAATCAAGAGCCTGGCGCTGTTTCTCAAGCAGCGGCTGCGCAAGAGCGATTTCATTGGCCGCTACGGTGGCGAGGAGTTCGCCATCGTCATGCCCAACACGGCGGTGGAGTCGGCGCACAAAGTGCTGGACGAAATTCGCCGGCGCTTTGCCGAGATCCTGTACCCGGCGCAGGCGGGGGACTTGCAGTGCACCTTCAGCGCCGGCGTGGTGCAACTGGAGGAAGGGCTGGATGCGTTGAGCATGGCCAGTACGGCGGATGAGGCGCTGTACCGGGCCAAGCATGCCGGGCGTAATTGCGTGGTGCGCGTCGAGCCCTAGATTTTTGCTGCCTGGGCCGGCCCTTTCGCGGGGCGAGCCCGCTCCTACAAGGGCATGCAATCGCCTGTAGGAGCGGGCTTGCCCCGCGAATGGGCCAGTACAGGCACAGTGCCACTTTTTTATGGCGCCAGTCCCTTGTCGTCATCACCCGGTCACAAAACCGCAATAACTTCAGGCACCTACCTCTCCACTCCCCCGCAGGAAGTTCGCGGCTATGCGCCTGAAGTGGCTGACCAATTTCAACACGCTGTTGCTGGTGACCGTGTGCATCGCCCTGGGCGCAACCCTGTGGTGGTCGCAACGTGCCCTGGAGCGGCCCTATCAACTGATGGAACGCTACCTGGGCCTGTCGCAGCAATTCCAGAACCAGAGCGCGCGCAATGTGCGCGCCTACCTGGGCAGCGGCGACGCCCTGCGCCATGCGGCCGCCATCGAGGCCAATACCCAGCTCGAAGCGTCCCTGGCCGACTGGCCGGCTGAGCTTGCCGACCAGTTGCGCCCGAGCCTGGACACCCTGCAGGCCTTCACCGCCAACGAACTGCTCGCCGCCGGCAAGCTGGCGGGCGACCCGCAGGCCCTGCTGCAGCAAGCCGAGCGTGAGCTGGGCGCCAACCTTGAGCAACTGGCCGGCTATGCCCGCGACAGCGGCAGCAGCGAGGCCAACCGCTACCTGCTGCCGCTGTTCGACGCCAGCGTGCACCTGGGCCGGCTGTCGCTTGCCCGCGACAAACTGGTGAGCAGCGGCCGTGCGGAACTGGCCGATGAAGTGGAGCGCGAGCTGCAGTTGATTCGTACCCAGGCCCAGGCCATCGACGCCCTGCCACTGCTGGGCGTGACCCGCGCCGCCGAATCCAACGCCGATGACTTCGCCGCCATGATGGGCCTGCAAACCCAGGCCAGCGAGCAGCAGGAGGATGTCGCCGTCGGCCTCAAGCGCGAACTGCAGAGCCTGCTGGGCCGCTACCCCGCCGAGCTGCAGCGCACCCGCGAGCTGATCGAGCGGCGCACCGCCCTTGCCGCCAGCACCAACCAACGCCTGGCCGCGGTGCAACAGGCCATCGCCGGGCTGGAGCCAGCCGTGCGCAGCCAGCACGCGAAAATCGCCGGTGAAGTGCGCATCATCCAAGGGTTGATGATCGGCCTGATCCTGCTCATCGCCCTGCTGATCGACACCTTGCAGCGGCGCCTGGCACGCACCCTCACCGGCCTTGTCCCGGCCCTGTCGCGCTGGGCCGAAGGCGACTTCGCCGCGCCCATCGCCCTGGGCAAGACCAACCGCGAGCTGCGCGACATCCAGGAGTCGCTGAACCGCCTGCGCCAGTACTTGGTGGAGCTGGTCGGCACCATTCGCCACAACGCCGAACAGGTGGCCGGCAGCAGCCACGCCCTGGCCGGCATGAGCGCGGCCCTGCACGACGGCGCCGAACGCCAGGCCGGCGACACCGGGCAGATCCGCGATGCCTTGGGCGAGCTTGAGGCGACCATTCAGCAAGTGGCCGGTGACGCCAGTTCCGCCGCCGATGCCAGCCGCGATGCCGGCCGCGCGGTGGAGCAAGGGCAGACGGTGATCGGCCAGAGCCTGTCCGGGTTGCGCGCACTGGTCGACGAGGTACAGGGCAACGCGCGCATGATCGAACAGCTGGCCGAGGAGTCGGCCACCATCGGTGGCGTGCTGACGGTGATTCGCTCGATTGCCGAGCAAACCAACCTGCTGGCGCTCAACGCCGCCATCGAGGCCGCCCGCGCCGGTGAAATGGGCCGTGGCTTTGCCGTGGTGGCCGATGAGGTACGTTCGCTGGCCCAGCGCACCACCGGCGCCACCGGGGAGATCCAGGCGCTGATCGACCGCCTGCAACAGGCCGCCCGAGGGTCGGTGGCGGGCATGCGTGCGCAGCTTGAACACGCCGAGGCCACCGCCAACCAGGCCCAGGCCGCCGACGGCGCACTGGATGAAATCGTCAGCGCAATCCGCACCATTGCCGATACCGCGGTGCGCATTGCCGATGTCACCGCGCAGCAAAGCGGCGCGGTGAGCGAGATTCGCGACCACAGCGAACGAATTCACGAGCTGGGGGAAGACAACCTGCAGCGCATTGGTGAAGGACGCGAGCAAGGTGAACAGCTGCTGAGCCTGGGCAGTGAATTGAGCAAGGCCGTGCTGGCTTTCAGGGTTTAACCGCTCCTGGTAGGAGCGAGCGCAGCTCGCGATGGGGCGCGCAGCGGCCCCAGGGTTTCAGCTTCGCAGCCGATAATCCGGGGCTGCTTTGCAGCCCATCGCGAGCTGCGCTCGCGCCTACCGGGGCCACCGTCACCTGCGATCCCTGTGTCGCCCCCCCTTTCAACCACCGCCAACTCCGTTATCATGCCGGCACGTTCCACCTCGCGAGTCCGCCATGCGCCGCCTGTTTTTCCTGCTGTTCCTGCTGCTGGCCAGCCCTGCCTTCGCCTCGGGCCTGCTCGACAACCGCCCCAGCGCCACCCTCGGCGCCGCTTCGTTGGCCAACAACGCCGACTTCCTGCCGGTGCACGAAGCCTTCAAGCTCAACCTGATTCAAGCCGACGCCCAGACCATCAAGCTGCGCTTCGTCGCCACCGACGGCTACTACCTGTACCGCCATCGTTTGCACTTCCAAACCGAGCCCGCCGACATCACCCTCGGGCCGCCGAACATTCCCAAGGGCGAAGCCAAGCACGACGAATTCTTCGGTGACGTCGAGGTGTACCACGGCGTGCTCGACATCGAGATCCCCCGCACCGATGCCCGCGCCTTCACCCTGCAGGTGGGCTACCAGGGCTGCGCCGACAAGGGCCTGTGCTACCCACCGCAAACCGAACGGCTGAACATCGATGGCGAAGGCGCCGCGCAGCCGCCCGCCAGTGGCGAACCGGGTTGGAATTGGAAGTCGCTGTTGCTGTTCTTCCTCGCCGGGGTTGGCCTGACCTTCACCCCCTGCGTGCTGCCCATGCTGCCGATTCTTTCCGGCGTGGTGATGCGCGGCCAGGTGGGCGGCCTGCGGGGCCTGGCCCTGTCGCTGGCCTACGTGCTGCCAATGGCCGCCAGCTTTGCCGTGCTGGGGGCATTGATGGGCCTGTTCGGCGCCGGCCTGAACCTGCAGGCACGCCTGCAATCGGCCTGGGTGCTGGTGCCCTTCGCGCTGTTCTTCGTGGTGTTCGCCCTGGCCATGTTCGGCCTGTTCGAGCTCAAGCTGCCACAGGCCCTGAGCAACCGCCTGAACACCGTGGCCAACCACACCAAGGGTGGCTCGCTGCTCGGCGCAGCGGTGCTCGGCGTGCTCTCCAGCCTGCTGGTATCGCCCTGCGTCTCGGCGCCGCTGGCCGGAGCCTTGCTGTACATCAGCGCCAGCGGCGATGCCCTGGGTGGCGCGCTCAAGCTGTTCGCCCTGGGCCTGGGCATGGGCGCCCCACTGCTGCTGATCGCCACCGGTGGGGCCGCCTGGCTGCCCAAGAGCGGGCCTTGGCTCAATACCGTGAAAAATGCCATCGGCGTGCTGCTGCTGGGCTTGGCCATCGGCCTGCTCAGCCGCGTGCTGCCGGGGCCTGCGACCTTGCTGCTGGTGGGCTTGCTCGCCGCTGGCGTGGCGCTGTTCCTCGGCGCCTTGGAATTCGTGGTCAAAGCCCCGCGCCAGCGCCTGGCACAGCTGCTGGGCCTGGCCTTGCTGGTGTACGCGCTGGCCTGCTGGTACGGCGCCCTCAGCGGCCAGGGCGACCCACTGCGGCCGTTACCCCCCGCGCTGAACGCCGTCCCTGCCGCGGCTACCGCCAAGCAAGGTGCCTGGCGCACCCTGACCACCCCCGCCGCGCTGGATGCGGCCCTGGCCGAAGCCAAGGCCGCCGGCCAGCCGGTGCTGCTGGACTGGTATGCCGACTGGTGCATCAGCTGCAAGGTGATCGAACATGAAGTGCTCAATGCGCCCCAGGTGCAGCCACAACTGGCCGCCTTCACGCTACTGCGCTTGGACATCACCGAAAGCAGCGCCGAGCAACGCGCCCTGCTCGACCGCTACCGTCTGTTCGGCCCGCCTGCGCTGCTGTTCTTTGCAGCGAACGGCAGCGAAATGACCACCGATCGGGTGATTGGCGAAATAAACGCCGGCGAATTCGCGCAAATTCTGACACGCGTTCGCGGCAAACTCGGTCTATAACTTCCCGCGTGCCGGGAATTTTCTCCAAATGAGTGACCAAATTTAATTATTTGGTCACATACTTCGCGCGAACCTCGGACATCGTGCCGGCTATTGCCGGGAACTGGACACTTGCCGTCGCTTTGCGGCACACTCGCCGCGCTGTGTCGAATTGCCCTACAAATCCAAGGAATCGCAGATGGCAACCCTACTGGTGCTCCACGGCCCCAACCTGAACCTGCTCGGCACCCGGGAACCTGGCCACTACGGCGCCAAGACCCTGGCCCAGATCAACCAGGACCTGGAGCAGCGTGCCCGCGAAGCCGGCCACCATCTGCAGTACCTGCAGAGCAATGCCGAGTACGAGCTGATCGAGCGTATTCACGCTGCACGCAACGAGGGTGTGGACTTCATCCTGATCAATCCGGCTGCTTTCACCCACACAAGCGTCGCATTACGTGACGCATTGCTCGCGGTGAGCATCCCATTCATCGAAGTGCACTTGTCCAACGTGCACAAACGCGAACCGTTCCGCCACCACTCCTACTTTTCCGATGTTGCCGTAGGCGTGATCTGCGGCCTGGGCGCCAGCGGTTACCGCCTGGCCCTGGAGTCCGCGCTGGAACAACTGGCTGCCAACGCACAGCCCTGATAACGAAAACCCTGGCCTCAGTGGGCCGGGGTTACAGAGAAACGTTCAGATACGTTTTTAAATTTCGCCCCCTGACCGAACCTTTGGGAGTTGATGATTAATGGATATCCGTAAAGTCAAGAAACTGATCGAGCTGCTGGAAGAGTCTGGCATCGACGAACTGGAGATCAAGGAAGGCGAAGAGTCGGTCCGCATCAGCCGTCACAGCAAAACCCCGGCTGCCCAGCAGTTCTACGCACCCGCGCCAATGGCTGCCGCACCTGTAGCTGCCCCGGCCGCCGCCGCAGCCCCTGCCGCTGAAGCCGCCGCTGCCGCCCCAGCGCTCAAAGGCACCGTGATTCGCTCGCCGATGGTCGGTACCTTCTACCGCAAGCCTTCGCCGACCTCGCCGAACTTCGCTGAAGTGGGCCAGTCGGTGAAGAAAGGCGACACCCTGTGCATCGTCGAAGCCATGAAGATGATGAACCACATCGAAGCCGATGTCGGCGGCGTCATCGACGCCATCCTGGTGGAAGACGGTCAGCCGGTTGAGTTCGACCAGCCGCTGTTCACCATCGTTTGAATCGCGGAGAGCCAACGATGTCTGGGAAGCTCGAAAAAGTCCTGATCGCCAACCGCGGGGAAATTGCCCTGCGGATCCTGCGTGCCTGCAAAGAGCTGGGTATCAAGACCGTCGCCGTGCACTCCACCGCCGACCGTGAACTGATGCACCTGGGCCTGGCAGACGAGTCGGTCTGCATCGGCCCTGCATCGTCCAAGGATTCCTACCTGCACATCCCGGCGATCATCGCTGCCGCCGAAGTCACCGGCGCCACCGCGATCCACCCGGGTTACGGCTTCCTCGCGGAAAACGCCGATTTCGCCGAGCAGGTGGAAAAGTCCGGTTTCGCCTTCATCGGCCCGAAAGCCGACACCATTCGCCTGATGGGCGACAAGGTTTCGGCCAAGGACGCCATGATCAAGTCGGGCGTACCGACCGTGCCGGGCTCCGATGGCCCGCTGCCGGAAGACGAAGAGGTCGCCCTGGCGATCGCCCGTGACGTCGGCTACCCGGTGATCATCAAGGCCGCCGGTGGCGGTGGTGGTCGCGGCATGCGCGTGGTGCACAAGGAAGAGGACCTGATCGCCTCGGCCAAGCTCACCCGTACCGAAGCGGGTGCTGCCTTCGGCAACCCGATGGTCTACCTGGAGAAGTTCCTGACCAACCCACGTCACGTGGAAGTTCAGGTACTGTCCGACGGCCAGGGCAACGCCATCCACCTGGGCGACCGCGACTGCTCGCTGCAGCGCCGTCACCAGAAAGTGCTGGAAGAAGCACCGGCTCCGGGCATCGACGAGAAGGCCCGCCAGGAAGTCTTCAAGCGTTGCGTCGACGCCTGCGTCGAAATCGGCTACCGCGGTGCCGGCACCTTCGAGTTCCTGTACGAGAACGGCCGTTTCTACTTCATCGAGATGAACACCCGCGTGCAGGTTGAGCACCCGGTGTCGGAGATGGTCACCGGTATCGACATCGTCAAGGAGATGCTGAGCATCGCCGCTGGCAACAAGCTGTCGTTCCGCCAGGAAGACGTGGTCATTCGTGGCCACTCGCTGGAGTGCCGGATCAACGCCGAAGACCCGAAGAAGTTCATTCCGAGCCCAGGCAAGGTCAAGCACTTCCACGCCCCGGGCGGCAACGGCGTGCGCGTCGATTCGCACCTGTACAGCGGCTACTCGGTTCCGCCGAACTACGACTCGCTGATCGGCAAGCTGATCACCTACGGCAAGGACCGCGACGAAGCCATGGCGCGCATGCGCAATGCCCTGGACGAGATCGTCGTCGACGGCATCAAGACCAACATCCCGCTGCACCGCGACCTGGTGCGTGATGAAGGCTTCTGCAAAGGCGGCGTGAACATCCACTACCTCGAGCACAAACTGGCCAACCAGGAGTGATCGCGTTAGCGTGATGCACCAAAACCCCGGCCCTGTGCCGGGGTTTTTCATTCAGCCCTGCACCATTCCTGGTAGGAGCGAGCGCAGCTCGCGATGCAGGCGGCGCGGCCCGCCGCCACACCTCTACAAACCCCTCGCACTCGCGTAAACTCCCAGCCTTCGCGCAGCCTCGGGCTGCCCTCTGTCAGATTTACCAAAGGTGCCCGCCATGCCTTGGCTGCAAGTACGCCTGGCCATCAGCCCGGAACAAGCCGAAACCTACGAAGACGCCCTGCTCGAAGTCGGCGCCGTATCGGTCACGTTCATGGATGCTGAAGACCAGCCGATCTTCGAACCCGACCTCAACACCACCCCGCTGTGGTCGCACACCCACCTGCTGGCCCTGTTCGAAGCCGATGCCGTGCCCGAGGCGGTATTCGCCCACCTGCAACTGCTGACCGGCGCCGAACTGCCCGAGCACCAGGCCGAAGTGATCGAGGACCAGGACTGGGAACGCAGCTGGATGGACGGTTTCCAGCCAATGCGCTTTGGCCAGCGCCTGTGGATCGTACCCAGCTGGCACGACGCCCCGGAAAAGGACGCGGTCAACCTGCTGCTCGACCCAGGCCTGGCCTTCGGCACCGGCACCCACCCAACCACCGCGCTGTGCCTGGAATGGCTCGATGGCCAGCAACTGCAAGGCACCCAGGTGCTGGACTTCGGTTGCGGCTCGGGCATCCTCGCCATCGCAGCGCTGCTGCTGGGCGCCCGTGAAGCGGTCGGGACCGACATCGACGTGCAGGCCATCGAAGCCTCCCGCGACAACGCCCAGCGCAACGGCATCGCCGACGAAAAGCTGGCCCTGTACCTGCCCGAGCACATGCCGGCGATGCAGGCCGATGTGCTGGTCGCCAACATCCTCGCCGGCCCCTTGGTCGCCCTGGCGCCACAGCTGTCCGGCCTGGTTCGCCCGGGTGGCCTGCTGGCCCTGTCGGGCATCCTTGCCGAACAGGGTGAAGAAGTGGCCGCCGCCTATGCTGCCGACTTCGCGCTGGACCCGATCGTCGTGCGCGACGGCTGGGTGCGCATCAGTGGTCGGCGCCGCTAAGCGGGCCTAGAATAGTTCTCTGCACAGCTCCCGGATCGCCGCATGACCGACAGTTTCGTCACCCAGTGCCCGCATTGCCAGACCAGCTTTCGCGTCACCCATCACCAGTTGAGCGTGGCACGCGGGGTTGTGCGCTGCGGCCACTGCCTGCAGGTGTTCAATGCGGCCAAGCAGTTGCTGGAACAGAACCGCGCCAACGCCGGCGCGGTGCCAGCACCGCCCGTACCGACACCCGCACCCGCGCCGGTGGTAGAACCCGTGGCAGCGCCGGAACCTGTGGTGCGCGAACCTGCGCCAGTGCCAAATGCTGACTGGACCACCCCCCAGGCCTGGGACGAGCTGGACCTGGACCAGGAACTGGCCCGCCTGGAACGCCGCGGCCAACCTGCCGAACAGCGCCCGAATGCCGGCACCGATGCCCTGCAGGCCCGGCGTGACGAGCCGGTGGCCGACGAGCACGACCACGAACCGTTCGGCACCGCCACCGATGAAGCCCATGCACCACACCCGGCCGATGAACCGGCCCCGGTGCTGCTCGACGAACAGCCACTGGGCGCCGAGCCCGGTGACCGTACCGAGCCCACGCTCGGTGCCAGCCTCGACCTCGACGACGAGCCACCCGTGCAACAGGCGGCCGAGCCAGAGCCCGAACCCGTGGCGCGATTCGGCGCCATCGATGAGGACATCATCCACGAAAAAGGCCTCAGCGCCCGAGATGACGACGACACCGGCCTGCACCTGTCGGCGCGTGACGACGACCCGGACGAGCCGATGCCTGGCGAGCGCCTGGAGCCAGGCCTCTCGACCCGGCCCGAGCGCCCTTCGCGCAAGGAGCCGCTGGTCGACGTCGTGGACGACCCGTTGCAACTGGGCTGGGAGAAGCCCCGGCCGAACTGGGGCAAGCGCCTGCTGTGGGGCTTGCTGAGCCTGCTCGCCGCTGGCCTGCTGGCCTTCCAGTACGTGTGGTTCCACTTCGACGAGATGGCCCGCCAGGACCAGTACCGGCCAATCTTCCTGCAACTGTGCCCGATGCTCGGCTGCGAAGTACCGACCCGTGTCGATATCGGCCGGATCAAGAGCAGCAACCTGGTGGTGCGCAGCCACCCGGACTTCAAGGGTGCGCTGATCGTCGATGCGATCATCTACAACCGCGCACCGTTCGCCCAGCCGTTCCCGCTGCTGGAGCTGCGCTTTGCCGACCTCAATGGCCAGCTGATCGCCAGCCGCCGCTTCAAGCCCAGCGAATACCTGTCGGGTGAGCTGGCCGGGCGCGGCGAAATGCCCAGCCAGACGCCGATCCATATCGCCCTGGACATCCTCGACCCGGGCCCCAAGGCCGTGAACTACAGCCTCAGCTTCCGCTCCCCGGAGTGACCCCTGTGCAATGGCGCCGAGTTTTCGGCGCCAACCAGCCGTCGCGAACCCTTGGGCATAAGGCCGCAACTGTTCAGAATTTATCCAAATCCTTCTTTATCCGGTCACCGAGAGCGGGTATCATGCCAACCCTTTTTCGAACTCCAATGATTCGGCCCCACAACAGGGAACACCTATGTCGGCGGTACGCATCGGCCCATACACACTACGCAACAACCTGATCCTGGCGCCCATGGCCGGAGTCACGGACCAGCCTTTCCGAACGCTCTGCAAGCGCCTGGGCGCCGGCATGGTGGTGTCGGAAATGGTCAGCAGCGACATGAGCCTGTGGAACAGCCGCAAGTCCAGCCTGCGCCGCATCCATGAAGGCGATCCCGAGCCACGCTCGGTACAGATCGCCGGGGGTGATGCGCAGATGATGGCAGCCGCGGCCCGGGCCAACGTCGAGGCGGGTGCCCAGATCATCGACATCAACATGGGCTGCCCGGCAAAAAAAGTCTGCAACAAGGCGGCTGGCTCTGCTTTATTGAGAGATGAAGCCTTGGTCGCCGAAATCCTCCATGCCGTGGTCGGCGCGGTGGACGTGCCGGTGACCCTGAAGATCCGCACCGGCTGGGACCGGGCGAACAAGAATGGCCTGAACGTGGCGAAAATCGCCGAACAGGCCGGCATTCAGGCGCTGGCGGTACATGGCCGGACACGCGCCGACCTGTACACAGGTGACGCCGAGTACGACACCATCGCTGCCATCAAGCAGGCGGTGTCGATTCCGGTGTTCGCCAATGGCGACATCACCTCGCCAGAGAAGGCCCGGGCGGTCCTGGATGCCACCGGGGTCGACGGCCTGCTGATTGGCCGGGCTGCCCAGGGGCGGCCATGGATCTTTCGCGAGATCGAACATTTTTTGGGGACTGGCCAGCATTTGCCGGCCCCGCAGTTGGACGAAGTGGAACGCATCCTGCTGGAGCACCTGGCCGCGCTGCATGCCTTCTATGGCGATGTGATGGGCGTGCGAATCGCCCGCAAGCACGTGGGCTGGTACCTGGCAACACGACCCGGCGGCAAGGAGTTCCGCTCCCGGTTCAACGCTTTGGAAGACACACAAGCGCAGTGCGCCAACGTTCGTGCGTATTTCAGCGAACGTCGACAGAGCCTTGAGACAGAGGACGGACAGGGGGTGGCCGCATGACGATGATGACAGAGACATTAGTGAGTGGAACAACGCCCGTGAGCGACAACGCCAACCTCAAACAGCACCTCAACACGCCAAGCGAAGAGGGCCAGACCCTTCGCGACAGCGTCGAGAAGGCGCTGCACAACTACTTCGCACACCTGGAAGGCGCTACCGTCACCGACGTGTACAACCTGGTGCTCTCCGAAGTCGAGGCGCCCCTGCTCGAATGCGTGATGAACTACGTGAAGGGCAACCAGACCAAGGCCAGCGAGATGCTCGGGCTCAACCGTGGCACCCTGCGCAAGAAGCTCAAGCAGTACGACCTGTTGTAAGCCAGAATCCCAATCAGAAAAGGCGGCCTCTGCGAAGAGACGCCTTTTTTGCTGACTCCACCGCGTTATTGGAACCCGAAATGACCGACCAGACTACCCGCCTGCCAGTCCGCCGCGCCCTGATCAGCGTCTCCGACAAGACCGGTATCCTCGAATTCGCCCGTGAGCTGCAACAGCTCGGTGTCGAGATCCTGTCCACCGGCGGCACCTACAAGCTGCTCAAGGACAACGGTGTGAACGCGGTGGAAGTGGCCGATTACACTGGCTTTGCCGAAATGATGGATGGCCGGGTCAAGACCCTGCACCCGAAAATCCACGGCGGCATCCTTGGCCGTCGCGGCACCGACGACGCCATCATGAACGAGCACGGCATCAAGCCGATCGACCTGGTTGCAGTCAACCTGTACCCGTTCGAAGCCACCATTTCCAAGCCGGGCTGCGACCTGCCGACCGCCATCGAGAACATCGACATCGGCGGCCCGACCATGGTCCGCTCGGCGGCCAAGAACCACAAGGACGTGGCCATCGTGGTCAACGCCAGCGACTACGCCAGCGTCCTCGAAGGCCTGAAGGCCGGTGGCCTGACCTACGCCCAGCGCTTCGACCTGATGCTCAAGGCGTTCGAGCACACTGCCGCCTACGACGGCATGATCGCCAACTACATGGGCACCATCGACCAGGCCAAGGACACCCTGAGCACAGAAGCGCGCAGCGAATTCCCGCGCACCTTCAACAGCCAGTTCGTCAAGGCCCAGGAAATGCGCTACGGCGAGAACCCGCACCAGAGCGCGGCGTTCTACGTTGAAGCGAAAAAAGGCGAAGCGAGCATTTCCACCGCCGTGCAGCTGCAGGGCAAGGAGCTGTCGTTCAACAACGTGGCCGACACCGACGCCGCGCTGGAATGCGTGAAGAGCTTCGTCAAGCCGGCCTGCGTGATCGTCAAGCACGCCAACCCGTGCGGCGTGGCCGTGGTTCCGGAAGAAGAAGGCGGTATCCGCAAGGCCTACGACCTGGCCTACGCCACCGACACCGAGTCGGCGTTCGGCGGCATCATCGCCTTCAACCGCGAGCTGGACGGTGCCACCGCCCAGGCGATCGTCGAGCGCCAGTTCGTCGAAGTGATCATCGCACCGAAAATCTCCCAGGCAGCCCGCGACGTGGTGGCGGCCAAGCAGAACGTGCGCCTGCTGGAATGTGGCGAGTGGCCTGCCGAGCGCGCCGCCGGTTGGGACTTCAAGCGCGTCAACGGTGGCCTGCTGGTGCAGAGCCGCGATATCGGCATGATCACCGCCGATGACCTGAAGATCGTCACCAAGCGCGCCCCAACCGAGCAAGAGATCCACGACCTGGTGTTCGCCTGGAAAGTGGCCAAGTTCGTCAAGTCCAACGCCATCGTCTACGCCAAGCAGCGCCAGACCATCGGCGTCGGCGCCGGCCAGATGAGCCGCGTCAACTCCGCGCGCATCGCCGCCATCAAGGCTGAGCATGCCGGCCTGCAGGTGCAGGGTGCGGTGATGGCCTCGGACGCGTTCTTCCCGTTCCGCGACGGTATCGACAATGCGGCTAAAGTGGGTATCAGCGCCGTGATCCAGCCGGGTGGCTCGATGCGTGATGCCGAAGTCATCGCGGCTGCCGACGAAGCCGGCATCGCCATGGTGTTCACCGGTATGCGCCACTTCCGCCACTAATTACGCGGATCCCGAGGCGAGCCGCGATCCTGTAGGAGCGGGCTTGCCCCGCGAATACGATGGTGCAATCACCGCCGCATTCGCGGGACAAGCCCGCTCCTACAAGGTTCTGCGACAGCCTCTGGGATCACCTGAATCGAGGTTTTGACATGAAAGTTTTGATCATCGGCAGCGGTGGCCGTGAGCACGCCCTGGCCTGGAAAGTCGCCCAGGACCCACGGGTCGAGAAAGTCTTCGTTGCCCCGGGCAACGCCGGTACTGCCACCGAAGCCAAGTGCGAAAACGTCGCCATCGACGTGTGCGCCCTGGAGCAACTGGCCGACTTCGCCGAGCAGAACGTCGACCTGACCATCGTCGGCCCGGAAGCGCCGCTGGTCATCGGTGTCGTCGACCTGTTCCGCAGCCGTGGCCTGGACTGCTTTGGCCCAACCAAGGGCGCGGCCCAGCTGGAAGGCTCCAAGGCCTTCACCAAGGACTTCCTGGCGCGCCACAAGATCCCGACCGCCGACTACCAGAACTTCACCGAGATCGAGCCGGCCCTGGCCTACCTGAAGGAAAAAGGCGCGCCGATCGTGATCAAGGCCGACGGCCTGGCCGCCGGCAAGGGCGTGATCGTCGCCATGACCCTGGAAGAAGCCGAAGCCGCCGTGCGTGACATGCTGGCCGGCAACGCCTTCGGCGAGGCCGGTTCGCGCCTGGTCATCGAGGAATTCCTCGACGGCGAGGAAGCCAGCTTCATCGTCATGGTCGACGGCCACAACGTGCTGCCCATGGCCACCAGCCAGGACCACAAGCGCGTCGGCGACCAGGACACTGGCCCGAACACTGGCGGCATGGGTGCCTACTCTCCAGCGCCGGTCGTTACCGCAGACGTGCACCAGCGCGTGATGGACCAGGTGATCTGGCCAACCGTGCGCGGCATGGCCGAGGAAGGCAACGTCTACACCGGTTTCCTGTATGCCGGCCTGATGATCGACAAGGCGGGCAACCCCAAGGTCATCGAGTTCAACTGCCGCTTCGGCGACCCTGAAACCCAACCTGTGATGCTGCGCCTGGAATCGAGCCTGGTGCTGCTGGTGGAAGCCGCCTTCGCCAAGGCCCTGGACAAGGTCGAGGCCCAATGGGACCCGCGCCCGAGCCTGGGTGTGGTGCTGGCTGCCGGTGGCTACCCAGGCGACTACGCCAAGGGTGAGGTAATCAACGGCCTGGACGCCGCTGCCAAGATCGAAGGCAAGGTGTTCCACGCCGGCACCTCGCTCAAGGACGGCCAGGTCGTCACCAACGGCGGCCGCGTGCTCTGCGCCACCGCCATGGGCGCCAGCGTTGCCGACGCCCAGCAGCAGGCCTACCGCCTGGCCAAGGAAGTGAGCTGGAACGCCAGCTTCTACCGTACCGACATCGGCTACCGGGCCATCGCCCGCGAGCGCGGTGAGCACCAGCAATAAGCGGTACCGGGTAGCCGCAGCGCCTTGCGCCTGCGGCATCCGGCTCGTCGACAGGGCCCCATGGGGGCCTTGCCTTCGACTTGGCGCGCCGCGCATAGTTAGTACCCGGCACATCGGCTAGGAAGGGATCTCGTAGTGCGTCGGCTTCGGATTGCCACAGCTCTGATCGTCAGCTTGCTGACATTGCTCTGCCTGTTACCGGTTGCGGCCGAACAGGGCGGGGGATGGTCTGCGCTGCTCGATGAACAGGCCAACCTGCAGTTGAGCGACGTGCGCTCGGACCGCTATCGCAGCCAGTTCAGCCCCACCACCCTCGGTGAGCTGGACGCCGCACCGGCCGAACAGGCCCTGTGGCTGCATTACCGCCTGGAACCGGGCGAGCAGGAACAACTGCTGCGTATCTTCGCCCCGGACCTGTCGCGCCTGGACCTCTACGCCCTCGATGGCGACCGCCTGCTGCGCCAGTTGCACCATGGGCGCCAGGTCAGCAATGCCAGCCCCACGCTGCGTGGCAGCGACCACATCCTGCCCTTGCCCAACAGCCAGCAACCGCTGGACATCTACCTGCGCCTGGTTTCGGAACACCAGCTGCGCCCGGCCATCAGCCTGGAGCCTGCCGCGGTAGCGGCCTCCGACCACGGCCAGCCACTGCTGTTCGGCATGCTGTTCGGCGGCCTGGTGATGCTGATCCTGCATAACCTGATCCGCTTCATCTACACCCGTTCCAGCACCACCCTGTTCCTTGCGCTGTACCACGCCCTGATGCTGCTCAGCGGCCTGATCCTGCTCAACCTCAGCGGGCCCTGGTGGCACCTGTGGCACAGCGCGCAAACCCCGGCGGCCTACCTGACCCTGGTCATGGCAGGGTTGGCGGGGCTGTATTTCACCCAATTGTTCTTCGCCGATTGCAACGCCCCAAGGCTCAACCGCCTGTTGCAGGGCGAAATGCTGGTGGCGGCGGTCAGCGGGCTGGTCCTGCTGTTCGTCGACACCCTGCCGCTGAACCTGATGACCTATGCCCTGCTGGCCGTGGGCAGCGTCAGCATGCTGCTGGTCAGCAGTTACCACGGGTACAAGGGCTTTGCCCCGGCGCGGCTGTTCAGCCTTGCCATGCTGGTGTTCAACCTGGGCGGCCTGGTGCTGCTGCCGGCCTTGCTCGGGCTGACCCGCACCCCCACGCCCTGGCTGCTGTGCATTCTGCTGGGCATGACGGTGGCCAGCGGCCTGCTGCTCAACCTCGCCGTCAGCGAACGCCAGCGGCGCATGAGCGAGGAGCGCTTCAGCGCCAGCCGCGCCCTGGCTGCCAGCGACGCCGAGATCAACGCCAAGGCCGAGTTCCTGGCCAAGATCAGCCACGAAATCCGCACCCCAATGAACGGCGTACTGGGCATGACCGAGCTGTTGCTGGGCACACCGCTGTCGGTCAAGCAGCGTGACTACGTGCAGACCATCCACAGCGCCGGCAACGAGCTGCTGACGCTGATCAACGAGATCCTCGACATCTCCAAGCTGGAATCGCGGCAAATCGAGCTGGACGACGTGCAGTTCGACCTCAACGCCCTGATCGAGGACTGCCTGAACATCTTCCGGGCCAAGGCCGAGCAGCAGAACATCGAGCTGATCAGCTTCACCCAGCCGCAGGTGCCCCGGGTGATCAGCGGCGACCCCACGCGCCTGCGCCAGGCCCTGTCGAGCCTGCTGGAAAACGCCCTGAAGAACACCGACCAGGGCGAAATCCTGCTGGTGGTGGCCCTGGACCAACGTGGCGAAGTGCCGCGCCTGCGCATCGCCGTGCAGGACAGCGGCGAACCGCTGCCTGCCGCCGAGCGCGATGCCCTGCTGCAGGCCGAACTGCACAGCCACCACTTCCTCTCCAGCAACAAGCTCGGCGGCCACCTCGGGCTGATCATCGCCAAGCAGTTGATCGGCCTGATGCACGGTGAATTCGGCATCAAGAGCAGCACCAGCATGGGCAACACCCTGTGGCTGACCCTGCCGCTGGACCCTTCGCGCCTGGAGCAACCACCGGCCGACCTCGACGGGCCGCTGCGCGATGCCCGGGTGCTGGTGGTGGACGACAACGACACCTGCCGCAAGGTACTGGTGCAACAGTGCAGCGCCTGGGGCATGAACGTCAGTGCGGTGCCGTCGGGCAAGGAAGCACTGGCCCTGCTGCGCACCAAGGCGCACCTGCGCGACTATTTCGACGCGGTGCTGCTCGACCAGAACATGCCGGGCATGACGGGCATGCAATTGGCCGCCAAGATCAAGGAAGACCCAAGCCTGAACCACGACATCCTGGTGGTGATGCTCACCGGGATCAGCAACGCACCCAGCAAGGTCATCGCCCGCAATGCCGGGGTCAAGCGCATCCTCGCCAAGCCCGTGGCCGGCTACACGCTCAAGACCACCTTGGCCGAGGAGCTGGCCCAGCGCGGCCGCGAACAAGCGGTGCCAGCGCCCCTGCCAGGCCCCCAGGGTTCGCTGGAGTTGCCCACCGACTTCCGCGTGCTGGTGGCCGAGGACAACAGCATCTCCACCAAGGTGATTCGCGGCATGCTGGGCAAGCTGAACCTGGAGCCGGACACCGCTAGCAATGGGGAAGAAGCCTTGCTGGCGATGAAGGCCCAGCGTTACGACCTGGTGCTGATGGACTGCGAGATGCCGGTGCTGGATGGGTTTTCGGCCACCCAGCAGCTGCGCGCCTGGGAAACCGACAACCAGCGCCAGCGCACCCCGGTGGTGGCGTTGACCGCGCATATTCTGGCCGAGCACAAGGAACGCGCGCGCCTGGCGGGCATGGACGGGCACATGGCCAAGCCGGTGGAGCTGTCGCAATTGCGCGAGCTGGTGCAGTATTGGGCCAACCAGCGTGAAGCCAAGGCCGATACCGCACATACCACCTGAGCCGCGGCGCATGGCACCGGCTTCGCCGGTGTTCGCGGGGCATGCCCGCTCCTACAGGGTATTGCATGCCGCGCCGCAATTACCTGTAGGAGCGGGCTTGCCCCGCGAAGAGGCCCGCACAGGCCAGCCCCCCAAGCTGCTGATACACTCCCCGCACCCTCACTGACCGGACCGCCCCCATGCTCCATGAGTTGTTCAGTGTCTACCTGAAGATGCTCGTGCTCTACAGCCCGTTCTTCGTGCTGTCGTGCTTCATCAGCCTGACCCGCGGCCACTCCAGCAGGGAGCGCAAGCAGCTGGCCTGGAAGGTGGCCTTCGCCGCGCTGGTGGCCAGCGTGCTGTTGTACCTGTTCGGACGGGCGATTTTCGGCATCTTCGGCATCACCGCCGACGCCTTTCGCATCGGCGCCGGCAGCGTGCTGTTCATCTCGGCCCTGGGCATGGCCCAGGGCAAGCCGGCGGTACAGGCCGACAATGTGCAGCAGGACGTGACCATCGTGCCGCTGACCATCCCCCTTACCGTCGGCCCCGGCACCATCGGCGCACTGCTGGTGATGGGGGTGAGCCAGCCGCACTGGGACGACAAGCTGCTGGCCATCGTCAGCATCGCCCTGGCCAGCTTCACCGTGGGCCTGGTGCTGTACCTGTCCCACGGCATCGAAAAGCTCCTGGGTGACCAGGGCCTGCAGATCGTCAGCCGCCTGATGGGGCTGTTCGTCTGCGCCCTGGCGGCGCAGATCATCTTCACCGGTATCAGGGGCTACCTGCTGCCCTAGAGCTCAAGCTTGAGGATTTCCCGCTGCATGACGTGCTCGACGTTCTTGCGCGTCCTGGCTTCGAACTCCTGCTGGAACAGCCGCACATTGAAACGCACCAGCTCGGCGCGAACGCGCGTTCTATCCAGCACCCGGCTGAGGAAGCCATTGCTGAACAGCGTGCGATCGCCTGCCTCGTGATACACCACCAGGTCCACATAGCCGGCCTTGGAGGGGGCGCAGGGCAGTAACTGGAAGTGCCCCAGCTCACGGCTGCGTTGCTCCAGGTGCAGCAAGGGTGCATCGCTGTTCAGCAGTGCCGACAGGGCCAGAGAAAGGCTGCTGGAATGGCGTTCCCCGGCCACGTGATTCACCGCCTGCAAGGCTTTGTCGGCAATCAGCCTGCGCTCAGGGCTTGGCCAGTGCACCTGCTCCGGTATCTGCGCATCCCAGCCCAGGTACTGCAACCGGCGCCGGTAGTAGCTGTACCAGTCCTGGACCAGCCCTTGCTCGTGATCGCTGCGGGTTACCCGCTCAGCCATCAGCATTGCCAATTGCACCGACTGGCGCTGCTGCGCCGTCACCCCTGGCAGGAACGACACCAGGCTGCCACCCACTACCGCGGCTTCATGCTTGTCCATCGGTACCTCCCGGCTGCAGCTTGCCCGCGTAGGTGATGTAGTGTTCCACCGCTTTGCTGTCGATCAGTGCACGCAGGTTTGCGCGCTGCAGGGCGAACTGTTCCTCATTCACCCGGCCCACCCAGGCGCGCAGCTGCAATTGGCCCGACTGGGTCGCCGACGCCGGAGCCACACAGGCACTGCACAAGGTGAGCCCGGCGGTGCCAGATACCACCCCCAGCTCATTGGCGACGCCCTGCGGCAGTTGCACGAACTTCGCCAGGTGCCGGCGTGCGGCGGCACCCTCCAAGGCAGCCGCCAGCGCCTTCAGCTCGCCGGCCAGCGTTGCGTCCTGAGCCAACAACCAGCGCTGCATGGGCGCCATCGGCGCAGGTGGCTGGCTATCAAGGGTTTCGCGCTGGTGCTCCCTGTGCAGGCGAATCCAGCCCAGGGACTCCATGCTGCTGATATGCGCCCCGAACCAGCGTTCATGATCGCGGCTTGGCTCGGGTTCTTTCTTGTTCGCGCTCAGCTGTGCATAAAGCACGCTGTCGAGCACATCCTGGCGCTGCTGCAACGTCAGGGCGCTGTCGATCAGCAGTGCGGCACCGCCTACCAGCCACAGTGCATATTTACCTTCATCCATCATCCGGTCTCCTGGCCACGACACATGGAAAAAGAGGATGCCAAGGCATCCTCCTGCGCTATCAGATGTCGTAATCCAGAACGTTACGCACGGCACGGTCTTGCAGTTTGTTGCGGATATCCGCCCGCACCGAACCGTACAGGTCGCTATTGAAGGCGAACACGGCGCTGCCCGTGTAAAGCTCAATCGCGGTGCTTTTCCATTCGAACACCACGGTGTTCAGCTCGTGGTCGGCAAAGGGGGTGCTGTCGATTGCGCTCATGGCCAGGATCACTTCACCGGCTTCGTTCTGGATGCAGGCACCCAGGCCCACCGTGCCGGTTTTCTTCTCCTTGAGGTTGCGCAGGAGTATGTCCTGGGCCTCGGTGACCTGGCCAAGGCCTTCCAGGGCATCGGCGGCCAGTTGCGCCAGTGCATCGGTCAGGGGGTTGCTCAGCACGGCCTGGCCCACCACCTTCATGCCCTTGAAGGCGATAGCGCCCAGTTTCAGCGATTGGGTTTGCGCGCGCTCACGCTCATACGTGCGCTTGAGCGCTACCCAGCCGCAATCGCGCATGACATCGATGAACTGGGCGAACCACTGTTCAGTCTGCCCTTCATTGGGGAAACGCCGGGATGCCACCAGGGAGGCGTACTGGTAGGCATTCTTGATGTCGTTGCGAATTGCCGGGTCGATGCCCAGCCCGAACGCCAGCAGCGATTGCTCGATCACTGCAGCCGATTGGTTGCCAGAGCCTGGAGTTACAGTTGTCATGGAATAGTTCCTCAGGTGTGCGCCCCGCCTTGATGGTCGAGGCGCACTCACCCTATTCCCATGACCCTGCCCCGTCTGGCAGGAAGGCCTTCCGCTCAGCGTGGCGCGGGGTACCAGCGCGGGGTGTAGGCCCAGCAGCCACCGGCCAGGCGCTCGAAAGTGCAGGTGGTGGAAGAACCGACCAATACCATGGTGCGCATGTCGACCATGCCCGGCTGCAGCTCGGCCAGGGTAACGACCTTGAGCGTCTGCCCCGGCCTGCCGATGTCCCGGCCCAGTACCACCGGCGTGTCACCCTTGCGGTGGCGGCGCACGACGTCCAAGGCCAAGCCCAACTGGTGTGGCCTGGACTTGGAAATCGGGTTGTAGAACGCCAGCACCAGGTCGGCTTCGGCGGCCAGGTCCAGGCGTTTCTCGATGATCGACCAGGGCTTGAGGTTGTCCGACAGCGACATCACGCAGAAGTCGTGCCCCAGCGGTGCGCCTGCTTGCGCGGCGGTGGCCAGCGATGCCGAGACACCCGGCAAGATCTCAAGGTCAACCCGATGCCAGGCCGGATCGGTGGAGGCGTGCAAGGCTTCGAGCACTGCCGCAGCCATGGCGAACACACCCGGGTCACCCGACGACACCACCACCACCGAACGCCCTTGGGCGGCCAGTTCGAAGGCGTGCCGCGCACGCTGCATTTCTTCGCGGTTGTCGGTGCAGTGCTGCACCTGGTCGTGGCGAAACGGCCCGGCCATGCGCACGTAGGTTTCGTAGCCGAGGATGTCCTGGGCACGGGAAAGCTCGGCCTTTACCGCCGGCACCATCAGCTCGGCAGCCCCAGGGCCAAGGCCGATCACCGCCAGCCGGCCACGCTTGCGGCCCACGCCAGCGACGTCGAGCGGGGCGGGCGCCACCGCGACCACCAGGCCCTGTTGCTCGCTCAGGCGGGCACCGGGCAAGGCCTGGGCGGCCATGTCGGCGAGGGTGCCGGGCATGGCTGCAAAACGCAGCGCCACGCCCAGTTCCACAGCAGCTTCCTGCAGGGAGGGCTCGGCCATCGCCTGCTCTGCGACCAGCAGGCACGCCAGCGAAGGCTCGGCAATACCGGCACCGCGCAAGGCGCCGCGCACCTGCTCGGCCAGGCACGGCGCGCCAGCGGCCAGGGCAACTACCACGGCACGCGGGTGGATCAGCAGCTCGCTGCGGCTGGCCGCACGCGCCTCACACCCCACATGGATGGTGCGCTGGGCACCGTCGCTGGCGGGCAGTTGTGCTTGCGCAAGCCATGGCGCATCACCTTCGATACGCACAGGTTCACCGGCCAGCAGGTCGGAGACGAAGCGCTTGCCCTGCTCCAGGTCCGCCAGGGCATAGCCCTCGGGCGGGTTGAGCAGGCAGGTGCCAAAGCGCAGCTCGCCACTGGTGGTGATCGCCGCCGCCACGCCCAGCGCCTCGCCAAGCTCGCGGGCCATGCCGTTGACCCCACTCAGGCCGCCCAACAGCGGCACCACCGCACTGCCATCTTCAGCCACGGCCAGCACCGGCGGCTCGGCGCCCTTCTCGTCCAGCACGCTGGCCAGGCAACGGATAACGATGCCCGCCGCGCACAGGGCGATGATCGGCGTGCCCTGGCGGTACAGTGCGCGCAGGGTATCGGCGAAACTGTCGTACTGGCTGTCGGCGCCCTCCACGCGGCCACGCAGGCCGTGGATAGTCGCCTGTGGATAACGCTGCTGGATACGCCGCGCCGTCGCCAGGCTACCCGCCCCGAGAATGACGATGGCCGCTGCCTGTTGCCCATTCAGCCCTGCCATTTTTCCCCCGGTACGATAATCAGCGAGAAGTACGGCGAGGACTGCGGATCCACCTGGTCCAACGGCACGATCTTCTGGTTGGCCATGGTTGCCCGCTCGACGTACAGCGCACGGCTCTCCAGGCCCAGCTCGGCCAGTACCTGGCGCACCTTGGGGAAGTTGCGGCCAAGCTTCATGATCACCGCCGCGTCAGCGTCGGCCAGGCGGCGCTTGAGCTCTTCGGCTGGCAATACGCCCGACAGCACCGACAGGCTCTGGTTGCGGTACACCAGCGGCGCGCCCAGCACCGAGGCGCCACCCAGCATCGAGCAGACGCCGGGAATCACTTCGGCTTCATGCTGCTGGGCAAGGCGGTCGTGCAGGTACATGTAGGAGCCGTAGAAGAACGGGTCACCTTCGCAGATCACCGCCACGTCGCGCCCGGCGTCCAGGTGCTCGGCAACCTGCAGCGCGGCTTCGTCGTAGAAGTCGCTGATGACCTGCTCGTAGGACAACGGCGCGGGGAGCACTTCGGTAGTTACCGGGTACACCAGCGGCAGCAGGGTCTGCTCAGGGTGCAGGTGCGCTTCGATGATGCCGAAGGCATTGCCGCGCTTGCCCTTGGCCACGAAGTACGCCACCACTGGTGCTTCGCGCAGCAGGCGCAGGGCCTTGAGGGTAATCAGTTCAGGGTCGCCGGGGCCAACACCCAGGCCCAGCAGACGTCCGCGCGGCGCCATCATTCCACCTCCGTGGCCAGGGCGTTGACCGCGGCAGCGGCCATCGCGCTGCCGCCCAGGCGGCCTTGCATGATCACGAACGGCACGCCACGGCTGTCGGCCGCGAGCATTGCCTTGGACTCGGCGGCGCCGACGAAGCCGACCGGGAAGCCCAGGATCAGCGCAGGCTTCGGCGCACCGGCGTCGAGCATTTCCAGCAAGTAGAACAACGCGGTGGGGGCATTGCCGATCACCACCACGCTGCCTTCCAGGTGCGGCCGCCACAGCTCCAGGGCCACGGCAGAGCGGGTATTGCCGGCATCCTTGGCCAGGCCCGGCACGCTGGGGTCGCGCAGGGTGCAGATCACGGGGTTGTTTGCGGGCAGGCGTGCCCGGGTGATACCTTCGGCGACCATGTGCGCGTCGCACAGAATCGGTGCGCCCTTGGCCAGTGCCTCGCGGCCGGCTGAGCCTGCGCCTTCGGAGAACTGCAGGCCGTCGATCGCCTCGACCATGCCGCAGGCATGGATCACGCGCACGGCGAGTTTTTCCAGGTCTGCGGGAATCCGCTCGAGCCGGGCTTCCTCACGGATGATCCGGAAGGAATTGCGATAGATCTCCTGACCATCGCGGATGTAATCAATCATCAAGGTGCTCCGTCGGCAGGGCGAGCATGGCGCCTGCTTCATTCAAGGTGAGGTCGGCGGCGCGCAGGGCGCCAAGGCCCGGCAGGCGCGCGTCGCGCAAATACAGGTCATAACGGCCCGGCGAGCGGGCCATCAGGGTGGCCGGGGCAACATGGGCCACGGCGCAGGAACGGGGGCAGCCGGCCAGGTGCACGCTGGCAACGGCACCGCCCGGCAGCAGGCCCGCCAGGGTGACGGCGTCGGCCTTGGTGTCGGCCAGGCCCTTGGCGCAGCCTTGGCTGCCGGTGCAGGCAACCAGCCGGGCCAGGGGCTCATCGGGCCCGCACAACAGGCCCAGCGCCGCCAGTTCGGCACGCGCGGGCTCAACCGCAGCCGGGGCGATGTTGGTGAGCATCAAGCTTTGCCAGGGGCTCAGGCGCACGCTGCCATCACCCCACTGGCGGGCCACGTGTGCCACTCCTCGCAACATGGCGGGCGTCAACCTGCCGAGCGGCGGGGCCACGCCCAACGCCACGCCGTGCCGCTGTGGCACCACCCCAAGCCACGGCAGGTCGGCGGCCTGCCGCCGCCACTGGCGCACGGCGGCATCGCGGCGCACGTCCAGGCCAAGGCCATCGATGAACGCCTCGGCCGTACCGTGCTGCAGCAACTGGCGCATGCGCGACTGCTCGGCGCTGGCCAGGTCGAGGAACCGGTGAAGCACCGCGCGCACCAGCGCCAGGCCCTGCTCCAGCGGCACGGCGCCCAGGGCCTGGCCGTCGGCCGGGCAACTGGCCAGGCCGAACGCCAACCAGTCGCGCTGCTCCAGGCGCAGGGGCGAAAGCCACAGGTCGTGGGGGTGTTCAAGCATGGCGACACCTTCGCCGCCGTCGAGCTGCAAGGCGAACTTGGCCGACAGCTCATGCAGGCGCGGCGTGCCTTGCAACAGGTCAAGGATCTGCCCGGCCAAGGGGCGCACGTCCAGCAGCATGTGCCGGTCGTGCCCGGCCAAGGGGCTGAGCATCAGGTTGCGCACATCGTCGCTGGCGGCGTCGCGTGGGCCGAGGTCGGCGGCAAGCAAGGCGTCGACCAGCCCGGCGTGGTCACTGCCAATGCCGCGGATCTGCAGGTTGGCGCGGTTGGTGGCCTCGATCACCCCGCCTGCATAGCGCTCAGCCGCCGCGGCCACCGCCTCGGCTTGTTCGGCCAGCAGCAGGCCGCCGGCCAGCTTGATGCGGCAAATGCCGCCGTCGCGGGCACCGACGATACGCCACAACCCCGGGCAGGCCGAGGGGCGAGGCGTTACGTTGGGGGGGGTGGCTGGGGTCAAGGGGGTGTCCGGCAATCGCTGAAGATGCGCTTGAGTGTAGAAGGCGCGGTATTATGCCTGCTTTGTCCGGCGGCATGAAAAGCCGGTGGTCGAGCTTCAGCTGCGATCGAGCACAATTTCAGTACCGCGCCGCCTTTTTCGCGGGCAAGCCCGCTCCCACAACCCCCTGTGCCTGTAGGAGCGGGCTTGCCCGCGATGGGGCGCGAAGCGGCCCCAAACGAGCGGAACGAAACACATGACCCCCTGGCTGACAGTAGTAGGCATCGGCGAAGACGGCTTCAGCGGCCTGGGCAAGCAGGCCCGGCGCGCGCTCATGGGCGCCTCGCGGATCATCGGCAGCCCGCGCCAGCTGGCCTTGTTGCCGCGCTGCATCAGCGGCGAGCGGCAAGACTGGCCCACCCCGTTCTCCCTCGCCCCGGTGCTGGCCCTGCGCGGCGAGCCGGTGTGCGTGCTGGCCAGTGGCGACCCGATGTTCTACGGCGTAGGCGCAAGCCTGGCGCGGCAACTGCCGGCCGAGGAACTGCAGGTGCTGCCGATGCCCTCCTCCTGCACCCTGGCCGCCGCCCGCCTGGGCTGGCCGCTGCAGGACGTGCAAGTGCTGTCGGTGGTGGCCCGGCCCCTGGCGGTGCTCAACGCCCACCTGTTCAGTGGCCAGCGCCTGCTGGTGTTGAGCAACGACGGCGACAGCCCCGCGGCCATCGCCGCCCTGCTGCGCGAGCGGGGTTTCGGGCCCAGCCGCCTGCACGTGCTGGAACACCTCGGCGGCGCAGCAGAACAGCACCTGGCCGGCACCGCCGATGATTGGCCGCACACGCAGATCGCCGCGCTCAACCTGGTCGCCATCGAATGCCTGGCTAACCCTGACGCCGCGCGCCTGTCGCGGGTGCCCGGGTTGCCAGACAGCGCCTTTCGCCATGACGGCCAGCTGACCAAACGCGACGTGCGCGCCATCACCCTGGCCCGCCTGGCACCACAGCCCGGCGAGCTGTTGTGGGACGTCGGCGCCGGCTGCGGCTCGATCGGCATCGAGTGGATGCGCGCCCACCCGGCCTGCCGCACCCTGGCCATCGAGGCCGACGCAGGCCGCCAGGGCTTCATCGAACACAACCGCGATGCCCTTGGCGTGCCGGGCCTGCAACTGGTGCGCGGCAAGGCGCCCGAGGCCCTGGCCGAGCTGGAGCGGCCGGATGCAATCTTCATCGGCGGCGGCGTCACCCGCGACGGCGTACTGGCGCTGTGCTGGGAACGCCTGCGCCCCGGCGGGCGCCTGGTGGCCAACGCCGTCACCCTGCAAAGCGAACTGGCCCTGGCGCATTTTCGCGAACGCCATGGCGGTGAGCTGACCCGCATCCATGTCGCCCAGGCCCAGCCTTTGGGTGCCTTCGACACCTGGCGCCAGGCGCTGCCGATCACCCTGCTCGACCTGGTGAAGCCCCTCGATGCGTGAAGAAACCCGCGAGCAGCCCGCCCCCCTGCGCAGCGGCCTGACCACCGGCAGCTGCGCCACCGCCACCAGCCTGGCGGCAGCCAAGCTGCTGCTCACCGGCCAGCGCGACGATGCAGTGGACATCACCTTGCCCAAGGGCAAAGTGGTGCAGATGCGCCTGGAGTTCTGCCGCCTGGTGGGCGAGCGTGCCGAAGCCGGTACCCTCAAGGACGCCGGCGACGACCCGGATGTCACCCACGGCGCCCTGCTCTACAGCCAGGTGCGCCTGCTGGCCGAACCCGGCATCCGCTTCGTCGCGGGCGATGGCGTAGGCACCGTGACCCGCCCGGGGCTGGTGCTGGGGGTGGGCGAGCCGGCAATCAACCCGGTGCCCCGGCGGATGATCAGCGAGCACCTGGCGCACCTGGCGGCGGACTGCCGCTACCCAGGTGGCTTCGAAGTCACGGTCAACGTGCAGGGCGGCCAGGCGCTGGCCCTCAAGACCATGAACCCGCGCCTGGGCATTCTCGGCGGGCTGTCGATTCTTGGCACCAGCGGCATCGTTCGGCCGTTTTCCTGCGCGGCGTACATCGCCTCGATCCACCAGGGCATCGACGTTGCCCACACCAATGGCTACCGGCATATCGCCGCCTGCACCGGCAACGCCAGCGAAGACACCATGCGCCGGGTTTATGGCCTGCCGGAAATCGCCCTGATCGAAATGGGCGACTTCGTTGGCGCCGTGCTCAAGCACCTGCGCAAGGTGCCCGTACCACGCCTGAGCCTGTGCGGCGGCTTCGGCAAGATCAGCAAGCTGGCTGCCGGGCACATGGACCTGCACAGCCGCCATTCAAGCATCGACCTGCCGCAACTGGCCGGCTGGGCCGCCGACATCGGTGCCGATGGCCAGCTGCAAGCAGCGATCATCGCCGCCAACACCAGCCAGCAGGCCCTGGCCCTGGCGCACGCCGCCGGCATTGCCCTGGGCGATGCGGTGTGTGCCCACGCCCTGGCCTTCGCCCGCAGCGTGGTGCCCGCCCAGGTGCAGGTGGAAGTGTTCGCCATCGACCGCCAGGGCGGTATCGTCGGCAAGGCAGGTGTGCAATGAGCGGGCGTATCCTGCTGCTCGGGGGCGTCACCGAAGCCTTGGCCATCGCCCGCCAGCTTGGCCCACACCATGTCTACAGCCTGGCCGGCATCGGCCGCGTACCGCAAGACCTGGCGTGCCAGGTGCGGGTTGGCGGTTATGGCGGTGCCGAGGGCTTGGCCGCCTACCTGCGTGAGGCCGGTATCAGCCTCTTGATCGACGCCACCCACCCCTATGCGGCGCAGATCAGCCGCAACGCCGCCACTGCCGCACAAGCCGTCGGCATTCCCTGCTGGGCCCTGCGCCGCCCAGCCTGGCAGGCGCAAGCAGGTGACGACTGGCGTGAGGTGGAGGACTGGGCCGGGCTGATCGAGGCGCTAAAGCCGTTCCGCCGCCCCTTGTTCACCCTTGGCCGCGAGCCGCTGCAACATTTGGCCCAGATTCCCCCGGAGCAGTTCTGGACCTTGCGGGCGCTGCAGGCGTGCCCCGCCAATGAGCGCTGCGAAGTGATTGGCGCACGCGGGCCATTTCACCTCGAAGACGAGCGGGCGCTGTTCGAGCGGCGCAACATCGACGTGCTGGTAAGCAAGAACAGCGGCAGCGTGGCGACCGAGCCAAAGCTGCAAGTGGCGCGCGAGCGCGGGGTGCCGGTACTGGTACTGAAACGCCCAATACTGCCGAGCGTAGACCGGGTATTCACGCAGGCCACGCAACTGCTTACCGCGCTCTCAGACTTTTCCCACAATCCGTGAAGTGGCCTTGTACCGGCTGGCTGCCTTAAACTTGAGGCCCCACCCGCGCAAGGCGTCAGTCATATGGAAATGCAATGGTGGATCTGGCTGGTGTTTGGCATCGGCTTGATCCTGCTCGAATTGGTCCTGCCCACGTTCTTCATCATCTGGTTCGGCATCGGCGCCGTGCTGGTGTCGCTCATCGCCCTCGCCGCCCCCAGCCTGCAGCTGGACATGCAGGTATTGCTGTGGGTGCTGTTTTCCTCGGCCACCACCCTGCTCTGGTTCAAGCTGTTCAAGCGCAAGCAACCGGACGTGCGCTGGACGGCCGACAGCGTGATCGGTGAAGTCGGCTTGCTGACCGGCAGCGTCTCGCAGTTCCAGAAAGGCCGTGTACGCTTCCAGAAGCCATTGCTCGGCAACGAGGAATGGACCTGTATCGCCGACAGCGACATCCCCGCCGGCGAGCGTGTGCGGCTCGTCGCCATCGAAGGCAACATCGCCCGGGTCGTCCGGGCCTGAATCGGCCCCTCTAAAAAGGAAGTTAGCATCATGACCAGCCTCATCGTCGTCGGCGCCATCGCCCTGTTCGTTTTGATCACCGTGTTCAAGGGCGTGCGCATCGTGCCCCAGGGCGAGGAATGGATCGTCGAGCGCCTGGGCCGCTACCAGAGCACCCTCAAGCCGGGCCTGAACATCGTCATCCCGTACATGGACGTGGTTGCCTACCGCCTGCCCACCAAGGACATCATCCTCGATGTGCAGGAGCAGGAAATCATCACCCGCGACAACGCCGTGATCGTCGCCAACGCGCTGTGCTTCGCCAAGGTGGTCGACCCGCAGAAAGCCTCCTACGGTGTGCAGAACTTCTCGTTTGCGGTCACCAGCCTGACCATGACCTCGCTGCGCGCCATCGTTGGCGCCATGGACCTGGACGAAGCCTTGTCCAGCCGCGAGCAGATCAAGGCGCGCCTGCGCGAGGCCATGTCCGAGCAGACCGAAGACTGGGGCGTGACCGTGCGCTCGGTGGAAATCCAGGACATCAAGCCGTCGCAGAACATGCAGCTGGCCATGGAGCGCCAAGCCGCCGCCGAGCGTGAGCGCAAGGCCGACGTGACCCGCGCCGAGGGCGCCAAGCAGGCCGCCATTCTCGAAGCCGAGGCTCGCCTGCAGTCGGCCAAGCTCGATGCCGAGGCGCAGATCAACCTGGCCCAGGCATCGGCGCGGGCGATCTCGCTGGTGAAAGAGGCCGTGGGCAACGAGACGGTGCCGGCCATGTACCTGCTGGGTGAGCGCTATGTCGGCGCCATGGAAAACCTGGCCAGCAGCAACAATGCCAAGGTCGTGGTGCTGCCGGCAGACCTGCAGGAAACCGTGCGTGGTCTGATGGGCCGTAACAAGGCTTGATATTGACGCTGCTTCCATCGCGAGCTCTGCTCGCTCCTACGGGATTTCCGCCGGCCTGGTAGGAGCGAGCAAAGCTCGCGAATGGGGCTGCCAAGCAGCCCCAACGTCCGCAACCTGCGTCACTTCACCGCACCCCGCCTTTTTTACCTATACTCCGCCGTACAATACCGCCACGATTCCTGACCGGATCTCTCCATGCCCCCACGTCGGCACATCGCCTGGATAGCCTGCCTTGCAGTGCTGTTCAACCTGCTGGCCATGCCGCTGTCCTCTGCCGCGCCCAAGAGCCCGGCCGAACAGCTGCTGTGGGGGGCCTTCTGTTCCAGCATGGCAGGCAAGGCCAAGGTCGATGTCCAGGCCCTGGCCAAGATCGACCTGCCCGCGCAAACCGACCAGCATTCCAGCATGCAGCACTGCTGGTGCTGTTCGGGCGCAGCGCCGCTGCTGGCCTTGCCGGGCTACCCGCCACAGCTGCACAACCCGCCCACGCTTTTGGCCGGCCACCCGCCGCCACCGCCCAATTACCAGCCCACGCCGCGCCAGCTCTGGCCTGCGCTCAACCCCCGTGCCTCGCCCCTGGTCTGAGTTCTTCATGCTGTTCGCCTGAACCTGAACCGATCGGAGACACACCATGCTCAAGCAAGCCCTCGTACTGGCCGCCCTGCTGCTGCCCGGCGCCTATGCCAATGCCCACGAATACACCGTCGGCGACCTGCACATCGCCCACCCCTGGTCGCTGCAGTTGCCGCCCAACGCGCCAAACGTCGCGGCCTATTTCATCGTGCACAACAACGGCAAGGCCGACGACCGCCTGCTCAGCGTCGACAGCCCGATCAGCGATGACGCCCAGTTGCACGAACACGCCATGGGCAGCAACGGCGCCATGAAGATGCAGCAGGTGCAGAGCGTGGCGGTGCCCGCCGGCAAAGACCTGGTGTTCGCCCCCAGCGCCTACCACGTGATGCTCATGCAGCCCAAGGACCGCAGCCTGCTGGCCGACGGCAAGCGCTTCCCGCTGACCCTGCACTTCGAAAAAGCCGGCGACATCACCGTTGATGTCGCCGTGCAGAAGCAGGCCCCGGCAGACCAGCCCCAAGGCCACGAACACGCACACTGACGCCCGCTGACCAGCGCTCGCCAGCATGAGCCCGCCGCGCAACAGCCCCGGCCGTACCACCCGCCCTGAACGCAGGCGCGTCGGTGGCGGCTGGCTGAGCCTGTTCGCCATGTGGATGATCTTCATCGGCCCATTGATTTCCCAATCGATGCCGATGGAGCACCACGCCGGCATGGGCATGCCGATGGACATGCCGATGTCCATGCCGGCCGAGCACGCCCACGCAGGCGACAGCCATCACGGCCACGGCAACGATGGCCAGTTGCATGTGATGTGGGAAAAGTGCGGTTACTGCAGCCTACTGTTCAACTGCCCCGCACTGCCACAAACCCTCAGCCCGCTCAGCGTCGCCAGCGCTGTGCCCCCTGCCCTGATACCCACCGCCCCACGCCAGGGCCATGCCCAACAGGCCGTGTTCCCCGGAGCGCGCAGCCGCGCGCCGCCCCTTTCGATCAGCGTCTGACACCCCATTACCGCACGGAGCCAGGAGGCTTCGCGCTGACTCATGACTGATCGACTGGAATCATTATGTCCGGCTGCACCCCTGTTTTTTCTCCCGCCTTGTACGGGACCTTCGCCGCCCTTTGCGGCTCGCTGCTCGCACCCATGGCCCTGGCCGCCGACACCGGCCACGAAGGCCATGAGGCCGAGCTGAGCCCCACGGTGATCACCGCCATCGCGCCCAGCTCGCCACTGACCGTGGTCACCAACCCCAAGGACCCGCGCCAGCCGGTGCCGGCCAGCGATGGCGCCGATTACCTGAAGACCATTCCCGGTTTCTCGGCCATCCGCGCAGGCGGCACCAACGGTGACCCGGTGCTGCGCGGCATGTTCGGCTCGCGCCTGAACATCCTCACCAACGGCGGTGTGATGCTCGGCGCCTGCCCCAACCGCATGGACGCCCCAACTTCCTACATCGCCCCGGAAACCTACGACCGCCTGACCGTGATCAAAGGCCCGCAAAGCGTGATCTGGGGCCCGGGCGGCTCGGCCGGCACCATCCTCTTCGAACGCGAACCGGAAAAATTCGGCGCCCTGGGCAGCCGGGTCAACGCCAGCCTGCTGGCCGGCTCCAACGGCCGCTTCGACAAGGTGCTCGATGCCGCCGCCGGCAACAGCCAGGCCTATGCCCGCTTCGTCGGCAACCAGTCGCGCTCGGACGACTACAAGGACGGCAACGGCGACACCGTACCCTCGCGCTGGGATAAGTGGAACGGCGACGTGACCCTGGGCTGGACGCCCGACCAGGACACCCTGCTGGAACTCACCGCCGGCAAAGGTGACGGCGAAGCCCGCTATGCCGGGCGTGGCATGGACGGCTCGCAGTTCAAGCGGGAAAGCCTGGGCCTGCGCTTTGAAAAGTCCAACCTCGGCGACGTGCTCGACAAGGTCGAAGCGCAGGTCTACTACAACTACGCCGACCACGTGATGGACAACTACAGCCTGCGCACGCCTTCGGGCACCGGCATGATGGCCGGCCCCATGGCCGCCGACGTCGAGCGCCGTACCCTGGGCGGGCGCCTCAAGGCCACCTGGCGCTGGGCCGATGTGCAGCTGATCAGCGGCCTCGATGCGCAGACCAACCAGCACCGCGCGCGCAGCGCCATGGGCGTCGACACCTACAAGAACGAGCCGTGGGCCAAGGACGCCGACTTCCACAACTACGGCGCCTTCGGCGAACTCACCTGGTACGCCAGCGGTGCCGACCGGCTGATCACCGGCGCCCGCCTGGACCGTGCCTCGGCCCGGGATTTCCGTGACGACAGTGCCACCAACGGCAACACCCGCGCCGATACCCTGCCCAGCGGCTTCGTGCGCTACGAGCACGACCTGGCAGCGTTGCCCGCCACCACCTACATCGGCCTGGGCCATGCCCAGCGCTTCCCCGACTACTGGGAGCTGTTCTCCCCCACCCAGGGCCCGGCGGGTTCGGTCAACGCCTTCGACAGCATCAAGCCGGAGAAAACCACCCAGCTCGACTTCGGCCTGCAGTACCGCGACGAGCGCCTGGAGGCCTGGGCCTCGGGCTACGTCGGGCAGATCCGCGACTACATCCTGTTCGACTATCGCAGCGCCATGATGGGCATGAGCACCACCCAGGCCCGCAACATCGACGCCCGCATCATGGGCGGCGAGCTGGGCGCGGCGTACAAGCTCAACGACCGCTGGAAGGCCGATGCCACCCTGGCCTATGCCTGGGGCAAGAACAGCAGCGATGGCAAGGCCCTGCCGCAGATGCCACCGCTGGAAAGCCGCCTGGGCCTGACCTACAGCCGCGACAGCTGGAGTGCTGGTGCGCTCTGGCGGCTGGCGGCGGCGCAGCACCGCATTGCCGAGAACCAGGGCAACGTGGTGGGCAAGGACTACGAAAAAAGCGGCGGTTTCGGCGTGTTCTCGCTTAACGGCGCCTACAAGGTCAGCCACAACCTCAAGCTCAGCGCAGGCGTCGACAACCTGTTCGACAAGGCCTATGCCGAGCACCTGAACCTGGCCGGGAATGCCGGGTTCGGCTACCCAGCCAGCGACCCACAGCCGGTCAACGAGCCCGGCCGGACCTTCTGGACCAAGGTCGATTTCAGCTTCTGACAACAACGGGCGCAACCTCGGTTGCGCCCCCCTGCTGGTCAAACAGGAGGTTCCCATGAGAGGAACACGCATCAATTTCTACAACCTGGCCTGGCGTTGGCACTTCTACGCGGGGCTGTTCGTGGCCCCGTTCATGATCCTGTTGGCGATCACCGGGATCATCTACCTGTTCAAGCCGCAGCTCGACCCGCTGCTGTACCGCGACCTGATGGTGGTGGAGGCTGGCCACCATCGGCAAAGCGCCGACACGCTGCTGGCCGAGGTGCGCCAGGCCTACCCGAAAGGCCACGTCGGCCAGTACCTGCCGCCCATCGATAGCGAGCGCAGCGCACAGTTCGTGGTGCATGACGGCGGCCGTGAGCTGAACGTGTTCGTCGACCCTTACAGCGGCAAGGTGCTCGGCGAGCAGGACGGCAAGCAGAACCTGCAGGCCATCGCCCGCGCCTTGCACGGCGAACTGATGGTCGGCACGGTGGGCGATCGACTGGTGGAACTGGCCGCAGGCTGGGGCATCGTGCTGGTGGTGTCGGGCCTGTACCTGTGGTGGCCGCGCGGGCGCAGTGGTGCCGGCGTGCTGTGGCCACGGCTGTCGGCACGTGGCCGCCTGTTCTGGCGCGACCTGCATGCCGTGACAGGCTTCTGGGGTTCGGCCCTGCTGTTGCTGATGCTGGTCAGCGGCATGACCTGGACCGGGATGTGGGGCAAGCAGTACGCCGAGCTGTGGAACCGCTTCCCGGCCGCCATGTGGAATGACGTACCCAAGTCCGATCAACAAGCCCGCGTGCTCAACAGCGCCCACCGCCAGACCGTGCCCTGGGCCCTGGAGAATACACCGATGCCGCAGTCCGGCGCCCATGCCGAGCATGCCGGGCATCACATGATGGACAGCGCGCCCGCAGCCCCGCAGGTCAGCCTGCAACAGGTGCAGGATATCGCCACCGCCCGGGGTGTAGCGCCTGGCTACAGCATCACCGCGCCAACCACGGCAGAAGGCGTGTACACCATCGCCGTGTTCGCCGACGACCCGCGCAACGACGCCACCCTGCACGTCGACCAATACACCGGCAAGGTGCTGGCCGATGTGCGCTGGCAGGACTACAGCCCGGTGGCCCGCGCCACGGAGCTGGGCGTGATGCTGCATGAAGGCAGGATGTTCGGGCCGCTGAACCAGGCCATCATCCTGCTGGTGTGCCTGATGATCCTGCTGGGTTCGGTGAGTGGGTTGGTGATGTGGTGGAAACGCAGGCCCGAAGGCGGGCTGGGCGTGCCGCCGCTGCGCCACGACCTGCCACGCTGGAAGGCGGCGGTGGGGGTGATGCTGGTGCTGGGCGTGATGTTCCCGCTGGTGGGGGTGTCGATGGTGGTGATGTGGGTGGTGGATAGCCTGGTGGTCAGGCGCCGGCGGGTGTTGGCCAACGCCTAGCGGTGACCTGTGCCGGCCCTTTCGCGGGGCGAGCCCGCTCCTACATCGCCTTGTAGGAGCGGGCTCGCCCCGCGAAAGGGCCGGCACGGAAGAAAAACTGCCCCGCAAAAGTCGAGTCGATCTGTCGCGCCCCGATCTGGCACGCGCGTGTTAGCCTACCCGGCTACCTCCGACAAGAAGACTGACCTCTCAAGGGAATGCAGCCCACAATGAAGCACTCGTCTCCCACCGCGCCAGATGGCCAACATCTGCAGCGCAACCTGACCAACCGCCACATCCAGCTGATCGCCATCGGCGGCGCCATCGGCACCGGCCTGTTCATGGGCTCGGGCAAGACCATCAGCCTGGCGGGGCCGTCGATCATCTTCGTCTACATGATCATCGGCTTCATGCTGTTCTTCGTCATGCGCGCCATGGGCGAATTGCTGCTGTCGAACCTCAACTACAAGTCGTTCATCGACTTCTCCGCCGACCTGCTCGGGCCCTGGGCCGGTTACTTCACCGGCTGGACCTACTGGTTCTGCTGGGTGGTCACCGGTATCGCCGACGTGGTGGCGATCGCCGCCTACACGCAGTTCTGGTTCCCCGACCTGCCGCAGTGGATACCGGCGCTGACCTGCGTGGCCGTGCTGCTGTCGCTGAACCTGGTGACGGTGAAGATGTTCGGCGAGCTGGAGTTCTGGTTCGCCCTGATCAAGATCGTGGCCATCCTTGGCCTGGTCGCCACCGGCCTGTACATGGTCATCACCGGTTTCACGTCGCCAAGCGGGCGCACCGCGCAGCTGGCCAACCTGTGGAATGACGGCGGCATGTTCCCCAATGGCCTGATGGGCTTCTTCGCCGGTTTCCAGATCGCCGTGTTCGCCTTCGTGGGCATCGAGCTGGTGGGCACCACCGCCGCCGAAGCGAAGAACCCCGAGCGCACCCTGCCACGGGCGATCAACTCGATCCCGGTGCGGATCATCGTGTTCTACGTATTGGCGCTGATCGCGATCATGGCGGTCACTCCTTGGCGCGACGTGGTACCGGGCAAGAGCCCGTTCGTGGAACTGTTCGTGCTGGCCGGCCTGCCGGCGGCGGCAAGCATCATCAACTTCGTGGTGCTGACCTCGGCGGCGTCGTCGGCCAACAGCGGCGTGTTCTCCACCAGCCGCATGCTCTATGGCCTGGCCCAGGAAGGCGATGCGCCGCGGGCGTTCGAGAAACTGTCGGGCCGTTCGGTGCCGGCCAACGGCCTGTTCTTCTCCTGCGCTTGCCTGTTGCTGGGCGCGGTGCTGATCTACCTGGTGCCGAACGTGGTCGAAGCGTTCACCCTGGTGACCACGGTGTCGGCGGTGCTGTTCATGTTCGTCTGGACGCTGATCCTGCTGTCGTACCTGAAGTACCGCAAGCACCGCGCTGCGCTGCACCAGGCATCGACCTACAAGATGCCGGGTGGGCGCTTGATGTGCTACGTGTGCCTGGCGTTCTTCGCCTTCATCCTGGTGCTGCTGAGCCTGGAAGCCGATACCCGTTCGGCGCTGGTGGTGACGCCGATCTGGTTCCTGCTGCTGGCGGGGACCTACCAGTTCGTGCGTAGCCGCCGTCATCCGCGCTCGGCGGTGCGTAACGGCTGATTGTGATTGGGGCTGCTTCGCAGCCCTTCGCGGGGCAAGCCCGCTCCTACAAAAAAACATCCCCCTGTAGGAGCGGGCTTGCCCCGCGAAGGGCCGCGCAGCGGCCCCAATCCTGTGCACCCCCATATCCCAGGCACCACCCTGGCCCGCAAAAACGCCCCAACACCTCGCACAACCCCTCTAACAAGCCCCTTTCGCCACTAGGCACACCCCTTGCAACACCCCTCCCCGCTTGCCCAACACATAACAACTCAGCGGAGAGAGCACATGAAGCGTCGCAGTCTGATCAAGGCCTTTACCCTCAGCGCATCCATTGCCGCAATGGGCCTGAGCTGGAGCATCCAGGCCGCCGAAACCATCAAGGTCGGCATCCTGCATTCGCTGTCCGGGACCATGGCGATTTCCGAGACTTCGCTCAAGGACATGGCGCTGATGACCATTGACGAGATCAACGCCAAGGGCGGTGTGAACGGCAAGATGCTCGAACCGGTGGTGGTCGACCCCGCCTCCAACTGGCCGCTGTTCGCCGAAAAAAGCCGCCAGCTGCTGACCCAGGACAAGGTCGCCGTGGTGTTCGGCTGCTGGACGTCGGTGTCGCGCAAGTCGGTGCTGCCGGTGTTCGAGGAGTTGAACGGCCTGCTGTTCTACCCGGTGCAGTACGAAGGTGAAGAGATGTCGCCGAACGTGTTCTACACCGGCGCCGCGCCCAACCAGCAAGCCATCCCCGCCGTTGAATACCTGATGAGCGAAGACGGCGGCAGCGCCAAGCGCTTCTTCCTGCTGGGCACCGACTACGTGTACCCACGCACCACCAACAAGATCCTGCGCGCTTTCCTGCACAGCAAGGGCGTGGCCGACAAAGACATCGAAGAGGTGTACACCCCGTTCGGCCATGCCGACTACCAGACCATCGTCGCCAACATCAAGAAGTTCTCCGCCGGTGGCAAGACGGCGGTGATCTCCACCGTCAACGGCGACTCCAACGTGCCGTTCTACAAGGAACTGGCCAACCAGGGCCTGAAGGCCACCGAGGTGCCGGTGGTGGCCTTTTCGGTGGGTGAAGAGGAACTGCGCGGCATCGACACCAAGCCGCTGGTGGGCCACCTGGCCGCCTGGAACTATTTCGAGTCGGTGGATAACCCGGTCAACCAGAAGTTCGTCGCCGACTGGAAAGCCTACGCCAAGGCCAAGGGCCTGCCGGGCGCCGACAAGGCGGTGACCAACGACCCAATGGAGGCCACCTACGTGGGCATCCACCTGTGGGCCCAGGCCGCCGAAAAAGCCAAGTCCACCGATGTCGACAAGGTTCGCGAGGCCTTGGCCGGGCAGAGTTTCAAAGCACCGTCGGGCTTTACCCTGACCATGGACAAGACCAACCACCACCTGCACAAGCCGGTGATGATCGGTGAAATCCAGGATGACGGGCAGTTCAGCGTGGTATGGGAAACCGAGCAGCCGCTGCGGGCGCAGCCTTGGAGCCCGTTCATTCCGGGCAATGACAAGCGCCCGGACTATGCAGTGAAAGGTAACTGAGTGCATGGGGCCGCTGTGCGGCCCAATCGCGAGCAAGGCTCGCTCCTACAGGCCTGCGCGATACCCGTAGGAGCGAGCCTTGCTCGCGATGAATCCACCGCCGATTTTCAGGATTACTCGCATGCTCAGATTCCTGCTCACCCTGCTCCTGCTGATCCCCCTGGCAACCCAGGGCAGCGAGGGCGAATTCTTCCTCAGCGCCAAGCCCGCCGAGCAAGCCCAACTGCTCGAACGCTGGGCGGCGCAACCCGATGCCGCGCGCCTGCCACTGCTGAACAATCTGAGCCAGGGCCGCATCGCCGCCGATGACACGCGCAAGGTGCGCCTGAACAACCGCCTGCGCGGCCTGATCGACAACGCCCTGGCCAGCCACCAGCTGCTCAGCGACGACAGCGCCACGCGTCTGGCCGCTGCCCAGCAACTGCAAAAAAGCGCGCAACCGGCGCAAATGGCGTTCCTCGACCGGCGCTTCGCCAGCGAACCGGATGCCGCCGTGCACGCCGCCCTGGCGCTGGCCCTGGCCAACCTGCAACTGGGCGCCAGCGAGCCGGCAGTACGCCTGGCCGCCGTGCGCCTGCTCGGTGAAACCGGCGACCCACTGGCCCGCACCCGCCTGGAAGCCCTGCTGCAACCGGGCGCGGAAAGCGACCCGGGGGTGCGCACCGCCGCCGAAACCAGCCTGGCCCAGGTCAAGCGCAAGCTGCTGGTGGGCGAGCTGCTCGGCCAGGCCTTCAGCGGCCTGTCGCTGGGTTCGATCTTGCTGCTGGCGGCGCTGGGCCTGGCGATCACCTTCGGCCTGCTCGGGGTAATCAACATGGCCCACGGCGAAATGCTCATGCTCGGCGCCTACAGCACCTACATGGTTCAGGTTCTGGTGCAGCGCCATGCCCCCGGCGCCATCGAGTTCTACCCGCTGATCGCCCTGCCGGTGGCCTTTGCCGTCAGCGCCGGGGTGGGCATGGTGCTGGAGCGCACGGTGATCCGCCACCTCTACGGCCGCCCGCTGGAAACCCTGCTGGCCACCTGGGGCATCAGCCTGATCCTGATCCAGGCCATCCGCCTGCTGTTCGGCGCGCAGAACGTCGAGGTCAGCAACCCGGCCTGGTTGTCTGGCGGCATCCAGCTGCTGCCCAACCTGGTGCTGCCGTACAACCGCCTGGTGATCATCGGCTTCGCCCTGGCCGTGGTACTGCTCACCTGGCTGCTGCTCAACCGCACGCGGCTGGGCCTGAACGTGCGTGCCGTCACCCAGAACCGCAACATGGCGGCGTGCTGCGGGGTTTCCACCGGGCGCGTCGACATGCTTGCCTTCGGCCTCGGCTCGGGCATCGCCGGGCTCGGTGGCGTGGCCTTGAGCCAGGTCGGCAACGTGGGCCCGGACCTGGGCCAGAGCTACATCATCGACTCGTTCCTGGTGGTGGTGCTCGGCGGCGTCGGGCAACTGGCCGGCAGCCTCTGGGCGGCCTTTGGCCTTGGTATCGCCAACAAGCTGCTGGAGCCGCAGATCGGCGCCGTGCTCGGCAAGATCCTCATCCTTGCGTTGGTCATTCTGTTCATCCAGAAGCGCCCGCAAGGCCTGTTCGCCCTCAAGGGACGGGTAATCGACTGATGAACCAGCCACTGCTTGTCACCGCTGCGCAAAAGGCCGGGCCACGCCTGTCGCTGGCCATCGGCACCCTGGTCGTCCTGCTGCTGGTCGCCCTGGCGCTGCTCTCGCTGTTGCCGGCAGGCCACGCCCTGCAGGTGTCGGCCTACACCCTTACCCTGGTGGGCAAGGTGCTGTGCTACGCCATCGTCGCCCTCGCCCTGGACCTGGTCTGGGGTTATGCCGGGCTGCTGTCGCTGGGCCACGGCCTGTTCTTCGCCCTGGGCGGCTACGCCATGGGCATGTACCTGATGCGCCAGGCGGCCGGCGACGGCCTGCCGGGGTTCATGACGTTCCTGTCGTGGACCGAGCTGCCCTGGTACTGGGCCGGCACCCAGCACTTCGCCTGGGCCCTGTGCCTGGTGGTGCTGGCGCCCGGGCTGCTGGCGCTGGTGTTCGGCTGGTTCGCCTTCCGTTCGCGGATCAAGGGCGTGTACTTCTCGATCATGACCCAGGCCCTGACCTTCGCCGGCATGCTGCTGTTCTTTCGCAACGAGACCGGTTTTGGCGGCAACAACGGTTTCACCAGCTTCCGTACCCTGCTGGGCTTCGACATCGCGGCCCAGGGCACCCGTGCGGTGCTGTTCCTGTTCACCGTTGGCCTGCTGCTGGCCAGCCTCTACTTGTGTTGGCGCCTCACCCAAAGCAAGTTCGGCCGCCTGCTCACCGCTGTGCGTGACGCCGAGAACCGGCTGATGTTCTGCGGCTACGACCCACGTGGCTTCAAGCTGCTGGTGTGGGTGCTCAGCGCCGTGCTATGCGGCCTGGCCGGGGCGCTGTACGTGCCGCAGGTGGGCATCATCAACCCCAGCGAAATGTCGCCGACCAACTCCATCGAGGCGGCGGTATGGGTGGCGTTGGGCGGGCGCGGCACGTTGATTGGCCCGCTGCTTGGCGCAGGCCTGGTCAATGGCATGAAGAGCTGGTTCACCGTGGCCTTCCCGGAGTTCTGGCTGTTCTTCCTTGGCGCGCTGTTTATTCTGGTCACCCTGTACCTGCCCAAGGGCGTGGTCGGCCTGTTGAAAAAAAGGAGCCAGCCATGAGAGGCATCCCCCCGGTGCACCCGGAATTCATGCTGGAGCCGGTGTTCGACCAACTGGGCAGTGGCCGCGATGCGATCGGCCTAGGCTCGCGCCGCAAGGCCGGGCTGGACACCCGCCACGGCACGGTGCTGAGCCTGGAAGACATCAGCGTCAGCTTCGACGGCTTCAAGGCACTCAATGGCCTGAACCTGTACATCGGCGTTGGCGAGCTGCGCTGCATCATCGGCCCCAACGGCGCTGGCAAGACCACGATGATGGACGTGATCACCGGCAAGACCCGCCCCGATACCGGCAGTGCCTTTTTTGGCGACACCCTGGACCTGGCCCGCATGAGCGAATACCAGATTGCCCAGGCCGGCATCGGTCGCAAGTTCCAGAAGCCCACGGTGTTCGAGGCCCTGACGGTGTTCGAAAACCTGGAGCTGGCCTTGAAGGCGGACAAGGGGGTGTGGGCCAGCCTGGCCGCACGCCTGGGTGGCGAGCAGCGCCAGCGCATCGAACAAGTGCTGACCACCCTGCGCCTGCTGCCGCTTGCCCAGCGCCAAGCCGGCCTGCTGTCCCATGGGCAGAAGCAGTTCCTGGAGATCGGCATGCTGCTGGTGCAAGAGCCGCAGCTGCTGTTGCTGGACGAGCCGGTGGCTGGCATGACCGATGCCGAAACCGAGTTCACCGCCGAACTGTTCAAGGGGCTGGCAGGCAAGCATTCGCTGATGGTGGTGGAGCATGACATGGGCTTTGTCGGCAGCATTGCCGACCATGTCACCGTGCTGCACCAGGGCAGCGTGCTGGCCGAGGGGTCGCTTGCCCAGGTGCAGGCCGATGAGCGGGTGGTCGAGGTGTACCTGGGCCGCTGATGCAAGGAAACCTGTGCCGGCCTCTTCGCGGGGCAAGCCCGCTCCTACAAAAAACGCGTACCCCTTGTAGGAGCGGGCTTGCCCCGCGAAAGGGCCGGCCCAGGCAAGGCAACTCTTTCAGGAACACGCACATGCTCAAAATAGACACCCTGCACCAATTCTACGGCGGCAGCCACATCCTGCGCGGCCTGTCCTTCGAAGCCAAGGTCGGCGAAGTCACCTGCCTGCTGGGCCGCAACGGCGTGGGCAAGACCACCCTGCTGCGCTGCCTGATGGGCCTGGTGCCGGCCCGCGAAGGCAGCATCGAATGGGAGGGCAAGCCAATCACCACGCTCAAGCCCCAGCAACGGGTTCACGCCGGCATCGCCTACGTGCCCCAGGGCCGCGAAATCTTCCCGCGCCTGAGCGTCGAGGAAAACCTGTTGATGGGCCTGTCGCGCTTCCCCGCCCGCGAAGCCCGGCAAGTGCCGGCCTTTATCTACGAACTGTTCCCGGTGCTGGAGCAGATGAAACAGCGCCGTGGCGGCGACCTGTCCGGCGGCCAGCAACAACAGCTGGCCATCGGCCGGGCCCTGGCCAGCCGCCCGCGGCTGCTGATTCTCGACGAGCCCACCGAGGGCATCCAACCGTCGGTGATCAAGGAAATCGGCGCGGTGATCCGCCGCCTGGCCGAGCGCGGCGACATGGCGATTCTGCTGGTCGAGCAGTTCTACGACTTCGCCGAGGCACTGGCCGACCAGTACCTGGTGATGGCCCGCGGCGAGATCGTTCAGCGTGGCCGTGGTGAAAACATGCAGGCCGAAGGTGTGCGCGGCCTGGTAACCATTTAACCTGCAACCAACGATCCTGCGAGACGCTGTCATGAGTTACGAAATCCGCGACGCCCTGCCCACCGACGTGCCGGGCATCCTCGACATCTACAACGACGCCGTGCGCAACACCACGGCGATCTGGAACGAAACCCCGGTGGACTTGGGCAACCGCCAGGCGTGGTTCGAAGCCCGCGCGCAGCAGGGCTACCCGATTCTGGTGGCGGTGGATGAAACGGGGGTGCTGGGCTATGCATCGTTTGGCGACTGGCGGCCGTTCGAGGGCTTCCGGCTGACCGTGGAGCACTCGGTGTATGTGCGCGGTGACCAGCGCGGCAAGGGCCTGGGGCCGGTGCTGATGGCGGCGCTGATCGAGCGTGCCCGGGCGTGTGGCAAGCATGTGATGGTCGCGGCCATCGAAAGTGGCAATGCGGCCTCGGTGCGCATTCATGAGCGGCTGGGGTTCGTGGTGACCGGGCAGATGCCGCAGGTGGGGGTGAAGTTCGGGCGTTGGCTGGATTTGACCTTCATGCAATTGGTGCTGAACCCTGGAGCTCAACCTGGCTGAGACTTGTGTTGGATTCTTCGCGGGGCAAGCCCGCTCCTACAGGGGCACGCGATCCCTGTAGGAGCGGGCTTGCCCCGCGAAGAGGCCGGGCCTGCAACCCTCACATCTGGGTAAACCGCCCCAACCGCTGGCGCAACATGCTGTTCTCACTACGCAACTGCTGCACTTCCTGCAACAGCTCCAGCGCCAGCGCCACCCCTTCCCACTCCAGCTCCAGTTCCTGATGCAGCTTCGCCGCACGCTTGGTCACCAGCGGCGCCTGATCGTCGAACAACCAGTCTTCCGGCGTTCGCCCGGAAGGTTCGACAATGCCGTGCTCGACGATTTCGATCACGCAGTCGGCCGACACATCGGCCTCCTGACACAGGGTACGCATGTCCAGTTGAACGATCAGGGTGCTGCTCATGGTCACTTGCTCCAGTGTGTCCTCGGGTCGAACGCGGCTTTCTCGGAAAGCTGGGTCCACAGTTCACGGGTGGCAGCATCGGATGCCGTCGGCATCACCACTTTGAGCTGCGCATACAAATTGCCGCGCTCGCCGTTCTTGTTGGCCAGGCCCCGGCCCGGCACGCGCAGGCGCTGGCCGCTCTGGCTGTCGGGGCGGATGGTCAGGTTGATCTTGCCATCCAGGGTCGGCACCGCCACCTTCGTGCCCAGGGCAGCCTCCCACGGCGCCAGCGGCACGGTGATGATCAGGTCATGGCCTTCCACATCGAACAACGGGTGCGGCGCCATGCGCACGGTCAGGAACAGGTCGCCATTGGCCCCACCGCCCACGCCCGGCGCGCCTTGGCCCTTAAGGCGAATGCGCTCGCCGTCGGTGACGCCGGCCGGAATCTTCACGTTCAGGGTTTTGGTGGTGAACCCGGTGCGCTGGCCAGCGGCGTTGGTTTGCGGCACCTGGAAGCTGATCTGCTTGGATTCCTTGCTCAGGGTTTCTTCCAGGAAGATCGCCAGTTCCAGTTCCACGTCCTGCCCTCGCCTGCCGGCGCTGCGTTGTTGTTGCCGGGCACCGCCGAACGGGTTGCCGCCACGGGCGCCGAAAATCGAGCTGAAGAAGTCGGAGAAGTCGCCGCCTTCGAAACCGCCGCCCGCCCCGCCTGCGCCGGCGCGGCTCTGCCAACCCGGCGGGGCCTGGAACGGCCGGCCATGCTGGCCGCCATACTTGCGGATTTCGTCGAACTCGGCGCGCTTCTGCGCATCGCCCAGCACTTCGTAGGCCTCGTTGGCCTCTTTGAATTTGTCCTCGGCGTCGCGCTCCTTGCTGACGTCAGGGTGATACTTGCGCGCCAGCTTGCGGTACGCGGCCTTGATCGCCTTGTCGTCCGCCGTGGGCTCTACGCCGAGTATCTTGTAGTAGTCTTTGAAGTCCATTGATGGATCACCAGTGTGAATTTTCGCGTTGCTTGTGAAGATAAGGGTCAAGCATAGCCTTTCAAGGTTCGCTTGGGGTTGCCCCGAGGCAGACGATCGGTCTTGATTCTGTAGCCAACTGGCATAAACTGCGCGGCCGTTTTGCCTCCGGAAGCCTTTTCCCATGTCTGACGTATCGCCGGCCCGCGCCCTGGGCATCGACTTCGGCACCTCCAACTCTACGGTCGGCTGGCACCGCCCGGGGGTCGAGTCGCTGATTGCCCTGGAAGACGGCAAGATCACCCTGCCGTCGGTGGTGTTCTTCAACATCGAGGAACGTCGCCCGGTGTATGGCCGCCTGGCGCTGCACGAGTACCTGGAAGGCTACGAAGGCCGCCTGATGCGCTCGCTCAAGAGCCTGCTGGGCTCCAAGCTGATCAAGCACGACACCAGCGTGCTGGGCAGCGCCCTGCCGTTCAAGGACTTGCTGGGCATGTTCATCGGCGAGCTGAAAAAGCGCGGCGAGGCCGCCGCCGGCCGTGAATTCGACCAGGTGGTCCTGGGCCGCCCGGTGTTCTTCGTCGACGAAGACCCAGCCGCCGACCAGGAGGCCGAAGACACCCTGGCCGAGGTGGCGCGCAAGATCGGCTTCAAGGACGTGTCGTTCCAGTACGAACCGATTGCCGCGGCATTCGACTACGAGTCGGGCATCAGCCGTGAAGAGCTGGTGCTGATCGTCGACATCGGCGGCGGTACCTCGGACTTCACCCTGATCCGCCTGTCGCCGGAGCGCCACCAGGTGGCCGAACGGCAAAGCGACATCCTCGCCACCGGCGGCGTGCATATCGGCGGCACCGACTTCGACAAGCAACTGAGCCTGCAGGGCGTGATGCCGCTGTTCGGCTACGGCAGCCGGATGAAAAGCGGTGCGCTGATGCCCACCAGCTACCACCTGAACCTGGCCACCTGGCACACCATCAACGCCCTGTACTCGCAGAAGTCGCAACTGGCGCTGGGCAGCATGCGCTATGACATCGAGGACACCCTGGGCATCGATCGCCTGTTCAAGCTGATCGAGGAGCGTGCCGGGCACTGGCTGGCGATGGAAGTGGAAGCCAGCAAGATCGAGCTGACCGAGCAGGTCAGCCGCCGTGTCGACCTGGGCCGGGTGGAGCGCGACCTTGCGGTAGACCTGACCCGCGTGCTGTTCGAAGAAGCCATCGAAGGCTTGCTGGAGCGGGTGCGTGGCAGCGTCACCGAGTTGCTGGCCAAGGCTGGAGTGAACGCCGACCAGGTCGATACGGTGTTCTTCACCGGCGGTTCCAGCGGGATTCCAGCGCTGCGCAACAGCGTGTCGGCGATGCTGCCCAATGCGCGGCATGTGGAAGGGAATATCTTCGGCAGCATTGGTAGCGGGTTGGCCATTGAGGCGCGCAAGCGTTACGGCGCGGCCTGATCGTTAGTTGAAACCTGGGCCGGCCTCTTCGCGGGGCAAGCCCGCTCCTACAAAAAAACCGGCGCCCTTGTAGGAGCGGGCTTGCCCCGCGAAAGGGCCGGCCCAGGAAACTAAACCAGCTCAGCCCGCCGCAGCTCACTCTTGAGGTAGGCGTAGTACACCGGCCCCGCCACCACCCCCGGCAACCCGAACGCCGCCTCGAACACCAGCATCGCCAGCAACAGCTCCCACGCCTTGGCACTGATCTGCCCACCGACGATCTTGGCGTTGAGGAAGTATTCCACCTTGTGAATCACGATCAGGTAGCCCAGCGCCGCGGCCGCCACCCAGATCGACAGCGACATGCCGACAATGGTGATCAATGTGTTGGACATCAGGTTGCCGATCACCGGCAGCAGCCCAAGCAGGAAGGTCAGCACGATCAGCGTCTTGGTCAGCGGCAGGTGCACGCCGAACAGCGGCATCACCACCGCCAGGAAAATCCCGGTGAAGGCGGTGTTGAGCAGCGAGATCTTGATCTGCGCGAAGACGATGTTGCGAAAGGCTTGCACCAGTAGGTTCAGGCGCTCGAACAGCGCGGCGGCCAATGGCTTGCGCCGAGACACATCGGGAATGCGCTGCAGGGCGATGATCGCGCCGAGGATCATGCCGATCAGCAGCGTCACGAACATGTGCGCCATGCCCTTGCCCACCAGTTGCAGGTCGCTCAGGTGGCTCTTGATCCAGTCGCCGATGGCCACCTTGAACTCCGCCGCACTGGCCGGCAGGTAGCTTTCGATGAACGGCGGCAACTGGCTGCGGGCGCGCTCCACCAGCACCATGAACTTGTCCAGCGACGCGCCGGGGTTTTCGGCTTCGTGCAGCAGGAAGCTGAAGGCACCGGCAATCAGCAGGGTCAATACACTGACCACCAGCACACCCAACAGCGCCACCGCCAACCAGCGCGCACGCTGCCCGGCAATCAACGGCTGCAGGCGTGGGGTGAGCATGTTCACCAGCTCGAACACCAGCAAGCCGGCCAGCAGGCTTGGCAGCAGTTTCAACGGAAGGGCCAGGAGCAGGCCGGCCATGACGATGACCAGGCTGGCCAGGGTGATCTGACGGGGGGTGAAAGTCATACAGCCTCGACGGCAGACAGCGGGAAGACCCGCAGTCTGCCAGCCTTCAGGACACAGGCATAGGCGCAGGTCACTTCTTCTTCAGGCAGTCGCTCATGTAGGCCTTGCGCGCATCGCCCTTGAGCGCCTTGGTGGTGGCGTCGGCGTTGCAGGTTTTCATCTTGTCCTGCTGGGTGGCGGCCTTGGCCGGCTCGGCTTTCTTCAGGCAGGTGCTCATGAAGGCCTTGCGCTCATCGCCCTTGAGGGTTTTGGCGGTGGCGTCGGCGTTGCAGGTTTTCATTTTTTCCTGCTGAGCGGTGGCGGCGAATCCTTGCGCACTGAACAATACAGCCAACACCAGCAGGGGCATTTGCAGCATTTTCATGGAGTGGTCTCCTTTCTCCGCGCCCTGTGCACGGGGGTCAGGCTGAGTGTAGACAAGAATTCTTACAAACCCACCCGGGCCTGGCGCCGGGTAAGCTGAGCGGTAGACGATGGCTTGGGGGATGGCGACAGACCGCCGATAATAGGTGCCATCAAGGCCTTCGCGGGGCAAGCCCGCTCCTACAGGATTACCGCTAGCCTGAAGTATCGGTGAACCCGTAGGAGCGGGCTTGCCCCGCGAAGGGCTGCACAGCAGCCCCAATCCGACTTTCACCCGAGCTCCCCCAATGAACTACCTGTTCCCCCTCACCGCCATCCTCATCTGGGCCGGCAATACCGTGGTCACCAAGCTCTCCGCCGGGGCCATCCACCCCGCCGAGATCGGTTTCTACCGCTGGCTGCTGGCCGGCCTGCTGTTCACCCCGTTCCTGCTGCCAGGGGTGTGGCGCAACCGTGCGGCCATCCGCCCGCACCTGGGCAAGGTGGCCGTGCTTGGCATCCTCGGCATGGCCGTGTACCAGAGCCTGGCCTATTTCGCCGCCAGCATCACCAGCGCCACCAACATGGGCATCATCCTCTCGCTGATGCCCCTGATGTCGCTGGCATTGTCCATCGCCTGGCTGGGCCAGCGCCTGAGCTATGGCGCCCTGGCCGGTGCCATGGTGTCGTTCGTCGGGGTGCTGGAGGTGGTTTCCGCAGGCCAGCCCGCCGTGCTGCTGGAACAAGGCCTGAACCGTGGCGACCTGCTGATGCTGGTGGCCACCCTGGCCTACGCGCTGTACAGCTTCCTGCTGAAGAAATGGCAACTGCGCCTGCCGCCGCTGCAGCTGCTGTACCTGCAAGTACTGGTGGCCATCATCGTGTTGCTGCCGCTGTTCCTGCTGTCGGACAAAACCGGGCTTAACGCCCATAACGCAGGCCTGGTGCTGTATGCCTGCGTCCTGGCCTCGATGATCGCCCCGCTGGTATGGATGCAAGCGGTACACCGCCTGGGGCCCAGCCGCACCACGCTGTTCTTCAACCTGCTGCCGGTGGTGACCGCGCTGATCGCCGCCGCCGTGCTGGATGAACAGCTGGCCAGCTACCACCTGGTCGGCGGCCTGCTGACCCTGGCCGGGGTGGTGCTGGCCGAGCGCTGGACCACCCCGGTACGCCGCTAGAGCCCGGCGGCCCGCAACCGTGCGGCGTGCTCGGTGAACAGCCGCACCGGTTCGGCGCCCTTGCCCACGGCGCCGAGCGACTGGTTGACGATGTCCAGGTGGTCGAGCGGAAAATCATCGCCAATCACCTGGCCCAGGTGCGAGCTGAAGCGCCCGACCATGCCGTCGCACTGGCCCTTCTCCCGCACGAAGCTGCGCGCGAACAGGCGGCAGAAACGGCTACTGCCGTCGAAGCGATTACGCCCTTGGTCGGTGAGGCCTGGCTGCAGGGTGCCGGACCAGGAGTAATAGCGCACGCCATTCACTTCGTAGGCCCCTTCGCCGCCCCAGGTGTCGGGCAACCCCTGTGGATAAGCCAGGTTGAAGCGTGCCACCCCAGCGCTGGTCAAGGACTGGTGCGAGGCGTGCACGTCGATGGGCAAGGGGTCGCGGCGCCAGCCGGTTTCCAGCCACACCAGCACTAGCGCCAGGCCATGCAACAGCGCCTTGAGGATGCGCCCCTGGGGTGAACCGCCGGGGGCGGTGCGTTCAAGGTGGTCGGCCAGCTCCGAGCCATGGTTGGGCCCCGCCACCGAGGTGACCGAGGCGACCCGGTCTGGCCGCTTGGCCGCCGCGTAGCGCGCAGTCAATGCGCCCTGGCTGTGGCCGATGAGGTTGACCTTCGGCGCCCCGGTGCGCTGGCAAATGTCCTCGATGATCGCCAGCAGCTGCTCGCCACGCACCTCACTGGCGTGCAGCGGCGAAACCTGTACCGGGAACACCTGCGCGCCGCCCCGGCGCAAGGCCCTGACAATGCCGAACCAGTACGGGTAGAGCAGCACCCGCACGAAACCAAGCATGCCCGGCACCAGCACCAACGGGTATCGCGTGGCCAATTCCTGCTGCATCGCTTGAGCTCCTTTTCCATGGGCGATGGGCCAACCCTAGCGCCGCTTCGATGACCATCGCAATCGAACTCCCGAGCCGCTGCGTTGTTCCAAACCAGAACAACCCCTGTGCAAGGAGCGGGACCATGTACAAGCAGACCCTGGCAATTCTTCTGGCAAGCGCCGCCCTGGCCGCCTGCAGCAGCCACCCGGAGAACCCGGTGGACCACGTCACCTACCGTGACGAGCCGCTGGTCAAGCAGGTGGAAAATGGCATGACCATGCAGAAGGTCATCGCCATCGGCGGCAGCCCGTCCAACGCCATCGACCTGCCGCACGGGGGCACCTGCAACGACTACATCCTCAACCGCGACGGCCACCAGCAGCCTTACTACGTGCGTTTCGACGCCACCGGCCACGTCGACGCCAAGGGTTTCAAAACCTGCAAGCAACGCGAAGAGGACAGCAAGGCCGCCCACGGCATGTAAGCCTCCCGATCACCCCGCTAACCGTCCTGAACCTGTTTGGAGAGCATCATGAGCAATGTTGAACTGACCGATGTGCAAACCCTGCGCAAGCGCGCCCGCCAGCACGTGGAACAAGGTGCAGTCACCGAGGGCTACCACGCCGACCGCGAGCAGATCCTGCGCCTTTTGAACGAGTCGCTGGCCACGGAGCTTGTCTGCGTGCTGCGCTACAAGCGCCATTACTTCATGGCCAGCGGTATCAAGGCCAGCGTGGCGGCCAGCGAGTTCCTGGAGCATGCCAACCAGGAAGCCGAGCATGCCGACAAGTTGGCTGAACGCATCGTGCAGTTGGGCGGTGAGCCGGACTTCAACCCCGACAACCTGACCAAGAACTCCCATGCCCAGTACGTGGCGGGCAATTCGCTGAAGGAAATGGTGCTTGAGGATTTGGTTGCCGAGCGCATCGCCATCGACAGCTACCGCGAGATCATTCAGTACATCGGCGACAAAGACCCGACCACACGGCGCATTTTCGAAGACATCCTGGCCCAGGAAGAAGAGCACGCGGACGACATGTCCGATCTGCTTCAGGGGCTGTAATCGCTTCGCGAGCTGCGCTCGCTCCTACCACGCCACGCCACATCCCCCCGTAGGAGCGAGCAAAGCTCGCGATGGGCCGCAAAGCGGCCCCGCCGTTATTTCCGACTTTTCACCGCAGCCGGCGCCTTGCCGGCTTTCATCTGCTGCAACAACGGCGTGCATTCATTAGGCTGGTCGCCACTGCTAGGCGCGACCAGCGCCAGCAACCCGGCCGCCGGCCCTGCCACCACGCCCAGCGCCAGCATCCCCGCGCCACGCAACGCCAGCGGCAGCGCCTGTACACCGGCGCTGGGCTTGGCGAACGCGCCCCGCACGTACAGTGGCGAGCGCAACGAGAACAACCTCAGGCCCTTGGATTCCGGGGTGATCTTCAGGTCCAGCTGTTCGCTGGCAAAGTTGGCCGTGCCGTTGATGTAGATGATCGCGTTCTCGGTATCGAAAATGAACAACCGGGTAGTCGCCAGGCCATCCTTGACACCCACGTCCGCTGCCGCGCAGTTGATCTTCACATCTTCATCGCCGAACAGCTTGCCGACCACGTAGTTGCCCACGTTGAGCCCGGCGATCTCCATCAGGCTGCGGCTGATCGCGCCGTCGTTGATCAACATGCGCAAGTTGCCATTGGCCGTGCCCAGCAGCGCCGCCACCGAGTTGCCGCGGCCGCTGATGTCGGCATCGCCGTTGAGCTCGCCAAAGCTGGTTTGCATCGGCGCGAAGCTTGGGAACAGCTGCTTGAGCTTGAAGCCACGTGCGGTCAATTGGGCACGCCCCTGCAACGGCACGTTGCGGCCATCGAGGCGAATGTTGGAGGCCAGGCTGCCACCGGCCACGCCAAAGCGCAGCGGTTCCAGGCGCAGCAAGCCATCGTCGAGAATCACGTGGGCGGAAAGGTCGTTGAACGGCAACTGCTCGCTGTGCACGATCCGCTTGCCGGCGAAGGTGACGTCGGCATCCATGGCGCGCCAGCGCTCGGTGCGGAACTCTTCCACCGGCAGCACCTTGTTCGCCGGTTGCTTGCTGGCGCCTCCGCGGGCCTTCTGCTCGGCGTTGGAGTCGGCGCCAATCAAGGGGGCCAGGTCCTTGAACAGCAGCTGGTTGGACACCAGGTTGCCGCTGAGCTTGGGCCGTGGCTGGCTGGCGACGAAGCCCAGGTCGCCGTGGATGTCACTGTTGCCGATCTTGCCGTTGAAGCCCTGGTAATTGAAGGTCGCGCCCTGGGCGGCATGCAGGTTGGCGCTGAGGCGCCCGTCGGTGGCGTAGGCTGGGGTATCGGGCAAGGTCACGCCGGTGAGCGGGTAGAGGTTGCCCAGGCTCGCCCCGGACAGGCGCAGGCGCAGGTCGAGGGCGCCGAGGTTGCGCGGGTCGGTCAGGGTGCCGGCCAGCACCACATGGGTATCGGCAATGCGCACGTCGGCCTGCAACGGGAACGGCTGCTTGGCATCCTGCAGCGCCAACAGGCCGCCGATCTTGCCGGTGCCGGACACCGGCTGGCCCTTGTAGCGACCGTCGGCCTTGAAGCCGAAGGCGTAGTCCTGGGCACCACCGGCCTTCTCGGCACTGGCCTTGCCGACGATGTCGCTGAACGGAATCGGCTTGCCCAGCGGGTCGACCTGCACCTTCATGCTGGTTTTCAAGGTTTGGTCATCGAAGCTGACATTGCCCTGGTCGAAGCCGATGGCGCCGATGTCCAGCTGCCACTTGGACGGCTCTGCGTTCTCGTCCTTGGGGCCGAAGTCGAAGGTCCAGTTGGCGCGGCCATCGGCCAGGCGGGTGAGGCTGGCGGTAGGCCGGGTCAGGTCGATGCGCGGAATGCTGATCTGCTGCAGCAGCAGCGGCAGCGGCGCCAGGCGAAACTCCACGCGCTCAAGGCCGACCATCTGCGGCTCCTTGAGCCAGTCGGGGTTGCCCAGGGTCAGGTCTTCGGCGATGAAATGCGGCCACGGCACCCAGGCACGCCAGCCGCCCTCCTCCGGCTCGGTGCGCCAGTGCACGGCGAGGTTGCCGTTGATTGCGAACGGCCGGTGCAAGGCCTCGGAAACCTTCTCGTTGAGCAGCGGCTTGACGCGGTTCCAGTCGAAGGTGGCGATGACCACGACCAGGATCGCCAGCAGGGTCAACAGGGTGGCTAAGGTCCAGACAAGGATTCTGGCGGGGCGCGTCATTGCGTGATTCTCCTGACGACATGGCACAAAACGGGCGTAGCGATGGCACTTAGTATCTGGGACTGATGAAAACCCGCAGGGTTTTATCGACAAGGCCCATGATAGCGAAGTTTTCCTGGCGCTTTTCCCAGCTTTTACCTCGACCGCAGCCGTACTACCACTCTCCCGCCCTGGCGGCAAAAAGCCACCAATCAGCCCATGACCACTGTGCTAGAGCCATCGGCAAACGCTATCAATACCGTCGATTGTTACCATTACCCGGATGAACTTCTCTCTGGCGGCGCCGCGCGTAGCATTGGCTTCGTACCCACTTTCCAGCCCCCCAGAGGAGCACCGAACCATGAAACGCACCCTGCTGACCCTGACCCTGTCCATACTTGCCGCCAATGCCTTTGCCCTGCCGGCAGCCGACCAGCACCTGACCGCCGAATCGCGCTCCAGCGCAGCTGAAGTCGCCCAGCCGCTGAAAACCGTTGCCGAAGGTGGCTCGGACCGCTTGATCGAACGCAGTGGCCGTGTCGCCGAAGGTGGCTCCGATCGCCTGATCGAGCGTACTGGCCGCGTTGCCGAGGGTGGCTCGGATCGCCTGATCGAACGTACTGGCCGCGTTGCCGAAGGTGGCTCGGATCGCCTGATCGAACGTACTGGTCGCGTTGCCGAAGGTGGCTCGGATCGCCTGATCGAACGCAGTGGCCGCGTGGCTGAAGGTGGTTCTGATCGCCTGGTCGAAATCAGCCATGTGAGCTGATCGCCATGGCCGAAAAGAACAACCTAAAACACAACGCCTGCTCCCCTCCAAGCCCGGTCCATTGACCGGGCTTCGTTTTTTTATCTAGAGTGCCCAGCCTCATCGTCACAGAATCCCGCCCCATGCTGCCGCGCGCCGAACAGAAGCTACAGACCCGCCAGGCCCTGCTGGACGCTGCCTGCCTGCTCATGCAGAGCGGCCGTGGCTTTGGCAGCATCAGCCTGCGCGAAGTGGCCAAGGCCGCCGGCATCGTGCCCACCGGTTTCTACCGCCATTTCACCGACATGGACGCCCTGGGCCTGGCTCTGGTGGCCGAGGTGGACACCACCTTCCGCCAGACCATCCGCCTGGTGCGGCACAACGAGTTCGAACTGGGCGGCATCACCGATGCGTCGGTGCGCATCTTTCTCGACGTGGTGGCTGCCCACCGTGCCCAGTTCCTGTTCCTGGCCCGCGAGCAATACGGCGGCTCCCTGCCCGTGCGCCAGGCCATTGCCCGCCTGCGCCAGGACATCAGCGACGACCTGGCCACCGACCTTGCCCGCATGAAGCGTTGGCAACACCTGGACAGCGCGGCGCTGGCGGTGATGGCCGACCTGGTGGTGAAGACCGTGTTCGCCACCCTGCCAGAGCTGATCGACAGCCCGGAGGCAGGTTATCCACAGGCGCTGAGCGCGCAGGAAAAGATCACCCAACAGTTGCGCTTCATTTTCGTGGGGGCGCGGCATTGGCAGGGGTTGGGTAACCGGGGCTGATCGCTCGCCTGTGCCGGCCCCTTCGCGTGTGTAGGAGCGGGCTTGCCCCGCGAAGAGGCCGGCACAGGCAACCGAGAACCCCAGTTCTGCTACCATGGCGCCCTGCCCGAATGCGACGAGCGCCCACATGCCCAACCCCCGCCCTACCCCGCCGGAACTGGCCCGCTTCAACCAGCACTTCGCCGACCGTATCGTGCCGCTGTGGCAAGGCCCGGGCTGGAACGCCGAAATGGCGCTGCCCTACGAAGCCCTGGACGCCCAGCACCGCCCACTGCCGGTGCAGCGCTACCGGGCCATGGCCTGCGCCCGTCAGCTCTACCTGTTCAGCAGCCGCATCGAGCAACCGGGCGCTGCCGAGCGGGCGGCGGCGCTGTTCCGCTCGCTGCAGAAGCACTTCCACGACGCCGAGCACGGCGGCTGGTTCTACAGCATCGACGCCAACGGCCAGCCGCTGGACCGGCGCAAGGACCTCTACACCCACGCCTTCATCGTTTTCGCCTGCGCCCATTACCTGGGCAAGGTCGGCGAAGGCCTGGTGGAAGCCACGCTGAACGCCGCCCTGGAAGTGATCGACGAGCAGTTCGCCCGGGATGATGGCCTGTATGAAGCCAGCCTGGGCGAAGACTGGGCCGACCTTGGCAGCGGCCCGCTGCAGAACCCGCAGATGCACCTGGCCGAGGCCTTCCTGCAAGTGCTGGCGGTGCGCGAGGACGAGCACGTGCAGCAGTCGTTGCTGCAACTGTGCACAGCCCTGCAAGCACACTTCATCGAGCCGCAGCACGGGCTGATGCTGGAAAAACCGCGCGGGGCTGTGGATAACTGGTTCGAACCGGGGCACCAGTTCGAGTGGTTCTACCTGCTGGAGACGTCGCCACTGCTGCGCGGTACGGCGCTGCATGGGTCTATCGACCGGGCGTTCGGCTATGCCGAGCAGTGCGGGGTAAGGAACGGCGCGGTGCTGGCGATGCTCGATGTGGACGGCACGGTGCTCGATGCCACCCAGCGGGTGTGGGCGCAGGCGGAGTACCTGCGGGCGTTGGTGTTGCGCCCGGGGCATGAACAAAGGCTGCACACCCAGTTGAAGGCGATGGAGCAGCAGTTCCTGCACGAAGGCGGCTGGCATGAGTGCCGGGATGGCGAGGGGGCGGTGAGCCGGCATGACATGCCATCGACTACGCCTTATCACCTGGCGACCTGCCTGGAAGGGTTGCAGCGCCTGGGCTGACGCCTTCGCGAGCTTTGCTCGCTCCTACAAGGTCAGTGCTGTCCCTGTAGGAGCGAGCAAAGCTCGCGATGGGCCGCAAAGCGGCCCCAATTACAGCAATTAGCCGTTGTTCGAACGGTCGATCGACAATCCCGCAAAATCCTGGCGCACCGGCATCAGCTCAAGGCTGTTGATGTTGATGTGCGCCGGCTGGTTGAGAATCCAGAAAATGGTCTCGGCAATGTCCTGCGGCTGGATCGGCTCGGCGCCCGCATAGGTGGCGTCATACTTGGCCTGGTCACCGCCGTGGCGCACCAGCGAGAATTCGCTTTCACACAGCCCCGGCTCGATGTTGCTCACCCGCACGCCAGTGCCGCGCAGGTCGCAGCGCAGGCTCAGCGAGAACTGGCCAACAAAGGCCTTGGTGCCGCCATAGACGTTGCTGCCCGGGTACGGGTAATTGCCCGCCACGGAGCCCACGTTGAGGATCGACGCACCACGGCCGTGGGCGATCAGGCGTGGCAGCAGCAAGCGGGTGGTGAACATCAGGCCCTTGATGTTGGTGTCGACCATGGTTTCCCAGTCGTCCAGGCTGCAGTTCTGCGCCGCGTCCACACCCAGGGCCAGGCCCGCGTTGTTGACCAGGCCGCGCAGCTTGTCGAAGCCGGCCGGCAGGGTGGCGATGGCTTGCTCCATGGCCTTGCGGTCACGCACATCGAGCACCAGGCCGTGCACCTCGGTCTTGGCCGACAGTTCGGCGCACAGGGCGTCCAGGCGTTCCTTGCGGCGACCAGTGAGCACCAGCTTCCAGCCGGCGTCGGCAAAGCGGCGGGCAGTGGCCTCACCGAAACCGGAAGTTGCGCCAGTGATGAATACGGTGGACGTCATGCTCTGTTTCCTCACGGTGGATTGTATTCGGCAGCTTTGCAGCATGCCCGCCCCAGGCCTTGGCAGCAAGCCATTCGGGCAGCTGTTCATTTTTTGTTCATATGCCGCAAACCCTTGCTGTAGAGGGCTCAACGCCAGCTATGCGCACGTTATCCACAGGGCTTTCCCCACGGATTGGGGGCAACTTGCCCGCCACGCGGAACCCTTTCAGCGAAATACAGTCGGTGGATATCTTCAGGTGATGGCGCAACGCTTTCAAGGATGCCGCCTGCAGCGGTCTGTCCAAGGCTTTTTCACAGAGTTATCCACAGCTTGCAAAGTGCCAGACGGCACGTCCCAGCTGTGCAGAAAATCCTATGAAAATCATCCACAAGGGGCAACTGATCAAAATATGAACAGCGCCTTGCAGGCCTTTGAATTAGCGGGTTTGAGCGAGGTGCCACCATGTTTTCCACAGGCGGTTCCACATTAATCGTGGAAAAGATTCAACCTGTGGAAACAAGGGCTTGCGAAGGGATCGTCGAGTGCGTCGAGAAAGATATGCGACAAGTTGTCCACATTGGACCGGGGGCCGCTTTGCGGCCCCCGAAGGCGGCTCAGTGCCCTCCAAGGTAGGCGCTGCGCACCTCTTCATTGACCAGCAGTTCCTGCCCCGTGCCGCTCATGCGAATCTGCCCGTTGACCATCACATAGGCCCGGTCCGACAGCTTCAAGGCATGGTTGGCGTTCTGCTCCACCAGGAAGATGGTCATCCCGGTCTTGGCCAGTTCCCGCAGGGTGGCGAAGATCTGCTTCACCACGATCGGCGCCAGCCCCAGCGACGGTTCGTCGAGCAGCAGCAACTTCGGCCGGCTCATCAGCGCCCGGGCGATGGCCAGCATCTGTTGCTCGCCACCGGACATGGTCATGGCCCGCTGGTTGCGCCGCTCCTTGAGCCGAGGAAACAGCTCGAACATGCGCTGCATGTCCTCGCCGGCATACTTGTCGCCGATGGGGATGGTGCCCATCATCAGGTTCTCCTCCACCGTCATGTCCGGGAACACCCGGCGCCCCTCCGGCGACTGGGCGATACCGTTGGAGGCGATGTAGTGGGACGACTTGCGGGTGATGTCGGTGCCGCGGTACACGATATGCCCCGACGCCGCGCGCGGCTGGCCGAAGATCGACATCAGCAGGGTCGACTTGCCGGCCCCGTTGGCGCCGATCAGGCTCACCGTCTCGCCCTCGTTGATGTGCATCGAAACCTTTTTCAGCGCCTGGATCGGCCCGTAGAACACGTCCAGGTCCTTCAGTTCCAGAATGGGTGCACTCATACCAGCTCCTCTTCGTCGGCACCCAGGTAGGCGGCGATCACCGTCGGGTTGTGGCGGATGTCCTGCGGTGCGCCCTCGGCGATGACGTTGCCGTGGTCGAGCACCACGATATGGTCGGAAATGCTCATGACCATGCCCATGTCGTGTTCGATCAGCACCACGGTGATGTCGTGCTCGTCGCGCAGCACACGAATCATGCGGCTCAGGGCTTCGGTTTCCTGCGGGTTGAGGCCGGCGGCAGGCTCGTCCAGGCAGATGATCTTCGGCCGCGTGCACATGGCCCGGGCAATTTCCAGGCGCCGCTGCTGGCCATAGGAAAGCTCGCCGGCCAGGCGGTTGGCGCAGTCCACCAGGTCGACCACCTCCAGCCAATAGAAGGCGTGGTCCAGGGCATCGCTTTCAGCCTTGCGGAAGGCCTTGGTATTGAGCACCCCGGCCAGCAGGTTGCGGTTGACCCACATGTGCTGGGCCACCAGCAGGTTTTCCACCACCGACATTTCCTTGAACAGGCGAATGTTCTGGAAGGTACGCGCCAAACCTGCGCGGTTGACCAGGTGCGTGCCGCCGAACATCTTGTAGTACAGGCGGCTGGCAAAGCGCGCCGGCGACACGAAATCGGCCGCCTGGAAGCGCTCGCCCAGCAGCTGGATGACGTTGGTGTGGCTGCCCCGCACGTTCAGCTCGATGCGCCCGCCGCTGGCCTTGTAGAAGCCGGTGAGGCAGTTGAACACCGTGGTTTTGCCGGCGCCGTTGGGGCCGATCAGGGCGAAGATCTGGTTGCGCTTGACCTTCAGGCTGACGTCGCTGAGCGCCTTGATGCCGCCGAACTGCATCATCAGGTTGTCGACCGAGAGAATGATTTCATCGCTCATGGCGCCACTCCTTTACGCGGGGTTACACCGGTGCGGCTGATGCGGATCAGGCCACGCGGGCGCCAGATCATCATCAGCACCATCAGCACGCCGAACAGCAGCACGCGGTATTCCGAGAAGCTGCGCAGCAGCTCCGGGGCCACGGTCAGCACGAAGGCCGCGATCACCACGCCCACCGTCGAGCCCATGCCGCCCAGCACGACGATGGCGAGGATCAGCGCCGACTCGAAGAAGGTGAACGACGACGGGTTGACGAAGCCTTGGTAGGTGGCGAAGAACACCCCGGCAAGGCCTGCGGTGGAGGCGCCCAGGGTGAACGCCGAGAGTTTGACCAGCACATGGTTCAGGCCCATCGAGCGGCAGGCGATCTCGTCTTCGCGCAGCGCTTCCCAGGCGCGGCCAACTGGCATGCGGGTGAGCCGGTGCTTGATGTACAGCACCGCCAGCACGACCAGGAACAACACCGCGTAGATGAACACGAACTTGAGGTTGGCGTTGTAGTCGATGCCCAGGAACTCGTGGATCGGCACCCCGCCATCCTTGGCCCGGCGGCCGAACTCCAGGCCGAAGAACGTCGGCGACGGCGCCGGCATGCCGTTCGGCCCGCCGGTGAACGACAGCCAGTTGTTCAGCACCAGGCGAATGATTTCACCAAAGCCCAGGGTCACGATCGCCAGGTAGTCACCGTGCATGCGCAACACCGGAAAGCCCAGTATGCACCCCGCCAGCGCTGCGGCGATGGCCGCCAGCGGCAGCACGGTCCAGAAACCCAGCCCCAGGTACTGGTAGCCCAGCGCCAGGCCGTAGGCGCCGATGGCATAGAACGCCACGTAGCCCAGGTCGAGCAGCCCGGCCAGGCCCACCACGATGTTCAGGCCCAGGCCCAGCAGCACGTAGATCAGGCCAAGGATGACCACGGTCAGCAGGTACTTGTTGGCGAACACCGGGAAGATGATGGCGATCACCACCAGCGCCGGGATGATGTAACGCAACCGCGACTTGTAGTCTGGCGAATTGACGTGCACGCCCGACCCACCGCTGTCGAAGCCTTCGAGCATGCGCCGGCCGGCAGGGGTTTGCACGTAGAGGCTGAGCAGGAAGCGCCCGAGCATCACCCCGCCAACCAGCCACGCCACCCGGCGCGGCTCGGCATTGAAGGTGTAGCCGTCGAGCACCACGCCGACGATGGGGCCGAAGACGATCAGCGCCAGCAGGCCGGCGACGAGGGTTTCGAGCACACTGCGTTTGAGGTCGAAACCCTTGGTTTCGGAGGCAGAAGCAATTTTGGCAATCGACATGTTCACACCTTAGCCACGAGCGGGCGACCCAGCAGGCCTTGGGGGCGGAAGATAAGGATCAGCACCAGCAGCGAGAAGCTGAACACGTCCTTGTAGTCGGAGTTGATCAGGCCAGAGAACAGCGACTCGGAAATCCCCAGGATGATCCCGCCAAGCATGGCCCCAGGCAGCGAACCGATGCCGCCGAGCACCGCGGCGGTGAAGGCCTTGATGCCGATGATGAAGCCTGCATAGAAGTCGAAGGTGCCGTAGTTCAGCGTAATCAATACCCCGGCCAACGCTGCCATCACCGCGCCGATGACGAATACGTAGGAAATCACTCGGTCGGTGTTGATGCCCAGAATCGACGCCATCTTGCGGTCTTGCTGGGTGGCCCGGCACATGCGGCCGAGCTTGGTGTACTTGATCACGTAGGTGAGCAAGGCCATGCCGACGAAAGCCGCCACCAGGATGAACACCTTGGTATAGGTGAGCTGTACGAACCCGCTGCCTACGTTCACCCGCCAGGCCCCTTCAAGCAGGGTCGGTACGCCTTGCTGGCGCGCACCCTGGCTGATCTGCGCGTAGTTCTGCAGGATCAACGAGATGCCGATGGCACTGATCAAAGGTGCCAGGCGGGTGGAGTTGCGCAAGGGTTTGTAGGCGATGCGCTCGATGGTGAAGCCATAGACGCCGGTGACGACCACGGTGAACAACAGCGTACCGAGCATCAGCAGCGGAAAGGATTCGATACCGAAGTAGGCCAGCAATGCCAGGCTGATCGCCGCGAGGTACGCAGAGATCATGTACACCTCGCCGTGCGCGAAGTTGATCATGCCGATGATGCCATAGACCATTGTGTAGCCGATGGCGATCAGGCCATAGACCGACCCGAGGGTCAGGCCATTGACCAGTTGCTGCAGGAAAATACCATCCATAACGCAATCTCACCTGATGGAGATTGCACGAGCGCCGACCACGGCGGGCCTCGGATAAAGCGGCCCTCGCAGCGCAGAACTGTGCAGATCTACGAATAAAGACAGGTACCGCGGGGCGTAGGCCCGGGCGCATGGGCCCCGGGCCGGCGGCCGTTGTTATTTTTGTTTTTCCAGCTGGTGGTACTTGCCTTGGGCATCCCACTGGTAGACCACGTAGTCGGAGACTTTCAGGTCACCTTTTTCGTTCCACTCCTTCTTGCCCATGACGGTTTCGACCGGGTGCGACTTGAGCCACTTGGCGGCGTCTTCGCCCTTGTTCGACTTGGCGCCATTGAAGCCTGCGGCCAGCGCCTGGATCGAAGCGTAGGCATAGAGGGTGTAGCCTTCAGGCTCGGTACCGGCCTTGCGGAACTCCTCGACCACTGCCTTGCTTTCCGGCAGAAGGCGCGGGTCGGCGCCGAAGGTCATGTACACGCCGTCAACGAACTGGGCGCCACCGGCGGTGGCCACCAGTTCATCGGTGACGACACCGTCGTCGGACATGAACTTGACGTCCTTGAGGCCCTGCTCGCGCAGTTGGCGGACCAGCGGGCCGGCCTCGGGGTGCAGGCCACCGAAGTAGACGACATCGGCACCAGCGGCACGGATCTTGGTGACCAAGGCGCTGAAATCTTTCTCGCCTCGCGTCAGGCCCTCTTCCAAGACCGGCTTCACTCCCCGCTTGGTCAACTGCGCCGCGGTGGCATCAGCCAGGCCCTTGCCATAGGTATCTTTGTCGTTGATCACCGCGACCTTTTTGCCTTTGAGCACGTCGACGATGTAGTCGCCGGCAACGATGCCCTGCTGGTCGTCCCGGCCGCACATGCGGAACATGGCGGTCAACCCACGCTCAGTCACCTGCGGGTTGGTGGAGCCTGGGGTGATCGCGATAACCCCGGCATCGCCGTACACCTCGGACGCCGGGATGGTGTTGGAAGAGCAGAAGTGGCCGACCACGCCGATCACTTTGTCCTGGTCGACCAGGCGGTTGGCCACGGCCACGGCCTGCTTCGGCTCGCAGGCGTCATCGCCTTTGACCAGCACAATCTTCTCGCCGTTGATGCCACCGGCGGCGTTGATTTTGTCGGCCGCTGCCTGCGCACCTTTCATGTACTGCTCGCCAAACGCTGCGTTGGCCCCGGTCATCGGGCCCGCGACGCCGATCTTGACGTCGGCCTGAACATACGAAGAAACACCCACGGCCGTGGCGATGGCCAGGGCCAGGAAACCTTTCTTGTAAAACGTCTGCGACATGAGGTGGTGCTCCTAGAGTTTTTTTTGGTTGGCACTACAACTTCTCAGCCCTGTGCTCTGAGCAAGGGCCGTGCCATGGGTTTTGTCTTCCGGGAAATCACACACTGCCGATGACCGCGAGGCGACCGACGGCCTTCTCTTTACTGAGCGTGCAACCGTCTGCCACGCGGCAGGCGCCACCACTCGTACAGACAAGGAGCAACCATCGAGTGCCATCATTGCAACCCTGGCAAGTGTTAACGTGCAACCGCCCTGTAACAGTCGACGTCACCGAAGTGCACACCGCTGGTGCGCTACTGCTACAGGCGGCACCGTTTAAAGGCTAGCTGCTGCACGGCAAAAGCACCTGTTTTGGCTGCTGTGACCTCTTCGCGGGGCAAGCCCGCTCCTACAAGGCGGCGCCCGGTGCAATCGTTGTAGGAGCGGGCTTGCCCCGCGAAGAGGCCCGAACAGGCACAACAAACTCCAAAAGACTGGCACAATGTCCGCCATTCGCCGCTTCTGGAGCCCTTTTGATGAGCGAGAGCGCATTCGCCGAGCGCATCGTGCACAACCTGCTCGACACCGATTTCTACAAGCTCACCATGATGCAGGCCGTGCTGCACAACTACCCGGACGCCGACGTGGAATGGGAGTTTCGCTGCCGCAACGGCGAGGACCTGCGGCCCTACCTCGGCGAAATCCGCCACCAGCTGGAACTGCTCAGCGACCTCACCCTCGATGATGGCCAGCTGGCCTTTCTCGAACGCATCAGTTTCCTCAAGCCCGACTTCCTGCGCTTTCTGCGCCTGTTCCGCTTCAACCTGCGCTACGTGCGTATCGGCATCGAAAACGACCAGCTGTTCCTGCGCCTGAAGGGCCCGTGGCTGCATGTGATTCTGTTCGAGGTGCCGCTGCTGGCGATCATCAGCGAAGTGCGCAACCGCCACCTGCACCCGCGCATGCGCCTGAGTGAGGCCCGCGACCAACTGCAGCGCAAGTTCGACTGGCTGCGCGCCCACGCCAGCGACGATGAGCTGGCCGACCTGCAAGTGGCCGACTTCGGCACCCGCCGGCGCTTTTCCAGCCGCGTGCAGGAAGAGGTGGTGACAGTGCTGCGCGACGGTTTCCCGGGCCGTTTCGTCGGCACCAGCAACGTCGACCTGGCATGGAAACTGGATATCAAGCCGCTGGGCACCATGGCCCACGAATGGATCATGGCCCACCAGCAGCTCGGCCCGCGGCTGATCGACAGCCAGATCGCCGCCCTGGACTGCTGGGTTCGCGAGTACCGTGGCCTGCTCGGCATCGCCCTGACCGACTGCATCACCATGGATGCCTTCCTTGGCGATTTCGACCTGTACTTCGCCAAGCTGTTCGACGGCCTGCGCCATGACTCGGGCGAGCCGGTGGCCTGGGCGGAAAAGGCCATCGCCCATTACCAGAAACTGGGTATCGACCCGATGACCAAGACCCTGGTGTTCTCCGATGGCCTGAACCTGACCCGTTCACTGGAGATTTTCCGTGCCCTGCGCGGGCGCATCAATGTCAGCTTCGGCATCGGCACCAACCTCACCTGCGACATTCCTGGTGTGGCGCCGATGAACATCGTGCTTAAAATGACCGACTGCAACGGCTCGCCGGTGGCGAAGATTTCCGATGAAGCCGCCAAGACCCAGTGCCGCGACGAAAACTTCGTGGCCTACATGCGTCATGTATTCAAAGTCCCCAGCAAGGAGTAACCCATGCAAGCGGTTCAGCAAGAGATTGCCCAGGCGCTGAAGGTACAGCCGCCGTTCGCCGACGCGGCCGCGCTAGAGGCCGAAGTTGCCCGGCGCGTGGCGTTCATCAAGGACTGCCTGGCCAACGCCCGGCTCAAGACCCTGGTGCTGGGCATCAGCGGCGGCGTCGACTCGCTGACCGCCGCCCTGCTCGCCCAGCGCGCCATCAACGAGCTGCGCGGCGAAACCGGGGACAAGGCCTACACCTTCATTGCCGTGCGCCTGCCCTACCAGGTGCAGCATGACGAACACGACGCCCAGGCCTGCCTGGAGGTGATCAAGGCCGATGAGGTGCACACCGTCGACATCGCACCGGCCGTGCGGGCCTTGGCCGCCGAGGTGGTGGAGCTGAAGAATGGCTCGCCAACCCTGGTGGACTTCGTGGTCGGCAACGTCAAGGCGCGCACGCGCATGGTCGCCCAGTACACCATCGCCGGTGCCCGCGCGGGCCTGGTGATCGGTACTGACCACGCGGCCGAAGCGGTGATGGGTTTCTTTACCAAGTTCGGTGATGGCGCCTGCGACCTGGCGCCGCTGAGCGGGCTGGTGAAGAACCAGGTGCGGGCGATCGCGCGCAGCTTTGGCGCCCCCGAGGCCCTGGTTGAAAAGGTGCCGACTGCAGACCTGGAAGACCTGGAGCCCGGCAAGCCGGACGAAGCGTCACACGGCGTGACCTACCAGCAGATCGATGCCTTCCTGCATGGGTTGCCGGTGGACCAGGCAGCCTTCGACATCATCGTCGCCACCTACCGCAAGACCCAGCACAAGCGCGAACTGCCGTTCGCGCCTTGAAAAGCTTCGCGGGGCAAGCCCGCTCCTTGTAGGAGCGGGCTTGCCCCGCGAATGGAGGGCAAAGCCCTCCCGTACCGCATTACTTGACTACAACCTTGCCCTTCATCATCGAGATGTGGCCCGGGAAGGTGCAGAAGAAGCTGTAGTCACCACCGGCTTCCAGCTTGGAAGTGTCGAACTTCACTTCGGTTTCTTTCTCCGGCGCGCCGATCATCTTGGTGTGGGCGATGATATTGGCGTTGTCGGCCTTGATGTAGTCCTTGTCCAGGCCTTGGCTCATGCCTTCGGTGGCGATGCCTTGCATGTCGGCAGTCTTGGAGATGACCAGGTTATGCCCCATGACGTTCTTCGGCAGGCTGCCGGAGTGGGTCAGCTTGACGGTGAATTCCTTGCAGCTCTTGTCTACGGTGAATTCCTTGCTGGTGTAGGACATCTGGTCGGTCGAGTCGACGGTGACCGAGCACTCGGCGGCGAAGACGGAGGCGCTGGCGAGGGTCAGCAGGGATACCGCTACAGCTTTCGCAAACATCATGAATCTCCTTGGCAGGGTTTTATCAATTGCGAGACTGCCTGAAACCGTTCAGCCCCTTGCTGATATGGGTCAAGGGGGTGTCAATCGGCCAGCCAGTAGAATTGTTCAATGGATTGTATACAACCAATCTAAGAGCACATCATGCCCTTTTAATAGACGATGGGACAACCTCTCATTTAGGAGCAACGTCAATGTCCCTCGCAAATTTCATGAACAGCCTGCTTGCCGCCTACGCCCACGGGGCCACCGGCGCCAGTTGCGAATTCTCCCGGCCGGAGTGAGCCTCGCCTTGGAAGCGGCGGCCATGCGCCGTACCCTGTCACCCTGAGTGACTGGAGATGAGCAATGCCTGTACGTTCCGTTTGTGTGTTCTGTGGCGCCAGCATCGGTGCCAACCCGGCCTACCGTGAAGCGGCGGTCGCCCTTGGCCAGGCCATTGCCCGCCGTGGCCTGACCCTGGTCTACGGCGGTGGCGCGGTGGGCCTGATGGGCACCGTTGCCGACGCCGCCAAGGCCGCTGGCGGCGAGGTGATCGGGGTGATTCCGCAAAGCCTGATGAACGCTGAAATCGGCCACAAGGGCCTGAGCCGCCTGGAAGTGGTTGACGGCATGCACGCACGCAAGGCGCGCATGGCCGAGCTGAGCGACGCCTTCATCGCCCTGCCGGGTGGCCTGGGCACGCTGGAGGAGCTGTTCGAGGTATGGACCTGGGGGCAACTGGGCTATCACGCCAAGCCGCTGGGGCTGCTCGATGTGAACGGTTTCTATGAAAAGCTTGGCGGGTTCCTCGACCATATCGTCGAAGAAGGTTTCGTAAGGCCGCAGCATCGGGCGATGTTGCTGCTGGCCCAGCAGGCGGATGAGCTGCTGGATGGGATGGAGCGGTTCGAATCGCCGGTGTTGCCGAAGTGGGTCGACCGGAAGCCTGATTGATTTCGAACCGCTGTGCGGTTCGATCGCGACCTGCGGTCGCTCCTACAGGGAATGCACCCATCTGGTAGGAGCGACCGCAGGTCGCGATGGGCCGCAAGGCGGCCCCGAGGAATCAGCGCGGAATCACCGGCTGGCGCGGCTTCTTGCCCTTGCCGCCGCCACCCTTGGCCGCTTCCTTGCGCTCCTTGGCCGCCTGCTGGTTGCGGGCAAAGGCTTCGGCCTTGGCTTTCTCGCGTTTGTCCCACGGCTTGCTGCCATCGCTGGCACGCGGCGGCAGGCCGGTGTGCTGGGTGAGGATCTTCTGCTCCTTGGCCACCTTGTGGCTACCGGCAGGCGTCGAGTTCTTGCGCCGTGCGCTCTGGTACGAGTCGGTCTGCGGCTGGTGCAGCGGAATCAACTGGTGCTTGCCTGGCCCGATGAGGTCAGCGCGGCCCATGCGCTCCAGCGCTTCACGCAGCATCGGCCAACCCTTCGGATCGTGGTAGCGCAGGAACGCCTTGTGCAGGCGGCGCTGCTCCTCGCTCTTGACGATCTCCACCCCTTCGCTCTTGTAAGTCACCTTGCGCAGCGGGTTCTTGCCCGAGTGGTACATGGCCGTGGCCGAGGCCATGGGCGATGGGTAGAACGCCTGCACCTGGTCGGCGCGGAAACCGTTGCCCTTGAGCCACAGCGCCAGGTTCATCATGTCTTCGTCGGTGGTGCCTGGGTGGGCAGCGATGAAGTACGGAATCAGGTACTGCTCCTTGCCCGCTTCCTTCGAGAACTTCTCGAACATGCGCTTGAAGCGGTCGTAGGTGCCGATGCCCGGCTTCATCATCTTGTCCAGCGGGCCACGCTCGGTGTGCTCCGGGGCAATCTTCAGGTAGCCGCCCACGTGGTGGGTCACCAGTTCCTTGACGTACTCCGGCGACTCCACGGCCAGGTCGTAGCGCAGGCCCGAGGCAATCAGGATCTTCTTCACCCCCGGCAGGGCACGGGCCTTGCGGTACAGCTCGATCAGCGAGCTGTGGTCGGTGTTGAGGTTCTCACAGATGCCCGGGAACACGCACGACGGCTTGCGGCAGTGCTTCTCGATGTCGTGGCTCTTGCAGGCGATGCGGTACATGTTGGCGGTCGGGCCGCCAAGGTCGGAAACCACGCCGGTGAAGCCCGGCACCTTGTCACGCATCTCCTCGATCTCGTGCAGGATCGACTCGTGGGAGCGGTTCTGGATGATGCGGCCTTCGTGCTCGGTGATCGAGCAGAAGGTGCAACCACCGAAGCAGCCACGCATGATGTTGACCGAGAAGCGGATCATCTCGTAAGCCGGGATGCGCTCCTTGCCATAGGCCGGGTGCGGAATACGCGCGTAGGGCATGCCGAACACGTAGTCCATTTCCTCGGTGGTCATCGGAATGGGTGGCGGGTTGAACCACACATCCACTTCGCCGTGCTTCTGCACCAGGGCGCGGGCGTTGCCCGGGTTGGTTTCCAGGTGCAGCACGCGGTTGGCGTGGGCATAGAGCACGGGGTCGTTACGCACTTTCTCGAACGACGGCAGGCGGATCACCGACTTCTCCCGGGTCACGCTCGGGCTGTCGAGAATCTGCACCACCTTGGCTTCGTTCGGGTCTTCCTGGTCGCCCTTGGCCTGCTCGATGGCGCAGGCCTGGGTGTCCTGGGTGTTCACGTACGGGTTGATGATCTTGTCGACACGGCCCGGGCGGTCGATACGGGTGGAGTCGATTTCGTACCAGCCCTGTGGCGTGTCACGGCGCACGAAGGCGGTGCCGCGCACGTCGGTGATCTTTTCGATGCTCTCGCCCTGGGACAGGCGCTGGGCCACTTCGACGATGGCCCGCTCGGCGTTGCCGTACAGCAGGATGTCGGCGCTGGCGTCGATCAGGATCGAGTGGCGAACCTTGTCCTGCCAGTAGTCATAGTGCGCGATGCGGCGCAGCGAGGCCTCGATGCCACCGAGCACGATGGGTACGTGCTTGTAGGCTTCCTTGCAACGCTGGCTGTACACCAGGCTGGCGCGGTCCGGGCGCTTGCCCGCCAGGCCACCGGGGGTGTAGGCATCGTCGGAGCGGATTTTCTTGTCCGCGGTGTAGCGGTTGATCATCGAGTCCATGTTGCCGGCCGCGACGCCGAAGAACAGGTTCGGCTCGCCGAGCTTCATGAAGTCGTCTTTGGACTGCCAGTTCGGCTGGGCGATGATGCCCACGCGGAAGCCCTGGGCCTCCAGCAGGCGGCCGATGATGGCCATGCCGAACGAGGCGTGGTCGACGTAGGCATCCCCGGTCACGATGATGATGTCGCAGGAATCCCAGCCGAGCTGATCCATCTCCTCCCTGCTCATCGGCAGGAAAGGCGCTGGCCCGAAGCATTCGGCCCAGTACTTGGGATAGTCGTAGAGTGGTTTGGCTGCTTGCATGTCAGTGACCGGTTTTTGGTGTGCAGGGAAATCGCGGGCGCGGAATATAGCACAAATTTTGACCAAATCCGACGATGGCTGTCGGATTCATGAGGCGCAACTGCCTGGCTCAGGTCGGGAAGTTGCCACATCACCCTGTAGGAGCGGGCTTGCCCGCGAATGCGGCAGTGAGCCCACCATCGCATTCGCGGGCAAGCCCGCTTCCACAGGGTGATCGAGTAGCCTTTATTCGTCGTCGTCGAAGTTGTACATGCCCGGGGCAAGGTTTTCGAAGCGGGTGTACTTGCCGATGAACGCCAGGCGCACGAAGCCGATGGGGCCGTTACGCTGTTTACCGATGATGATTTCCGCCACGCCCTTGTGCTCGGTTTCGGGGTGGTACACCTCGTCGCGGTACACGAACATGATGACGTCGGCGTCCTGCTCGATTGCACCGGATTCACGCAAGTCGGAGTTCACCGGGCGTTTGTTCGGGCGCTGTTCCAGGGAACGGTTCAGCTGCGACAGGGCGATGACCGGGCAGTTGAATTCCTTGGCCAGGGCCTTGAGGGAACGGGAAATCTCGGAAATCTCGTTGGTCCGGTTGTCACCGGCCGAGCCTGGGATCTGCATCAGCTGCAGGTAGTCGACCATGATCATGGCGATGTCGCCGTGCTCACGGGCCAGGCGGCGGGTGCGGGCGCGCATTTCCGAGGGGCTGATACCGGCGGTATCGTCGATGAACAGCTTGCGGTCGTTGAGCAAGTTCACCGCCGAGGTCAGGCGCGGCCAGTCATCGTCGTCCAGCTGGCCGGAACGCACCTTGGTCTGGTCGATACGGCCCAGGGACGAAAGCATACGCATGATCAGCGATTCGCCTGGCATTTCGAGGGAGAACACCAGCACCGTCTTGTCGGTGCGCAACACGGCGTTTTCCACCAGGTTCATGGCGAAAGTGGTCTTACCCATCGATGGACGGCCGGCGACGATGATCAGGTCGGCAGCCTGCAGGCCACTGGTCTTCTCGTCCAGGTCGGTATACCCCGTCGAGATACCGGTGATGTCGCTGTCGGAGTTGAACAGCGTATCGATACGGTCGATGGCCATGGTCAACAGGTCGTTGACGCCCACCGGCCCACCGGTTTTTGGCCGCGCCTCGGCGATCTGGAAGATCTGCCGCTCGGCGTCGTCCAGAATCTCGGCGGCGTCGCGGCCTTGCGGGTTGAAGGCGTTGTCGGCGATGTCGGTGCTGATGCTGATCAGCTGGCGCAACGTGGCGCGCTCACGAATGATCGCCGCGTAGGCCTTGATGTTGGCCACCGACGGGGTGTTCTTGGCCAGCTCCGCCAGGTACGCCAGGCCGCCGACCTGGGTCGACAGGCCTTCCTTGTCCAGTTGCTCGTGCAGGGTCACGACGTCGAACGGCTGGTTGGCGTCGGCCAGCTTGTGCACGGCACGGAAGATCAAGCGGTGGTCATGCCGGTAGAAGTCACCATCGGACACCTGGTCCAGCACCCGCTCCCAGGCGTTGTTGTCCAGCATCAGGCCACCGAGCACGGCCTGTTCGGCCTCGATGGAATGCGGCGGCACCTTCAGCGCAGCGGTTTGCAGGTCGAGCTGTTCGGAGTTGGTGATCTCGTTCATGGCCACGAAAGAATTCTGGAGGATGAAAAAGACAAAGGGCACGGCCTGAGTGAACAGGACCGTGCCCGATGTTAACCGGCTGGCCCGCAGGGGGCTAGCCAGTCAGCGCAGCTTAGGCAGCTACGACGACCACACGTACGGTGGCTTCAACGTCGCTGTGCAGGTGCACGGCTACGTCGTATTCGCCAACCTGACGGATGGTGCCGTTCGGCAGACGCACTTCAGCTTTGGCCACTTCAACGCCGGAGGCGGTCAGGGCGTCAGCGATGTCGTGGGTGCCGATCGAACCGAACAGCTTGCCTTCGTCGCCAGCGGTGGCAGTGATGGTCACTTCCAGCTCGGCCAGTTGGGCAGCGCGGCTTTCAGCCGACGATTTACGGTCAGCTGCTGCTTTTTCCAGCTCGGCGCGACGCTCTTCGAACGCAGCCAGGTTGGCGGCGTTGGCAACGGTGGCCTTGCCGAATGGCAGCAGGAAGTTACGGCCGTAACCAGCCTTAACTTTTACTTTGTCGCCCAGGTTGCCCAGGTTAGCGACTTTTTCCAGCAGGATCAGTTCCATTTGGTAAAACCTCTTAACTTTTAACCTTCACCGTTCGCGGAGTCTTTCCCCGGAGGGGACTTGCGACCGCGAAAATCAATCAGGCTGTCGACAATGGCCAGGACCATCAGCAACGGGTAGATCAGCTGCATGATCAGCGGCAACGTCACGTACATGCCCACCAGCCAGAAACCAGCCAGTCGCCCCTGTGCCACAAGGCCGTGCATCAACGCGATGCCTGCCAGCACCAGAACCAGGCTCGACGCCGATGCCAGGATGATGAACTGCGACCCGATGAACGGGGCCACCACCATCACTGCCACCAAGACCGCCATGGTCTGTTTCGGCAACCTCAGTTCGCGAAACTCGCGACCGAAGCCTCCAGGGTTGTACAACGCTGCCTGCCAATAACGCGCCAGCACCAGGGCCAGCACGCTGAACAACTGCACCGTCGCGGCTGTGGAAGCGACCAGCACAGGGCGGATCAGCTCACCGGAGAGCACCGGCTGCCCTTCGATTTTCGGCATGGCATCGGCAAACGCCTTGGCCAGCACATCGAAGGTCTGCGCCAGGGCCATGTCGAGCACGAGGCTGAAAACCACGGCAAACACGGCACTGGCCACCAGCACACGGCTCCAGGGATGCTCGGCGCGCAACAGCGCAGCCAGGCCCAGGGCACCGGCAATCACCAGAAAGGTGATCGGGTCGCCCATCAACCACACGGCCAGCCCGGCCAGCAGGCCGCCGGCGATGACCGTTGAAGCATCCTTGAACCCGCGCCGCAGCAGCACAAGGCTGCCGGCAGCGGCACTCAACCAGAACAGCAGCGGCAATACCGCACTGATGACCACCACGAGGGTGGCCTGCACACGACCGCGCATGATGAAACTTGCTAACGCTCGCATGCTAATCCCTTACTGCTTGTCGACGACCCGGTCTCAGCGGCCGTGGCTGTCGGTGTAGGGCAGCAGGGCCAGGAAGCGGGCGCGCTTGATAGCGGTAGCCAGCTGACGCTGATAACGAGCTTTGGTACCGGTGATACGGCTTGGAACGATCTTGCCGGTTTCGGATACGTAAGCTTTCAGGGTGTTGAGATCTTTGAAGTCGATCTCTTTCACGTCTTCAGCAGTGAAGCGGCAGAATTTACGACGACGGAAGAAACGTGCCATTTAATAGGCTCCTCTAAAGGTCCGTGGATTACTCGTCAGCGTTATCGCTGGAGTCGCTGTCATTGCTGTCGTCGCCGTCGGCGGATTCAGCATGCTCAGGACGCTCACGACGCTCACGGCGCTCGCTGCGGTTTTCTTCAGCCTTCAGCATCTCGGACTGACCGGTAACGGCTTCGTCGCGACGGATGACCAGGTTACGGATAACGGCATCGTTGTAGCGGAAGTTGTCTTCCAGCTCGGCCAGGGCCTTGCCGGTGCACTCAACGTTCAGCATCACGTAGTGAGCCTTGTGAACATTGTTGATTGCGTAGGCCAGTTGACGACGGCCCCAGTCTTCCAGGCGGTGGATTTTGCCGCCGTCTTCTTCGATCAGCTTGGTGTAACGCTCAACCATGCCGCCGACTTGCTCGCTCTGGTCCGGGTGAACCAGGAAGATGATTTCGTAATGACGCATGAATGCTCCTTACGGGTTAGTAGTCTGCCAGCGAATCTGGTCAGACAAGGAGTGAATGACACTGTATGTCTTGCACGGAGGGGAGGCACATGCGCGCCTGCCAGCTCGGCAAGGGGCGCAATTGTAGAGAAGGCGGGGCGTACAAGCAAGGTCGCTGGTGATTATTTGAACAGCCTGAAACATATTCACAGGCTGGCGGCCCTTTCGCGGGGCAAGCCCGCTCCTACAGGTATCGCAACCCTTGTAGGAGCGGGCTTGCCCCGCGAAAGGGCCGCCCCAGGCTCACGCAATCAGCGCTTGGCCTGCCGCTGGCGCACCGCCTCGAACAGGCACACGCCCGTTGCAACGGAAACGTTCAGGCTGCTGACGCTGCCGCTCATCGGCAACTTCACCAGAAAGTCGCAATGCTCGCGGGTCAAGCGGCGCATGCCCTTGCCTTCGGCGCCCATGATCATCACCAGCGGGCCGGTCAGGTCCTGCTGGTAGATTTCCTGCTCGGCTTCGCCGGCGGTGCCGACCACCCACAGGCCGCGCTGCTGGAGTTTTTCCAGCGTGCGCGCCAGGTTGGTCACGGCCACCAGCGGAATCACCTCCGCCGCGCCGCAGGCCACCTTGCGCACCACCGGGGTCAACGTTGCCGACTTGTCCTTGGGCACGATCACCGCCGTGGCACCCGCCGCATCGGCAGTACGCAGGCAGGCCCCGAGGTTGTGCGGGTCGGTGACACCGTCCAGCACCAGGATCAGCGGCGGCGTTTCGCTGCGCTCAAGCAATTCCTCGAGCATCAACTCACCCCACACCTGGCTTGGGCTCACCTCGGCAACCACGCCCTGGTGCACACCCTCGACCCAGGTGTCCATCTCACGGCGCTCGGCCTGGCCCACCGCCACGCGGTTTTCCGCAGCCAGTGCCAGCAGCGCCTGCAGGCGCGGCTCGCTGCGCCCTTCCGACAGCCAGATCTGCTTGACCCGCTTGGGATGATGCTGCAGCAGTGCCTGCACGGCATGCACGCCGTAGATTTTTTCCAGCTGACTCATGACTTGCTCTTGCTCTTGCGTGGCGCGCCGGACTTCGGCGGGCCTTTACGGTGCTTGGTCGGCTTGCCGGACGACTTGGCGCCCTTGTCCGACTTGCTGCTGGCGTGGCCGCTGGTGCGCGCCTCGCTCATCAGCGCCTTCTTCATTTCGCGGCTCTTGCGCACTTCGGCGTTGCGCTGCACGGCGTCTTTGGGGAAGTACGCCTCGGAGGCTTCGCTCTTGCGGCTGCGCGGCTTCGGCGTGGCCTTGGCCGGTGCTTGCTGCTCGGGCGCCTCGGCAACAGGTGCAGCGCCGGCGCCACGGCCCTTGCGCCCAACCGGTGCGCTGAGCTGTTGTGCGGACACTTCGAAGTCGATCTTGCGCTCGTCGAGGTCGACGCGCATCACCTTCACTTCGATGGTGTCGCCCAGGCGGAAGCTGCGCCCGGTACGTTCGCCGGACAGGCGGTGGTGCACAGGGTCGAAGTGGTAGTAGTCGCCCGGCAGCGCACTGACGTGCACCAGGCCTTCGACGTAGATGTCGGTCAGCTCGACGAACAGGCCAAAACCGGTTACCGCAGTGATTACGCCCGGGAAGGTTTCGCCCACGCGGTCCTTCATGAACTCGCACTTGAGCCAGTTGACCACGTCACGGGTGGCCTCGTCGGCACGGCGCTCGGTCATCGAGCACTGCTCGCCCAGCTGGTCGAGGGTGTTCACGTCATAGGGGTAGATACGCGCCTTGGGAATGCTCATGGCGCCGGCACGCTTGACGTGCGGGGTATCGACCTTGGAGCGGATGATGCTGCGGATCGCGCGGTGCACCAGCAAGTCCGGGTAACGACGGATCGGCGAGGTAAAGTGGGTGTACGCCTCGTAGTTCAGGCCGAAGTGGCCGTTGTTGTCGGTGCTGTACACCGCCTGGCTCAGCGAGCGCAGCATCACCGTCTGGATCAGGTGGAAATCCGGGCGCCCGGCGATGCTCGCCAGCAGGGCCTGGTAGTCCTTGGGCGAGGGGTCCTTGCCCTTGTGCAGGGTCAGCCCCAGCTCACCGAGGAAGGCGCGCAGTTTTTCCAGGCGCTCTGGCGGCGGGCCGTCATGCACACGGTACAGGGCGGGCACGCCGTGTTTTTGCAGGAACTCGGCGGTGGCGACGTTGGCCGCCAGCATGCATTCCTCGATCAGCTTGTGGGCGTCGTTGCGCACGGTCGGGCGGATTTCCGCGATCTTGCGCTGGTCGCCGAAGATGATCCGGGTTTCCTGGGTTTCGAAGTCGATGGCGCCGCGGGTGTGGCGGGCATCGACCAGCACCTTGTACAGGTTGTACAGGTTCTTCAAGTCCGGCACGACCTCCTTGTACTCCTCGCGCAGGGCCTTGCCCTCGCGGGTACGGGCATGTTCGAGCATGCTGCTGACCTTGTTGTAGGTCAGGCGGGCGTGGGAGTGGATCACGCCTTCGTAGAACTGGTAGTCGACCATCTGGCCGGCCTTGTTCATGGTCATTTCGCAAACCATGGCCAGGCGATCGACGTGCGGGTTCAGCGAGCACAGGCCGTTGGACAGCTCCTCGGGCAGCATCGGCACCACGCGCTCGGGGAAGTACACCGAGTTACCACGCTGCTGGGCCTCGACGTCCAGGGCCGAACCCAGGCGCACATAGCTGGACACGTCGGCGATGGCCACATAAAGGCGCCAGCCGCCGGAGAACAGGCGCAGCTTGCCCAGGGGTTCGCAGTAGACGGCGTCGTCGAAGTCGCGGGCGTCCTCGCCGTCGATGGTGACGAACGGCAGGTGGCGCAGGTCGACGCGCTTTTCCTTGTCCTTCTCTTCAACTTCGGAGCGGAACTTGCGCGCTTCCTTGATTACATCCTTGGGCCAGACGTGGGGGATGTCGTAGCTGCGCAGGGCAACGTCGATTTCCATGCCTGGGGCCATGTAGTTGCCGATCACCTCGACCACATCACCCTGGGGCTGGAAGCGTGGGGTGGGCCAGTGGGTGATCTTGATCTCGACGAACTGGCCGATCTTGGCGCCGCCGTTGCGCCCGGCAGTCACCAGCACTTCCTGCTGGATCTTCGGGTTGTCCGGGGTCACATAGCCGATGCCGCCTTCTTCGAAGTAGCGGCCAACCACGCTTTCGTGGGCGCGGGAGATGACTTCCACCAGCACGCCTTCGCGGCGGCCACGGCGGTCGACGCCGGACACCCGGGCCAGGCCGCGGTCGCCGTCGAACACCAGGCGCATCTGCGATGGGCTGAGGAACAGGTCGTCGCTGCCGTCATCCGGGATCAGGAAACCGAAACCGTCGCGGTGGCCGGAGACACGGCCACAGATCAGGTCCAGCTTGTCTACCGGGGCATAGGTGCCACGCCGGGTATAGATAAGCTGGCCGTCACGTTCCATGGCGCGCAGGCGACGGCGCAGGGCTTCGATCTGGTCTTCCTCGTGAAGACCGAACTCGGCCGCCAGCTCCTCGCGCGCGGCCGGTTCGCCACGGTCGGCGAGGCGCTGCAGGATCAGCTCACGGCTGGGAATAGGGTTGTCGTATTTTTCCGCTTCGCGAGCGGCCTCGGGATCGAGGGATTGCCAATCGGCCATCAGAAGGGGTTCACCTTGGGGTATATAGATAGGAATTCTGGCATGTGCGTATTGAAACCGGAAATGTCAGCCTTGGACAGCCCCCGCCGTGCTCTATAGAGAAGGGGAATAGGCCAGCGGAATCAACAAGTTGAATTTTTTGAAATTTTTTTTGCTTGGGGGGTTTACAGCCCCCCGGACCGCCCGTATAGTGCGCACCACAACGACGGACAAGCCCGAAGTTGTAGTAGAGATGAGCGGCGCTGTAAAGCATCTTTTATCTCGAATGTGTGCCCAGGTGGCGGAATTGGTAGACGCGCTGGTTTCAGGTATCAGTGGCTTAACGGCCGTGGAAGTTCGAGTCTTCTCCTGGGCACCAAATATTTCAAGTAACAGATGACCAAGGATCTGTTACTACTGTGTGAAAGTGAACGTTTGTCGCTTTCTCCAGATGATGCAAAGCTTTGCCCAGGTGGCGGAATTGGTAGACGCGCTGGTTTCAGGTATCAGTGACTTAACGGTCGTGGAAGTTCGAGTCTTCTCCTGGGCACCATACAAAAACCCACTAGCTTGCTAGTGGGTTTTTTCTTGCCTGCGTTTTTTGTATCCCCTCCTCGCTTGGCGTGACCGCTTCGGCGCCTGTGGGATCGAGCGCAGCTCGCGCGGCGCTTCGCGAGCTGCGCTCGCTCCTACAGGCGATCTGCCCATGAATTTCTCGTCACCCGGCCACTTGAGAAACGATTTCGTTTACCATTGTTTCCGAATATGTAGCCGTAAGCGAGGAAGTACCCGCATGACGATCCGCCCGCAACCGCTGATGCGCACCCTGGCTGCCGCAGTTCTGAGCCTGGTGATCGGCGCTCCGGCCGCCCTGGCAGACGAACCGGTCACGCTGACCATGTACAACGGCCAGCACAAGGAAATCGGCGAAGCCATCGCCAAGGCCTACGAGGCCAAGACCGGTATCCACATCAATATCCGCAAGGGCAGCAGCAACCAGCTGGCCAGCCAGATCATCGAGGAAGGCGCCCGCTCGCCGGCCGACATCATCTACACCGAAGAGTCGCCACCGCTGAACAACCTGGGTGAGCTGGGCCTGCTGGCCAAGATCGACGACGCCACCCTGAACATGCTGCCCAAGGAATACGTCGGCGCCAATGGCACCTGGATGGGCGTGACCGCACGCACCCGCGTGGTGGTGTTCAACCCCAAGAAGATCGACGAGAAAGACCTGCCTACCACCGTCATGGACTTCGCCGGCCCTGAGTGGGACGGCCGCGTTGGCTACGTGCCGACCAGCGGCGCCTTCCAGGAACAGGCCGTGGCCATCCTGAAGATGCACGGGCGTGAAGCCACCGAGGAATGGCTGACCGGCCTGAAGGCCTTCGGCAAGACCTACACCAACAACATGGTTGCCCTGAAGGCCGTGGAAAAAGGTGAAGTCGCCGCGGTGCTGGTCAACAACTACTACTGGTACGCCCTGGAGCGCGAGCGCGGCAAGCTCGATTCCAAGCTGTACTACCTGGCCGACGGCGACGCCGGCAACCTGGTGACCATTTCCGGCGCTGCTGCGGTCAAGGCCAGCAAGCACCCGAAGGAAGCCCAGGCCCTGCTCAACTGGATGGCCAGCGAAGAAGGCCAGCGCGTGATCACCCAGACCACCGCCGAGTACCCACTGCACAAAGGCATGGTGTCCGACCGTGGGCTGAAGCCGTTCGAAGACCTGCGCCCGCCGAAGATCTCGCCGGCTGACCTCGGTAACGCCGAGGAAGCCCTGGAGCTTGAACGCGAGGTCGGCTTGCTCTGATGACCGCCGCCCTGTCCGAGCCGGTGCCGGTACGCTTCGTGCCGCGCCGCAAGCGCCCCTCGATCTGGGTGCTGCTGCCTGTGCTGTTCCTGGTAGCCATGAGCTTGCTGCCGCTGTTGTACGTGGCCATGAAAGCCTGGGAAGCCGGCTGGCGCGAAGCCCTGTACCTGCTGTGGCGGCCATTCGTCTGGGGGTTGCTGCGCAACACCTTGATGCTGATGGCCGGGGTAACCCTGGCATGCATGGTGGTGGGCCTGGCCCTGGCCTGGCTGCTGGAACGCAGCAACCTGCCAGGCCGCCGCCTGTGGGGCGTGGTGCTGTGCCTGCCGTTCGCCGTGCCGTCGTTCGTCAGCAGCTTTACCTGGGTGTCGCTGAGCTCGGACTTCGAGGGCCTGGGCGGCGCGATCATGGTGATGGCGCTGTCCAAGTACCCGCTGGTGTTCCTGCCCGTGGCGGCCACCCTGCGTAACCTCGACACCTCGCTGGAAGAGTCGGCGCGCACCCTGGGCTACAGCCGCTGGGGCGTGTTCCGCAAGATCACCCTGCCGCTGCTGTGGCCGTCGATGCTGGGCGGCGCACTGCTGATCGCCCTGCACATGCTGGTCGAGTTCGGCGCCCTGTCGATTCTCGGCCTGCAAACCTTCACCACGGCGATCTACCAGCAGTTCGAGCTGGAGTTCAGCAACGCCAACGCCGCGATGCTGTCGGCGGTGCTGTTGGCACTGTGCCTGCTGATGTTGTGGCTGGAGCTGCGGGTACGCGGCAAGGCCCGCCATGTGCGGATCGGCCAGGGCGTAGCACGCCGTGGCCAGCCGGTACGCCTGCGCGGCTGGATGCCATTGGCGCAGCTGTTCTGCCTGGGCCTGGCGATACTGGGTAGCGGCATTCCCCTGGCCATGCTGGGCTACTGGCTGAGCGTGGGCTCATCGGCGGCCTTCCCGGTGGCGGCCATCGGCAAGGCGCTGCTGACCTCGCTGTCGGTGTCGCTGGGCGGCGCGGGCTTCTGCGTGCTGCTGGCGCTGCCGGTCAGCTTCCTGGTGGTGCGCTACAAGGGCCGCCTGGCGATCTGGGCCGAGCGCCTGCCGTACCTGCTGCATGCCCTGCCCGGCCTGGTGATCGCCCTGACCCTGGTGGTGTTCTCGCTGCACTATGTGCCGGCGCTGTACCAGACCACGGCGCTGTTGCTGCTGGCCTATGCGCTGCTGTTCCTGCCGCTGGCCCAGGCGCCGGTGCGCACGGCACTGAACAAGGCCTCGCCAACCCTCGAAGAGGCCGCGCGCACCTTGGGTGCCAGCAGCTTTGCAGCGTTCTGCCGAGTCACCCTGCCGATCATCTTCCCGGCCCTGGCGGCGGCCTTCGCCCTGGTGTTCCTCGACGCCATGAAGGAGCTCACCGCCACCCTGTTGCTCAGCCCGACGGGCATGACCACACTGGCCACCGAGGTGTGGGCACATACCGCCAACGTCGAGTTCGCGGCGGCGGCGCCTTATGCGGCACTGCTGATCGTGGTGTCGGGGCTGCCGGTGTACCTGCTGACAACACGGATGTATTTGAACAAGGCTTGAGACCGGGCGCCGCTCGTGCGGCGCTTCGCGAGCTGCGCTCGCTCCTACCAGGGCGGTGCAAATCTCCCGTAGGAGCGAGCAAAGCTCGCGATGCGCCGCACACGCGGCGCTCTGCCTCACACCCGCTCGATATTACGCAACATGCGCTTGACGATAGGCCCATGCGCCAGCCCCACGGGCACCATGTAGGCGCGGCCAAAGGTGTTGAAGCAACGCACCGAAGTGGTCACGCTCAGCTGCCGCGCCAGCACATCCATGCAAACCATCACCGCCAGGTGCGTATCGCGCGAGGTCAGGACCAATTGCTGGTCGCTGATGAACTCGACGGTGAAGAAGTCCAGCCGCTCGCCCACGCTCGGCACCTGCTCAGGCGTGCGGGGAGAAAAGCCGCCGATCTCGGCCACATTGAAACGCCGCGAAATGATATCGCGCAGGCGAAAGGCCTTGGCCAACCAGCCTGGAACCTGCGAGGTCATCGCGCAATAGGCCTGCAGGGCGCTCATCGAGGCCGGCAAGGTAACGCCGTCACAGTGAAGGAAATCCAGATCGGCCTTGGCGGCGACCCATCGTGCGGTCATGAACAACTCCCTTGGTCATGTATCGCCGCCAGCATAGCAAACCCCTGTAGGAGCGGGCTCGCCCCGCGAACACCGGCAAAGCCGGTGCCACCCACCGCACCTAAGCCCTGAACTGCCCCAGGCTGGCGCGCAACTGAGCAGCCAGGTCATCCAGCACCTTGCTGCTGGCCGTGGTCTGCATCACCACCTCGGCCGAGCGCTCGGCCTGGGCATGGATGGTTTCCACCCGCCCACGCACGGCCTGCGCACCATGGGCCTGCTGCTCGGCGGCACGGGTGGCCAGGCCGATTGCTGCATGCACCTGCTCCACCGCCGCCTGCACCGACTGCTGGCGGCGCTCGTTTTCGCGCAGCACCAGCAACCCTTCGCTGGCCTTCACCCCGGCCTGGCCAATGGTCGCCACCGCTTCCTTGGCGCCCTTCTGCAGCGCTGCAATGTGCGCCTGGATATCCCCGGTTGAGCTCTGCGTCTTGCTCGCCAGCGCCCGCACCTCGTCGGCCACCACGGCAAAGCCACGCCCCGTCTCGCCTGCCCTCGCGGCTTCGATGGCGGCATTGAGCGCCAGCAGGTTGGTCTGCTCGGCAATACCGTGGATAACCGTCAGCACCACTTCGATCTGCTCGCTCTGCTTGGCCAGCCGTTCGATGACCTGGGAGCCGGTTTCCACTTGGCCGGCAAGGTTCTCGATCAGGCTGGCCAGCTGCGTCGAGGAGCGACTGTTCTCGTCGGTGGCCTGGCGAATATCCACCACTTGCTGCAAGGCTGCCTGCATCGCATGGCTCTCGGCCTGGGCTTCATCGGCCATGCTCGAAAGGTCGCGCAGGCTGGCCGCCACCTCATCGCGCTGCAGCGCGGCGGCGGCATCGGCGCCGGCGTTGCGCTGGGCCATGGCACCGATCTCGACGCCGGTGCGCTGGGCCACCTCGCCGGCCTCGCGAACGATGGGCTGCAGCTTGTCGACGAAGCGGTTGACCGCCGAGGCCATGTCGCCGATTTCGTCGCGGCTGTCCAACCGCACCCGCTTGGTCAGGTCGCCCTCGCCAGCGGCCAGGTCGTCGAGCGCCGCAATCAGCAGGCGCAACTTGCTCAGCACCCGACGGCCCAGCACCACGGCCACCACCAACAGCACACCCAGGCCGACCACCACCAGGCCCAGGCCAATGCGCCAGCGCAGCTCGGCGGCGGCGTCGCGCACGGTCTGGGCGGTGTTGGCCTGCATGGCTGAAGCACTGGCCTGGGCCGCACCCAGGCGCTCGCGCAGGGCCTTGCCGCTGTCGGCGGAGGCCGCACCCAGGCTGTCGCCCACCAGTTGCTCGCCGTTGGCGATCAAGGCATTGAAGCGCTGGTCCAGTGCCTGCAACTGCTGCTCAACGGCGGCAGTGGACACCCCCATCAGGACCTTGCCGATCTCGGCACCATTGGGGCTGATCGAGGCCTCGACGAAATACACCGAGGGGTCGCGACGCGCCGCCTCCAGCACCTTGTCCAGCGCCCGCTCACCCTGGCCTTTGTCGATCAGCGCCTGGTTGATCGGGTTCTGCCGGTTCAGGTATCGGGTCAGGTGCTGGCCCTGGGCGTCGTCGTAGATCACGAACAGCACATTGGGGTTGCGCTGGGCGCGGCGGGCGAAGTCGGACAGGGTGGGTACGTCGTTATCCCAGATGGCCCGCGGCGCCACCGAGGCCAGCAGTTCGGCCATGTCGTTGGCCGACTCCTTGAGGTTTTGCTCCAGGGTTGCGCGCAGTTGCCGCTGTTCGTCCTGCAGGCGGCTGGAAAGGCCGGCGCTCAGGCGCTGGCGGGTACTGCTGGAAAGGCTTTCAAGGCCCCCGCGCACGTCTTGCCCGGCCTGATCCAGCTCGCTGGCGAGCTGGCGGCTGTCATTGCCCAGGCGCTCGCCAAGTTCGGCCTCCAGGGCCGTGACCGTGCTGCGGGTCAGCGCAACGGCAACCAGCACCTGCACCAAAAGGGCGATACCCAGGGCAACAAACACAGGCCGCAAGAGGCGGCTTCGTAACAGTGAGAGGATGGCAGACACGGTGTAACCCTCGTGTTTTCTGGCGCCACTATTTTGATGGCATCTACAGAAGCTTATTACAGCAAGGGTTGTGCCGGGGGCAGCGGGGAGATGTGCCAAGGTTCAGCAATTGGGTTGCCTGGGCCGGCCCTTTCGCGGGGCAAGCCCGCTCCTACAACCGAGAGGGCCGGCGGCAAATGAAAACGCCGCAGCCCCTTTCAGGGCCACGGCGTCAGATCAGCCTGGAGGGCAGATCAGGCGAACGGGTGACGCAGCACGATGGTTTCGTTGCGGTCCGGGCCGGTGGAGATGATGTCGATCGGCGCGCCGACCAGCACTTCGATGCGCTTGATGTAGTCACGCGCAGCTTGCGGCAGCTCTTCCAGGGTTTTCGCGCCCAGGGTCGACTCGCTCCAGCCTGGCATCTCTTCGTACACCGGCTCCAGGCCGATGTAGCTGTCGGCATCGGAAGGCGCGTCGATCACAGCGCCGTTCTCGTTCTTGTAGCCCACGCAGATGTTGATGGTTTCCAGGCCGTCCAGCACGTCCAGCTTGGTCAGGCAGATGCCCGAGATGCTGTTGACGTCGATGGCGCGACGCAGGATGACGGCATCGAACCAGCCGCAACGGCGGGCACGGCCGGTGGTGGAGCCGAACTCATGGCCGCGCTTGGCCAGGGTGGCACCGGTTTCGTCGAACAGCTCGGTCGGGAACGGGCCGGAACCTACGCGGGTGGTGTAGGCCTTGGTGATGCCCAGGATGTAGTCCAGGTACATCGGGCCAACGCCGGAACCGGTGGAGATACCGCCAGCGGTGGTGTTGGAGCTGGTGACGTACGGGTAGGTCCCGTGGTCGATGTCCAGCAGCGAGCCCTGGGCACCTTCGAACATGATGTCCTTGCCGGCGCGGCGCAGGTTGTGCAGTTCGGCGGTGACGTCGAGCATCATCGGCTTGAGCTGCTCGGCATAGGCCATGCACTCGTCCAGGGTTTGCTGGAAGTCGATGGCCGGCTCTTTGTAGTAGTTCACCAGCTGGAAGTTGTGGTAATCCAGCAGCTCACCGAGCTTGGCAGCGAAACGCTCGCGGTGGAACAGGTCGCCAACGCGCAGGCCGCGGCGTGCAACCTTGTCTTCGTAAGCGGGGCCGATACCACGACCAGTGGTGCCGATCTTGGCTTCGCCACGGGCTTTTTCACGGGCCTGGTCCAGGGCCACGTGGTACGACAGGATCAGCGGCGCAGCTGGGGAGATGCGCAGGCGCTCGCGCACCGGTACGCCCTTCTCTTCCAGCTTGGTGATTTCACGCATCAGGGCATCCGGGGCAACGACCACGCCGTTGCCGATCAGGCACTGTACGCCCTCACGCAGGATGCCGGACGGAATCAGGTGCAGAACGGTTTTTTCACCGTTGATCACCAGGGTGTGGCCCGCGTTGTGGCCACCCTGGTAGCGCACTACGGCGGCAGCATGTTCGGTCAGCAGATCGACGATCTTGCCTTTGCCCTCATCACCCCACTGGGTGCCCAGGACGACGACATTCTTACCCATTACATTGGTCCTCATTCACGCAAACTTGGTTGCCGGCCTACTGCCGACGCAGAAACTCACTGGGCCAGCGGCAGAACCTGCCAGCGCCCGTCTTGCTGAATCAATTGCCGATCACAATCCGCCTCGAGAGCAGCACTCAACGGCTGGCCAGGCAGGGCCTGGACCACACGCTGGCCCTCGTTGCGCAACTGGCAGACCTGCTGCCAGAGGGCCGCGTCACCGCTGTCGGGCATCCAGATGCCGCCAGCAGGCAATACGACCTCCGCTCGCCCCAGTGTGACCAGGGTCTTCAAATCCGTGGAGAAACCGGTGGCCGGGCGTGCCCGGCCAAAGTCGGCGCCGATGTCGTCGTAACGGCCGCCCTGGGCGATGGATTGACCCTCGCCCGGAACGAACACGGCGAACACCACGCCGGTGTGATAGTGGTAACCGCGCAGCTCGCCGAGGTCGAAGTACAGCGGCAGCTCCGGGTAGCGCGCAGCCAGGCGATCAGCGATCGCCAGCAGGTCGTCCAGTGCCGCCAGCACGCTGGCCGGGGCACGGCCCAGGCGCACACGGGCCTCGGCCAGCACTTCACGGCCACCGCACAGCTCGACCAGGGCGCGCAGCATGTTGCCCAGGTCCTTCGGCAGGTCGGCGGTCAGCGCCTGCACTTCATCGACGGCCTTGCGCTGCAGGGCGTCGAACAACTGTTGCTCGACCGCACCGGACAGCCCGGCGGCACGGGCCAGGCCGCGGTAGATACCGACATGGCCGAGGTCCATGTGTACATCCGGCACATCGGCCAGCTGCAGCGTGGCGAGCATCAGGCTGATGACCTCGACATCGCTGGTGGGGCTGGCGTCGCCGTACAGTTCGGCGCCGAGCTGGATCGGGCTGCGCGAGGTAGACAGTGCACGCGGCTGGGCATGCAGCACGCTGCCGGCGTAGCACAGGCGGCTCGGGCCTTCACGGCGCAGGGTGTGGGCGTCGATGCGCGCCACCTGCGGAGTGAAGTCGGCGCGGAAGCCCATCAGGCGGCCCGACTGCGGGTCGACCACCTTGAAGGTGCGCTGATCCAGGTCCTGGCCGGCGCCGGTGAGCAGCGACTCCAGGTACTCGATATGCGGGGTGACGACCAGCTCGTAACCCCAACTCTGGAACAGGTCCAACACCTGGCGGCGCGCGATCTCGATGCGCGCAGCCTCAGGTGGCAGTACTTCCTCGATGCCATCTGGCAGCAGCCAGCGGTCTACCGTTGCCATTACGCCATTTCCCCTCTGGTCCGGGCGGCTTGCCAGCTGGCCAGCCGTCAGTAAAGCCGGTATCGCGCACAGCAGCGGGCAGCACTGATCCCAGCGCAGCCACCGTACCCGATACCCTCGAATTGCCTTGCGACCTGACCAAACCGTCAACTGGCGGTTTGCCAATCAACCTTGCAGACGCAAAAAAGCCGGGAAATTTCCCGGCTGCCTCATCATACACCCCTTTTCATTCAGGATGCACCCCGCCTGGTGTTTTAGCTGCCAGGCGGGGCGCCGCTGCCTGAAAATCAGGGCCTGAGCGTCACGGCTTGCTCTTGTCCAGGAAGCGGAAGAACTCGTTCTTCGCATCCAGTACCAGCACGTCGCTCTTGTTCGAGAAGCTTTCGCGGTAGGCCTGCAGGCTACGGTAGAACGCATAGAAATCAGCGTCCTGGCCATAGGCCTTGGCGTAGATGGCAGCCGACTGGGCGTCGCCATCACCGCGGGTTTCTTCCGCTTCGCGGTAAGCCTCGGCCAGCAGTACACGGCGCTGACGGTCGGCATCGGCGCGAATACCTTCAGCCAGCTCGTTACCCTTGGCGCGGTGCTCGCGGGCTTCACGTTCCCGCTCGGTGCTCATGCGGTCGAACACGCTGCGGTTGACTTCCTTGGGCAGGTCGATGGCCTTGACGCGCACGTCGACCACCTCGATACCCAGCTCCTTGTTGGCCATGCGGTTCAGCGATGCGGTGATGTCAGCCATCAGCGCGTCACGTTCACCGGAAACCACCTCGTGCAGGGTGCGCTTGCCGAACTGGTCACGCAGGCCGCTTTCCAGGCGACGCGACAGACGCTCGTCGGCGATCTGCTTCATGCCGGACGTGGCGGTGTAGAAACGCTCGGCATCCTTGACCCGCCACTTGGCGTAGGCATCGACCATCACCGCTTTCTTCTCCAGGGTCAGGAACCGCTGGGTCGGGGCGTCGAGGGTCATCAGGCGGGCGTCGAACTTGCGTACCTGGTTCACGTAGGGAATCTTCACGTGCAGGCCCGGCTGGACATCCGCCTGGACCACCTTACCGAAGCGCAGCAGTACCGCGCGCTCGGTCTGGGACACGATGTAGAAGCTGTTCCAGGCGACGATGGCCAGGACCACGGCGGCGATCAGGGCGATCAGCGATCTATTGCTCATCAGCGGCTCTCCCTGGTGCGCAGTGGCTGTTGTTGCTGTTGCAGGTCCTGCGAGGCACGCGAGGCCGCGTCATTGACCGACGGCGAAACGCTGCTGCCAGGTGCGGAGGCGCTGCGGCTGCCTTCGACCATCTTGTCCAGCGGCAGGTAGAGCAGGTTGTTCTGCCCGTCCTTGGCTGTGACCAGCACCTTGCTCGTGTTGCTGTAGACCTCTTGCATGGTTTCCAGGTAAAGGCGCTGACGGGTCACGTCAGGGGCCTTGCGGTACTCGGCAACCAGCTTGGTGAAGCGGTCGGCCTCACCCTTGGCGCGGGCAATGACTTCGTCGCGGTAACCGTTGGCATCCTCGATGATGCGCTGGGCCTGACCACGGGCTTCCGGCACCACGCCATTGGCGTAGGACTCGGCCTGGTTGCGGGCACGCTGTTCATCTTCGCGGGCGCGGATCACGTCGTCGAAGGCTTCCTGCACTTCACGCGGGGCTGCCGCGCTCTGCACGTTCACCTGGGTGACGGTGATACCGGTACGGTAGTTGTCGAGGAAGCGCTGCAGGCGTTCGCGGATGTCCACGGCCATCTGCTCGCGGCCTTCGGTCAACACCTGGTCCATCGAGGTGGAACCCACCACGTGGCGCAGGGCGCTGTCGGTCGCGTGCTGCAGGCTGACCTCAGGCTGGTCGACGTTGAGCACGAAGTCCTGCAGGTTGCTGATCTTGTACTGGACGGTCAGCGGAACCTCGACGATGTTCTCGTCTTCGGTGAGCATCTGACCCTGCTTGGTGTAGGCACGCTCGCGCGTGACGTTTTCCATGTACTTGCGATCGATTGGCGGGAAGTAGATGTTCAGGCCGGGACCGACCGTCTCATAGTACTTGCCGAAGCGCAGCACCACGGCCTGCTCCTGCTCGTCGACCACGTACACGGCGCTGTACAGCCAGATGGCAGCAAGCACCGCCAGGCCGATGCCCAGCAGGCCGTAGCCGCCACCCTTGCCGACATTGCGGTCACCGCCGCCACGTTTCTTGCCGCTGCCGAACATGCCGTTCAGGCTGTCCTGCAGCTTGCGGAAGGCCTCGTCCAGATCTGGCGGACCCTTCTTGTCGCCACCACCGCCGCCACCGCGACGGCCGCCCCAGGGGTCCTGATTGTTCGAGTTGCCACCCGGCTCGTTCCAAGCCATAGCGCTCTCCATCTGATAAAGCAAAGACGCGCCCACGGCGCGCCGTCCAATGCTACAGAATGCCTGCCACTGCTGCCCGGCGACCTCGCCGGGCATTTATTGCAAAGTGTGTTGCTCGACAAACACTTGCGGCTCCATGCCTTCACGGCTGACCAGGCGATTCAACTCGACCCTGGGCAGGCGAACACTCAGCAGGCTGCGCCCTTCTTCGTCATGCTCCTCACTCTGCACGGCACCCAAGGCAAAGAATTGCGCGCGCAAGCGGGCAAAACGCTGCTCCAGACACAGGGTACCGACATACAGATCATCCCCCAGCAACTCGGCAATCGCCTGGCCGACCAGCTCCAGGCCACGCCCATCGCGTGCCGACACCCAGACCCGTTCCGGCTTGCCATCGGCATTGCGCTGAATCTGCGGCTCGACATCCTCAAGCAGGTCGAGTTTGTTATACACCTCAAGGATCGGCAAGCCTTCGGCGCCGATCTCGCTCAATACCGCCAGCACCTGCTCGATCTGCTCCATGCGTTCCGGCTCATGGGCGTCGATCACATGCAGCAGCAGGTCGGAATTGCTCGACTCTTCGAGCGTAGCCCGAAATGCCTCGACCAGCTTGTGCGGCAGGTGACGAATGAAGCCCACGGTGTCGGCCAGCACGATCGGCCCAAGGTCGGCCAGTTCGAGCCGGCGCAGGGTTGGGTCGAGGGTGGCGAACAGCTGGTCCGCGGCATACACCTCGGAAGCGGTCAGGGCGTTGAACAGCGTGGACTTGCCGGCGTTGGTGTAACCCACCAGCGACACCGAAGGGATGTCGGCGCGCTTGCGGCCACGGCGGGCCTGCTCGCGCTGGCTGCGAACCTTCTCCAGGCGCGACTTGATCTGGCGCAGGCGCACCCGCAACAGACGGCGGTCGGTTTCCAGCTGGGTTTCACCCGGGCCGCGCATGCCGATACCACCCTTCTGACGCTCAAGGTGGGTCCAGCCGCGCACCAGCCGCGTGCTCATGTGCTCAAGCTGGGCCAGTTCGACCTGCAGCTTGCCTTCATGGGTACGCGCCCGTTGGGCGAAGATATCGAGGATCAGCCCGGTACGGTCGAGCACGCGACACTCGAAGACACGTTCGAGGTTGCGTTCCTGACTGGGCGTGAGGGTGTGATTGAAAATCACCAGGTCTACCTGTTCGGCTTTGACCAGGTCGCGCAATTCCTCGACCTTGCCGCTGCCAATCAGGTATTTGGCGGTAGGCTGATGCCTGCCCACCGTGACCAGCGAAACAATGTCGGCACCGGCCGACAATGCCAGTTCCTGAAACTCCTGCGGGTCTTCGCGCGCCTCAGGGTTCTGACCTTCCAAGTGAACGAGCAACGCCCGCTCACCACCACCGTGGCGCTCAAAGAACAATGCAGGCTCCTATCAGGCGTTGCCTGGCTCGCTGTCGCCGTGCTCGGAATCGGACGGGCTTGGCAGGCGGACCGGACGGGCTGGAACCACGGTCGAAATGGCGTGCTTGTAGACCATCTGGCTGACGGTGTTCTTCAGCAGAACCACGAACTGGTCGAACGATTCGATCGAGCCCTGCAGTTTGATGCCGTTGACCAGGTAGATCGAAACCGGGACCTTTTCTTTTCTCAAGGTGTTCAAGTAAGGGTCTTGTAGCGAATGCCCTTTTGACATATGCCGCACTCCTGTAAGGATCAATAATAGAAAATCAAAGAAAACGATAAGTTAGGCCGTCCCATCGCAAGAATAGACGGCTATCAGCAGGGACTCAGCTCAATATGGAGACGGTTCCCAGGTATTTCAAGGTGCGGGACAGATTGTCGCAGGCCAGGCTGTCGAGCCAATGCACGTCAGGCCAGCCACGCAACCAGGTGAACTGCCGCTTGGCCAACTGCCGAGTGGCAATGATACCGCGTTCACGCATCTCATTCTCAGTCAGCTTGCCATCGAGGTAGTCCCAGGCTTGCCGATACCCCACTGCCCGTATAGACGGCAGCCCGGCGTGCAAGTCACTTCTGGCGCGCAGCGATCGGACCTCGTCGATGAAGCCCTGTTCCAACATCTGGGCAAATCGTAACGCAATTCGCTGGTGCAGAATGTGACGATCCGCCGGGGCAATCGCCAAACTCGCGACAGTATAGGGCAAATGCCCGCCGCCGCCTGCGTCTGCGCCGCTACTTTCGGCCAATTGCCGTTGGCGATGGGCCGTCATGCTCTGGCCGCTCACCCGGTACACCTCCAGCGCACGGATCAGCCGCTGGGGGTCGTTGGGGTGGATGCGCGCCGCCGATTGCGGGTCAACCTCGGCCAGTTGCCGGTGCAGCTCGGCCAGGCCCAAGGCCTCGGCCTCGGCCTCCAGCTCGGCGCGCACCGCGGCGTCGGCCGCCGGCATGTCCGCCAGGCCATCGACCAACGCCTTGTAGTAGAGCATGGTGCCGCCCACCAGCAGCGGGATCTTGCCGCGCGCCGTGATCTCGTCCATGGCCTCCAGGGCGTCGGCGCGAAACTGCGCGGCTGAATAGCTCTCAGCCGGGTCGCGGATGTCGATCAGGCGGTGCGGATGGGCCGCCAGCAGCTCTTTCGAGGGTTTGGCCGAGCCGATGTCCATGCCGCGGTAGACCAGCGCCGAATCGACACTGATCAGCTCGCACGGCAGCACCTTGGTCAGTTCGATGGCCAGGTCGGTCTTGCCGGCCGCCGTGGGGCCCATGAGGAATATCGCAGGGGGCTTGCCGCTCATGTCATCGACCGCGCAGGAATAGTTTGTCCAGGTCGTCCAGGCCCATCTGGGTCCAGGTGGGACGGCCGTGGTTGCATTGGCCGCTGCGCTCGGTGTTTTCCATGTCGCGCAGCAGGGCGTTCATCTCGGGGATGGCCAGGCGCCGGTTGGCGCGCACCGCACCGTGGCAGGCCATGGTGCCGAGCAGTTCGTTGAGGTGCGCCTGGATACGGTCGCTGGTGCCGTATTCCATCAGGTCGGCCAGCACGTCCTGCACCAGGCGGTTGGCCTCGGCCTGCTTGAGCAGGGCGGGAATCTGGCGGATGGCCAGGGTTTCCGGGCCCAGGCGCTGCAGCTCGAAGCCCAGGCGCTGGAACCACTGGGCGTGCTCTTCGGCGCAATCGGCCTCGCGCTGGCTCAGGGCCAGGGTTTCCGGCACCAGCAGCGGCTGGCCGCTGAGGCCTTCGCTGGCCATGGCCACCTTGAGCCGCTCGTACATGATGCGCTCATGGGCAGCGTGCATGTCCACCAGCACCAGCCCGGCGGCGTTCTCGGCCAGGATGTAGATGCCCTTGAGCTGCGCCAGCGCATAGCCCAGGGGCGGGATATCGCCCTGGCTTTCCGGCAGCGCCGCAGGCGCTGGCGCACCCTCGGCCAGCGGCTTGTAGAACTCGCGGTACACCGCCTGGGCCTCGGCGGCCGGCAATGGCTGCGAGGGGCGCGGGGTGTACTGGTACTGGTAGCCGGCACCGCTGCCGCCGTTGGAAATCGAGTGTTGCGGGGCCTGGGGCTGCTCCAGCACCGGCGAGGCCAGGCGCATTTCGCCCTGCGGCCCGAACTCACCAACCTGCTGGCCGGTCGGCCGCATGGCCTCGGGCACGGCAGCAGGCGCAGGCAACTGGTCTTCCGGGCGCACGTCGGCCAGGGCCCGGTGCAAGGTGCCATAGAGGAAGTCGTGCACCGAGCGCCCTTCGCGGAAGCGCACTTCGTGCTTGGTGGGGTGCACGTTGACGTCGACGCCGTTGGGCTCAAGCTCCAGGAACAGCACGAAGGTCGGGTGCCGGCCGTTGAACAGCACGTCGCGGTAGGCCTGGCGCACGGCGTGGGCCACCAGCTTGTCGCGTACCGCACGGCCGTTGACGAAGAAGTACTGCAAGTCTGCCTGGCTGCGCGAGAAGGTCGGCAGGCCAACCCAGCCCCACAGGCGCAGGCCGTTGCGCTCGACATCGATCGGCAATGCCTGCTCCATGAAGCCTGCGCCGCAGATGGCGCCGACACGCCGCGCACGGGCCGTCTCGTCATGGGCCTCGTGCAGGCTGAGGATGCTCTTGCCGTTGTGGCGCAGGTGGAAGCCGACATCGAAACGGGCCAATGCCAGGCGCCGGATCACTTCCTGCAGGTGGTCGAATTCGGTTTTCTCGGCCTTGAGGAACTTGCGCCGGGCCGGGGTATTGAAGAACAGGTCACGCACTTCCACCGAGGTGCCGACCGGGTGCGCGGCAGGCTGCACGCGCGGGGTCATGTCGCGGCCTTCGGTTTCCACCTGCCAGGCTTCGCTGGCACTGGCGGTTCGCGAGGTCAGGGTCAGGCGCGCGACCGAGCTGATCGACGCCAGCGCCTCGCCGCGAAAGCCCAGGCTCAGCACCCCTTCGAGGTCTTCGAGTTCGCGAATCTTGCTGGTGGCGTGCCGGGCCAGGGCCAGCGGCAGGTCGTCGGCCGAAATGCCGCTGCCGTCGTCGCGCACCCGCAACAGCTTCACCCCGCCCTGCTCGACCTCCACGTCGATGCGCCGGGCGCCCGAGTCCAGGCTGTTTTCCAGCAATTCCTTGGCCACCGATGCCGGGCGCTCGACCACCTCACCGGCGGCAATCTGGTTGGCCAGCCGCGGGCTAAGCAGCTGGATGCGCGAGCCACCACTCATTGCGCGGCCAACGTGGTGGCAGGAATGTCGAGGTGCTGGCCGACTTTCAGCTCGTCGGTCTTGAGGCTGTTGGTGCTGCGCAGGCTGGCCACGCTGACCTGGTAGCGCACCGCGAGCATGGCCAGCGTCTCACCTGGGCGCACGGTGTGCTCACGCGGGCCCTGGGCGATCTTGCCGCTGTCGCGCAGCCAGGCGATGTAGGTGCCAGGCGGCGGGTTCTGCTGGAAGTACTGGCGCACACCGGTATGAATGGAACGGGCCAGGGCTTGCTGGTGGCTGGTAGAGGCCAGCTTGGCCGCTTCGCTGTTGTTAGAGATGAACCCGGTTTCGACGAGAATCGACGGAATGTCCGGGGATTTCAACACCATGAAGCCTGCCTGCTCGACCCGTTGCTTGTGCAGCGAGGTCACCCGGCCCATGTTGCCCAGCACCTTCTGCCCAACGTTCAGGCTGGAGCTGAGGGTAGCGGTCATCGACAGGTCGAGCAGCACGCCGGCGAGCATGCGGTCCTTGTCGTCGAGGCTGACATTGCCGGCACCGCCGATCAGGTCGGAACGGTTTTCCGTGTCGGCCAGCCAGCGCGCCGTCTCGGAGGTGGCGCCACGGTCGGACAGGGCGAACACCGAAGCGCCAAAGGCGGCGCGCGAGGGCGCTGCGTCGGCGTGAATCGAAATGAACAGGTCGGCGCCCTTCTTGCGGGCGATTTCGGTGCGCTTGCGCAGCGGGATGAAATAGTCGCCGGTGCGGGTCAGTTCGGCGCGGTAGCCTTTCTCGGTGTTGATCTGGCGCTGCAGTTCCTTGGCGATCTGCAGCACGATGTCTTTTTCATGCTGGCCGCTGGAGCCGGACGCACCCGGGTCTTCACCACCGTGGCCAGCATCGATGGCCACCACGATGTCACGCTTGCCACTGGGCACTGGCGGCAGCTTGATCGCAGGCTGGGCAGGGCTCACCGGCACGGCAGGCGTGGTCGCCGGGGTTGGCACCGGGGTGGGCGGTGGCGTCGGCGCAGTGGCGGCAACGGCATCGGCTTCCTGGTCGTACAGGTCGACCACCAGGCGGTTGCCATACTGGGCATTGGGCGCCAGGGTGAAGCTTTTCGGCGTGACCGATTTTTTCAGGTCGACCACCACACGCAGGTCGGTCGGTGTGCGCTGGGCAGAGCGCACGCTGGTGATCGGCGTGTTCGAGGTGGACACGTTCAACGGCGCGCCCAGGGTCGCACCGTTGATGTCGATGACCAGGCGATCAGGTGCGCTCAGGGTGAACACGCTATGCTGCACGGGGCCAGACAGGTCGAAGACCAGCCGCGTGTTGTCCGGTGCGCGCCACAGGCGCATGCTCTTGACTTGCGTGACGGCCAGAGCGTCAACGGTCACCGCTGTCAGCAGCAGCCCAACGACAGCGACCAGTGCGCGTATGCGCATACCTACCCCACTTACTGTTTATAGTGTTCGGCCAGTGCCACGCACCAGGCCTCGCCGCGAGCCCCCTGCGGCGAAAGGACAAGCGAGCGGCCGCTCGCTTGGGGGCTTATGGTAATGGTCAGGTCAGGCTTTGGCAAAACGCCCGCACCCTTTTGCGGCCACTCGAACAGGCACAGCGGATCGCCTTCGAAATAGTCGCGAATACCCATGAACTCCAGCTCTTCCGGGTCGACCAAGCGATACAGGTCGAAATGGAAGGCGCGAATTTCACCGATTTCGTAGGGTTCAACCACGGTGAAAGTCGGACTTTTCACTGCACCAGTATGGCCCAGGCCGCGAATCAAGCCACGGGACAGGGTGGTCTTGCCCGCCCCCAGGTCGCCTTCCAGGAAAATCACGCCACGACCGCCGGTCACCTCGGCCATTTTGCTGCCGAATTCGACCGTGGCCGCTTCATCGGCCAGAAACAGGGTTAAGCCAGACACGCTGAGTGCTCCTCCAACAATTCTCGAATGACCGGGGCCAGATCGCTGGCCGCCAGGCCTCTACCCTTGACGCCCAGGCGCTCGCCGGCGCAGGCATGCAGCCATACCCCAAGGCACGCCGCGCTCCAGGCGTCCAGCCCCTGGGCCAGCAGCGCCGCCAACACGCCAGCCAGCACATCGCCCAGGCCCGCACCGGCCATGGCCGGGTGGCCGCGCTCGCACAATGCCAGTTGGCCGCTCGGGCCCGCCACCAGGGTGCCGGCGCCCTTGAGCACGCACACGCTGTTGTGCCGGCGCGCCAGTTTGCGCGCAGCGCCCGGGCGGTCGGCCTGCACCGCTTCGGTGGAAATGCCCAGCAGCCGCGCCGCCTCGCCCGGGTGCGGGGTAAGGATGCTACCACTGGGCAGGGCCAACGGCGCGCGCGCCAACAGGTTCAATGCATCGGCATCCCACACTTGCGGGCGCTCGGCATTGGCCACCGCCGACAACAGGCTGCGCCCCCAGGCGGCCTGGCCCAGGCCCGGGCCCACCACCAGCACCGAAGCGCGCTCCAGCGGGCCCATCAGCTGGTTGGCAGACACCACGCCCAGGCACATGACCTCGGGCAACCGCGCCAGGCTGGCGGCCACGTGCTCGGGGCGGGTGGCCACGCTGACCAGCCCGGCGCCGCAACGCAGCGCAGCCTCGGCGCTGAGCAGCACGGCGCCACCCGTGCCCAGGTCGCCGCCGACCACCAGCACATGGCCGAAGTCGCCCTTGTGGGCATGCGCCGGCCGGCCCGGCAGGTGCGCGACGGTCACGCTGCTGAGCAATTGCGGGGCATGGCTGGGGTGTTTGGTCTGCGGCATGGGGGCAAAGGCTCCAATGTCTGGCAGAATTATACGCACCTGAGCCCGTATTGCCTTGCCCATCCATGTCCGCTTGTACACCTGACCTCGCCCAACTGGCCCAATCCATCAAGATCTGGGGCCAAGACCTCGGTTTTGCCCACGTCGGCATCGCCGGGGTAGACCTTGGCGAGCACGAACAGCACCTGCAGCGCTGGCTCGACGCCGGCTACCAGGGCGAAATGGAATACCTCGGCGCCCACGGCAGCAAGCGCGCCCACCCCGAGCAGTTGATTCCCGGCACGGTGCGGGTGGTGTCGCTGCGCATGGACTACCTGCCCGGCGACACCCAGATGGCCCAGCGCCTGGCCCAGCCCGAGAAAGCCTACATCTCGCGCTATGCCCTGGGCCGTGACTACCACAAGCTGGTGCGCAAGCGCGTGCAGTTCCTGGCCGACCGTATCCAGGAGGCCATCGGCCCGTTTGGCTACCGCGCCTTCGTCGACAGTGCCCCGGTGCTGGAAAAGGCCTTGGCCGAGCAGGCCGGGCTGGGCTGGATCGGCAAGAACACCCTGCTGCTCAACCGCAAGGCCGGCAGCTACTTCTTCCTGGCCGAGCTGTTCGTCGACCTGCCGCTGCCGGTGGACGGCGCGCACACCAGCGAGCATTGCGGGCGTTGCCAGGCGTGCTTGGACATCTGCCCGACCCAGGCTTTCGTAGGGCCGTACGTGCTGGATGCCCGGCGTTGCATTTCCTACCTGACCATCGAGCTGCGCGGGCCGATTCCGCTGGAGTTGCGCTCGATGATGGGCAACCGGGTGTTTGGCTGCGACGACTGCCAGATCGTTTGCCCGTGGAACCGCTTTGCCAATCACAGCAAGGAAAGCGACTTCCAGCCGCGGCACGGGCTGGAAAATGCCGAGCTTGCCGAGATGTTCCTGTGGGATGAGCGCACGTTCCTGCGCAAGACCGAGGGCGGGCCGCTGCGGCGGGCGGGGTATGAGCGGTTCTTGCGCAACCTGGCGGTGGGCCTTGGCAATGCGCCGTCGACGATTCCGGTGGTCGAGGCGTTGAAGGCGCGGCGCGAAGATGAGTCGGCGCTGGTGCGCGAGCATGTGCAGTGGGCGCTGGAGCGCCATGGGGTTGAGTAACGACGCCGCCTCGACTGCCAGAAGCTTGCACACCCGCCCCTATGGAACAGATCGTATCTCTCTGATTTTACGGGTATTTCTGTAGGAGCGAGCGCAGCTCGCGATGGGCTGCAAAGCAGCCCCAGCACTATGAGCCGCGAGGCTGAAACCCTGGGGCCGCTGCGCGCCCCATCGCGAGCTGCGCTCGCTCCTACCGGGGGCGGTGCTGGCCTGGAGATGGGCGCTTGATCGGCAACCCAGGTAGGTCAAGCGCCGGAGTTCGCGTATCGCATTTAGGGGCACTCACGCATTGCGGCGTGACTGATGGCACTGCACCTGCGCGACAGCGCAGTGGCGATCATTGCTGGTCGTTGTAATGAAACTTGGGCATTTCCCAATGAAAGCGAATCGCCAGCAAGCGCACCAGGAACCCGCCAAACAAGGTCAGCAACATCGCCTGCTCGGCCGGGACCTTGAAATACACGCAACCCAGGTAGAACCAGGCCGCCGCGAACGACACGCTGGCATACAGCTCGCGGCGGAACACCAGCGGGATATCGTTGCAGAAGATATCCCGCAGGATTCCGCCGAACACCCCGGTAATCACCCCGCTGATCGACGCCACCAGCATGCCCTGGCCCATTTCCAGCGCCGTCATGCAGCCAATCAGGGTAAAGGCCACCAGCCCCAGGGCATCGAGCACCAGGAACAGCGAACGCAAGCGGCGCATCATCGGCGCGATGAAAATCGTCAGCAACGCAGCGAAACTGGTCAGCACCAGGTATTCCGGGTGTTTTACCCAGGTCAGTGGGTAGTGCCCGAGCAACACGTCACGCACCGAACCACCGCCCAGGGCAGTGACGCAGGCGATCAGCACCACGCCGAACCAGTCCATGCCGCGGCGCCCGGCAGACAAGGCACCGGTCATGGCTTCGGCGGTGATGGCAATCAGGTAGAGCATCAACAACATGGCGCAGGTCCGTGCGGGAAAGGCGCGCAGTCTAACCAGTTGCCCCTGGCACCAAAAGGGGGCGCAAGCGGAATATCTGCGCCCTTTCGGCTCACACCTTGATGAAGTGCTCGCGGTAGTGACGCAGCTCGGCGATCGACTCGCGGATATCGTCCAGCGCCAGGTGGGTGCTGCCCTTCTTGAAGCTGTCGCGTACATCCGGCGCCCAGCGCGCGGCCAGCTCCTTGAGCGTGGACACATCGAGGTTGCGGTAGTGGAAGTAGTTTTCCAGGCCGCGCATGTGGCGGTACAGGAAGCGGCGGTCCTGGCAGATGCTGTTGCCGCAGATCGGCGACTTGCCCTTGGGCACCCATTGTTCGAGGAAAGCGATGGTCTGCGCCTCGGCCTCGGCCATGCTGATCGTGCTCTCGCGCACGCGCTGGGTCAGGCCCGAGGCGCCATGGGTACGGGTATTCCACTCGTCCATGCGCGCCAGCACCTCGTCACTGTGGTGAATGGCGATCACCGGGCCTTCGGCCAGGGTGTTCAGCTCGCTGTCGGTGACGATGGTGGCCATCTCGATGATGACGTCGTGGTCCGGGTCCAGGCCGGTCATTTCCAGATCGATCCAGATCAGGTTCTGTGGGTTCTGCATGAAGGGCTCCTCGTATAGGCCGTCATAGTAGCCTAGCGATGCTGGCCTGCGCATGCGCGGCGCAAAGGTAACCAGAATGGTCGGCGGGCGGGCGTGCTAAACTGCCTGCCGTTTTCAACTTGCCCCACCTTGGAAGGTCCATGGCCAAACGCCAGCTCAATCGGCGCCAGAACTGGCGTATCGAAAAAATCCAGAACGAACGCGCCGCTCGCGCCGCCAAACGCGAACAGCACGTGCTGCAGGAGCTGGAGGGCGGCGACCTGGGGCCGGAGCAGCTGGGCCTGGTGATTGCCCACTTCGGCGTGCAGGTCGAGGTCGAGGCACAGGACGGCGAGGTGGCAGGCCAGGTATTCCGCTGCCACCTGCGGGCCAACCTGCCGGCGCTGGTAACCGGCGACCGGGTGGTTTGGCGGGCCGGCAACCAAGGCATCGGCGTGATCGTCGCGCAGATGCCGCGCAGCACCGAGCTGTGCCGGCCGAACAACCACGGCCAGCTCAAGCCGGTGGCGGCCAACGTCGACCTGATCGTGATCGTGTTCGCCCCGGCCCCCGAGCCGCACCCGAACCTGATCGACCGTTACCTGGTGGCCGCCGAGCACGCCGGTATCCGCCCATTGTTGCTGCTGAACAAGGCCGACCTGATCGACGACGACAACGGCCCGGGCCTGCATGCCCTGCTTGAGGTGTACCGCGAGCTCGGCTACCCGTTGCTGGAAGTGTCGGCGCACCATGGCGATGGCATGCAGCGCCTGCAGCAGATGCTCGACGGCCACATCAGCGTGTTCGTCGGCCAGTCGGGCGTGGGCAAGTCGTCGCTGGTCAACAGCCTGCTGCCCGACGCCGGCACCCGCGTCGGCGACCTGTCCGAATGGTCTGGCCAAGGCACCCACACCACCACTACCGCGCGCCTCTACCACTTCCCCAATGGCGGCGACCTGATCGACTCGCCCGGCATCCGTGAATTCGGCCTGGGCCACGTCAGCCGCGCCGACGTGGAAGACGGCTTCATCGAATTCCGCGACCTGTTCGGCACCTGCCGCTTCCGTGACTGCAAGCATGACCGCGAACCGGGGTGCGCCTTGCTCAAGGCACTGGAGGATGGCCGGATCAAGCCGCAACGGATGAGCAGCTATCGCTCGATCATCGCCAGCTTGCCGGAAGACAGCTATTAATTTGTAGGAATTTTTACCGCAGCATGTAGGGCCGCTCCGGATTTTCCGTCATCTATTGCCCCTTCCCGCGCTTTCCCTGAAGGTCATGGCTTCACTTCAGGGAGGGCAACGCCAATGCCGGTGTTCATCAGCTACTGCCAGGAGGCGCGGCTCGACGCCTTCATCCTCAACGAGCGCCTGCTGCTCGAAGGCATCACCGCGCAGCTTGTTCTGTTCGACGCCGACGGCCAGACCCATGACGACCTTTATGGCAACGGCTGCCAGCAGATGAGCGATGCCACCCACTGGATCGGCCTGTTGCCGGCAGCGGCGGGCGAGGATTGGTGGACGGCGTGGCTGTTGGGGGCGGCGGTGATGGCCAACCGGCGGGTATGCTTCTACCGCGCCGGGGACGAGCCGCTAACGGGCTTTCTGAGCCGCTGGCCGGTGATGCGGGAACGGGCGCATATCGACCTGTTCGTGCGGGCCTACCACGATGAATGCACGTTCCAGCGGGCGATGGTGTTGCCCACGGCGCGCGGAACCTGCGCCGACCGGGACAATGCAGATTTCTTTCATGCCGACCTCAAGGCCAAGATCAGGCGGGGGTTTTGAGGGCCTGTCGCAACCTACGGGGGAACACCCATCCCCCCGTAGGAGCGACCGCAGGTCGCGCTTGGGCCGCAACGCGACCCCAGCGGTTACTGGTCCTTCTGCTCATCCATCTTCAAGGTCCCATCCTCGAAGATATTCAGCTTCTGGCGCAGCTCCCGCGGCTGCATCGGCGTGTCGCCGGCCCCCGGTGCTGCCGGCGTAGCCGGTGCCGCCGCCCCAGCCCCGGCAGGCGCCGCCGGCTGGGCGGGCTGGTCCGGAGCCTTCGGCGTGCCCTGCTCGCCTTCGATGTTCTGCTGGGCCTTCTTGGTCAGGACGATGATGTCGATACGACGGTTCACCGGGTTGAACGGGTCCTGCTTGTCGAACAGCGACGACGAGGCATAGCCCACCACCCGCGCCACCTGGCCGTCCGGGTAGCCACCGGCCAGCAGCGCACGGCGCGCGGCGTTGGCGCGGTTGGCCGAGAGCTCCCAGTTGCCGAACTCGCCGCTGCCGGCATACGGCTTGGCATCGGTGTGGCCGCTGATGCTGATCTTGTTCGGCACCGCCTTGATGGTGTCGGCCATGGCCAGCAGGATGTCCTCGAAGTACGGCTGCAGGCGCGCACTGCCGATGTCGAACATCGGCCGCTTGTCGTTATCCATGATCTGGATGCGCAGGCCGTCCTGGGTGATCTCGAACAGGATCTGGTCCTTGAACTTCTGCAGCTGCGGGTTTTCCTCGACCTTGTCCTTCAACTCTTGCAACAGCAGTTGCAGGCGCTCTTGCTCAACCTGCTCGGCCATGGTTTCGACCTTGTCCTTGTCCAGCTGGATGCTGGTGTCAGGCGTAGGTTCGGACTTCATTTCCGGGTTGATGGTCTTTTCCGGCGCCAGCTGCGGCGAGCCGCCCAGGTCGATGATGTAGGGCGTGCCGCTTTCGGAGAAGCCGATCGGGTCCTTGAAGTAGCCAGCAATGGCGATTTTCTGCTCGGGCGTGGCCGTGGACAACAACCACAACACCAGGAAGAACGCCATCATCGCCGTGGCGAAGTCGGCGAAGGCGATCTTCCAGGCGCCGCCGTGGTGGCCGCCGCCAAAGCGCTTGACGCGCTTGATGATTATCGGCTGATTGTTTTCCATGACTCAGCGACCGCGAACCGCTTGTTCCAGTTCGGCGAAGCTTGGGCGATGCTTGGGGTACAGCACCTTGCGCCCGAATTCGACGGCCAGCGAAGGCGGCATGCCAGAGGCCGAAGCCACCAGCGAGGCCTTGATCGACTCATAGAGGTTGAGTTCTTCCTTGGCATCGTGCTCCAGGCACTTGGCCAGCGGGCCGAAGAAGCCGTAGGCGGCGAGAATACCGAAGAAGGTACCCACCAGCGCCGCACCCACGTGCATGCCGATGGCCTTCTGGTCGCCGTCACCGAGCGACGCCATGGTCACCACGATACCCAGTACCGCCGCGACAATACCGAAGCCGGGCATGCCGTCGGCGATGCCGGTCACCGCGTGGGAGGGGTGCTCCAGCTCTTCCTTCATGCTCAGCAGCTCCATGTCGAACAAGCCTTCGAGCTCGTGCGGGGCCATGTTGCCGGTGGACATGATGCGCAGGTAGTCACAAATGAATGCGGTCATGCGCTCATCACCCAGCACTGCCGGGTACTTGGCGAAGATCGGGCTGGCCGCGGCGTCTTCGATATCGCTCTCGATCGCCATCATGCCTTCGCGGCGGCTCTTGTTGAGGATCTCGTACACCAGGCCCAGCACCTCCAGGTAGAAGGTGTGGGTGAAGCGCGAGCCAAACATCTTCATCGACTTCTTGACCACGTGCATGGTCATGTAGCCGGGGTTGGCCTGCATGAAGGCGCCAAAGGCCGCACCGCCGATGATCAGCACTTCGAATGGCTGGATCAGCGCCGCGATCTTGCCGTGGGAGAGCACATATCCGCCGAGCACGCTCGCGAATACGACGATGATGCCGATAATTTTAGCCATAGGTTCAAAGCACTTGCTGTCGTGGTCAGGGTGAGGGACGGGAGCCTTAAAACTCTTCTTCTACTTATCGGCAGAACTGCGCCAGACTATAGCCACTCAAAGCGAAAAGCCAGTTCGGACTGATGTCAAAATGCCAATGGAAACCAAGGTGCCCACTCAGACTCCGCATACGCTAGAAGCCTGGATCAAGCAGCTGGACGGCCTGCGCGTGCCGGTGCCCAAGCACAGTTACGACCGGGTTCTGAGCGCCATCAATGATAGCCGCCGTTCGCTGCGTGACATCGCCGAACTGATGCAGGATAGCCCCGCCCTGGTGCTGTCGGTGATGCGCGAGGCCAACCACCCGGCCAATGCCAGCCAGGCCGACCCGGCCGAAAGCCTGGAAATCGCCCTCAACCGCCTGGGGCTGGTGCGCAGCAAGGAACTGCTGATGCGCCTGCCTTCGGTGCCGGAAGACGACATTCCGCCCGTGTTGCGCCAGTTCCTGCTGATCAGCCAGCACGCCGCGCAGCAGGCCAGCGGCCTGTTCGCCAGCCGCCTGGCGCGCCTGTGGCAGGAAATTCACTGGGGCAGCCTGCTGTTTCTCGCCCCCCTGTGGCCACTGGCCCTGGCCCACCCGAAACTGCTGGATGCCTGGGAGCTACGGGTTATCCATAAAGGTGAGGTGGCCGCCGACGTGGAACAGGAACTGTTCGGCGTGCGTATCTTCGCCCTGTGCCAGGCCATGGCCGAGCACTGGCGCCTGCCCCGCTGGGTCACCCAGGGCTACCGCCTGCTGCTTGAGGAGCGCGACCAGCTGGCCTTGGTGCTGAGCATCGCCCGCGACGAAGACCTGCTCAACCAGCAGCACCGCCTGGACGAAGAGCCTGGCCTGCGCCGCTGGTTCAACGAGCCGGCCAATACCGTGCTGCTGGCCAACAACCTGGCCCTGGCCGCGCAAGTGGGCTGGGACAACCCGCACATGCTGCGCTGGCAGCTGCTGACCGCGCTGTACCTGCAAACGTCGCTGGAAGACGTGCAGCAGCAGGTTCACCAGCAGGCCGCCGCCAGTGCCCGCCGCCATGCCCGACATGCCCTGTTCCACCCCGCCGAGGCATTGATCTGGCCCTGGGACCAGCGCCGCCCGCACCCGGACATGCTCACCCCACCGCCCCCCTCCAGTGAGGCGCTGGGCCGCTGGCGCACCCTGTGCCAGGAGCTGCTGGCCCAGCCCAGCCCGTTCACCAACGCCGTGCACCTGGCCACCCACGCGCGCGAAGCCCTGGAAGCCTGCGGCATGCAGCGCATCATGCTGCTGAGCCTGGACAAGGCCTGCGATTACCTGCGCGTGCAGCAGATCGCCGGGCTGCCCAAGGAGGCCGGGGGCATCGCCCTGGCCATCGAGCAGAACCGGTTGCTGCAAAAGCTGATGAGCAAGGCCGGCCAGCTGCGCCTGACGCCAGACAACCACGCCCAGTTCTCGGCCCTGCTGCCGGCGCCCCTGCGTGCGCTGTTTCGCAGCGAGCACCTGCTGCTGCGTTCGCTGGCAGTCGGTGACCAGGTGCTGATGCTGGCGGTGGCCGACCAGGGCGGCAAGCCGCTGGCCGATGTCAGCGTGCAGGCCTTTGGAAAAACCTCGCAATGCCTTGAGCGCGCCTTGGCCGTGTTTGCCAACCGCAGTGCCTGAGGCTTGCGCTACAATCGGCTCTCTTTCCACACTGGAGAACGTGGATGTCTGACTTTTCCGGCCTGCCCCTGGTGATCGAAGCCGCGGACTTGCTGCCGCGCCTGGCTTCGCCCCAGCTGATTCTGGTCGACCTGAGCAGTGCCAACCGCTATGTCAGCGGCCATATCAGCGGCGCCCGCTTCGTCGAAGGCAAGCGCACCCAGCTTGGCCAGCCTCCGGCACCCGGCCTGCTGCCGGCCCAGGCGGAGCTGGAAAAGCTGTTCAGCGAACTCGGCCACCGTGACGATGCGGTGTACGTGGTGTACGACGATGAAGGCGGCGGCTGGGCCGGCCGTTTCATCTGGCTGCTCGACGTCATCGGCCACACCCGCTACCACTACCTCAACGGCGGCATCCAGGCCTGGCCATCGGACCAGCTCTCCACCGACGTGCCCACGCCAGGCAATGCCCCGGTGCACCTGCACGTGCACGGCGAACCCACCGCCACCCGGGAGTACCTGCAGAGCCGCCTGGGCGCCGATGACCTGGTTATCTGGGACGCCCGTGGCCCACAGGAATTCAACGGCGAGAAAGTGCTGGCGGCCAAGGCCGGGCACATTCCCGGCGCCGTCAATTTCGAATGGACCGCCGGCATGGACCTCAACGACCACCTGCGCATCCGCGCAGACATCGCCGAGGTACTGCAGCAACTGGGCATCACCCCCGACAAGGAAGTGATCACCCACTGCCAAACCCACCGCCGCTCCGGTTTCACCTACCTGGTGGCCAAGGCCCTCGGCTACCCACGCATCAAGGCCTACGCCGGTTCGTGGAGCGAATGGGGCAACCACCCGGACACGCCTGTAGAAGTCTAAGGAACCTGCATGAAATCCCGTCTGTTCATCATCAGCCAGTACCTGCTGCCGCATCACCTGCTGTCGCGGCTGGCCGGCTGCATCGCCGAGTGCCGCGCGCGCTGGTTCAAGAACGCCTTCACCGCCTGGTTCGCCAAGCGCTACCAGGTGAACATGAGCGAGGCGCTGGTCGAAGACCTCACCGCCTACGAGCACTTCAACGCCTTCTTCACTCGCGCCCTCAAGCCAGGCGCGCGCCCGCTGGACGAAACCCCTGGGGCGATCCTCTGCCCGGCCGACGGCGCCGTCAGCCAGCTGGGCCCGATCGAGCACGGCCGTATCTTCCAGGCCAAGGGCCACAGTTTCAGCGCGCTGGAGTTGCTGGGCGGTGACCCGGCGCTGGCTGCGCCGTTCATGGGCGGCGAATTCGCCACCATCTACCTGTCGCCCAAGGATTACCACCGCGTACACATGCCGCTGGCCGGCACCCTGCGCGAGATGGTCTATGTGCCGGGCCGGCTGTTCTCGGTCAACCAGACCACCGCCGAAAACGTGCCGGAGCTGTTCGCCCGTAACGAGCGCGTGGTGTGCCTGTTCGATACCGAGCGTGGGCCAATGGCCGTGGTGCTGGTGGGGGCGATGATCGTCGCCTCTGTCGAAACCGTGTGGGCCGGCCTTGTGACCCCGCCCAAGCGTGAGCTCAAGACCTTCCGCTACGACGAACAAAGCCGCGCGCCGATTCACCTGGAAAAAGGCGCCGAACTGGGGCGCTTCAAGCTGGGTTCCACGGCGATCGTGCTGTTCGGGCCAGAGCAGGTGAAATGGGCCGAGTCGCTGGGTGCAGGCTCGGCGGTGCGCATGGGCGAGTTCCTTGCCGGGGCGCAACAGGCCTGACCCTTCAGCACCTCCCGGCTTGTGGCCGGGAGGTGCCTGTTCGGCGGGCCGTCAGCCTAGAAGGCTGCGGAAACCGATCGGGCCCTCATCGATGTAGGTGTTGGTCCCGTTGAGCGTGAGGCCGCCATCGTCGGATTTCACGGTCAGGGCAACGACATTCTGGTTGTCGCGCCCGCCGATCACCCATTCGCCACCCGGGTGCCAAGGGGCGCTGTTGCCACCCCACTGGTTCTGCACCTGGTAACGGTTCTGCGCGATGCGCTTGCCCTGGAAGCCGATCGGTCCTTCGCCGGCATAGGTCATGACCCCTTGCAGGGTCTGGCCGCCGTCATTGGATTTGACGTCGACCGACACCACCTTCTGGTTGTCCCGGCCGCCCAGCACCCAGATTCCACCGGGATGCCAAGGTGCCGAGTTACCGCCCCATTGATTTTCCACTGCGTACTTGGACATGAACTTCTTCTCCTTGAAGTTGATGGCCACGGGGACTCCCCCCGGGCCAGTACGGTCGATGGGTGAGCCGTACGGGTCCAAGCGTAGATCGGTGTTTGCAGCTAACTTAGAACAGTTCGCAATTGGCCTAGTAGCAGTAATTTTAGGGCCCCATCGCGACCTGCGGTCGCTCCTACAGGAATACACCACCCCCGTAGGAGCGACCGCAGGTCGCGATAGGGCCGCCAAAGCAGCCACCAATCAGTGACGGGTATCGCGATCGCGAAGCCCCAGCAGGTACAGCACGCCATCGAGCCCCAGGGTCGAAATGGCCTGCTTGGCCGACTGGCGCACCAGCGGCTTGGCACGGAAAGCCACGCCCAGGCCCGCCAACGACAGCATCGGCAGGTCGTTGGCACCATCGCCCACGGCAATCGTCTGGTCCAGTTGCAGGCCTTCTTCGTTGGCCAGTTGCTGGAGCAGGTCGGCCTTGCGCTGGGCGTCGACGATGGGCTCCACGGCCACGCCAGTGACCTTGCCATCCACCACTTCCAGTTCGTTGGCGAACACGTAGTCGATGCCCAGGCGTGCCTGCACCTGGCGGGCAAAGTAGGTGAAGCCGCCGGACAGGATGGCGGTCTTGTAACCCAGGCGCTTGAGCTCGGCGAACAGGTTCTCGGCGCCTTCGGTCAGGCGCAGGGAAGCGCCGATCTGGTCCAGCACGCTGACATCCAGGCCCTTAAGCAGCGCCATGCGCTCCTTGAAGCTGGCGCGGAAGTCCAGCTCACCGCGCATGGCGCGCTCGGTGATGGCCGCCACCTGCTCGCCCACGCCGGCTGCCTTGGCCAGTTCGTCGATGACCTCGGCCTCGATCAACGTCGAGTCCATGTCGAACACCGCCAGGCGGCGGTTGCGGCGGAACAGGTCGTCCTTCTGGAAGGCGATGTCGATGTTCAGTGCCTCGGCCAGCGCAAAGAACTCGGCACGCAGCGCCTGGGCATCGCTAGGCACGCCGCGCACGGAAATTTCCAGCGCCGCCTTGCCCTTCTCGCTCGGTGCACCCAGGGCCACGCGGGCCGACAGGCGCTCGATACGCTCGATGGTCAGGCCATACTGGCTGATGATCGCACTCACCCGCTGCAGCTGCTCGGGAGTGATCTTGCGGCTGAGCAGGGTAACGATGTGGCGTGGCTCGCCCTGGCCATCGGCCCAATGCTGGTAATCGGCCTCGGAAATCGGCGTGTAGCGGGCCTGCAGGTTCAGCTCGTGGGCCTTGGACTGCACGCTCTGCAGCAGGCTGGTGGCCACTTCGTTGTCCGGAATGTCGACCAGGATGCCGAACGACAGGGTGCCGTGCATCACGGCCAAACCGATGTCGAGGATGTTCACACCGCCCTGGAGCAGGACGCCGGTAATGGCGGCGGTCAGACCCGGACGGTCCTCACCGGTGATGTTGATCAGAACGATTTCGCGCACAACCTGGCTCCGACTTCGATGAAAAATGCGCATTCTACCGATTTTCCATGACCATCGGGCGCCAACGATACTTTGCCGACAAAACACGGCTCGCTATACTGCGCAACACTTTTATGCCATTAAGAGCCGCGCTCTGTGAACCGGCCCACGCCCGTAAAGACCGACAATTTCTTCGTGATGATCTTCCGTGCCCTGCGCCAACGTCGCGTTCCCCTGGCACTGCGCATCGCCAGCACCAACATTTTCCTGGTGGCGCTGGCGCTGGTGATCTATGCCTGCGTGATGGGCCTGCAGTTCAAGCAGGCCATGCACGAGCAGGCCGACGCCCTTGGCCAGAGCCTGACCATCCAGACGGCAACCTCGGCGACCGAGCTGCTGGTGTCCAACGATATCCTCAGCCTCAACGTGTTGCTGGGTAACCTGGTGAAGAACCCGCTGGTGGCCCATGCGGCGATCTACAGCGTGGACAACCGCATCCTCGCCGAGGCCGGCCAGCGCCCGCGCAATGGCCTGCTGGGCGAGGCCGAGGGCCTGTACCAGACCAAGATCACCTTCCAGGACGTGACCGCCGGTCAGCTGCGTATCAGCCTGGACATGAGCCAGTTCCAGCAACCGATGCTGATCAGCCTGCAAAGCATGGGCATCCTGGCCGCCATCCTGCTGGCACTGGCCTTGAGCCTGAGCCTGCGCCAGGGCCGTCACATCACCTTGCCGCTGCTGCAACTGCGGGTCTGGCTGCGTGATCCACACCCCTACACCCCGGCCACCGACCGCCAGGATGAGATCGGCGATATCGCCCGCCAGTTGCATGCGCGCCTGGCCCCGCCGCCTCCGCCAGAGCCTGAGCCGGAGGAGGAAGAGGAGTACGAGGACGACTTCGAAGAGGCCCATGACGAAGCCCCTGCCCGCCTTGCCCAGCGCGCCAAGGCCGTGGTGCAGGCGGACGAGGCCGACGACGAGGCCTTCGCCGGGCTGCTGGACGACGACGAGCAGCCTGCGGCCAAGCCCGCCGTGGTCGAGTCCGACGAACCACAGAACACCGCCGTGCTGGCGGTACAGCTGGGCTCCCAGGAGCAACTGCGGCGCCTGCCGCGTACGCGCCTGACCGAGCTGCTGGAGCGCTACCGCGGCTGCCTGGAGCAGGCCGCGTCGCTGTACGAAGGCGAAATCCATACCCTCAACGACGGCAGCACCCTGGTGCTGTTCCACAGCCGTGAATGTGGCGAGGACTACCTGACCAACGCCATCTGCTGCGGCGAGCTGCTGCGCGCCCTGGGCCATGCCCTGCAGATCGAGGTGGCCGACAGTGGCATTACCCTGCAGCTGCAGCTGGGCCTGGCCTTGGGCGACGACCTGCAGGGGCTGGAGCAGGTTGATTTGCTGATGGCCGAAAAGGCCCAGGATGCCCTGGCATTGTCGCAGCACAGCCGCAACCTGCTGCTGGTGGAGCGGCAGATCAGCGACGACGACCTGATCCGCAAGCGTGCCCGTATTCGCCCGATTGCCAGCCCCGAGGGCGCGTGCTGCGTGGAGCGGTTGATGGAGCCCTATCCGTCGATGCTGGAGCGCCAATTGGCACGGATGCACGAGCGCCGGGTCTGATATCGCCACTTGCGTGTTCGGGATTTGTGCTGGGGCTGATATCGCTATCGCGAGCTACGCTCGCTCCTACCAGGCTCTGAACAAAGTTCCAGATCCTGCGCTAATCCGGTAGGAGCGAGCGCAGCTCGCGATGGCGCCGCTCGCGGCGCCCACAAAAAAGCCCGCATGTTCGCGGGCTTTTTTGTATCTGGAGGCTCGATCAGAACCGATAGACTTCCATATCGGTGCGAATCGGCGACGCCATTGGAATCTTCGACTTCTCCGGTTCCTTCTTCACCTGAACAGGCGCTGCCGGCTTCTTCGGTGGCTCTTCGGCAATCACCGGCTGGTTGGCCAGCGGCTTGACCGCCGTGCTCAGCTGTTCAGCCAGCTTTTGCAGCAACTGCCCTTGGGCCTGAACCTGCGCCGACTCGCTGCCTTCGTGCGCCTGTTCCAGGTGAACGATGCGGTTGTCGCGCACATGGCCACGGCGGTCGAGCAGGCGCCATTGGGCGTCGAGGATCGCCGGCTGGTTCTTGCCAGAGTCCAGGCGGGTGATCGACAGCAACACCTGAACGTCAGGCGTAAAGCCCGTGCTCGCCGGTGCCAGAACCACGCGCTGGCTGTCCAGGCGCCAGGCCAACTGACGCACCAGCAACTGGTCGATGTCTGACGAGAGGCTGCCGGCCCAACGACCGTCGGTCGCCGAACTCAGGCTGCCATCGGCCTGACGCTGCAGGAAGGTTTCGCGCTGCAGGTAATCGGCCACCGACACAGGGCCAAGCACCACGGCCATGCCCGCACTCTGCGAAGGCTGGCCAGGATCACCGCTGTCGAGTTGGTACAGGGCCACTGGCTGATGCATGCTGCACCCGCCCAGCCCCAGCAAACCCGTCATCAACAGCGCAAATGGAAGGCGCAGGAATTTCATTCAACCCATCCAGGCGGTCGCTACCAGGCAAACCGCAGTGATACTGATAACAATTCAATCGGGCACACGGCCACGCCGGCACCACAGGAGCACTATCATCCGCGAAATATCGGCCCGACTCCAGCATTTCTGCCCGGAACGGCGCTGAAATTGCCGTTCCAGACATTTCGTCGGTTTATCCCGGCATCTCTACCTGCAGCCCGTCGACGCGCTGGAAGCCCCGTGGCAGCTTGCTGCCGCGTCGGCCACGTTCACCCTTGTAATGCTCAAGGTCATCGCCTTTAAGGGACAGGGTACGCTTGCCGGCCTGCAATACAAGGGTCCCGCCCTCGCCGATCACCGCAAGATCCGTGACAAATTCTTCACGGCTGGCCACCCGATCACCGGGCACACCGATGATCTTGTTGCCCTTGCCTTTGCCCAGCTGTGGCAGGTCGGAAACCTTGAATACCAGCAAGCGCCCCTCGGTGGTCACGGCGGCCAGCCAGTCCTGCTCGCGGTTGGCCACCGGGCGCGGGGTCATGACCTTGGCGCCGTTGGGCAGGCTGAGCAGGCCTTTGCCGGCCTTGTTCTTGGCCTGCAGGTCCTCGCCCTTGACCACGAAGCCATAGCCCGCGTCCGAGGCCACCACGTACAGCGCGTCATCATCGGGCAGCAGCACGCACTCGAAGGTGGCGCCTGGCGGTGGGGTCAGGCGGCCAGTCAACGGCTCGCCCTGGCCACGGGCCGACGGCAGGCTATGGGCGGCCACCGAATAACTGCGGCCGGTGGAGTCGATCAGTACCGCAAACTGGTTGGAACGCCCGGCGGCTGCAGCCTTGAAGCCGTCGCCGGCCTTGTACGACAGGCCCGTGGCGTCGATGTCGTGGCCCTTGGCGCAGCGCACCCAGCCCTTTTCCGACAGCACCACGGTCACCGGCTCGGTCGGCATCAGTTCGTTTTCCGACAGGGCCTTGGCTTCGGCGCGCTCGACGATCGGCGAGCGGCGGTCGTCGCCATAGGTTTCGGCGTCCTTGATCAGTTCGCTGCGCACCAGCTTGCGCAGCTTGGCGTCGCTGCCCAGCAGCGCTTGCAGCTTGGCCTGCTCCTTGAGCAGTTCATCCTGCTCGCCGCGGATCTTCATCTCTTCCAGGCGCGCCAACTGGCGCAGGCGGGTTTCGAGGATGTAGTCGGCCTGGATTTCGGTCAGTTCGAAGCGCTCGATCAACGCCTGCTTGGGGTGCTCCTCGGTGCGAATGATATGGATCACTTCATCGAGGTTGAGGAACGCGGTGAGCAAACCTTCCAACAGGTGCAGGCGCCGTTCGACCTTGTCCAGGCGGTGCTGCAGGCGACGACGAACGGTATTGGTACGAAACTCCAGCCATTCCAGCAACAAGGCCCGCAGGTTTTTCAGCTGCGGCCGGCCATCCAGGCCAATGATGTTGACGTTGACCCGGTAGCTGCTTTCAAGGTCGGTGGTGGCGAACAGGTGTTGCATCAGCTCATCGGCATCCACCCGGTTGGAGCGCGGGATGATGACGATGCGGCAGGGGTTCTCGTGGTCGGACTCATCACGCAGGTCGGCCACCATCGGCAGCTTCTTGGCCTGCATCTGCGCGGCGATCTGCTCCAGCACCTTGGCCCCGGAAACCTGGTGCGGCAGCGCGGTGACGACGACATCGCCATCCTCGACGCGGTACACGGCGCGCATGCGGATCGAGCCGCGGCCGGTTTCGTAGATTTTCTGGATTTCGGCACGCGGGGTGACGATCTCGGCCTCGGTCGGGTAGTCCGGGCCCTGGATGTGCTCGCACAGCTGCTCGATGGTGGCCTTGGGCTCATCGAGCAGGCGCACGCAGGCGCTGGCGACTTCCCGCAGGTTATGCGGCGGCACGTCGGTGGCCATGCCCACGGCGATGCCAGTGGTGCCGTTGAGCAGGATATTCGGCAGGCGCGCCGGCAGCACGGCCGGCTCCTGCAGGGTGCCGTCGAAGTTCGGCACCCAGTCGACGGTGCCCTGGCCCACTTCGCTGAGCAGCACTTCCGAGTAGCGCGACAGGCGCGCCTCGGTGTAACGCATGGCAGCGAACGACTTCGGATCGTCCGGCGCACCCCAGTTGCCCTGGCCATCGACCAGGGTGTAGCGGTAGCTGAACGGCTGCGCCATCAGCACCATGGCTTCGTAGCAGGCCGAATCGCCGTGGGGGTGGAACTTGCCGAGCACGTCGCCCACGGTACGCGCGGACTTCTTGTGCTTGGCATCGGCATCGAGCCCCAACTCGCTCATGGCGTAGACGATGCGTCGCTGCACCGGCTTCAGGCCGTCGCCGATGTGCGGCAGGGCCCGGTCCATGATTACGTACATGGAATAGTTGAGGTAGGCCTGTTCGGTGAAGTCAGCCAGCGAGCGGCGTTCGACGCCGTCGAGGCTGAGTTCCAGTGAGTCGCTCATGCGGGCCTCGTCATTTCAGGTTCTGGCGCAGCAGCATGGTGCCGCCGCGCTGGGTAAATTCAAGTTGTTTCAGGGCGCTCATGCCGAGCAGCACGGTCTGGCCATCCAGGCCCGGCACCACCAGGGCGCGCACGTTCTGCAGGCGGATATCGCCCAGTTGCAAGGTATCGAGCCGGGTGCGGTAGCCTTCGGTGCGGCCATTGGCGGTACTCAGCACCACCGGGCTGCCCCGCGCCAGGTTCAGGTCGGCGGCCATCGCCTCGGGAATCGCCACGTCGGTGGCACCGGTGTCGAGCATGAAATGCACCACCTGGCCGTTGATCGCACCGTCAGCCACGAAATGCCCCTGGCCGTTACCCAGCAGGCGCACCTCGATGTAGCCATCGCCGCGGGAAGACTGCACCACCGTGTTGGGGTTGCGCTCGCGCTCCTCCCACTGGCCGAAGAAGCGCGTGGCAAGGAACAACGCCGCCGCCCAGGCGACGATCATCAGCACCTTGCCCGCGCGCTTGCCCGGTGGCTGGCTCATGGGTTGGCGCTCCAGCCGCCCTGGGGCGCCTCGAAGCGGTACACCACCGGCCGGGTTTCACCATCGGCGCGGGCGCCGTTGTTGTTGTCCAGGCCAATCCAGGCACCCTTGGTGTCGATCACCAGCGCTTCGGCCAGGCCGAAGGGCTGCTTGTAGCGGCGCTGGGGCTGCAGCGCATCGGCAGCGAACGACCAGCAGCGCTCGACCTTGCCGCTGCTGCTGTCACGCCGGCAGATGCGATAGGCGTTGCGCTCCAGGGTGAACAGCTTGCCTTCGAACCAGGCCAGGTCGGCAAAGTCCCGTGACACGGCGCGGGCTTCAGGCATCTGCGCCGGTTGCATTTCGACCCCGGCTTCGCTCAACAGCACGCAGCTGCGCCCGCAGGTCCACACCGACTGTTGCCGCTCGATGGCCACCAGGCCACGGCGTTCGCGCTCGGCGGCCAGCCACAGGCGGTCGCCCGCCGGGTTGATCGCCACGCCCTCGAACAGCGCGTTGAAGTTCAGCAGCATGCCGCTGGCACGGGCCTGGCGCACCATCACCGGGTCGATCTTCAACCACTGCGGCTCGCCTTCGACAGGCACCTGCAGCACGCCGGCGTGGGCCTCGCTGACCAGGTAGAGGTTGCCAGCCTGGTCGCAGGTGATGCCTTCGTAATCCAGCTCCCCGCCGCGCACGTAGGACACGGCCCAGTTGCGCGACTTCAGCCCCCAGGGCAAACCGCTTTCCGGCGGTGCGGGCGGGGTGAAGGTCAGGGGTTGGGCGCGCCACAGGTCGTTTTGCTGGTCGAAGCGGTAGATACGGTCGTCATCCCGGTCGGAAACGCCCCACAACCCGCCGCGGCACGCAGCCAGCCCAGACAGGTTGCCACCGCGCATGCCATCGATCACATGCTCGGACTGAAGCTTGAGCTCCGGCCAGTTGCCCGCCAGGCTCGGCAGGGCAACCAGCGCCAGGCAGGCTGCGACCAGCAGACGGATCAAACCAGGACCTCGGCGAGGTTACCTTTGGTTTCCAGCCAGTTCTTGCGGTCGCCAGCGCGCTTCTTGGCCAGCAGCATGTCCATGATCTCGGTGGTGCCTGCCAGGTCGTCCAGGGTCAGCTGAACCAGGCGCCGGGTGTTCGGGTCCATGGTGGTTTCGCGCAACTGCGGCGGGTTCATCTCGCCCAGGCCCTTGAATCGAGTGACCTGCGGCTTGCCGCGCTTCTTCTCGGCCACCAGGCGGTCGAGGATGCCGTCACGCTCGGCCTCGTCGAGGGCGTAGTAGATTTCCTTGCCCAGGTCGATACGGTACAGCGGCGGCATGGCGACATACACGTGGCCAGCCTCGACCAACGGGCGGAAATGCTGCACGAACAGGGCGCAGAGCAAGGTGGCGATGTGCAGGCCGTCGGAGTCGGCGTCGGCGAGGATGCAGATTTTGCCGTAGCGCAGCTGCGACAGGTCGGCAGCGCCCGGGTCGACGCCGATGGCCACGGCGATGTTGTGCACCTCCTGGCTGGCCAGTACCTCGCCGCCGTCCACCTCCCAGGTGTTGAGGATCTTGCCGCGCAGCGGCAGGATCGCCTGGAACTCCTTGTCGCGGGCCTGCTTGGCCGACCCGCCGGCGGAGTCACCCTCGACCAGGAACAGCTCGGCGCGCATGGGGTCTTGCCCGGCGCAGTCGGCCAGCTTGCCGGGCAAGGCCGGGCCTTGGGTGATGCGCTTGCGCTCGACCTTCTTGCTCGCCTTCAGGCGGCGGCCAGCGTTGCTGATGGCCAGTTCCGCCAGTTGCATGCCCAGCTCGGGGTGGGCGTTGAGCCACAGGCTGAAGGCGTCCTTGACCACCCCGGAAACGAACGCTGCGGCCTCGCGGGACGACAGGCGCTCTTTGGTCTGCCCGGAGAACTGCGGCTCCTGCATCTTCATCGACAGCACGAAGGTGATGCGTTCCCAGACGTCTTCGGGCGCCAGCTTGACCCCACGCGGCAGCAGGTTGCGGAACTCGCAGAACTCGCGCATGGCGTCGAGCAGGCCCTGGCGCAGGCCATTGACGTGGGTACCGCCCTGGGCGGTGGGGATCAGGTTGACGTAGCTTTCCTGAACGCTGTCACCGCCTTCGGGCAGCCACAGCAGGGCCCAGTCCACGGCCTCCTTGTTGCCGGCCAGGCTGCCGCAGAACGGCTCGTCGGGCAGGCGCTGGAACTCGCTGACCGAGTCGACCAGGTAGGAGCGCAGGCCGTCTTCGTAATGCCACTCGACCTTCTCGCCGCTGGCCTTGTCCTCGAAGCTGACCAACAGGCCCGGGCACAGCACAGCCTTGGCCTTGAGCACGTGCTTGAGGCGGCTGATGGAGAATTTTGCCGAGTCGAAGTATTTCGGGTCGGGGCTGAAGTACACGCTGGTGCCGGTGTTGCGCTTGCCGACCGTGCCGACCACTTCCAGCTCGCTGGCCTTGAAGCCGTCGGCGAAGGTCATCTGGTATTCGTTGCCGTCGCGCTTGACGCGCACGCGCACCTGGGTCGACAGGGCGTTGACCACCGAAATGCCGACGCCGTGCAGGCCGCCGGAGAACTGGTAGTTCTTGTTGGAGAACTTGCCACCGGCGTGCAGCTTGGTGAGGATCAACTCGACGCCCGACACGCCCTCTTCCGGGTGGATGTCCACCGGCATGCCGCGACCATCGTCGCTCACTTCCAGCGAGTGGTCGGCATGCAGGATGACCTGCACCGAGCGGGCATGGCCAGCCAGGGCTTCGTCGACGCTGTTGTCGATGACTTCCTGGGCCAGGTGGTTCGGCCGGCTGGTATCGGTGTACATGCCCGGGCGCTTGCGCACCGGGTCAAGGCCGGAGAGGACTTCGATGGCGTCTGCGTTATAGGCGCTAGCGCTGGGATTGGCCATGGGTTCTCGTCGTCAGTCTGGTGAATGCAAAAAGGTCAAAATACAGAAAAATCGAGCGCCGCATACTGCTGCCGCGCAATGCCGGCAAATGCCAGCAGGCCTGGCAGCTGTTCGGCGAAGCCCTGGTAACTGTGGTCGCCACCGGCCTGGATGCGCAGGGCGCAGGCCTGGTAATAGCGCTGGGCGTCGCGGTAGTCCAGGGTTTCATCGGCGGTTTGCAGCCACACTTGATAGCGGCCCGGGTCGGCCGGCGCCGGCACTTGCAGTTCGGCCAGGGCCTGCACGTGGTCCAGGGTCAGCTCCCAAGTTTCACCGCTGTAGTGGTTGCGCTGGCTGCCCAGGTAACCGTCGAAGCGTTGGTGCGGGGCGACCGCCGGGTTGATCAGCAGGGCCTTGAGGCCGTGGCGCTCAGCCAGGCAGGTGGCATAGTAGCCGCCGAGCGAACTGCCGACCAGCAGCGGCGCGCCCAGTTCGGCAATGGCGGCTTCGAGCTGGGCCATGGCCTGGCGCGGGTGGTGGTGCAAGGCGGGCACACGCAACTGGGCCGAAAGCCCCAGTTGCTGCATTACCGCGTCGAGCTGGCGCGCCTTGGTGGACAGCGGCGAGCTGTTGAAGCCATGGATATAGAGGATGGAACCCGACATGCTGCCCCCGGAATCTGTGGCTTCGCGCCCGATGGAGCAGGCGCAGGGACGCGCAGTGTAGCGTGTTCGCCGGGTGTTGGCGCCGTTTGGCCAATCTCGCAACAATTTCTTCAAACACCCGCTTGCACACACGCCCCTGTAGGAGCGAGCGTAGCTCGCGATGGGGCGCGCCAGCGGCCCCGGGGGTTCTTCGGCTTCGCAGCCTAGAACGCAGGGGCTGCTTCGCAGCCCATCGCGAGCTGTGCTCGCTCCTACAGGGGGAAAGTGTGCGCTTTGGGTAGTTCAGTACCCTGGGCTGTCGAAGTCCAGCTTCACTTCGAAATCGATGGCCCGCTCCACCCCGGTTTCCAGCCGCCCGTCGCCATGCAGGCGCATCCAGCGGTAGCCTGGGTGCTCTTCGCTGACCTTGAAGTCCTCACTGCCCGCCGCGAACTGGATGCAGGTCGACGGCGTGGCCAAGAGGCGCAGGCCGCCTTGCTGTTCATCCCACGGCTGGTGAATATGCCCCCAGAGCAAACCCTTGACCTGTGGATAACTGCGCAGGCGCTGCAGCAGTTCATCGGCATTGCGCAAACCGATCGGCGCAATCCAGGCGCAGCCGATATCCACCGGCTGATGATGGCAGCACACCAGGCAATGCCGCTCGCCTGCAGAGGCCAGCGCCTGGTCCAGCGCCGCCAGTTGGTCCGCCTCGAGAAACCCATGGGTGGCGCCCGGCACCGCCGTATTGAGCATGACCACGCGCCAGGCCCCGACATCAGTAACCGCCTCGACCAAATCGGGCGCCAGCTGGGCCATCACCCTGGCTTCATCATGGTTACCCGGCAACCAGCGAGTCGGCACCGCCAGCTCAGCGGTCAGCCCGCGAAACGCCTCATAGGACGCCACGCTGCCATCCTGGGACAAATCGCCCGTGCACAGCAGCAGGTCGATGCGTGGTTGCTCGCGGCGCACCTGGGCCACCACATGGCGCAGGCTGTCACGGGTATTGAGGCCCAGCAGCGTGCCTGCCGGGTCGGCGAACAAATGGGCATCGGTCAGTTGCACCACATGCACGGGTGCCGGGAAGGGGTCTGGGTGCGGCAACGGCCGTCTCCTCGAACGGTTTATGCCCCGATTATGGCGGTGGATCGGTTTCGAGCAAACACCCGAAGCCGACCCCGTTCACATTTCAGCGCACACTGGCCAATTCATGGCCACACGCCAGGCAATGGCTGAGCCATTCCCCGAGGAACAGGTTCAGCTGGGCTTTTTCGTCCGGCTGGTGCATGGCTTCGTTGGGGTACGGGTAGATGCTGCGCAGGCGCCGGGTGTGTTCGGCGCTGATCACTTCGGCCATGCGCGCATCGTGGTACACCTGCACTTCCAGGTGCGGCACCGGCAGCCAGGGCAGGCTGTGCTCCTGGCGCACGCGCAAGGTGGTGGTGTACGGGCAGGCCAGCAGCACATCGAGCGCCAGCACACCAAGCATCTGGTCGCCCTGGGTCATGCCGATGCGCCGCGAGCTCTGGGTGGTACGCATGTCGGGCAGCAGGCGCATGAGCCGGGCGTAGTTGGCCTCGCAGGCGGCTTGCAGCCCGGCCAGGTCGACCCGATAACGCTCACGCAGCAGGTTCACTTCCACATACCTCGAACTTCGTCTTTGTTCAGTGCCAGCCATTGCAGGCTGATGATGGTTGCCGCATTGCAGATCCGGCCGTCGCGCACCGCCTGCAGTGCGTCGTCGAACGACCACACGCGCACGCGGATGTCCTCGCCCTCTTCTTCCAGGCCATGCAGGCCGCCGGCGCCTGCACTGCTGCAGCGGCCCAGGAACAGGTGCACGTATTCGTCGCTGCCGCCGGGCGAAGGGAAGTAGCGGGTGATCGGCCACAGGGCGCTGATGCTCAGCCCGGCTTCTTCCTCGGCCTCGCGGTGGGCAACTTCCTCGGGCTCCTCGGCCTTGTCGATCAGCCCGGCGACCATCTCGATCAGCCAAGGGTTGTCGATCTTGCCCAAGGCACCGACGCGAAACTGCTCGATCAACACCACTTCATCGCGCAGTGGGTCGTAGGGCAGCACGCAGACGGCATCGTGGCGCACGAACAGCTCACGGCTGATCTCGCGGCCCATTCCGCCGGCGAACAATTCGTGGCGCAGGCGCACCTTGTCGAGCTTGTAGAAGCCCTTGAAGCAGTTGGCCCGCTCGGCGATCTCAACCGCCTTGGGCACCGAATTCAACGTGTCTGACATGGAAATCCTCATGGCTACAGCAACAGCTTGATTACCGCTTCGCGCCATCCTACTCCGCACGGTTGCCCGTTTCACCCCTTTCCGGCAACCGTTCGCCCACTGGGGACAGCGCGTCTTCTCTCTGTTAGCTTAGTGGCGAACCGAAGGCCGCGCAGACGGTCAAAGGCCGACTTTTCCCTGTTCTGCAAGGATCATCATGACACTTGTCAAACTGACCTCCGTGGCCGTGCTGGCACTCGCCCTTGGCGCCTGCCAGAGCCTGTTCGCGCCCAACTACCGGGCCCCGCTGGAGGTCAAGCGCGACGCCTGGGAGCATGTCAAACCCGGCTGCAGCGCACAGGACTGCCCGTTGGTGAACATCGACATGGTCCATTTTCCGGCCCTGCCCAAGCTCGATGCGATTGTCGAGCAGCGCCTGCTGCAGCTGACCGAAGACAATCAGCATGGCACCGCGCCGGCCACCCTGCAGGCCTATGAGCAGCAGTTCCTGGCCAGTGCCGACAAACGCAACAGCAGCTACCTGCAAGCCAAGGTACGCGAGCAGCATGACGGCCTGGTGATCGTCGAGTTGTCCAGCTACCTCGACAGCGGTGGCGCCCACGGCATGCCGGGGCGCGGCTTCATCAACTATTCGCGCAAGCTGGACAAGGTGCTGACCCTGCAGGACATGCTGCTGCCGGGCCAGGAAGAGACGTTCTGGAAGACCGTCGAGGAATCGCACCGCGCCTGGCAGATCAGCGTGGGCATGGACAAGGACGCCGAGTTCGTCAAAACCTGGCCCTTCAAGCGCTCGCCGCACGTCGCCCTGACGTACGGCGCGGTGGTGGTGAAGTACGAGGTCTATGCCATCGCGCCCTACTCCATGGGCCACGTGGAATTGAAGATCCCCTACCCACGCCTGAACGGCGTCCTCAAGCCCGAACTGTTTCCCGGCCGCGGCTGAGGCTCAGCAGCCCGTGTAGCCCACCTGCCAGCAGCAGTGCCGGCAGGGTCGCGCCCAGCTCCGGGGCCTTGGCGGCGATGATGTGGTACGCCGCCACGCCCACGGCCCAGGCCAGCAGCGCCTGCCAGTGCAAGCCATCGACCTGGGCTGGCAGGCGGCGGCGGCGAACCACGTAGTGGTCCATCAGCACCACGCCGAACAGCGGCGCGAACACCGAGCCGATCAACAGCAGGAAGTTCTCGTACTGGGCCAGCGGCGCCAGCAAGGCAATCAGGGTGCACAGCACGCCGATGGCCAAGGCCAGGTGCTCGACCTTCAGTGGCAGCAGCACACCGGTGGAAACGGCGGCCGAGTGGATATCGGCAAAGGCCTTTTCCGACTCGTCCAGCAAGATCAGCAACAGCGGCAGGCCCATGCCGGCGCCGGCCAGGGCCAACAGCAGCGCGTTGACTTCGCCACTGGCAGCGAAGGCCAGGGTGTAGGCGACGCCCAGGCTCATCAGCCAGGTGTTGCCAATGAAGTAACCCAGCACCGTGCCGCCGAACACCTGCCCGCCATTGCGGGCGAAGCGCGAATAGTCGGCGATCAGCGGCAACCACGACAGCGGCATGGCGATGACGATGTCAAAGCCCACGGCCAGCGACATCGAGCCATCCCCGGCGCGCTGCCACAGCTCGGCCAGGTCGGCCTTGGCGAACAGGTTCCAGGTCAGCCACAGGCAGGCGCCCAGCAGCAGCCAGATACCCCAGGCGCGCAGGACCTTGCGCACGAATGCCAGCGGCCCGCTCACCGCCAGCACGGTGGCCAGCGCGCCGAAGCACAGGGTCCAGAGCATCGGGCTGTTCCAGGCGCTGTCCTCGCCGAACGCCCGCGCGCCCAGCAGGCTGGCGGCATCGCGCATGACGATGATCTCGAAGGCGCCCCAGCCCACCAGTTGCAGCAGGTTGAGCAGTGCCGGCAGGCGGGCGCCATGGCGGCCCAGGCTGAGCTTCAGGGTGCCCATGGCCGACAGGCCGGTGTCGCTGCCGATGACGCCGGCGGCGCCGAGCAGCAGCACGCCGACGCCAGTACCCAGGGCGATGGCCAGTACCGCGCTCGCCAGGCCCAGGCCAGGGGCGAGCATGGCGCCGACCTGCAGCACCATGAGGCCGATGCCGAGGGAGAACCACAGCGAGAACAGGTCACGGGCGCCGAAGATGCGCTGGTGGGTGGGGACCGGGTGGTCGGGGGAGAATTGGCTGGGTGATGTCATTGTTGTGTTCGCCGGAAGAATGATTGATTGCTGCCACCCCCTGTGCAGGAGCGGGCTTGCCCCGCGAAGGCGTCAAGCCTGCCAAGCGCGTTGGCGCCGCTGACGCTTTCGCGGGGCAAGCCCGCTCCTACAACAGAGTGAGTACGTGGTTAAACCTTGTGATACAGCTGGCTGCCTTCCTGGCGGAACCGTTCGGCCTGCTCACGCATGCCCGCCTCGACCGTCACGTCCACGGTTTCGATCTTGGCGGCATACTCGCGCACTTCCTGGGTGATCTTCATCGAGCAGAATTTCGGCCCGCACATCGAGCAGAAGTGCGCGACCTTGGCCGATTCCTTCGGCAAGGTTTCGTCATGGAAGGCCCGCGCGGTGTCCGGGTCCAGGCCCAGGTTGAACTGGTCTTCCCAACGGAACTCGAAGCGCGCCTTGGACAGCGCGTTGTCACGGATTTGCGCGCCCGGGTGGCCCTTGGCAAGGTCCGCGGCATGGGCGGCGATCTTGTAGGTGATGATGCCGGTCTTCACATCGTCCTTGTTCGGCAGGCCCAGGTGCTCCTTGGGCGTGACGTAGCAAAGCATGGCGCAACCGAACCAGCCGATCATCGCCGCACCGATGCCCGAGGTGATGTGGTCGTAACCGGGGGCGATGTCGGTGGTCAGCGGGCCGAGGGTGTAGAACGGCGCCTCGTCGCAGCATTCCAGCTGCTTGTCCATGTTCTCCTTGATCAGTTGCATCGGCACGTGGCCGGGGCCTTCGATCATGCACTGCACATCGTGCTTCCAGGCGATCTTGGTCAGCTCGCCAAGGGTTTCCAGCTCACCGAACTGGGCGGCATCGTTGGCATCGGCGATCGAGCCTGGGCGCAGGCCGTCGCCCAGCGAGAAGCTGACGTCGTAGGCCTTCATGATTTCGCAGATCTCGTCGAAGTGCGTGTACAGGAAGTTCTCTTTATGGTGCGCCAGGCACCACTTGGCCATGATCGAGCCGCCACGGCTGACGATGCCGGTGACCCGCTTGGCGGTCAGCGGCACATAACGCAGCAGCACGCCGGCGTGGATGGTGAAGTAGTCCACGCCCTGCTCGGCCTGCTCGATCAGGGTGTCGCGGAACAGCTCCCAGGTGAGGTCTTCGGCAACGCCGCCCACCTTTTCCAGGGCCTGGTAGATCGGCACGGTGCCGATCGGCACCGGCGAGTTGCGGATGATCCACTCGCGGGTTTCATGGATGTGCTTGCCGGTGGACAGGTCCATGACCGTGTCCGAGCCCCAGCGGATACCCCAGGTCAGCTTGGCCACTTCTTCCTCGATCGAGGAGCCCAGGGCGCTGTTGCCGATGTTACCGTTGATCTTCACCAGGAAGTTGCGGCCGATGATCATCGGCTCCACTTCCGGGTGGTTGATGTTAGCCGGAATGATCGCGCGGCCACGGGCGATTTCCTGGCGCACGAATTCGGCGGTGATTTCCTTCGGAATGTTGGCACCGAAGCTGTGGCCGGCGTGCTGTTCGTCAAGCAAACCAGCGGCGCGGGCTTCCTGCAGTTTCATGTTCTCGCGGATGGCCACGTATTCCATCTCGGCGGTGATGATGCCCTGGCGGGCATAGTGCATCTGCGAGACGTTGGCGCCCGCCTTGGCACGGCGCGGGTTGCGCACGTGGGCGAAGCGCAGCTTGGCAAGGTCGGCGTCGTTCAGGCGCTGCTGGCCGAAGTCGGAGCTCAGCCCGCCCAGGCGCTCGGTGTCGCCACGCGCCTCGATCCAGGCCGAACGCACATCGGCCAGGCCCTTGCGCACATCGATGATCACGTTGGGGTCGGTGTAGGGGCCGGAGGTGTCGTACACCAGCACCGGCGCATTGGACTCGCCGCCGAAATCGGTGGGGGTGTCGTCCAGGCTGATTTCACGCATGGGCACGCGGATATCCGGGCGCGAACCTTCGACATAGACTTTTCGCGAACGCGGGAACGGTTGCACGGACTGCTGGTCGACTTGCGCCGATTCGCTGAGGTTGATCGCTTTTTCTTGTTTGGTCATCACAGGCTCTCCAGACGGCTTCCTAGCGGGCGGAATGTCGGGGGAGAACCTGAAAGGCGTGGACGCACCCATGGACGAGTGCAGTGCCGAAGACGAGGTGCCACGAGCTGCAAGCAGCTGAGACATTCCCGGACCTGGCACAAGAGGCTCCCCGGGAAGGCGAGCAATCTTGTTCCCTACGCAGGCGCTAACCTGATCAGGTTCAACGGGATCCGCACCTATGCGATCTCAGCCTTTGCTTCAAGGCACCCCGACAAGAACAGGCGCAGTCTAGACTGGAGTGGCCGACAAAGCCAAGCGGGTAATTTGCAGCAGGATGAAAGGCGCACGCGGCGATTGTTGCCGGGGGGCCCATGGCACTACACTGGCACGTCGGACGATACTCAACAGTTCAGTAATTATTTTTCGTACAAGGATTGCCCCCTATGCTGCGCAAACTCTCACTGGCGATAGCCGTGTCTTGTGCGTACCACGCAACGGCCTGGGCGGCGGATGTGCCCTCGACGGTGAAGACCGACCTGGTCAGCGTCTACCGCGAAGCGGTGGACAACAACGCCGATCTTGCAGCCGCACGCGCCGATTATGGCGCCCGCCGCGAAGTGGTGCCCCAGGCCCGTGCCGGCTTGCTGCCGAACCTGTCGGCCGGTGCCGAGATGATGAACACGCGCACCAAACTGGACGAGCCTTCGATCACCTCCAACCGCAGCGGCAATGCCTGGAGCGCCACCCTGGCGCAACCGATCTTCCGCGCCGACCGCTGGTTCCAGTTGCAGGCCGCAGAAGCGGTGAACGAACAGGCCGCCCTGGAACTGTCGGCCACCGAACAGAACCTGATCCTGCAAACGGCGCAAAGCTATTTCTCGGTGCTGCGTGCCCAGGACAGCCTGGCGGCCACCAAGGCCGAGGAAGCGGCCTTCAAGCGCCAGCTCGACCAGTCCAACGAACGCTTCGATGTGGGCCTTTCCGACAAGACCGACGTGCTGCAGTCCCAGGCCAGCTACGACACCGCGCGCGCCAACCGGCTGATTGCCGAGCGCCAGGTGCAGGACGCCTTCGAGGCCTTGGTCACCCTCACCAACCGCGAGTACAACTCGCTGCAAGGCGTGGTGCACACCCTGCCGGTACAGGTGCCGACACCCAATGATGCCAAGGCCTGGGTGGAAACCGCCGGGCGCCAGAACCTCAACCTGCTGGCCACCAACTACGCCGTGTCCGCCGCCGAGGAAACCCTGCGCCAGCGCAAGGCTGGCCACGCGCCGACACTCGATGCGGTGGCCAAGTACCAGAAGGGCGACAACGACAGCCTGGGCTTCACCAACCCCGCGCCGCAGCAGAATGTGCGCTACAGCGGTGACGTGGAGCAGACCAGCATCGGCCTGCAGTTGAACATCCCGATCTACAGCGGCGGCCTGACCAGCTCGCAAGTGCGCGAAGCCTACCAGCGCCTGAGCCAGAGCGAACAACAGCGTGAGAGCCTGCGCCGCCAGGTGACGGAAAACACCCGCAACCTGCACCGTGCGGTGAACACCGATGTGGAACAGGTCAAGGCACGCAAGCAGTCGATCATTTCCAACCAGAGCGCGCTGGAGGCTACCGAAATCGGCTACCAGGTCGGCACCCGCAACATCGTCGACGTGCTCGATGCCCAGCGCCAGCTGTACACCTCGGTGCGCGACTACAACAACAGCCGCTATGACTACATCCTCGACAACCTGAGCCTCAAGCAGGCCGCCGGGACCTTGAGCCCGCAAGACCTGCAGGACCTGGCGCGGTACCTGAAGCCGGACTACAACCCCGACCGCGATTTCCTGCCACCGGACCTGGCGGCGGCGGCGGCCAAGAACTTCGAGCGCCGTCCTTGACTGAAAGGCACTTCGCGAGCTGCGCTCGCTCCTACAGGTTTACCCAACCCCGGTAGGAGCGAGCGCCAGCTCGCGATGCACCGCTCCTGCAGGTTTACCCAACCCCGGTAGGAGCGAGCGCCAGCTCGCGATGCGTCGCGCCAGCGGCGCCCATCAGCACAATCAAAACACTCAGCCGAGCAGCTTACCCAGCCCATCCAACAACCGCTGCAACGCCCCCTGGTTGGCCTGCATCACCGCCCTGCCCGCCTCGCCCATGTGCCGGGCATCTTGCGGCAGCTCGACCAACCGTCGCACCGCTTCGGCCAGCCCGTCAGCATCATCCACCTGCTGCAACGCCCCCGCCTCGCGCAACATCGCGCTGATTTCAAGGAAGTTGAACACATGCGGCCCCATGATCACCGGCAATGCCAGCGCCGCCGGTTCCAGCGGGTTGTGCCCGCCGGTGGCCACCAGGCTGCCGCCAACGAAAGCGATATCGGCCAGGGCATAGAGAAACAGCAACTCGCCCATGGTGTCGCCCAGCAACACCCGCGTCTGCCCATCCACCGGTGTGCTGGCAGAACGGCGCACCGTGGCGAACTGCTGGCTGCACAGGGCATGCACGGCATCGAAACGCTCGGGGTGACGCGGCACCAGGATCAGCAGCGCATCCGCGTGCACCTGCAACAGTTGCTGATGCGCCTTGAGCACCAGCGCATCCTCGCCCTCGTGGGTACTGGCGGCGATCCACACCGGGCGCTTGTCCGCGCCCCATTGCCCACGCAACGCTCGGGCAAGCGGCAGCAGTTGCTCGTCGACCTTGAGGTCGAACTTGATCGAGCCGGTGACCTGCACGCACCCAGGCAGGGCGCCGAGGTCGCGAAAACGCTGGGCCTCGGTTTCGGTTTGCACGGCAATCAGGCTCATCTCGGCCAGCATTGGCCGGGTCAGCTTGGCAAAGCGCGCATAGCCCCGTGCCGAGCGGGCAGACAACCGCGCATTGGCCAGCGCCACCGGAATGCCGCGCCGGGCACACTGGTGGATGTGGTTGGGCCACAGCTCGGTTTCCATGATGATGCCCAGGCGCGGGCGCACATGGTCGAGGAAGCGCCCCGCGGCCCACGGCAGGTCATAGGGCAGGTAGCAGTGCTGGATGCGCGGTTCGCCTGCGAACATCGCGCGAATGCGCTCGGAACCGGTTGGGGTCATGCAGGTCAGGGTGATTGGCAGGTCCGGGTAGGCCTTGAGCAAGGCGCGCACCATGGGCGCGGCGGCAATGCTCTCACCGACCGACACCGCATGCACCCAGATTCCACCCTGGCGCATGGCCGGCAGGTTACGGGCAAAGCGCTCGCCGATGCGCTGGCCGTAGGCCGGCGCCTTGCGCGCACGCAGGTACAGGCGCAGCGCAACCAGCGGCAGGCCCAGGTGAAACAGCAAGGTATAAAGGGTTCTGTTCATGGCGGCGGAGTTTACCCGATCGCGCGCAGGTGCACTGCAAAGCGCTCGGCCAGCCACTGCGCAGCGGGGCCCAGGGGCTCGTCGCGGCGCCAGGCAAGCTCGGCCACCAGTGCTGGCGGGCACCATTCGCTGTCGAGCTCGACCATCTGCGCCTGGTACGTCGGGTATTGCACCACATGGCGCGGCAGCCAGGCCCAGCCCAGGCCGCGCATCAGCAGTTCGGCCATGGCATAGAAACTGTCGGCGCGCCACACGTGTGGGCTTGCGGCCTCGCTGCCGGGGTAGCCGCTTTGCTGGGGGGTAATCAGCAGTTGCCGGTGGCGGGCCAGCTGCTGGCAGGTGACGCGCAGCTCCCGGGCCAACGGATGGCCGATGGCGCACACGGTGACCATTTCCACACTGCCCAGGACGCGGCGCTCCAGGGAATCGGGGATGCTTTCGTGGTGGAAGAACAGCCCAAGGTCGGCACGCCGTTCCACCAGCTTGCGCGCCACATCGCCCTGGGCGCCGCTGGCCAGTTGCACTTCCAGGTACGGGTAGCGGCTGGCCAGCTCGTCGAGGCTGTCGATCACCGGCTGGTAGGGCATGGCCTCGTCCTGCGCCACCCGCAGCAAGGCTTCCTGCCCGCGCATCAGCGCTGCAGCGCGGCCATCCAGGCGCTCGCACTGGCGCAACAGCTCGCGGGCATCTTCGAGCAGCGCACTGCCGTTTTCGGTCAGCTTCGGCTGCCGGCCGCTGCTGCGCTCGAACAGGGTGACACCCAGGTCCGTTTCCAGCAGGGCAATGGCGTTGCTGATGGCCGACTGCGCCTTGCGCTGCTCGCGGGCCACGGCCGAGAACGAGCGCAGCTCGGCGACGCGCAGAAAGGTGCGCAATTGCTCCAGGTTCCACTGCTCGGCCATTGAGCTATCTCCGTAGTTGATAGGTAATGACTTTACCGCATCCAGGTTAGGTCTAGAATGCCCACCCAGTTACCGGAGAATCCTGCCATGAATGCCTACACCTACCTCGCCATCGCCATCTGCGCCGAAGTCATCGCCACGGCTTCCATGAAGGCCGTAAAGGGCTTGAGCACGCCGTTGCCGTTGTTGTTGATGGTGGTCGGCTACGGCATTGCCTTCTGGATGCTGACCTTGGTGGTGCGCAGTATTCCGGTGGGTATCGCCTATGCGATCTGGTCGGGGCTGGGGATCGTCCTGATCAGCGTGGCGGCCTTGGTGGTGTACGGGCAGAAGCTGGATGTGCCGGCGATGCTGGGCATGGCGATGATTGTCGGTGGCGTGGTGGTGATCCAGTTGTTTTCCAAAACGGCCGGGCATTGAGCAATCTATTTAACTGGCAATCCTGTAGGAGCGGGCTTGCCCCGCGAAGCAAGCGCCGCGGTGGATGGCACCGGCTGCGCCGGTGTTCGCGGGGCAAGTCGGGTCGCCGCACCGCCGCTCCTACAGGGTATTACGGTGCGGGTGCTGGCGCTCCGGGCCAACAGCAACCCTGACCCTGTATACTTGGCAGCTGTCCCAGTCTTCGAGGTACCGCCATGCCATCCGCCATTTCCACTGACGTGCTGATCGTCGGCGCCGGGGTCGCTGGCCTTTGGCTCAATGCCCGGCTGCGCCGCCAGGGCTACTCGACGGTGCTGGTGGAACGCGCCAGCCTCGGTGGCGAACAGACCATCAAGTCCCAAGGCATCATCCACGGCGGTACCAAGTACGCCCTGCACGGTGCCCTGACCGGCGCCTCGGAAGCCATCGCCGACATGCCCCGCCGCTGGCGCGAGGCCCTGGCCGGCAGCGGCGAACTGGACCTGACCCACACCCGCCTGCTGTCCGACGCCCATTATCTGTGGTCGCCCGGCACCCTGGCCGGCAACCTCACCAGCTTCTTCGCCAGCAAGGCCGTGCGTGGCCGGGTTGACCAGGTCAAGGGCGAGCAACTGCCGCCTGCCCTGCAGGACCGCGCCTTCAAGGGCAAGGTGTACCGCCTGGCCGAACTGGTCATCGACGTGCCCAGCCTGTTGAACAACCTGGCCGAACTGGCCGGCGACAGCCTGCTGGCCGGTGAACGCATCGAACCCCTGCGCGAAGGCGACGAACTGGTCGGCCTGCGCGTGGACGATCGCGACATTCGCGCCCAGCGCATCGTCCTCAGCGCCGGTGCCGGCACCGAAGGCCTGCTGCACGCCCTGGGCCTGCAGCAGCCGGCGATGCAAACCCGCCCGCTGCACATGGTCATGGCCAAGGGCCCGAACCTCAAGCCGCTGTACGCCCATTGCCTGGGTGGCGGGCCGAAGCCACGGGTTACCGTCACCACCCACCCGGCCGCCGACGGCCAGTGGGTCTGGTACCTGGGCGGCGATATCGCCGAAGCCGATGGCGTGGCCCGAGAGCCTGCGGCGCAGATTGCCGCGGCGCAGAAGGAAATTGCCAGCCTGCTGCCCTGGGTCGACCAGGCCCAGGTACGCTGGGCCACCCTGCGTGTCGACCGCGCCGAACCTGCCCAATCGGGCCTGGTGCGCCCAGACAACGCCTTCCTCGCCGAGCAGCAACGCTTGCTGGTGGGCTGGCCGACCAAGCTGGCGCTGGCGCCAGACTTCAGCGACCGGGTACTGGCCAACCTTGAGCGCGACGGCATTCGCCCGGCCGCCCAGGCAGACCTCACCGGCCTGCCACGCCCAGCCGTGGGCGTGCCGGCCTGGGAGCAACTGCTGCCATGAGCCTGCCGACCCTGCACGATTTTCACCGCCCCCTGGGCAGCACCGGCCTGCGCGTATCGCCCCTGGGCCTGGGCACGGTCAAGCTCGGCCGCGACCAGGGCGTGAAGTACCCCAACGGCTTCACCATTCCCAATGACGACGAAGCCCGCCTGCTGCTGGCACAGGCCCGCGAGCTGGGCATCAACCTGATCGACACCGCGCCGGCCTATGGCCGCAGCGAAGAGCGCCTGGGCCCGTTGCTGCGTGGCCAGCGCGACCAGTGGGTGATCGTTAGCAAGGTGGGTGAAGAATTCGCCAACGGCCAATCGAGTTTCGACTTCAGCGCCGCCCACACCCGGCGCTCAGTGGAGCGCAGCCTGCGCCGCCTGGAAACCGACCGCATCGAGCTGGTGCTGGTGCATTCCGATGGCAACGACCTGGCCATCCTGGAGCGACAGGAGGTCTACCAGACCCTGGCCGAGCTCAAGCAGGAAGGCAAGATTCTTGGCTATGGCCTGTCCGGCAAGACGGCAGCCGGCGGCCTCAAGGCCTTGGAGCAGGGCGACTGCGCCATGGTCACCTACAACCTCAACGAGCAGGCGGAACGCCCGGTACTGGACTACGCTGCCGAACACGGCAAGGCCATCCTGGTGAAGAAGGCCCTGGCCAGCGGGCATATCTGCCTTGCCCCCGGTGTCGACCCGGTGCAGGCCAGCTTCGAGCTGCTGTTCGCCCACCCAGGCGTCAGCAGTGCTATCGTCGGCACCATCAACCCGTTGCACCTGGCCCATAACGTGGCCACCGTCGCCCGCATACTGGGCCAGCATTGAGCCGCCGCCCTCCGCCGAGGGCCTGGTGACTGCCCCGACGCAAGGAGGAGCCTCGTGCCGCGTACGCTGATCCGCAAGAACCCGAGCAACTTCAAGACACTGCCCCTGCATGTGGAAGCGACGGCCGAAGGCCTGGTCTACCAGAGCATCGGCATGCCGCTGAATTTCGCCCAAACCCAGCAGCGCCGCCGCGCCATCCAGCTGCCCGACAAGCAGCGCTTCGTGGTCGAACTGGCCAACCTGGGGGTTTCGGTTCGCCTGACCCTGCATTGGCAGCACCGTGACTACTGGGTATTGGTGCGCCAGCGCCGCCAGGACCGGGGCGATGTGGTACTGAAGCTGATTTCCGGCTACGTGCCCGCCCAGGAGCTCAACCTGCCGCTGCACACTGCCGTGCAGGAGGTGGCCGAGGAGTGCCTGCTGGAAACACCGGAAGGCTGGCTGAGCGGCCGCTTCCATGAAACCTGGCTGCCCGCGCCGTATGCGTCCGCGCTGCATTACCGCGAAGACCTGGCCTTCGTGCTCGCGCCACAGTCTGGCGCCGCCCGCCCGGTGCATTGTGCCAACCTGATGCTGCTGGAGCGGCCACGGGCCTATGTGCACTTGCCCACCGCATCGCTGCAGTTGATCTACGACATGCGCCTGCAGGTGCCCAAAGAAGCCAAGAAGCTCAGCCTGTTCCATGTCGATGAGCGCCTGGAGGGTGACCAGCTGGTAGCAAGGCTGAACCGCAAGCGGCCCGACCTGTACCTGATGCCGGTGCAGGATGGCCAGCCCCAGGCCGAGCTGTACACCTTGAAGAAGGATGAGTTGGTACCGGCGAGTACCCGAGGGGTGCATTTGGCCGAGAGTTTTGCCCTTCAGGAAGGCTGGGTGGTAGCCGATGAGCGGATTCGCTGGAAGGACTGGGTGAAGCAGCAGGGGTTGGTGGAGCGCAAGGCAACGCCGGCGACGCACCTGCAACGCTTTGGCGACAAGGCGCGGGCGTTGTTGGCGCGGGCCCGGACGTCATTGCAGAAATAGCGGGTGCTGGGGCTGCTTTGCAGCCCATCGCGAGCTCTGCTCGCTCCTACCAGGGATTCGCGTATTCCGGGCATCGCGCACGGCCCGGTAGGAGCGAGCAAAGCTCGCGATGGGCCGCAAGGCGGCCCCAAACCCCACCTCAGTTCTTGCGGATTTTCTCGACGATCGCCGTGGTCGAGCTGTTCTCCACCAGGCCCAGCACTTTCACCGTACCGCCGTAACCCTTGACGATGTCGGCACCCACCACCTGGTCGATACCGTAGTCACCGCCCTTGACCAGCACATCCGGGCGAACCTGGCTCAGCAGGTTTTCCGGGGTGCCCTCAGGGAAGCTGATGACCCAGTCTACAGCCCCCAGGCCCGCCAGCACGGCCATGCGCCGGTCAACGCTGTTGATCGGCCGGCCCGGCCCTTTCAGGCGGCTGACCGAGGCATCGTCGTTGACCGCGACGATCAGGCGGTCACCCTGGGCCCGGGCCTGCTCAAGGTAGGTCACATGGCCAGCATGCAGGATGTCGAAGCAGCCGTTGGTGAACACGATCTTCTCGTTGTGCGCCCGCGCATCATCGATGGCCAGCAGCAGTTGCTCCAGGCCCAGCACGCCGCGCTCGGAACCTTCCTCGCGCTGGATCGCCCGGCGCAGCTCCGGTGCACTGATAGCGGCAGTACCCAGCTTGCCAACCACGATACCGGCAGCCAGGTTGGCCAGGGCCACCGCGTGGGGCAAGTCCTCGCCGGCAGCAATGGCCGCTGCCAGGGTGGAAATCACCGTGTCGCCAGCACCGGTCACATCGAACACTTCACGGGCACGCGCTGGCAGGTGCAGCGCCGGCTGGCCGCTGCGCAGCAGGGTCATGCCATGCTCGCCACGGGTGACCAGCAAGGCCCCCAGGTCCAGGTCCTGCAGCAGCTGCAGGCCCTTGGCGACCAGCTCGGCCTCGTCGGCACAGCGGCCAACGATGGTTTCGAACTCGCTGAGGTTCGGGGTGATCAGGCTGGCGCCACGGTAGATGGAAAAATCCTTGCCCTTGGGGTCGGCCAGAACCGGAATGCCCTTGGCCCGGGCAGCCTGGATCAGGCTCTGGTGGTTCTTCAGCGCGCCCTTGCCGTAGTCGGACAACACCAGCACCTTGACGCCTTCGAGCAGGTTGTCGACTTCAGCGCCCAGCGACAGCGGGTCGGTGGCGAACGGTTCTTCGAAATCGATACGCAGCAGCTGCTGGTGACGGCTCATGACCCGCAGCTTGACGATGGTCGGCTGGTGCGCGATGCGCTGGAACACCGAGCGCACGCCAGCAGCCTGCAGGCTGTTGGCCAGGCTGTCGGCGGCCTCGTCCTGGCCGGTGACGCCAATCAGCGACGCCGGCGCGCCGAGGGCGGCGATGTTCAAGGCAACGTTGGCCGCGCCGCCGGGGCGATCCTCGATCTGGTCGACCTTGACCACCGGCACCGGCGCTTCCGGCGAAATACGCGAAGTACCGCCATGCCAGTAGCGGTCGAGCATGACATCGCCGACCACCAATACCGGGGCTTGATCGAAACGCGGCATGGACAACTTCATGGGCAACCCATATGACAATAGTGAACAGGGGCAGGATATTAGCACAGGGTAGGCGACGGCTTTACGGCCAGATCAGCCCTGGAAAATTCCCGTGACAATCGGGGCCATGGCGGCCCCGATCAGCGAGGGTTCAGGTGATATCGGCCTTGGCCGGCTCATCCAGGCCCATGGCATGCAAGCGGGCATAATGGCCATTAGCCGCAAGCAGCTCGGCGTGGGTGCCACGCTCCACCAGGCGGCCCTGGTCCATCACCAGGATCTGGTCGGCCTTCTCGATGGTCGACAGGCGGTGCGCGATCACCAGCGTGGTGCGGCCCTGCATCACGTGGTCGAGGGCGGCCTGGATGTGCCGCTCCGACTCGGTGTCCAGCGCCGAGGTGGCTTCGTCGAGAATCAGCAATGGCGCATTCTTCAGCAGCGCACGGGCAATCGCCAGGCGCTGGCGCTGGCCACCGGACAGCAGCACGCCGTTCTCGCCCACTTCAGTGTCGAAACCCTTGGGCAGGCGGTCGACGAACTCCTTGGCATAGGCATCGGCAGCGGCGGCTTCGATGTCTGCGCGCGGGGCGCCGGCCAGGTCGCCGTAGGCAATGTTGTTGGCCACGGTGTCGTTGAACAGGGTGACGTGCTGGGTCACCTGCGACACGTGCCGGCGCAGGTTGCGCAGGCGGTACTGCTCGATTTCCACGCCGTCGAGCAGGATCTGCCCCTGGTCGTGGTGGTAGAAGCGCGGAATCAGCGCCGCCAGGGTCGACTTGCCGCTGCCCGAGCGGCCGACCAGGGCGATCATCTGCCCAGGCTCGGCGACGAAGCTGATGTCGCTCAGCACCTCACGCTCGGTGCCTGGGTAGGTGAAGCTCAGGTTGCGCACTTCAAGGCGGCCTTCCACACGGTCCTTCTCGACGGTGCCGGCATCCACCTCAGGCTCCTCGTCCAACTGCTCGAAGATGCTCTCGGCGCCCGCCAGGCCCTTCTGGATGGTGGAGCTGACTTCCGACAACTGGCGAATCGGCTTGGGCAGCAGGCCCGCGGCGGTGATATAGGCCACCAGGTCGCCTGCAGTGGATTCGCCGCGCAGGAACAGCACCAGGAACATCAAAGCGGCCATGGCGCTGTAGATCACCAGCTGCAGCATCGGCGTGTACAGCGAGCCGGTCTTGGTCATGCGTAGCTGCTTGTCGGTGTTGCTCTGGCTGGCCTTGCCGAAGCGCTGCTGCTCGTAGGCCTCGCCGCCGAAGCTGCGCACCACGCGGTAACCCTGGATGGTTTCGGAGGCAACATGGGTGACATCGCCCATGGCCACCTGGATTTTCTTGCTCTGCTTGCGGAATTTCTTGCTGGCCACGCTGACCATCACGGCGATCACCGGCAGGATGGCGACCATCACCAGGGTCAGGTGCCAGTTCATCCACAGCAGGTAGGCGAACAGGAACACCACGGTCAGGCCTTCGCGGATCACGACCTTGATGGCGTCGGTGGCGGCGCCGGTGACCATGGTCACGTTGAAGGTGATGCGCGAGATCAGGTGCCCGGAGTTGTGGTTGTCGAAGTAGCGGTTAGGTAGCACCAGCAGCTTGTTGAACAGTTCCACGCGCAGGTCGTGCACCAGGCACAGGGACACCTTGGCCAGGAAGTAGTTGCCCAGGAACGAGCCCAGGCCCTGCCAGGCGGCGATCAGGATGATCAGCAATGGCACGGCCTGCAGCAGCTGCAGGTCGCGCAGGTAGGGAACGTTGGGGAACAACACCGCTTCGGGGTTGCTCAGCCCATCGACGAAATACTTGAGGATCCCGGCCAGCATGGGCTGGGTGGAGGCAAAGATCACAAAACCGACAATGCTCAGCAGGAAAATGCCGACATAGGGTTTCACATAGCTCAGCAGCCGGAAGTAGATCTTCAGGCTGGAGGTGTGCTCCGCCGGTCGCGGTGTTTCGGCCATCATCGAGCTCGCTGTTCAGGTTGAACCGCGAATTTTACCACAGGCGTCGTTTTCGGCACGCCCCCAGGCGACGACAGCGGCATGGCGGGTCGCCACAGCGCCATTGCAAGACGCTGTCATGGTGTTGGCGCATTATTTTCGGCATTATTACCGGTCATTTTGCTTGCCAGACGACAAGGCCCTACCCATGCAATGCTCCCGGCTCACCCAAGTCGACTTCGACCAGCTGACTCTTGGCGCCCAGATACTGGAGGCGGACAGCCATGGGGCCAAGGTCTACCTGCTCAAGGATGGCAACTTCCTCAAGGTGTTTCGCCGCAAGCGCCTGATCTCATCAGCGCTGCTGCGCCCCTACTCGCAGCGCTTCGTCGACAATGCCACGCGCCTTGCGCAACTGGGCATCCCCACGCTGGAAGTGATCAGCCAGCACAAGCTGGACCTGCCAGGGCGCACCGCCGTGCTGTACCGCCCGCTGCCAGGGCGCACGCTGCTGCAGATGTCGCGTGACGAGGATTTCAGCTGGGGCACCTACCTGCCGCGGTTGATCGAGCTGATTCGCCAACTGCACCGTAGCGGCATCTACTTCCGCTCGCTGCACCTGGGCAATGTGGTGGTAACGCCCGATCAGCGCCTGGGCCTGATCGACGTGGCCGACATGCGCTTCCTGCGCCCACCACTGTCAGCCCGCATGATTCGCCGCAACGTGCAGCACATGGTGAGCTACATCGAGCGGGAAAACCTGGGCGAACGCTTCCCCCTCGCCGACTTCAAGGCCGCCCTGCTGGCCCACTGAACGCAAGCCGCACTTCCCGAGCACGGCACACGTGCTCGAATCAGTGCACCAGAAAGGAAATACCCAGGCCGATAAAGGCCCCCATCACCAGCGTCGCGGCCAGCTTCACCCGGTCGCGGCTGCGCCGCTTGGCCTTGCGCCGCACTTCCTCGGGCAAGGTCACATGGTTGCCAAAGCCTGTGTGCAACACCGCGTCGCCTTCTAGGGTAACGGCGTTCAGGCCCAGCTCGGCATAGCGCCGGGACAGCGCCTTCTCTCCGGAATAACCGGCAAATGGCGCACAGCGCTGGTAATCGCTCAGCCGGCGAAGGCCAGGGTTCAGCGAAAAGGCCTGCCACTCGGGCTTGTCGGACAACAGCGGGTAACACGGCACGCCTGCAATCACCTGGCGCTCGCCAAGGTGGATGTACGGGCTGTGAATGGCCAGGTCATGGGCATGGCTGCGCAGCCACACCTGCAGCAGGTCCGGGCGCTGTTCGAGAATGGCCTGGGAGTCTTCGACGAAATGTTCGCGGTAGAACTGCCAGTCGTCCTCGCAGTGGAAAACGTACGCCGTCTTCACCTGGCTGTAGGCCAGGTCGATGGACGCCAACTGGCCAAGCTTTGGCCGGTTGACGAACACCCGGCAATGCGGCCTCCAATGCGCCGGCACTGCGTCGTGCACGGCATCGTCCCCCGAGTCTTCGGTGATGAAGACTTCGCGGATGGCGGCCGTGTTATAACGGTCGAAACTCTCAAGGGTAGCCTTGAGCAGGTCAAAGCGGCCGCAACTGGTCACGACCAGCGTGACATCACTCTCATGGGAAAAGCGCACCGCACCCCCTCCGTGTTACATCGCTCGACGTTTGTTCGCCAGCCCCAGGCGCCAAAAGTTCTTTTCGTTAGATGCCCAGCTTCAACCGCAGCCGCTGCCATGCAGACAAGGGCGGCTGCGGCCTGAGTGCCGGGCGCATGTGTTCGACGATGCTACGGCCTACCTCAGCGAAACTAAAGCGGGAAACTGCCAGCTGGCGCCCGTTTTCGCCAATTTTCCGCGCCAGTTCCGGGTCGGCGCGCAAGGTACGCAGCTTGGCCTGCAAGGTCGGAATGGTGTCATACAGCACCACGTTGTGCATGTCTTGCAAGCCCAGGGCGCGGTTTTCCGCCTCGCCCTGGTCGAAGGCCAGCAGCACGCAGCCGCAGGCCATGGCCTCGAAGTTCTTGATCATGTATTCGCCCATGCCCACGTCGGCACTGACGAAAAAGCGGATGCGGTTGAGCGTGTTGCAGTAGTCTTCACCCGAATTGGTACGGGTCACCACCAGGTTCTCCACCCGCCCCAGCTCGTCGAGCAGCGCCTTGCGCCCGCTATAGGCGACACTGTTGGTACTGCCGACGAAGGCCAGCTCGATGTCGCGCTCGCGGCCCTGGTCGGCAAGCAGCTGCTCATCGTAGCCCTTGGGCACGAACACGGCGTCGAAGCCTTCCTCGCGCAGGCGCTCGCTGACCCTGTAGCCCGAACTGATGACGCGCACCCAGGGCAGCTGGCGGTAATGCGCGCTGAACTTGCCGGTGTACTTGCAGGGGATGTAGTTCTGGTAGGCATCGTGTTCGAGGATGACCAGGTTGGGCACCGTGCGAATGAACGCCACCTGGCGGATCTCCTGCTTGAAGCGCAGGAAGAACACGATGCGGTCGTAGCGCTCCACCTGCACTTCGCGCTTGAAGTAGCGGCGCAGGTTGCGCTGGTCGTCGCTGCTCAGCCAGCGCAGGTCGCATTCACAGTTGGCCGCGACGCCGTCGTACAGGCGATCGAGGATCGCGCGCTGTTCCTTCTGTACCAGAAATAGGACTTTCATTGCTTTCCTTGGGCGCTTTGCGCCATCGCGGTCGGGGTTACAGCTCACGCCGCCAGAACAGCTCATGCCGGCGCACGGCCTTGCGGAAGAATTCATTCTCCCCGTAAGGCGAGGGGCGCCGGCCCGCCAGCCAACGCTGCAGCAAGCGGCGCAGGCGACGCTTGAACGGCGCCGACGGCTGCAGGTCGTGCATCATCCCCAGGGCCATGGCCTTGTCACGCTGTGTGGCCAGGCTCAGCACCAGGCTGCACGGGGCCCATGCCTGGTCGGCTTGCAGCTGCGGCGGCAAGGCCACGCCATCGCCACTGTCGCCCATGGGCCAGCGGTCGTTGTCGTGCAGGTGGTTGGCGTAGCACAGCAACGTTTGTGGCTGCCAGGCCAGGCCTTGCAGGGCCTCCAGTACAGCGGCCTGGGCGCAGATGTGATCGGGGTGCGGGTCGAGCTGCGGGTGCGGCATCACCAGCACTTCGGGCCTGGCCAGTTCCAGCAAGGCACGCAGGTCGGCCAGCAGGTTCTGCCAGGTGGGGGCGCCATCCTGGTCGCCCGGCAGCGGGAACGGGTTGAATTGGCGGAACGGGCGGATATCGGCCATGTCGGCTTCACGCGAGGCCGCTGGTTGGCCAGGCGCTGCCTGCATGGCAGGCAGCTGCAGGCAGAAATAGCCCAGTTGCACGCAGCGCGCTTCCGGCACCCCGGCCCAGCGCGGTACGGCGATGCTGTCCCAGGCGCGCAGGCGGCCTTTGAGGCGGGCGGCCTCGGCGTTGCCCAGGCCCATCTGCTGATAATGCTCGGCTTCGATTTCACCGGCGGTCAGGGTCACCACCCAGGTTTCCTCGGCCTGGCTGTACAGGCCATAGGCGGCAAGCTCGGCATCGTCAGCGTGCGGTGCAATGACCATGACACGGCGGCGCTGCAGCTCGACGCCTGGAGTTACCCACAGGCGCGGCTCGCCCTGCAGCCGGCAATGGCGCCCGCGCAGGCGCAGGCTGCCGGCCTGCAGCGGCGCGGCCAGGCCAGTGAGGTTCAGATAGCGCACGCCGGCAACACCGCGCTCGAAGGTTTGCCGGTCTGCAAGGCCTGCGCCTTGCAGCTCTACCCGAGGGTCGAGCAAACGGCCCAGCCAGTTGCTTTTCACCCGCACTTCGAGCACCAGGGTTTCATCACCCTGCAAGGGCGCGTCGGCCTTGAGCACACCTTCGCGCAGGGTCACCGGCGCTTCATGGGTGTGCTCGCCAAAACGGTAGGCGTAGTCCTCGCCCGGGGTGTAGAACAAGTGGTCGGCAAACCAGGCTTCATGCGCCGCCCACAGCACCGGCAGCAGTAACAGCGGCAGCCACCACCAGGCGAACAGGCCCAGGGCCAACAGCAGCACCAGGCTGGCCAGCACGCCCAGGCGCTTGTTGCGCCGGTGGCGCTTGAGCAACTGCTGCTTGCGACTCACGCCTGGAACACCGGCACGGGGTTGCACCAACGGTCCTTGTACTCGCGGTCGGCGCGGCCGAACGAGAAGCGCAGGGGTTTGCCACGCGCGCGGGCATCGTCCCAGGCGGCCTGGGTATTGAGGAAGCTCAGCACGCTGCCTGGGCTGAAGGCCTTGAGTTGCGGATCGACGCCACCGTTGATGTACTCGACGCTGATCCACTCCGGCGCTTCCACCCGGTAAACCAGCTGGATGGCGATCGGCTTGCCGTCGAGCAGCAGCACCGAGCCGATCAATAGCTCGCGCAAGCGCTCCAGCACCTCGCCCATGCGCTCGGCGCCAGTGGCCGGGAAGCCCCAGCGGCGCTGGAACAGGTCGCAGTACATGGTGGCAATTTCAGCAGCGCTGAAGTCGCTGATGGGGCGCACCTGGCCACCGGCCTCTTCCAGCAGGCGCAGTTCGCGGCGCTGGTTGTAGCGGAATTTCTTCGACAGGTCTTCATGGGCACGGGCCATGGCCAGCTGCTCTTTCTGTACCTTGAGGCCGCTGAAGCGCCCCTGGTTCAGTTCGGACAGGTAGCGCGCCGCGTGACGCAGCGGCGCGCCGGCATCGGCGGCCGCGGGCAGGATGATTTCGGCATTGCCCAGGTCGAACAGGGCTTTCTTGCCGGCCTGCTTGAGCACGTCCTTGGCCAGCGCCAGGTGGCGGCCCCAGGTCGGGATCGCTGCTTTAAGTTCACCGCCCTGGTACCAACCCAGGTAGCGCACGGGAATCTGCGCCAGGTCCGCCAGTTGCTCGACCACCAGCGGGTGCGTGGCCACACTGCCGCCAAAGCGTGCCCATGCCTGGGCGTATGCCGTGGCGTCGATGGTTTGCCAACCGCGCTCGCGCACGGCCCGAATACGATTGAACATCAGGCCTGCCCCACCAGTGCGCGCACCTGCGGCAGCTGCCAGAAGGCCTCGCGCACCGCCGAATCGGAAAAACGCTCGTGCAGGCGCTGCAGCATGTGCTCGGCGCACGCCTCACGTTGCTGCGCATCCAGCAGGGCCATGTGCTTGAGCCCCTGGGCCAATTGGCCGGCGTCGGCGAGCGGGAACAGCACGCCCACACCCTCCACCACTTCACGGGCACCGCCACAGGCCGTGGCCAGTACCGGCACGCCGGCGACCATGGCTTCGAGCAGCACCATGCCGAACGGCTCGTGGTCGGAGCTCAGGGCAAACACGTCGAACGCCTGGAAATAGCGGCGGGCATCCGGCACCTGGCCAAGGAAGTCCACCTGCCCGGCGATACCCAGCTCGGCGGCCAGCGCCTTGAGCTTGGCCTCAAGGCGGCCCTCGCCAAGGATCGCCAGGCGCGCGCCAGCCGGAAGGCCCGGCAGCGCCTGGGCAAACCCGCGCAGCAAGGTGGCCTGGTCCTTGTCCGGGTGCAGCCGGCCAACATTGCCGACCACCCACGCCTGCGCATCCAGGCCCAGCACTTCACGGGCCTCGGCACGCGGCGCCAGGGCCGCCTGCAGGGCGCCGATGTCGATACGGTTGTACAGGGTCTGGATGCGCTCGGCCGGCCACGTTGGCAGGCAACGGCGCATGTCGTCGCGCACCGCATCCGACACGCCGAGCAGGCTCAGGCGCTTGGCGAACAGGTTGGCGAACAGCCGCCGCCCTTTGCGCTGGTAGTCGCCAAAGGCATGGTGCACGCCGATCACTGGCAGGCCCGTGCCCAGCAACGCCACGTAGATGGGCTTGAAGCGGTGGGCGATGCAGAAGCTGAAGTGGCGCTGGGCAGCGATCCGCCGCAAGGCGCGGATCGCGCCGAGCTTCAGGCCGCGAACGGCCTTGGAGCTGAATTCGAGAAACAGCACCTCGTCCGACGCGCAGCCAGCCGCCACCTGCGGGTCGGCGGCGCCAGTGAGGAACACGGTGGTGACCTTGTAGCCGCTGCCCTGGAACAGGCTGGCGTATTGACGGGCGCAGTCGAGGAACGGCCCGTCATAGCCATGGCAGAACTGCAGGATGCGCGGTTCAGAGCGGCTGGTCATAGGCGGCGGCGCCGTCCTTAACGACCAGGATGTCTTCCATGATCAGGTACTGCAGGTCCGAGCCGAAGAACATGTTCAGGGCGTCGGTTGGCGAGCAGATCATCGGCTCACCACGGCGGTTCAGCGAGGTGTTCAGCGACACGCCGTTGCCGGTCAGGTCTTCCAGTGCCTTCATCATGTCGTAGTAGCGCGGGTTGTATTCGCGCTTGAGCACCTGGGCACGCGAGGTGCCGTCCTCGTGCACCACTTCCGGCACGCGGGTCTTCCACTCTTCAGCCACTTCGAAGGTGAAGGTCATGAACGGCGCCGGGTGATCGACCTTGATCATCTGCGGGGCAACGGTGTCGAGCATCGACGGGCAGAAGGGTCTCCAGCGCTCGCGGAACTTGATCTGCTCGTTGATGCGGTTGGCCACGCCCGGCACGCTCGGGCAGCCGATGATCGAACGGCCACCAAGGGCACGTGGGCCGAATTCCATGCGGCCCTGGAACCAGGCCACCGGGTTGCCTTCGACCATGATCTTGGCGATGCGCTGTGGCATGTCGTCGAGCTTGCGCCATTTCGGTGCGTTCGGGTGACGGGCACAGGCGGCAATCACGTCCTCGTTGGAGTACGACGGGCCGAGGTAGACGTGCTCCATCTTCTCCACCGGCACGCCACGGGCGTGGGACACGTAGGCGGCAGCACCCACCGCGGTACCGGCATCGCCGGACGCCGGCTGGACGAACAGCTCCTTCACGTCTGGGCGGGCGATGATCTTCTGGTTGAGCTTGACGTTCAGCGCGCAGCCGCCAGCGAAGGCCAGCTTGCCGGTTTCACGCAGGGTGTCGCCAAGGTAGTGGTCGATCATCTGCAGGGCGAGCTTTTCGAACAGCGCCTGCATGCTGGCGGCATAGTGAATGTACGGCTCGTCGGCGATATCGCCTTCGCGCTTGGGGCCCAGCCATTCGATCAGCTTGGGCGAGAAGTAGAAACCCTTGCCCTTCTCTTTATGGCGGCGCAGGCCGATGACGTTGGCGTACTCGGTGTTGATCACCAGTTCGCCATTTTCGAAACTGGCCAGGCGCGAGAAGTCGTATTTGCTGGCGTCGCCATACGGCGCCATGCCCATGACCTTGAACTCGCCGTCGAGCATTTCGAAGCCAAGGAACTCGGTGATCGCGCCGTACAGGCCGCCCAGGGAGTCCGGGTCGTAGAATTCCTTGAGCTTGTGGATCTTGCCGTTTTCGCCATAGCCGAAGAAGGTGGTGGCGTACTCACCCTTGCCGTCGATGCCGAGGATCGCGGTTTTTTCCTTGAAGCCCGAGCAGTGGTAGGCACTGGAGGCGTGGGCCAGGTGGTGCTCGACCGGCTCGATCTTGACCTTTTTCGGGTCGAAGCCCAGTTGCTCCAGGCACCAGACGATCTTCTTGCGGTAGCGCTTGTAGCGGCGGTTGCCCATCAGGATCGCGTCGAGGGCGCGGTCCGGGGCGTACCAGTAGCGTTTGGCATAGTGCCAGCGGGCCTTGCCGAACAGGCTGATCGGGGCGAACGGAATGGCCACCACGTCGACATCAGATGGCTTGATGCCAGCTTGCTCCAGGCAGAACTTCGCCGACTCGTAGGGCATGCGGTTCTTCGCATGCTTGTCACGCACGAAGCGCTCTTCTTCGGCGGCGGCAATCAGTTTGCCGTCGATGTACAGGGCCGCGGAAGGGTCATGGCTAAGGGCGCCGGACAGGCCAAGAATCGTCAATGCCAAGGGATTAGCCTCTTCATTCGGTAGAGATGCGCCAGCGGCCTCGTGGGCGGGTGGCGGCTAAAGGGCGGGATTATAACGCAAACGGCAGCCACTGCATCGGCCTGGTAGGAGCGAGCGCAGCTCGCGAGGGCGCGCGCAGCGACCCCGGGTGCTCAGCTTCGTAGCAGGCAGTGCCGGGGCTGCCTTGCAGCCCATCGCGAGCTGCGCTCGCTCCTACAGGGGACCGCGATGCCAGTTACTCGGCGATCAGCCAGTCCATGCGGAAGCTGCCGGCGGTTTGTGCCAGTTCCTTGGCCAGCCAGGGCAACAACTCGCGCAGTTCTTCTTCCAGGCCCCATGGCGGGTTGGCGATGGCCAGGCCCGAGCCGTTGAGGCCCTGGGGGCTGTCCTGGTGGTGCACGTACAGCTCCACGCGCAGCAGTTTCGGCGCGCCGGTGCTGGTCAGGTCCTGGTAGAAGCGGGTCAGCGAGCGCTGGTCCTTGATCGGGTACCAGATGGCCGCGACGGTCTGGCGCATGCGGCCAATCGCCTCCTTCATGGAGGTGGTGCAGCGCTTGAGCTCGTCGGCCTTCTCGAAGGGGGGGTCGATCAACATGATCGCGCGCTTTTCCTGCACCGGCAGCAAGGCACGTGGCACATGCCAGCCTTCACCCAGGTGCACGACCACGCGCGGGTCCTTCTTCATGTTTTCCTTGAGCAGCGGGCCGTCTTCCGGGTGCTTCTCGTTGAGCAGCGCACGGTCCTGCTCGCGCATCAAGCGCCGGGCCAGCTCGGGGGAGCCTGGGTAGTAGCGCAGCTCGCCGTCGGCGTTCAGGCGCTTGATGATGCGCAGGTAGTCGGCGGCCATGGCCGGCAGGTCATCGCGGTTCCACAGGCGCGCAACGCCCTCCAGGTACTCGCCGGTGCGGCTTGCCTGGTCGCCCTGCAGGTCATAAAGGCCAAGGCCTGCGTGGGTGTCGATGTAGGCGAACGGCTGCTCCTTGCGCGACATCAAGGCGATGAGGCGGGTCAGCACGATGTGTTTGAGGACGTCGGCGTGGTTGCCGGCGTGGAAGGCGTGACGATAGTTCATGGCAACTCCTGCGAAGGCGGCAAGTTTACCTTGCCTTGCAGGCGGCGTCAGGCCTGGCTGTCGATCGGCGGCACCTTCTTCGCGGGCCAAGCCCGCGCCTACAAGGGCGTCGAAACCCATGCAATCCCTGTAGGAGCGGGCTTGCCCCGCGAAGAAGCCACCACCGATTCAACAGTTGTTACTTGTCAGCGTGATACGCCGCATCAGCCGTTTCAAACCGCTGCACCATCGCCTGCGACGGGCTGCCCAGCTTGCTCACCAGAACGATGGCGATGCTCGCCAGCAGGAAGCCCGGGATAATTTCATACAGGCCCCAGGTATCGATCTGCTTCCACAGGATCACGGTCAGCGCACCGACCACGATACCTGCCAAGGCGCCGTTACGGGTCATGCCCTTCCACAGCACCGAAATCAGCACCACCGGGCCAAAGGCCGCACCGAAACCGGCCCAGGCGTAGGCCACCAGGCCCAGCACGCGGTTTTCCGGGTTGGCCGCCATGGCAATGGCGATCAGGGCCACGGCCAGCACCATCAGGCGGCCGACCCACACCAGCTCGACCTGCGAAGCGTTCTTGCGCAGGAAGGCCTTGTAGAAGTCTTCGGTCAAGGCACTGGAGCACACCAGCAGCTGGCAGCTCAGGGTACTCATCACCGCCGCCAGGATGGCCGACAGCAGTACACCGGCGATCCACGGGTTGAACAGGATCTTCGCCAGTTCGATGAACACCCGCTCGTGGTTCTCGGTGACCGGGCCTGCCTGCTCAGGGTGTGCCGAGAAATAGGCGATACCGAAGAAGCCCACCGCGCAAGTGCCGGCCAGGCACAGGATCATCCAGGTCATGGAGATGCGACGGGCGTTGGCGATCGATTTCACCGAGTCGGCGGCCATGAAGCGTGCCAGGATATGCGGCTGGCCGAAATAGCCCAGGCCCCAGCCCATCAGGGAAATGATGCCAACGAAGGTCGCGCCCTTGAGCATGTCGAAGTTGGCAGGGTTCTGCGCTTCGATGGCCAGGAAGGTGGTGTCGAAGCCGCCGGTGGAGATCAGCACGATCACCGGCGTCAGGATCAGCGCGAAGATCATCAGCGAGGCTTGCACGGTATCGGTCCAGCTCACCGCCAGGAAGCCGCCGACGAAGGTGTAGGCGATGGTGGCCGCAGCGCCGGCCCACAGGGCCGTTTCATACGGCATGTCGAAGGTGCTTTCGAACAGGCGGGCACCGGCGACGATGCCGGAGGCGCAGTAGATGGTGAAGAACACCAGGATGACGATGGCCGAAATGATCCGCAGCAGGCCGCTGTTGTCTTCGAAGCGGCTGGAGAAGTAGTCCGGCAGGGTCAGCGCATCGCCGTTGTGCTCGGTTTGCACGCGCAGGCGGCCGGCGACGAACAGCCAGTTGAGATACGCGCCCACGGTCAGGCCGATGGCGATCCAGGCCTCGGAAAGGCCCGAGAAGTAGATGGCGCCCGGCAGGCCCATCAGCAGCCAGCCGCTCATGTCGGAAGCGCCGGCAGACAGCGCGGTCACCACGCTACCCAGGCTACGACCGCCGAGGATGTAATCGGAAAGGTTCTTGGTGGAGCGATAGGCGGCGAAGCCGATCAGCACCATTGCCGCGATGTAGATCACGAAGGTGATCGTGAGTGGATTGCCCATGCGTGTGCCCTGGCGTTTGTTTTTATTTCATGCGCAACCGGCGAGAGGACGGTTGCACCCAGGCGGCGAATCCTATGCAACAACGCAAAGTGGGTGCAACCATTTTTCATTTGCAAGTTGCACCTGGCCGTGCATTTCCCATTAAACCGGCTTTTTTGCTCCTTTTTGGAGCATAACCGCCGTTTTTCAGAATAAAACGCACCACAAATGCCCCTTTTCGCCGCACCAGCCCGTGCGCCAGACGAGTTGCACCTTTTTCATGAAAAAAACGGGTTGCACCTGGTTGCACCTGAAAAATCCTACAGCTAATCTTGGCCCCAGCTAAAGCCACGACCGTGGCAATAATGAGGATAAGAAATGGCGACGACCACCCTTGGGGTCAAACTTGACGACCCTACCCGTGAGCGACTCAAGGCCGCTGCGCAGTCCATCGACCGCACGCCGCACTGGTTGATCAAGCAAGCGATCTTCAATTACCTGGAGAAGCTCGAGGGTGGCGCTACCCTGACCGAACTCAATGGCCACGCCAGTGGCCTTGCCGATGACGCCGGTGAGGTCCAGGCCGACCACAGCCACCAATGCTTCCTCGAATTCGCCGAAAGCATCCTGCCGCAATCGGTGCTGCGCTCGGCCATTACGGCGGCCTACCGCCGCCCCGAGCCGGAAGTGGTGCCGATGCTGCTGGAACAGGCGCGCCTGAGCGCGCCGCTGGCCGAGGCCACCAACAAACTGGCCGCCGGTATCGCCGAAAAACTGCGCAACCAGAAAAGCGCCGGTGGCCGTGCTGGCATCGTTCAGGGCCTGCTGCAGGAATTCTCCCTGTCGTCCCAGGAAGGCGTGGCCTTGATGTGCCTGGCCGAGGCCCTGCTGCGCATTCCCGACAAAGGCACCCGCGACGCCTTGATTCGCGACAAGATCAGCAACGGCAACTGGCAGCCTCACCTGGGCAACAGCCCGTCGCTGTTCGTCAACGCCGCCACCTGGGGCCTGCTGCTGACCGGCAAGCTGGTGTCCACCCACAACGAAGCCGGCCTCACCTCCTCGCTCACCCGCATCATCGGCAAGAGCGGCGAACCGATGATCCGCAAGGGCGTCGACATGGCCATGCGCCTGATGGGCGAGCAGTTCGTCACCGGCGAAACCATCGCCGAAGCCCTGGCCAACGCCAGCCGCTTCGAAGCCAAGGGCTTCCGCTATTCCTACGACATGCTCGGCGAAGCGGCCTTGACCGAGCACGACGCACAGAAGTACCTGGCGTCCTACGAGCAGGCCATCCACTCGATCGGCAAGGCCTCCCACGGCCGTGGCATCTATGAAGGGCCAGGCATCTCGATCAAGCTGTCGGCGCTGCACCCGCGCTACAGCCGCGCCCAGTACGAGCGCGTGATGGAAGAGCTGTACCCGCGCCTGCTGTCGCTGACCCAGTTGGCCAAGCAATATGACATCGGCCTGAACATCGACGCCGAGGAAGCCGACCGCCTGGAGCTGTCCCTCGACCTGCTTGAGCGCCTGTGCTTCGAACCGACGTTGGCCGGCTGGAACGGCATCGGCTTCGTTATCCAGGCCTACCAGAAACGCTGCCCGTACGTGATCGACTACGTCATCGACCTGGCCAAGCGCAGCCGCCATCGCCTGATGATCCGCCTGGTGAAAGGCGCCTACTGGGACAGCGAGATCAAGCGCGCCCAGGTCGAGGGCCTGGAAGGCTACCCGGTGTATACCCGCAAGGTGTATACCGACGTGTCCTACGTGGCTTGCGCACGCAAGCTGCTGGCGGTGCCGGAGTCTATCTACCCGCAGTTCGCCACCCACAACGCCCACACCCTGTCGGCCATCTACCATATCGCGGGCCAGAACTATTACCCGGGCCAGTACGAATTCCAGTGCCTGCACGGCATGGGCGAACCCCTGTACGAACAGGTCGTGGGCAAGGTTGCCGATGGCAAGCTGAACCGCCCGTGCCGGGTATACGCCCCGGTCGGCACCCACGAAACCCTGTTGGCCTACCTGGTGCGCCGGCTGCTGGAAAACGGCGCCAACACCTCGTTCGTCAACCGCATTGCCGACCACTCCATCTCCATTCAGGAACTGGTGGCCGACCCGGTCGCCAGCATCGAGCGCATGGGTGCCCAGGAAGGCAGCATTGGCCTGCCCCACCCGCGCATCGCCCTGCCGCGTGAACTGTATGGCAGCGAGCGGGCCAACTCGGCCGGCATCGACATGGCCAACGAACACCGCCTGGCGTCGCTGTCCTGCGCCATGCTGGCGACGGCCAACCATGCCTGGCAAGCCGCCCCGCTGCTGGCCTGCGCCGCCAGCGAAGCTGCCGCAGCGCCGGTGCTGAACCCGGCCGACCACCGCGACGTGGTGGGCCACGTGCAAGAAGCCACCGTTGCCGACGTCGACAACGCCATCCAGTGCGCGCTGAACGCAGCGCCCATCTGGCAGGCCACGCCGCCGGCCGAGCGTGCGGCGATCCTTGAGCGCACCGCCGACCTGATGGAGGCCGAGATCCAGCCGCTGATGGGCCTGCTGATCCGCGAGGCCGGCAAGACCTTCGCCAACGCCATCGCCGAAGTGCGCGAGGCCGTGGACTTCCTGCGCTACTACGCGGTGCAGGCACGCAACGACTTCAGCAACGACGCCCATCGCCCGCTGGGCCCGGTGGTGTGCATCAGCCCGTGGAACTTCCCACTGGCGATCTTCACCGGCCAGGTGGCCGCGGCCCTCGCCGCCGGCAACCCGGTGCTGGCCAAGCCGGCCGAGCAAACCCCGCTGATTGCAGCCCAGGCCGTGCGCCTGCTGCTGGAAGCCGGCATCCCTGAGGGCGTGCTGCAGCTGCTGCCAGGGCGCGGCGAAACCGTCGGTGCCGGGCTGGTCGGTGATGAGCGGGTCAAGGGCGTGATGTTCACCGGCTCCACCGAAGTCGCCCGCCTGCTGCAGCGCAATGTGGCTGGGCGCCTGGACAACCAGGGCCGGCCGATTCCGCTGATTGCCGAAACCGGTGGCCAGAACGCGATGATCGTCGACTCCTCGGCATTGACCGAGCAGGTGGTGATCGATGTGGTGTCCTCGGCGTTCGACAGTGCCGGCCAGCGCTGCTCGGCCCTGCGCGTGCTGTGCCTGCAGGAAGATTCGGCCGACCGCGTGATCGAAATGCTCAAGGGCGCCATGGCCGAAAGCCGCCTGGGCTGCCCAGACCGCCTGGCCGTGGACATCGGCCCGGTGATCGACGCCGAAGCCAAGGCCGGCATCGAGAAGCATATCCAGGGCATGCGCGAGAAAGGCCGCCCGGTCTATCAAGTGGCCATCGCCGATGCCGCCGAGGTCAAGCGTGGCATCTTCGTGATGCCGACCTTGATCGAGCTGGAAAGCTTCGATGAACTCAAGCGCGAGATCTTCGGCCCGGTACTGCACGTGGTGCGCTACAACCGCCGCAACCTGGACCAGCTGATCGCCCAGATCAACGCTTCCGGCTACGGCCTGACCCTGGGCGTGCACACCCGCATCGATGAAACCATCGCCAAGGTGGTGGAAACCGCCAATGCCGGCAACATGTACGTCAACCGCAACATCGTAGGCGCCGTGGTGGGTGTGCAGCCGTTCGGCGGTGAAGGCCTCTCCGGCACCGGCCCGAAAGCCGGTGGCCCGCTGTACCTGTACCGCCTGCTGTCAACCCGCCCGGCCGATGCGATTGGCCGGCACTTCCACCAGCGGGATGGCGCAACCCAACCAGACCGTGCCCTGCACGAGCAGTTGGTGAAGCCGCTGCACGCCCTCAAGGCCTGGGCCGAAAGCAACCAGCACGCCGACCTGGCTGCCCTGTGCAACCAGTTCGCCGGCCAGTCGCAAAGCGGCATCGCCCGCCTGCTGCCCGGCCCGACCGGCGAGCGCAACACCTACACCATCCTGCCGCGCGAGCACGTGCTGTGCCTGGCCGACAACGAGGCCGACCTGCTGGCGCAGTTCGCTGCCGTACTGGCGGTGGGTAGTTCGGCGGTGTGGGCCGACAGCGAACCCGGCAAGGCCCTGCGTGGCCGCCTGCCGAAGGAGCTGCAGGCCAAGGTCAAGCTGGTGGCAGACTGGAACAAGGATGAGGTGGCGTTCGACGCGGTGATCCACCATGGCGACTCGGACCAGTTGCGCGGCGTGTGCCAGCAGGTGGCCAAGCGCGCCGGGGCGATTGTTGGCGTGCACGGGCTGTCCAGCGGCGACCACCAGATTGCGCTGGAGCGGCTGGTGATCGAGCGGGCGGTGAGCGTGAACACTGCGGCGGCGGGCGGTAATGCCAGCTTGATGACCATTGGCTGATGGCATGCCTTGAGAGGTTCAGCGCCTGAACGATCGAGCGCCGCCCGCGCGGCGCTTCGCGAGCTGCGCTCGCTCCTACGTTTATTTCGGGCCAGTGAGTAATGGGGGATTGGCGCGCGAACGCTTTGGCGCATAGCGCGATATAGCGTCGTACAAACAAGACGGTCGCGCGCATCTGCCACAGGCGTTACTGGCCGGAAACAAACGTAGGAGCGAGCGCAGCTCGCGAAGCGCCGCGCGGGCGGCGCTCGATCTCACAGGCGCTAAAATCCCCAAGGCAGCCCCCAAGAACGCCCCCTGTCTGACCGCACAAGGACCGCGACCATGCCCGAGACTCTGCTCAGCCCCCCCGCAACCTCGCCTTCGAACTCTACGAAGCAGGCACCGCAGTGCATGGCACCGGCTGAGCCGGTGTTCGCGGGCAAGCCCGCTCCTACACGGGATGGCGGCGCGCTTGCGGGCAACGAGCCCGCACCATCAAGCTGCGCCTAATCGATACCCATCAGCAATCCCGCAAGCACTGCCAAAATCAGGCTGGGCCATATCAACAGGCCTAATGCCATCCACAGCCAATTAAAAACAGTAATCGCCGAATTTGCCTCCCCGCTAACATCCCCCTCAGAATAATTTATTGCGCGCTGCATGATCACCACGCACCAGACATTCAATACATCCAACAAAAAAAGCCCAATAATCGCAGCGTTAACGCTGGGTCCGTACAGACCGTGTTCTACATAAAAAGTAAGTACGCAGCTGACAATAAAAACCAGAGTTATCGCGAGCGGCGACCACTGATACCTGCGCCCTGAACTACCAATCTTCTTATCCACACGCCTTAGCAACGAATAAACAAAAAAAACGGCGAACAATGCACGAATCAGTGGTAGCACCCGCTCCCCTGTGTACCTTCGGTGCAGTACCCAGCTACGATGAAAGCAAAAAAGCCAATACCAACCAAATGTAAAAAAGCTGACGATCGCTACTTTCTTTAAAGACACCACAAAAAACTGCGGCTGTTGAGTAGCCGGGGCCTTCTCTTGTTCAGACATTATTAGCAACCCTTGTGTTGTTTAGGGTTGCCATTGAACATCGGTGCCTATTTAGGCGTATGCCATACGCTTCCGAGGGCAAAGTAAGAAAATTCCGATAGCCTTGCCCGCGTGAATCATGCACCGCCTAACGCCTAAGGAGTCGCGCAGAGCGACGGTAATGCCACCATTGCGCGTAGGGTTCTTCCCTGTGATTGCCCGAAGAGATTCTGCGCCTGTGAGATCGAGCGCCGCCCGCGCGGCGCTTCGCGAGCTACGCTCGCTCCTACGTTTGTTTCGGGCCAGTGGGTCCTGGGAGATTTGCGCGCGAACGCTTTGGCGCATGGCGCAATATCGCGTCGTACCAACAAGGCGGTCGCGCGCGTCTGCCACAGGCGTTACTGGCCGGAAACAAACGTAGGAGCGAGCGCAGCTCGCGATGCGCCGCGCGGGCGGCGCTCGATCTTTCAGGCGCTAAAACACCCAAGGCAGACGAAAAAACGCCTCCCCCTTTCTAAACCCATATCACCCAAACCTATTAACCTCCCCACCCCCCACCCAACCCCCTAGACTCGCTGCATCCCGCCCAAGGACCGCGACCATGCCTGTGGCTCTGCTCAGCCCCCGCAACCTCGCCTTCGAACTCTACGAAGCAGGCACCGCGGTGCATGGCACCGGCTAAGCCGGTGTTCGCGGGGCAAGCCCGCTCCTACAGGGCGCGGGCAGTGCTCGATCAAACAGACACCTACATCTCCTACCTTGTTGTTTTCAGCTGCGGTGCCTCCAGAGCCACCAGAGACTCCAAGCTTTAGCCCCTTCAGAAGCAGCTACAAGGCTCAACCAAATCCACGTGTTGGTATCAGGCAAGAGCAAAATCAACATAAAAGATGGGATCACAAAAAAGACACGAAAAGGAATCTGAATGAACGCCAAGTAGATCCCCGAAACCCTACCCAAACAAAGCATGAGGCTACTGGCCACAAGAGAGGCCTGGGTAACGAGGCCCATCCACACCATAAATTCAAGACCTCCCCCCCACTGTTCCATGTTTGCGAGGGCAGATTCGAAGTCACTTAAAAAGGGTGTAACGCCTCTTCCGAGAGCACTGAACACCACAAAGCAAATATAGAAAGCGTCCATTACCCCCCAGAAAAAACCGACCAAACGCTTTGATGTGATTAAACTTGATCTCCCTGTCATTTGTCTTTGAACTCATATTCTTCGTTTGCTATGACCGGACGCGAATGCCACGAGGTGCCCGATACATCCCAATCATCATCAGCTTCGACATAGATTTGTGTAACCTCACGCTCCAGACCATACCGATGAATTGCCGAGGACGACGCAAAATCAAGTTCTTCACTGCCAAGCGGCACCCATTTCTGAGTTACCGTTCTCGTCGTATTCGCAAAATCCTTTCCTGAGGACAGGAACACCCGTCCCTCATCACCTCTAGATGTCAGAAAATTTGCAAAAAAAGCAGCACTCGATGCAACTTTATTAACACGCACGTCATCTATTTTCCACTTGCCAGGCCCAAGCACCGTTGAGAGCGTGTTTATCAAATACTCACCGTCACCTCTACTGTTGCAAATTTTCGCATACCACCACTTATCGAGATCAATCGGTTTGAATGGCTGATCTTTAATCAGCATCCATTCACCCGATGCAACTGGCCTGAGCGCCCTTTCTATCTGATCGCCAGTCAGGCTAACCGAGCTATACAGACCACACTCCCTCAAGAGGTCGGTGACGCCACATAACTCTTGCACATAGCGTCTACTTTTCAAATTATCCCTGACTATCGAAACTGAAAAAAATGGATCTTCAACCTTACACAATTCTTCCTTTCTGATATTTTTCCAGCGAGCCAACTTTTCCATTGTTATTCCTTCCTCACGAAAGGATCACATCTACATCATCAAAATAAATTTCGCACTTCCAGATAATCTGAAAACGCTGTAGGAGTTTTCTGTTTTCATGCATGTCTTGAGAGGTTCAGCGCCTGAAAGATCGAGCGCCGCCCGCGCGGCGCTTCGCGAGCTGCGCTCGCTCCTACGTTTGTTTCGGGCCAGTGAGTCCTGGGGGATTTGCGCGCGAACGCTTTGGCGCATGGCGCGATATCGCGTCGTACCAACAAGGCGGTCGCGCGCGTCTGCCACAGGCGTTACTGGCCGGAAACAAACGTAGGAGCGAGCGCAGCTCGCGATGCGCCGCGCGGGCGGCGCTCGATCTCACAGGCGCTAAAATCCCCAAGGCAGGCCCCAAAAACGCCTCCCCCCTTTCTAAACCCATATCACCCAAACCTATTAACCTCCCCGCCCCCCACCCAACCCCCTAGACTCGCTGCATCCCGCCCAAGGACCGCGACCATGCCCGAGACTCTGCTCAGCCCCCGCAACCTCGCCTTCGAACTCTACGAAGTCCTCGACGCCCAAGCGCTCACCCAGCGCCCACGCTTCGCCGAGCACAGCCGCGAAACCTTCGACGCCGCCCTGGCCACCGCACGCACCATCGCCGAAAAATTCTTCGCCCCGCACAACCGCAAGGCCGACGAAAACGAACCGCGGTATATGGATGGCCGTGCCGAACTGATTGCCGAAGTGAAACCCGCTGTCGATGCCTTCCTCGAAGCCGGCTTCCTCAATGCCAACCGCGACTTCGAAGTGGGCGGCATGCAACTGCCCAGCCTCGTCTCGCAGGCCTGCTTCGCCCATTTCCAGGCAGCCAATGCCGGCACCACGGCCTACCCGTTCCTGACCATGGGCGCGGCCAACCTGATCGAAAGCTTTGGCAGCCCGGAACAGAAACGCCTGTACCTGCAACCGATGATCGAAGGCCGCTACTTCGGCACCATGGCCCTGACCGAACCCCATGCAGGCTCGTCGCTGGCCGACATCCGCACCCGCGCCGAACCGGCAGGCGATGGCAGCTACCGGCTCAAGGGCAACAAGATCTTCATCTCCGGCGGCGACCACGAACTGTCGGAGAACATCGTGCACATGGTGCTGGCCAAGCTGCCGGACGCACCCGCTGGGGTGAAAGGCATCTCGCTGTTCATCGTGCCCAAGTACCTGGTCAACGCAGACGGCAGCCGCGGCCCACGCAACGACGTGCTGCTGGCCGGGCTGTTCCACAAGATGGGCTGGCGCGGCACTACCTCCACCGCACTGAACTTCGGTGACAACGGCCAATGCGTCGGCTACCTGGTCGGCCAGCCACACCAGGGCCTGGCCTGCATGTTCCAGATGATGAACGAGGCGCGCATCGGTGTGGGCATGGGCGCGGTGATGCTGGGTTACGCCGGCTACCTCTACTCACTGGAATACGCCCGCCAGCGGCCCCAAGGCCGCCTGCCAGACAACAAAGACCCACACAGCCCGGCCGTGCCGATCATCGAGCACAGCGATGTGAAACGCATGCTGCTGGCACAGAAGGCCTATGTCGAAGGCGCCTTCGACCTGGGCCTGTATGCCGCGCGGCTGTTCGACGATACCCACACCGCCGGTGCAGAAACCGAGCGCAAGCAGGCCCAGGAACTGCTCGACCTGCTGACGCCCATCGTCAAGTCCTGGCCTTCGGCCTTCTGCCTCAAGGCCAACGAACTGGCGATCCAGGTCCTTGGCGGCCACGGCTACACCCGCGAATACCCGGTGGAGCAGTATTACCGCGACAACCGCCTGAACCCGATCCACGAAGGCACCGAGGGCATCCAGTCGCTCGACCTGCTGGGCCGCAAGCTTGCCCAGAACAACGGTGCCGGCCTCAAGCAACTGATCCGCCTGATCGCCACCACCGCCGAGCGTGCCAGCCCTCACCCCGCCCTCGACCCACTGCGCCAGCCGCTGGAACAACTGGTCAACCGCCTGCAAAGCGTGACCTTGGCGCTGCTCGGTGACCTGGCCCAGGGCAAGGTCGCCGGCGCCCTGGCCAATTCGGCCCTGTACCTCAAGGCGTTCGGCCACTGCGTGATCGGCTGGCGCTGGCTGGAGCAGGCGGTTCACGCTGAGCTCGGCCTGTTGAAGGGCAACCCCGCCGACCGCGACTTCTACTTGGGCAAGCTGCAAGCCGCTCGTTATTTCCTGACCTGGGAAGTACCGGGCTGCCATAATGACCTGGCATTGCTAGAGGCACGCGACGACACCTGCCTCACCATGCAAGACGGGTGGTTCTAGGGGGAGCCACCGTGAAAACGGAGGCTTGCACATGTTCGATTCCAGCGCCCTGCTGCGCCAGCGCTTCAACGCGCTGCGCAGCAGGGCCGAGTTGTTTTCCCTGCGCCATGTAAAACAGTCGCACCAGGCGCTGTCGGTGCGCCGCAATGTGGCCGAGCCACCCTTCTTCAGCCAGGACGAAGGCGCCATGCTCACGGTACGGGTCAACGGCGTGGAGGCCTACGCGGCCACTGCCGACCTGTCCCAGCCCGGCCTGCAACGGGCGCTGGAACAGGCCGAGGCACTGGCCCGGCAGATCGCCAGCTACAGCCTGCTCGACCTGCGCGGCCAGCCCGTGACCGATGCCCGCCACGACCACATTTCGCCCAACTTCGACCAGCCGCTGCCCAACCTTGCCGACTGCCTGGGTTTGCTCGCCGCCGAATCGGCCAGCGTGCCCAAGGACAGCCGCCTGGTGGACTGGCAAGCCAGCCTCGGCCTGAGCCTGGTGGAGCAAACCTACCTGAACAGCGCGGGCGCCGAGCTGCGCCATGCCCAGCGCTTCCTGTTCCCCGGCCTGAGCGTCACCGCCAGCAACGGCCAGGACAGCCAGAGCCGCAGCCTGGGCCGCGACAACTTCGGCCAGCAGGGCGGTTTCGAGGTGATCGAACGCTGTGGCCTGGTCAGCGCCGCCCGCCAGGTCGCCGATGAGGCGCTGCAGCTGTTGCTGGCGCCAAATACGCCCAGCGGCCCGCGTGACCTGCTGCTGATGCCCGACCAGATGATGCTGCAGATCCATGAGTCCATCGGCCACCCGCTGGAGATGGACCGCATCCTCGGTGACGAGCGCAACTACGCCGGCACCAGCTTCGTCAAGGCCAGCGATTTCGGCCACCTGCAGTACGGCTCCACACAGCTCAACGTGACCTTCGACCCCACCATCGGCGAAGAGCTGGCCAGCTACAGCTTCGATGACGACGGCACAGCGGCCAGCAAGCAGTTCCTGATCCGCGATGGCCTGCTGCTGCGCCCGCTGGGCGGCGCGCTGTCGCAGTTCCGCTCGGGCCTGGACGGCGTTGCCAACAGCCGCGCCTGTGGCTGGAACCGCGCCCCGATCGACCGCATGGCCAACCTCAACATCGAACCGGGCGACCAGAGCCTGGAGCAACTGGTCGGCGGCATCGAGCACGGCATCCTGATGCGCACTAACCGTTCCTGGTCCATCGACGATGCGCGCAACAAGTTCCAGTTCGGCTGCGAATGGGGCCAGCTGATCGAGAACGGCGAGCTCAAGGGCATCGTCAAGAACCCCAATTACCGCGGCATCTCCGCGCAGTTCTGGCGAAACCTGGCGGCAGTCGGTGACCGCAGCACCTTCCAGGTGCTGGGCACGCCCAACTGCGGCAAGGGCGAACCCAACCAGGTGGTGCGGGTTGGGCACGCCTCGCCCGCCTGCGTGTTCCGCCAGATCGACGTATTCGGGGGAGACGCCTGATGAAACATGCATTCGAAGCCTTGGTAGGCGCCGTGCGCAGCGCCCTGCAGGCCGGTGAACAGTTCACCCTCGGCTACAGCGCCGAGCACTCGCAGTTCGTGCGCTTCAACCACGCCCAGGTGCGCCAGGCCGGCGACGTGAGCCAAGCCAGCGCACAGCTGCGGCTGATCCGCGACAACCGCCAGGCAGAGCAGCAGGTGACCTTGAGTGGTGACGCCCCGCTCGACCACCAGCGCCTGCTCGATGCCCTGGCGCAACTGCGCCAGACCTTGCCGCTGCTGGCCGTCGACCCGTACTTGCGCCTGGACGAAAGCGCCTGGCAAAGCCACAGCCAGCAGGTGCAGCCGCTGCCCGAGCTGAGTGAAGTGCTGGCCTTGCTCGACCGCGAAGCCGGCGACCTCGACCTGGTCGGGATCTACGCCGCCGGCCCGATCTGCCGGGGCTTTGCCAGCTCCTACGGGGCCTTGGGCTGGCACCAGGCCAACAGCTTCAACTTCGACTGGAGCCTGTTCCACAACAATGGCCAGGCAGTGAAGGCCAATTACGCCGGGCAGCAGTGGAGCGCCGCAGACTTCAGCGCCCGCCTGCGCCAGGCCCGGGAACAGCTGGGCTATCTGGGCCGCCCGGCGGTCACCCTCAAGCCCGGCAGCTACCGCGCCTACCTGGCGCCGGCCGCCATGGACGAAATCGCCGGCATGCTGTGCTGGGGCGGTTTCTCCGCGCAGGCCTTGGCCACCGGCAACAGCGCGCTGCAACGCCTGTACAGCGGCGATGCGCAGCTCAGCCCGCTGGTGAGCTTCACCGAGCAGGTCAGCGGCTCGCTGAGCCCGGCGTTTTCCGACGAAGGCTCGCCGCGCCTGGATGTACCGCTGATCCAGCAGGGCCAGGCACTGAAGCGGCTGATCAGCGCACGCAGCGCGGCGGAGTTCGCGCTGCTGGCCAATGGTGCCGACAGCTATGAGTCGCCCTGTGCGCTGAGCCTGGCGCCGGGCAGCCTTGCCACCGGGCAGATCCTGCAGCGGCTCGGCACCGGGCTGTATATCAGCAACCTGTGGTACCTGAACTACTCGGACCTGCCAGCCGCGCGCATGACCGGGCTGACCCGCTTTGCCACCTTCTGGGTGGAGAACGGCGAGATCCAGGGGCCGGTGAGCACCATGCGCTTTGACGACAGCCTGTACAGCCTGCTGGGAAGCCAGTTGGAAGACCTGACCTGCGAGCGCGAGATGATCTTGTCTACCAGTACCTATGGGCAGCGCAGCACCGGGTCGAGTCATCTGCCGGGTGCGCTGGTCAAAGGCCTTACCCTGACATTGTGATTGGCATTTCCGGCCCTTTCGCTGTAGGCGCGGGCTTGCCCCGCGAAAGGGCCGGCACAGGCAAAAAGAGGAAGCCATGCCCGACCGAGCACCGCTTGACCCCACCACCGCCCGTTGGCTGCCCTGGGTGGTGGCCATCGCCTTCTTCATGCAGTCCCTGGACGGCACCATCCTCAACACTGCCCTGCCCGCCATGGCCCGCTCGCTTGCCGAAGACCCGCTGCGCATGCAGGGCGTGGTGATCGCCTACATGCTCACCGTGGCGCTGCTGATACCGGCCTCGGGCTGGATCGCCGACCGCTTCGGCACCAAGCGCATTTTCTTCAGCGCCATCTTGCTGTTCAGCTTCGGCTCGCTGCTGTGCGCCGCCGCCAACAGCCTCGTGTTCCTGATCTTCGCGCGTGTGGTCCAGGGCTTGGGCGGCGCGCTGATGCTGCCCGTCGGGCGGCTGGTGGTGCTGCGCGCCTACCCGCGCAGCGAGCTGGTGCGGGTGATGAGCTTCATCACCATCCCCGGCCTGCTCGGCCCGCTGCTGGGCCCGACCCTGGGCGGCTGGCTGGTGGAAATCCTTAGCTGGCACTGGATTTTCCTGCTCAACCTGCCGGTCGGCGCCCTGGGCTGCTACGCGGTGTGGAAGTTCATCCCCGACCTGCGCGGCGCCGAGCGCACCAGCTTCGACGGCCCGGGCTTCGTCCTGTTCGGCGCGGCCATGGTGCTGATCACCATCGCCATGGAGGGGTTGGGCGAGCTGCACCTGCCGCACCTGCGGGTCATGTTGCTGCTGTTTGCCGGCATGGCCTGCCTGGCCGCCTACTGGCTGCGTGCCGGGCGCGACCCGGAGCCGCTGTTCTCGCCCAGCCTGTTCCGCGTGCGCACCTTCGCCATCGGCATCCTCGGCAACCTGTTCTCGCGCCTGGGCAGCGGCGCCCTGCCGTTCCTGGTGCCATTGCTGTTGCAGGTAGCGCTGGGCTATTCACCGGCCCAGGCCGGCATGAGCATGATCCCGCTGGCGGCCTCGGCGATGGTCGCCAAGTCCGTGGCCCGGCCGTTGATCGAACGCCTGGGCTACCGCATCGTGCTCACCGGCAACACCTTGCTGCTGGGGCTGTTGCTGGCAAGCCTGGGGCTGGTCGATGAGCAAACCCCGTATGCCCTGCTGCTGGTGCAGCTGGCGCTGCTCGGTGCGGTCAACTCGATGCAGTTCACGGCCATGAACACAGTGACCCTGATCGACCTCGACGATGCCAGCGCCAGCAGCGGCAACAGCCTGCTGTCGGTGGTTGCGCAACTGTCGTTGAGCCTGGGCGTGGCCTGCGCCGGGGCCTTGCTTGGCGGCTTCACCGCCGCCGGCAGCGCCGAGGGCGTGGAAACCACCTTGGGCGCGTTCCAGCTGACGTTCGTCACCATCGGCGTCATGGCCATGCTGGCGGCGGCGATCTTCCTGCAGCTGTCGCCGACGGACGGAAGGCGTGCCCGTCGTCCGGAACAACACATGGAGTCGTAGGGCGAATGGCCATGAGGCTGGTAGACTGTGCGGCATTTTTCGCTTCGCACCGCAGGCCCGCCTCGTGACCACCGAATCCACCGCCTTTGCCTCCCTGCCGCTGTCCGCCGCCATGCTGGCCAACCTGGACGCCCTCGGCTATGCCTCGATGACGCCAATCCAGGCCCAGAGCCTGCCCGTCATCCTGCGCGGCCAGGACCTGATCGCCCAGGCCAAGACCGGCAGCGGCAAGACCGCCGCCTTCGGCATCGGCCTGCTCAACCCGATCAACCCGCGCTACTTCGGCTGCCAGGCCCTGGTGCTGTGCCCCACCCGCGAGCTTGCCGACCAGGTGGCCAAGGAACTGCGCCGCCTGGCCCGTGCCGAGGACAACATCAAGATCCTCACCCTGTGCGGCGGCGTGTCGCTGGGCCCGCAGATCGCTTCGCTGGAGCATGGCGCGCACATCATCGTCGGCACCCCTGGGCGTATCCAGCAGCACCTGGACAAAGGCACCCTGGTGCTCGATGGCCTGAACACCCTGATCCTCGACGAAGCCGACCGCATGCTCGACATGGGCTTCTTCGATGCCATCGCCAGCATCATTGGCAAAACCCCTTCGCGTCGCCAGACCTTGCTGTTCTCGGCCACCTACCCGGCCGGCATCGAGCAACTGGCTGCCGATTTCATGCGCAAGCCGCAGCAGGTGAAGGTCGAGAGCCTGCACGCCGACAACCAGATCGAGCAGCGCTTCATCGAGATCGACCCGCAGCAGCGCCTGGACGCCGTGACCCGCGTGCTCGGCCACTACCGCCCGCAGTCCTGCGTGGCCTTCTGCTTCACCAAGCAGCAGTGCGAGGACGTGGTTGCCCACCTGACCGCCAAGGGCATCGTCGCCCAGGCCCTGCATGGCGACCTGGAACAGCGCGACCGCGACCAGGTGCTGACCATGTTCGCCAACCGCAGCAGCTCGGTATTGGTGGCCACCGACGTGGCCGCCCGCGGCCTGGATATCGATGGCCTGGACATGGTCATCAACGTGGAACTGGCGCGTGATGCCGAGATCCACGTACACCGCGTGGGCCGCACCGGCCGGGCCGGCGAAAAAGGCATCGCGGTGAGCCTGGTGGCGCCAGCCGAAGGCCACCGTGCCCAGGCCATCGAGGCCCTGCAGAAAAGCCCGCTGCGCTGGGACCAGCTGGACAGCCTGAAGAACAAGGGCGGCGAGCCGCTGCTGCCGCTGATGAGCACCCTGTGCATCGCCGCCGGGCGCAAGGACAAGTTGCGCCCGGGCGATATCCTCGGCGCGCTGACCGGCGATGCCGGCATTCCGGGCAAGCAGGTGGGCAAGATCGCGATTTTCGACTTCCAGGCGTTCGTGGCCGTCGAACGGCCGCTGGCCAAGCAGGCCATGCAGCGCTTGAACAGCGGCAAGATCAAGGGCCGGTCCCTGAAAGTTCGTATCGTCTGAACCCTTTTGGGGCCGCTTTGCGGCCCAATCGCGACCTGCGGTCGCTCCTACCAGGGATCGCGTAGCGCCCAATGCGGGCCGCGCAGCTCCGGTAGGAGCGACCGCAGGTCGCGATTGGGCTGCAGAGCAGCCCCGGCAATCTATGAGGTAACACCGTGCACTCCACCGACGTGATCATCCTCGGCGCCGGCGCCGCCGGCCTGATGTGCGCCCAGCTCAGCGCGCGCCGTGGCCGCCGGGTGCTGCTGCTCGACCACGCCAACAAGCCCGGCAAGAAAATCCTCATGTCGGGCGGCGGACGCTGCAACTTCACCAACATGTACACCGAGCCTGCCAATTTCCTGTCGCAGAACGCGCACTTCTGCAAGTCGGCACTGGCCCGCTACACCCAGTGGGACTTCATCGAGCTGGTGGCCAAGCACGGTGTGCCCTACCACGAGAAGAAGCTCGGCCAGCTGTTCTGCGACAACAAGGCCAGTGACATCCTCGACATGCTCCTGGCCGAATGCGCCGACGCCGGCGCCGAAATCCGCATGAGCACCAGCATCGAGCACATCGAGAAAACCGAAACCGGCTACCTGCTGCAAACCAGTGCAGGCCCCTTCGCCTGCCAATCGCTGGTGATCGCCACCGGCGGCCTGTCGATTCCAACCCTGGGCGCCACCGGGTTCGGCTACCAGGTGGCGCGCCAGTTCGGGCATGCCTTGCTGCCCACCCGCGCCGGTTTGGTGCCGTTCACCATCACCGAGCCCCAACTCAAGGCATTGTGCACCGAGCTGTCGGGCACCTCGCTGGACTGCACCGCCAGCTGCAACGGCACCAGCTTCCGCGAAAACCTGCTGTTTACCCACCGCGGCCTCAGTGGCCCGGCGATCCTGCAGATTTCCTCGTTCTGGGAAGCCGGCGACACGGTGGAGATCAACCTGCTGCCCGACCGCGATGCCTTGCACTGGCTGCAACAGGTGCAGGCCGAGCGCGCCAACGCCGAGCTCAAGACGGTACTGGCCGAGGTATTCACCCGCAAGCTGGCCAACCTGTTGGCCGAGCAGTGGTTCGAATCCAGGCCGATGAAGCAGTACACCCCGGCAGAATTGGCGCAGATCGCAGAAAAACTGGCGAACTGGCAGGTGGTGCCGGCCGGCACCGAAGGCTACCGTACCGCCGAAGTCACCTTGGGTGGCGTAGACACCCGCGAAGTGTCGTCCAAGACCATGGAATCGCTAAAAAGCCCAGGCCTGTACTTCATCGGCGAGGTGCTGGATGTGACCGGGCATCTGGGCGGCTTCAACTTCCAGTGGGCCTGGGCCTCTGCCAACGCCGCAGCGCAGTTCGTGTAGGGTAGAATCCATTCAGCAGCACGGAACGCTTCTTGCTGGGCCGTGCTGCAATGCATTCTTTCGATCACTGCCTAGCAGGCCATCATGTCATCGAGCTCGTTGCGTCAGTCACTGCGTCGCCTGTGGGGCCAAGACAAGTTCAGCTACAGCATCCGGGTTACCCTTGCCCTCACCGGCAGCCTGGCCCTGTGCTGGTATCAGAACGAGATGGCCCTGCTGATTCCGCTGTTCCTCGGCATCATCGCCAGCGCCCTGGCCGAGACCGACGACAGCTGGCAAGGCCGCCTCAGCGCCTTGGCCGTCACCCTGGTGTGTTTCGCCATTGCCGCGCTGGCGGTGGAGTTGCTGTTCCCCTACCCCTGGATCTTCGCCATCGCCTTGGCCCTGGCGGCATTCGGCCTGACCATGCTCGGCGCACTGGGCGAGCGCTACGGGGCGATCGCCTCGGCGACGCTGATTACCGCCGTGTACACCATGATCGGCGTGGACCAGCGCGGCGGCCTGGTGACCGATTTCTGGCACGAACCGATGCTGCTGGTGGCCGGTGCGGCCTGGTACGGCCTGCTCTCGGTGCTGTGGCAGGCGCTGTTTTCCAACCAGCCGGTGCAACAGAGCCTGGCCAAGCTGTTCTTCGAGCTGGGCAGCTACCTCAAGCTCAAGGCGGCGCTGTTCGAGCCGATCCGCACCCTCGATGTCGAAGCCCAGCGCCTGGCCTTGGCGCGGCAGAACGGCAAAGTGGTGGCGGCGCTCAATGCGGCCAAGGAAATCATCCTGCACCGGGTTGGCAACAGCCAGCCGAACTCCAAGGTCAGCCGCTACCTGAAGCTGTATTTCCTGGCCCAGGATATCCACGAGCGGGTCAGCGCCTCGCACTACCCGTACAACGCCCTGAGCGAGGCGTTCTTCCACAGCGACGTGATGTTCCGCTGCCAACGCCTGCTGCGCAAGCAAGGCTCGTCCTGCCAGGAACTGGCCCGGTCGATCCGCCTGCGCCAGCCCTTCGTCCTGGCCAGCGGTTTCGCCGAAGCCCTGGAAGACCTCAACGCCTCGCTGGAGCACCTGCGCATCCAAAGCAACCCAGCCTGGCGCAGCCTGTTGCGCTCGCTGCGGGCATTGGCCGCCAACCTGGCGACCCTCGACCGCCTGCTCAGCGCCGCAAGCAACCCCGACAGCCTGGCCGATGCCAGCGACAGCAGCCTGCTCGACCGCTCGCCGCGCAACCTGAAAGACGTGTGGACACGCCTGCGTACTCAGCTGACGCCAACCTCACTGCTGTTTCGCCATGCCCTGCGCCTGCCACTGGCGCTGTCGATCGGCTACGGCATGGTGCACCTGATCCACCCCACCCAAGGCTACTGGATCATCCTCACCACGCTGTTCGTCTGCCAGCCCAACTATGGCGCCACCCGGCGCAAGCTGGTGCAGCGGATCATCGGCACGGCCATCGGCCTGACCGTGGGTTGGGCGCTGTTCGACCTGTTCCCCAACCCGGTCATCCAGTCGCTGTTCGCGGTGGCCGCCGGGGTGGTGTTCTTCGTCAACCGCACCACCCGCTACACCCTGGCCACGGCGGCGATCACCCTGATGGTGCTGTTCTGCTTCAACCAGATCGGCGATGGCTATGGCCTGTTCCTGCCGCGCCTGTTCGATACCCTGGTCGGCAGCCTGATCGCCATCCTCGCGGTGTTCCTGTTCCTGCCCGACTGGCAGGGCCGGCGGTTGAACAAGGCGCTGGCAAACACCCTGGCCTGCGCCAGCGTGTACCTGCGCCAGATCATGCAGCAGTACGCCCATGGCAAGCGCGACGACCTGGCCTACCGCCTGGCCCGGCGCAACGCCCACAACGCCGACGCGGCGCTGTCGACCACGCTGGCCAACATGCTCATGGAGCCAGGGCACTTTCGCAAGGAAGCCGATGTGGGGTTCCGCTTCCTGGTGCTGTCGCACACCCTGCTCAGCTACCTGTCTGGGCTAGGCGCGCACCGCGACACGGCGCTGCCGGCCGAAGTACAGGAGCAGTTGATCGAGGGAGCCGGACAGCGCGTGGCCAGCAGCCTGGATGAAATCGCCAATGGGCTGGCGGCGCGCTTGCCGGTGGCGATCCACAGTGACGAGGAAGAAGCGCTGGCCAATGCGCTGGAGCAGATGCCCGAAGAGCTGGATGAGCATCAGCGGCTGGTGCAGACACAGTTGGCGCTGATTTGCCGGCAGCTGGGGCCGTTGCGGACCCTGGCGGCGCATTTGGTCAAGGAATCGCCGGCGACGTGAGGATTCCTGGGCGGGCCCTATCGCGAGCTGCGCTCGCTCCTACCAGGGTGGTGTTGGCCTTGGGAATGTAGGAGCGAGCGCAGCTCGCGATGCGCCGCCGCGTGCCTCAAGGGTACCCGAGCACTGTCTTGATCTGGCGCAGGTGCTGGATGATCCACTGCTTGTCGATCGCGCCCCAGTCATGGATGCGGTACTGCCCGGCGTGGTTGCGCGCGCCGTCCTGTTGTTCGAACTGGCAGACGATGTCCAGGTCCGCCAGCGCGGCGATGGTGTCCTGCGCGGTGCGCCGTGGCATGCCGGTGGCCTCCATCAGCGCCGGTACACTGGTGGCGGTCTGGCTGTCGATCAGCCAGGCCACATAGAGGCGGCGGTAGAAACTGCTCTTGGTCTTGCTCACATCCATGCTGCGGGTCCTTACAGGTTGCCTGGCAACTCCCGGTAGGTCAGGTAGACGCGCAGGTCGAATTCCAGTTGGTGGTAGGCCGGTTCCATGTGCTGGCAAAGCTGGTAGAACGCCTTGCTGTGGTCGCGCTCGCGCAGGTGCGCAAGCTCATGCACCACGATCATGCGCAGGAACTCCGGCGCCGCCTCCTTGAACAGCGAGGCAATACGGATTTCCTTCTTCGCCTTGAGCTTGCCGCCCTGCACCCGCGATACCGCGGTGTTCAGCCCCAGGGCCCGGTGGGTGAGGTCCAGCCGGTTGTCGAACAGCACCTTGTCGAGGTTCGGCGCACTGCGCAGGTACTGCTGGCGCAAGTCCTGGGCATAGCCGTACAGCGCCTTGTCGTTCTGCACGGCATGGCGGCCGGGGTAACGGCGCTGCAGGTACTCGCCCAGGCGGTCGCTGTCGATCATCTGCCGCACCTGCTCCTGCAGGTGTGGCGGGTAGGCTTGCAAATAGCGTAGTTCGGTCATGGCACGGCTTCGGTGTAACGAATGCCGATTCTAGCCAATCATGGCCGTGGCCAGGAATAATTCGCCGGGAAGCCGCTGGCGTCACTGGCGGTCATCGGGTAGGCCACCAGGAAGCCCTGCACGTATTCACACCCGTTGGCCTTGAGCCACGCAGCTTGGGCCGGGGTTTCCACGCCTTCGGCAATGACCGTGATGCGGTAGTCGGCGCACAGGCTGATCACGCTGCGCACCAACGCGGCATCGGCGGCTGAGTCCGGCAAGCGCGCCACCAGGTGGCGGTCCAGCTTCACCGTATCGATCGGCAGGTCGCGCAGCATGCGCAACGAGCAGTCACCGGCGCCGAAGTCGTCCAGGGCCACGCGCACGCCCAGCTCGCGCAGGCGGTGAATCTGCTTGATGGCCGCGTCGATGTTGTACATCAGCGAGGTTTCGGCCACCTCCACCTCCAGCTGCGAGGGAATCAGCTGGTCGTCCTGGATCACCCGCTGCAGCTCGTCGACCAAACCGGGCATGGTGAACTGCGCCCGGCTCAGGCTGATGCTCAGCACCAGGTCCGCGCCGAAGCGCTGGCTCCAGGCCTGGCGCTGGGCGGCGCCCTGGCGGTAGATCCAGCTGGCCAGGCGGTTGATCAGGCGCGCTTCTTCCAGCAATGGAATGAACAGCCCGGGCGGCACATCGCCGACGCTGGGGTGCTGCCAACGCAACAGCGCCTCGAAGCCGCGCAGTTTGCCGTCGGCGAACGCCACCTGGGGTTGGTACACCAGGGTGAAATCCTGCGCCTCGATGGCATTGCGCACGCTGTCTTCGAGCATCAGGCGCGAACGCGCCCGGCCGTTGAGTTCCTGGTCGTAGAAACGGTACTGCTGGCGGCCGGCTTGCTTGGCCGCATACATGGCAGTGTCGGCGGCGCTCAGCAAGCCTTCCACATTGGCCCCGCAATCGGGGTAGGTGGCAATCCCGATACTCACGCCCAGGCACACGTCGAGCCCTTCGATCTGCTGCTGGATCGACACACGTTCGAGTAATTTCTCTGCATAACGCCCGGCCTGTTCCGGGTACGGCAAACCGTCGAACAGGGCGGTGAATTCATCACCGCCCATGCGCGCCAGCAGCGCCTCGCTGCCCAGGCAGTCCTTGATTTGCTCGGCCACCCAGCGCAGCACCCGGTCGCCGGCTTCGTGGCCAAGCGAGTCGTTGATCCGCTTGAAGCCGTCCAGGTCCATGTACATCAAGGCCTGGGCCTTGTCCGAGCGCTCGCTGCGCAGCAATGCGCCCTCGGCGGCCTGGTAGAAACCGCGGCGGTTGAGCAGCCCGGTCAGCGGGTCGGTGACCGCCTGGTATTCGAGTTGCTGGTGCAGGTTGCGCTCCACCGACATGTCCAGCACCGTAACCACCATGGCCTGCTGCTCCGCCGGCAACGGTGCGCAGGACAGGGCCACCGGCACCAGTTGGCCACCCGGGGTGCGCAGGTGCGCGTCGTGCACGCGCACGATCTGGCGCGCCAGGTAGGCGCTATGGAACTCCGACTCGGTCCACAGGGTGGCATTGGCCAGCTGCAGCAGGCTCAGCAACGGGGCGCCCTGCAGTTGCTCGACCGGGGTCTTGAGCAAGCGCGAAATCGCCGGGTTGGCAAAACTGATAAGCCCCTCGGCGCCCACCACCAGAATGCCTTCGGCGGCATTTTCCAGAATCGAGGCATTGAACGCGCGGGCGGCTTCCAGCTCACGGGTCAGGCGCTGCAGCATGCGTTTGTTGCGCTGCTGGTCAAGCTGCGCCTGCACCTTGGGCTTGAGAATCTGCGGGTCGAACGGTTTGAACAGGTAGTCCACCGCGCCACTGGCGTAGCCCTTGAGCACGGCGGCGTCGGACTGCTCGTTGGCGGTGAGGAAGATGATGGGGGTAAGCCGGGTACGCTGGCTGCCGCGCATCAGGCGGGCCACCTCGAAACCGTCCATCTCCGGCATCTGCACATCCAGCAGCACCAGATCGACATCGTGTTCGAGCAAGGTGCCCAGGGCTTCGGTCCCGGAGCTTGCCGTCAGCACCTGCCAATCATTGCGCGCCAGCAGGGCGCGCATGCTGATCAGGTTTTCCGGGTAATCGTCTACCACCAGGAGAACCGACTTGCCATCCAATGGTTGAGGGTAAGCGCCATCCATGCTGCTTCTCTTGTTTGACCAGCATCAACTTTTGATTGGATCCGATTAAATACTCTAGCCTCGGGGATGCAACATTCAATGCAATCAGAACGCTATCAGTGAATAAGTATCACGTTAGCCGACTAATGGTTCCCCTGCAGGGAATTCAACCTGAATTCCGCGCATAAAAAAACCCGCATCGCTGCGGGTTTTCTGGCTTTGACGGCCTGTTAGTTGACCTTGGCGGCCAACTCACCTTTCAGGTATCGCTGGAACATGCCTTCCAGGGAGATCGGCTTGATCTTCGAGGCATTGCCGGCGGTGCCGAAGGCTTCGTAACGGGCGATGCACACGTCGCGCATGGCCTTCACGGTTTCACCGAAGAACTTGCGCGGGTCGAACTCACTTGGGTTCTGTGCCATCAGGCGGCGCATGGCACCGGTGGAGGCCAGGCGCAGGTCGGTGTCGATGTTGACCTTGCGCACGCCGTGCTTGATGCCTTCGACGATTTCTTCAACCGGTACGCCGTAGGTTTCCTTGATGTCGCCGCCGTACTGGTTGATGATCGCCAGCCACTCTTGCGGAACCGAGGAAGAACCGTGCATCACCAGGTGGGTGTTGGGGATGCGCTTGTGGATTTCCTTGATGCGGTCGATGGCCAGCACGTCGCCGGTAGGCGGCTTGGTGAACTTGTAGGCGCCGTGGCTGGTGCCGATGGCGATGGCCAGGGCGTCGACCTGGGTCTTCTTGACGAAGTCGGCGGCCTCTTCCGGGTCGGTCAGCATCTGGCTGTGGTCCAGCACGCCTTCGGCGCCGATACCGTCTTCTTCACCGGCCATGCCGGTTTCCAGCGAACCCAGGCAGCCCAGCTCGCCCTCTACCGATACGCCGCAGGCGTGGGCCATGGCCACGGTCTGCTGGGTAACGCGCACGTTGTACTCGTAGTCGGTCGGGGTCTTGCCGTCTTCACCCAGCGAGCCGTCCATCATGACCGAGCTGAAGCCCAGCTGGATCGAGCGCTGGCAGACGTCCGGGCTGGTGCCGTGGTCCTGGTGCATGCACACCGGAATGTGCGGGAATTCTTCGATGGCAGCCAGGATCAGGTGGCGCAGGAACGGGGCACCGGCGTACTTGCGGGCGCCGGCCGAAGCCTGGACGATCACCGGGGAGTCGGTCTTGTCGGCCGCTTCCATGATGGCGCGCATCTGTTCGAGGTTGTTGACGTTGAAAGCCGGAACGCCGTAACCGAACTCGGCGGCGTGGTCCAGCATCTGGCGCATGCTAATGAGTGCCATTGTGTATCTCTCTCCCGACAAGCGTCGTTTGTTTCATGCAAGCCTGCCGCAGGGGCGGTTGCTGTTCAAGTTGTGTGGGCCGCGTGGCGGCCCGGCCAGTCACGGTGCCTTGCAGCCCCGCCCAATCAGATCGTTGGTTGCCACCCAGTACACCAGGCCTTCTTCGCCCTTGGTGTGGAAGGCCAGCACGCCATCGCTGTACAGCGCGCCCGAGGCGCCCGGCTCGGATTTGAGCCGGTAGACCTGGTCGCCGCCACCCAGGCGGACATCGACCTGGTCGTGTTTGGCATCGGCGAAGCGCCACAGCACTTCGGCCTGGGTATCGCAGACCCAGCGGGTCCAGTTGTCGGCCGGGGCCGGTTGCGCCGGCTGCAGCAGCGAGCAGCCTGCCAGTGTCGCCAGGGCCGAGGCGGCCATCAGCGCTTTCATTGAATATCCTCTAGATGACCACACAACGGCCGCTTGGTTGCCTGTACCGACGAAACGCAGGTTCAAGGGCAACCCGGCGCCTGGCGCTGGTGTTCTTCATCATACTTGTCCAGGCCTTGCGGCCCGACGCGCTTGCTGATCACCGGCACCGTCTCGGCTTGCCACTCGGACTGGTAGCACCCGCCCTTGGGCGGGTGCGCCGGGTCGGCGTCCGCTGTGGGGCCGCTGGAGCAGGCGCCCAACAGGCAGGCCAGGATCATCACAGGCAATTGCTTGACCATCAGGTCGCTCCCTTTGCCAGGCGCCGCCTTTATCAGGCTTTTGCCCGCTGTTCCAGGATCTCCACGGCCGGCAGTACCTTGCCTTCGACGAATTCGAGGAACGCGCCGCCACCGGTAGAAATGTAGGAGATATCCTTGCTGACGCCATATTTGTCGATGGCCGCCAGGGTATCGCCACCACCGGCGATGGAGAATGCCGCGCTGTCAGCGATGGCCTTGGCCAGCACCTTGGTGCCGTTGCCGAACTGGTCGAATTCGAACACGCCAACCGGGCCGTTCCACAGGATGGTTTTCGACGACTTCAGCAGCTCGGCGAAGTTGGCCGCGGTTTGCGGGCCGATGTCCAGGATCATGTCGTCGGCCGCCACGTCGGCGATGGCCTTGACGGTGGCTTCGGCGTCTTCGGCGAAGGCCTTGGCCACGACCACGTCCACTGGCAGCGGCACGCTGACCTTGGCGGCGATGGCCTTGGCGGTGTCGACCAGGTCAGGCTCGTACAGCGACTTGCCGACTGGGTGGCCAGCGGCGGCCAGGAAGGTGTTGGCAATGCCGCCACCCACGATCAGCTGGTCGCAGACGCTGCTCAAGCTGTTCAGCACGTCCAGCTTGGTCGACACCTTGGAGCCGGCAACGATGGCCGCCATCGGCTTGGCCGGGGCTTTCAGGGCCTTGCCCAGGGCGTCCAGCTCGGCAGCCAGCAGCGGGCCGGCAGCGGCAACCTTGGCGAACTTGGCAACGCCATGGGTCGAACCCTCGGCGCGGTGGGCGGTGCCGAAGGCGTCCATCACGAACACGTCGCACAGGGCCGCGTACTGCTGCGCCAGTTCATCGGCGTTCTTTTTCTCGCCCTTGTTGAAGCGCACGTTCTCGAACAGCACCAGGTCACCGGCCTTGACCTCGACGCCGCCCAGGTAGTCGGCCACCAGCGGCACGTCGCGGCCCAGGGCCTTGCTCAGGTAGTCGGCAACCGGTTTGAGGCTGTTCTCGGCAGAGAACTCGCCTTCGCTCGGGCGGCCCAGGTGCGAGCAGACCATCACGGCGGCACCCTTTTCCAGGGCCAGCTTGATGGTCGGCAGCGCTGCCAGGATACGCGCGTCGCTGGTTACCACACCGTCCTTCACAGGCACGTTGAGGTCTTCGCGAATCAGTACGCGCTTACCTTGCAGGTCGAGGTCGGTCATCTTCAACACGGTCATGAATGCAGTCCTTCAGGGCTGTTTGCTGCGGGTAGAGTGGACGACGTGCAGATAGTGGTCGGCAACGTCGAGCATACGGTTGGCGAACCCCCATTCGTTGTCGAACCAGGCCAGCAGGTTCACCAGGCGGGGGCCTGAGACGCGGGTCTGGCTGGCATCGACGATGGCCGAATGCGGGTCATGGTTGAAATCACAGCTGGCGTGGGGCAGCTCGGTGTAGGCCAGCAGGCCTTTCAGCGGGCCGTCCAGCGCCGCCTCGCGCAACACCCGGTTGACCTCGGCCGCGCTGGTGTCGCGGGCGGTCTGCAGGGTGATGTCCAGGCACGAGACGTTGACGGTCGGCACCCGTACCGCTTTGGCCTGGATTCGCCCGGCAAGTTCCGGAAGCAGGCGTTCGATACCGCGCGCCAGGCCCGTGGACACCGGGATCACCGACTGGAAGGCCGAGCGTGTGCGGCGCAGGTCTTCGTGGTGATAGGCGTCGATCACCGGCTGGTCGTTCATCGCCGAGTGGATGGTGGTGATCTGCACATAGTCGATGCCGAACGCCTGGTCCAGCACGCGCAACAGCGGCACGCCGCAGTTGGTGGTACAGGAGGCGTTGGACACCAGGCGCTCGTTGCCCGTCAGGCAATCCTGGTTGATGCCATAGACCACGGTGGCATCGACGTCCGCCTCGCTGGCCATGGGCTGCGAAAACAACACACGCGGTGCGCCGGCGTCGAGGAACCGCTGGCCGTCGGCGCGGGTGTGGTAGGCGCCGGAGCACTCCAGCACCAGGTCGATGCCCAGCGACGCCCAGTCGACGCCTTCGGGGGTGGCACTGCGCATCACCTTCACGCAGTCGCCATTGATGTGCAGGCAGTCGCCGTCGACCTTCACCTCACCGGGGAAACGCCCGTGGGTGGAGTCGAAGCGGGTCAGGTATTCGATACTGGCCTGGTCGGCCAGGTCGTTCAAGGCAACGATCTCGAAGCCGGCCCTGGCCCCACGCTCGAACAGTGCGCGCAAGACACAGCGGCCGATGCGGCCGTAACCGTTGAGTGCAACTTTGTAGGGACGCGGGTGGGGCATAGGTGGCTCGTTAACTCCGGCGAATGTACGGGGCCGCTGTGCGGCCCATTCGCGGCACAAGGCCGCTCCTACAGGGGACGGCGTACGCAATACCCTGTAGGAGCGGCCTTGCGCCGCGAACGAGGGCCAAAGGCCCTCGCCTTGCCTGTATCAGTCTTCCAGCAGCTCTTCGGCAGTACCCAGGATGTTCTCCAGGGTGAAGCCGAATTCCTCGAACAGCGCGGCGGCCGGGGCCGACTCACCGTAGGTGGTCATGCCGATGACGCGGCCTTCCAGGCCGACGTACTTGTACCAGAAGTCGGCGTGGGCGGCTTCGATGGCGATGCGCGCGCCAACTTCCAGCGGCAGTACCGACTGCTTGTAGGCGGCATCCTGGGCATCGAACACGCTGGTGCACGGCATGGAAACCACACGCACCTTGCGGCCCTGCTCGGTCAGCTTGGTGAAGGCCTGAACGGCCAGGCCCACTTCGGAACCGGTGGCGATCAGGATCAGCTCAGGCTCGCTGGCGCAGTCCTTGAGCACATAGCCGCCGCGGCTGATGTCGGCGATCTGCTGGGCGTCGCGGTCCTGGTGCTGCAGGTTCTGGCGCGAGAAGATCAGCGCCGAAGGGCCGTCCTTGCGCTCCAGGGCGTTTTTCCAGCACACGGCAGACTCCACCGCGTCGGCCGGGCGCCAGGTGTCCAGGTTCGGCGTGCTGCGCAGGCTGGTCAGCTGCTCGATCGGCTGGTGGGTCGGGCCGTCTTCGCCCAGGCCGATGGAGTCGTGGGTGTAGACGTGGATCACGCGCTGCTTCATCAGCGCCGACATGCGCACGGCGTTACGGGCGTATTCCATGAACATCAGGAAGGTGGCGCCGTAAGGCACCAGGCCACCGTGCAGGGCAACGCCGTTCATGATGGCGGTCATGCCGAACTCGCGCACGCCGTAGAACACGTAGTTGCCGCTGGCGTCATTGGCTTCCACGCCCTTGCAACCTTTCCACAGGGTCAGGTTGGAGCCGGCCAGGTCAGCCGAGCCGCCGAGGAATTCAGGCAGCAGCGGGCCGAAGGCGTTCAGCGCATTCTGGCTGGCCTTGCGGCTGGCGATGGTTTCGCCCTTGGCAGCCACTTCATTGATGTAGGCCTGGGCTTTTTCGCTGAAGTCGGCCGGCAGCTCGCCGCTGTCACGGCGCTTGAACTCGGCAGCCAGCTCCGGGTAAGCCTTGGCGTAGGCGTCGAAGCGCTGGTTCCAGTCGGCTTCGGCCTTGGCGCCAGCGGCCTTGGCATCCCACTCGACATAGATGTCGGCGGGGATTTCGAACGGGCCGTGGTTCCAGTTCAGTTCCTTGCGGGCCAGGGCGATTTCGTCGTTGCCCAGCGGAGCACCGTGGCAGTCTTCCTTGCCCTGCTTGTTCGGCGAGCCGAAACCGATGATGGTCTTGCAGCAGATCAGGGTCGGGCGGTCGCTCTTGCGCGCCGTCTCGATGGCCATCTTGATTTCGTCGGCATCGTGGCCATTGACGTTGCGGATGACCTGCCAATTGTAGGCTTCGAAACGGGCCGGGGTGTTGTCGGTGAACCAGCCGTGCACTTCGCCGTCGATGGAGATGCCGTTGTCGTCATAGAAGGCGACCAGCTTGTTCAGGCCCAGGGTGCCGGCCAGCGAGGCGACTTCGTGGGAGATGCCTTCCATCATGCAGCCGTCGCCAAGGAACACGTAGGTGTTGTGGTCGACGATGGTGTGGCCGTCACGGTTGAACTGGGCCGCCAGGACTTTTTCCGCCAGGGCGAAGCCCACGGCGTTGGCGATACCCTGGCCGAGCGGGCCGGTGGTGGTTTCCACACCTGGGGTGTAGCCGTATTCCGGGTGGCCCGGGGTGCGGCTGTGCAGCTGGCGGAAGCCTTTGATGTCATCGATGGTGACGTCGTAGCCGGTCAGGTGCAGCAGGGAGTAGATCAGCATCGAGCCGTGGCCGTTGGACAGCACGAAGCGGTCGCGGTCGGCGAATTTCGGGTTGCTCGGGTTGTGCTTCAGATAGTCGCGCCAAAGCACTTCGGCGATATCCGCCATGCCCATGGGGGCACCTGGGTGGCCGCTGTTGGCCTTTTGCACGGCATCCATGCTGAGGGCACGAATGGCGTTGGCACGTTCACGACGGCTGGGCATCGCTTATCTCCTGGGGCTTGAATTGGGTGGTGTCACGAAAAAGGCGACCATTTTCGCCCACTGCAGGGGCTGGGGGCAATGACGGATGGTCGCAGTTGGGGGATTTTCCTCTGATTGGCACTCATTTCGGGTAAAAACCCGGAGAACAGTGCGGGCCTCATCCTGTGACAGCCGGTTTACCCGCGAAAAGGCCCCGGCAGGCATGGGGTTTTCCGCCCATCACTCAATATCAAAACTTTTTGATATAGGCCTTGCGGGTGCTGCCATGCCTGTCTAGACTGCCGCCCCATGAACATCAATGAGCAACCCGTTCCCCAGCAAAGCGATACCCTGGCCGCCCTGTGCAAGGCCAGTGGCGATGCGCTGCGCCTGAACGTGTTGCGCGCCCTGGCCAGCGACTCGTTCGGCGTGCTGGAACTGGCGCAGATCTTCGGCATCGGCCAGTCGGGCATGAGCCACCACCTCAAGGTGCTGGCCCAGGCCGACTTGGTGGCCACCCGCCGCGAAGGCAATGCAATCTTCTATCGCCGTGCCCTGCCCGACAGCCAGCATTTCGGTGGTCGCTTGCACACGGCGCTGCTCGAAGAGGTCGACGAGCTGCCCCTGGCGCACGACGTGCAGGCGCGTATCGCCCAAGTGCAGCAGCGCCGCGCCGCCACCAGCCAAGACTTTTTCCTGCGGGTGGAAGAGAAATTCCGCGCCCAGCAAGACCTGATCGCCGGCCTGCCGCAATACCGCGAAAGCCTGCTGGCCCTGCTCGACAAGCTGCATTTCGCCGCCAGCGCCAGCGTGCTGGAGGTCGGCCCGGGCGATGGTGGTTTCCTCCCGGACCTGGCCCGGCGCTTTGCCCAGGTCACGGCCCTGGACAACAGCCCGACCATGCTCGAACTGGCACGCCAGGTGTGCGAACGCGAACACCTGGGCAACGTAAACCTGCAGTTGGCCGATGCACTGGGTGCAACGGATGTGGAAGCCGACTGCGTTGTGCTGAACATGGTCCTGCACCATTTCAGCGACCCGGCCCTGGCCCTGCGCCAGCTGGCCAAACGGGTGAAGGCAGGCGGCAGCCTGCTGGTCACCGAACTGTGCAGCCATGACCAGGGGTGGGCGCGCGATGCCTGCGGCGACCTCTGGCTGGGCTTTGAGCAGGACGACCTGGCCCGTTGGGCCACAGCAGCCGGGCTGGCCCCGGGGGACAGCCTCTATGTGGGCTTGCGTAACGGTTTCCAGATCCAGGTCCGCCATTTTCAGCGGACGGCTGGCGACACACACCATCGGTAAATTTTAGGAACCCGTCGAGATGAGCGAATACTCCCTTTTCACCTCCGAGTCCGTGTCCGAAGGGCATCCGGACAAGATCGCCGACCAGATTTCGGATGCAGTCCTCGATGCCATCATCGCCCAGGACAAGTACGCCCGCGTCGCCTGTGAAACCCTGGTCAAGACCGGTGTCGCGATCATCGCCGGCGAAGTCACCACCTCGGCCTGGGTCGACCTGGAAGACTTGGTGCGCAAGGTCATCATCGACATCGGCTACAACAGCTCCGACGTCGGCTTCGACGGCGCCACCTGCGCCGTGATGAACATCATCGGCAAGCAGTCGGTGGACATCGCCCAGGGCGTTGACCGCTCCAAGCCAGAAGACCAGGGCGCTGGCGACCAGGGCCTGATGTTCGGCTACGCCAGCAACGAAACCGACGTGCTGATGCCGGCACCGATCTGCTTCTCGCACCGTCTGGTCGAGCGCCAGGCCGAAGCGCGCAAATCCAAGCTGCTGCCTTGGCTGCGCCCGGATGCCAAGTCCCAGGTCACCTGCCGTTACGAAAATGGCAAGGTGGTGGGCATCGACGCCGTGGTGCTGTCCACCCAGCACAACCCTGAGGTTTCGCAAAAAGACCTGCAGGAAGCCGTGATGGAGCTGATCGTCAAGCACACCCTGCCGGCCGAACTGCTGCACAAGGGCACCCAGTTCCACATCAACCCGACCGGCAACTTCATCATCGGTGGCCCAGTGGGCGACTGCGGCCTGACCGGCCGCAAGATCATCGTTGACTCCTACGGCGGCATGGCCCGCCACGGTGGTGGCGCGTTCTCCGGCAAGGACCCGTCCAAGGTCGACCGTTCCGCCGCCTACGCCGGCCGCTATGTCGCCAAGAACATCGTTGCCGCCGGCCTTGCCGAGCGCTGCGAGATCCAGGTGTCCTACGCCATCGGCGTGGCCCAGCCGACCTCCATTTCGATCAACACCTTCGGCACCGGCAAGGTTTCCGACGACAAGATCATCCAGATCGTGCGCGAGTGCTTCGACCTGCGCCCGTACGCCATCACCAAGATGCTCGACCTGCTGCACCCGATGTACCAGGAAACCGCAGCCTACGGCCACTTCGGCCGCGAGCCGCAGCAGAAGACCGTCGGCGACGACACCTTCACCACCTTCACCTGGGAACGCACCGACCGCGCCCAGGCGCTGCGTGACGCTGCTGGCCTGTAATTTTTCCTGACGCGGTTTATCAAAGCCCCTGCCGAGTGGATCGGCGGGGGCTTTTTTTTTGCCTGATGCATCGCATCGCGAGCTTTGCTCGCTCCTACCAGGCGCCGCGCAAGCGCCGCCCGACATATCACCTGACAACTGCAACGCGCATTCGCGCTCGCCTGTATCTAGGCTGAGCGCTCCACCTCGCCACGCAAGGATGCGTGCCATGCCGCTGTTGCTGCTCCTGCTTTTCCTCACGCTCCCCGCCCAAGCCACCCAGTGCCCGGACTGGCCACCCGAACGCGCCCGGGCGGAAGTCCTGCAACTGCGCAATACCCTGAGCCAATGGGATGACCACTACCACCGCCTGGGCCAAGCCCTGGTCGCCGACACGCTCTACGACCAGAGCCGCCAACGCCTGCAAAACCTGCAAGCCTGTTTCGCCCTGGCGCACCAACCAAACCCGCTGGCCAGCGCCCGTGGCCCAATCGCCCACCCGGTCCCCCACACCGGCGTCGACAAACTCGGCGACGCGCAGGCAGTGGAGCGCTGGATGCGCGGTAAATCCGGCGTCTGGTTGCAGCCCAAGGTCGATGGCGTGGCCACCACGCTGGTCTATCAAAACGGCCAGCTGGTGCAAGTGCTGAGCCGCGGTGACGGCGTTCAGGGCCACGATTGGAGCCGGCATATCGCGGCCTTGGGCGCAATCACCCGGCAATTGCCCGAGCCGCTAAACCTGGTGGTGCAAGGCGAGCTTTACCTGCGCCTGGACGCCCACGTGCAAGCCCAGGCCGGCGCGGCCAACGCCCGCGGCACGGTGGCCGGGCTGTTGGCGCGCAAACAACTGAGCCACGAGCAGGGCGCAACCATCGGCCTGTTCGTTTGGGACTGGCCCCAGGGCCCAGCCACCCAGGCCGAGCGCCTGGTACAGCTGGCGCGCCTGGGCTTCGACGACAGCCAGCGCTTCAGCGTGCCCATCCGCAACGCCCAGGAAGCGGCCCGCTGGCGCGAGCACTGGTATCGCTCAGCGCTGCCCTTTGCCACCGATGGCGTCATCCTGCGCCAGGACAGCCGCCCCCCTGCCGACCGCTGGCAGGCCAGTGCGCCGTACTGGATCGCAGCCTGGAAATACCCGTTTTCCCAGGCCATGGCCGAGGTGCGTGACGTGCAGTTTCGGGTTGGCCGCACCGGGCGCGTCACCCCGGTGTTGAAGCTGAACACCGTTGAACTGGACGATCGCCGGGTTACCCAGGTCAGCCTGGGCTCCCTGGCCCGCTGGCAAGCGCTGGATATTCGCCCGGGTGACCAGGTGGCCATCAGCCTTGCCGGCTTGACCATCCCACGCTTCGACCAAGTGGTGCACCGCGCCACCGAGCGCCAGCCGGTCACGCCGCCCGGCCCCGGGCAATACGGCGCCCACAGCTGCTGGCAGGCCAGCGATGGCTGCCAGGAGCAGTTCATCGCCCGCCTGGTGTGGCTCAGTGGCAAGCAGGGGCTGGCCATGCCGGGCACCGGGCCAGGCACCTGGCGGCGACTGGTGCAGGCCGGGCAGGTTACCCACCTGGGCGACTGGCTAAGCCTTGATGTGGAACAACTGGCGGCCCTGCCCGGCATCAGCAGCGCGGCAGCCAGGCAGTTGCAGGCAAGCTTCGCGCTGGGCCGGGCCCGGCCTTTCAGCCAATGGCTGCGCGGGCTCGGCGTGCCCGCCCCGCGCAACCTCAGCCTGCCTGGCGATTGGGCACACCTTGCCGGGCTTGGCGCCCAGGACTGGCAGGCACTGCCGGGCATCGGCGACATCCGCGCACGGCAACTCACGGCGTTCTTCGCCGCCGCAGAGGTGCAGGCGCTTGCCGAGCAGCTGGGAGCGCGCGGAATAGAGGGTTTTCAATGAGTTGGCAACGCCTTTTAACAATAACACCTGTAGGAAAACGTCCAACTTGTTTCAGAAACATCGAAGAAGGGTTTCTAAATCGTGAAAACCAAGGCAGGATTTGCCCCAACTTTTGCTGCCCCGCCCCGTCCAGGAGGCTTTGATGAAATCCATGTCCACCCTCGCCCTGCTGACCGCGCTGGGCCTGGCGGCTGGCGCCGCACAGGCCGCCGCGCCCGATGAAGGCCTGACCGGCTGCGCCGCCAAGCGCAGCGCCATCGAGAACCAGCTGCAGATTGCCCGTGACCACGGCAACAACGACCAGGTGGCCGGGCTGGAAGAGGCCCTGCGCGGTGCGCAGAACTGCACCGACAGCAGCCTGCGCAAAGAGCGCGAGCAAAAGGTGCTGGATGCGCGTCACGAAGTGGCACAGCGTGAAAAAGACTTGAAGAAAGCCGAGAAGAAAGGCGACGCCGAGAAGATCAACAAGCGCAAGGACAAGCTGGCCGAGTCACGCAAGGAATTGCAGGAAGCGGTTGACGACCTGGACCGCTAAGGCGCCTGGGCCAGCCAGCGCGGTACCTGTAGGAGCGAGCGCAGCTCGCGATGGGCTGCAAGGCAGCCCCGGCAATTGTGGCCACGAAGCTGAAAGCCTGGGGCCGCTACGCGCCCCATCGCGAGCAACGCTCGCTCCTACAGAGTGAGCGCCAGCCCAGCGCTTCAGTGATTGCGGAATTCGCTATGGCACGCCTTGCACGCCGCCTCCACCTTGTCCATCGGCGCTTTCAACCGCGCCGCGTCCAGCGGCTGGGTGCGGGTTACGCCCACCAGCTCACCGGTCACCCCCTCCAGCTGCCTGGCCAGGTCCTGGAAGCGCGCTTGCCGCTGCCACACGTCCGCCCGTGCACTGCTGTCGCCGCCATCACGCACCTGCGGGAAGTGCTGCCACGGCTCATGGGCCAGGCCATCGAGTTTCGCCGCACCCACGGCGAATTTCACGCCGTCGAACGGCAAGCGCCCGCGCAGCATGCCCCCCAGGTCTTCGCTGGTCTTGAGCATGTCCTTGAAGATGGCCTTGCGCTTGCCCAGCGGCGAGTTCGGGTCAACCCGGTCACAGGCGCTCAGGGCAAGGGCGGCAAGCAGTACAACGGTCAATCGCTTGAACATCGGGTTCACGTCGGCCTAGGTAAATGGGCCGCCAGTATCGCCGCCCATCGGGCAAAGACCAATAGCCACATAAAACACAAGGGCGAATCTTCATGTTCGCCCCCAACAGGTACCCACTGATGAAATCTGCCCTGCGCCACCTGGCCTGGACACTCCCCGCCCTGGCCTTGCTGGCAGGCTGCAACGGCGGCGACAACGCCAAGCCTGAGCCCCATGCCATCGCCACCTATGCCCCGGCCACCTGGCAGGACCTGCCTGCGGTCAGCGACGAAGACCTGCTGGCCGGCTTCTATGCCTGGCGCAGCGGCTGCGAAAAGCTCAAGCGCGACCCGGTGTGGGCCGCCACCTGCGAAGCCGCCGGCAGCGACAGCGCAAGCGCCACACAGGTACGCACCTTCCTTGAGCAGAACCTGCAGGTCTACGGCCTGCGAGCCGCCGACAACAACGCCAACGGCCTGATCACCGGCTACTACGAACCGGTCTACCCCGGCAGCCTGAAGCGCACCGAAGCCGCCCACGTGGCAGTGTATGGAGTGCCAGACGACATGATCGTCGTCGACTTGGCCAGCGTGTACCCCGAGCTCAAGGGCAAGCGCCTGCGCGGGCGCCTGGATGGCCGCGTGCTCAAGCCCTACGACACGGCTGAGGTCATCAACCGCAACGGCGTCAAGGCGCCGGTACTGGCTTGGCTAACCGACCCGATGGACCTGCAGTTCCTGCAGATCCAGGGCTCTGGCCGGGTTCAGCTGGAAGACGGCCGCCAACTGCGCCTGGGCTATGCCGACCAGAACGGCCACCCCTACCGGCCGATCGGGCGCTGGCTGGTGGACCAGGGCCAGTTGAAAAAGGAAGAAGTGAGCATGGGCGCCATCCATGCCTGGGCCCAGGCCAACCCACAGCGGGTGCCGGAACTGCTGGCCAGTAACCCCAGCTACGTGTTCTTCAGCACCCGCCCAGACAGCAACGAAGGCCCACGCGGCTCGCTGAACGTGCCGCTGACGGCAGGCTACAGCGTGGCCATCGACCGCAAGGTGATTCCGTTGGGGAGCTTGTTGTGGCTGTCGACCACCCGGCCTGATGGCACGCCGGTGGTGCGGCCAGTGGGTGCCCAGGACACCGGAGGGGCGATTGCGGGCGAGGTGCGCGCCGACCTGTTCTGGGGAACCGGGCCTGAAGCGGGTGAGCTGGCGGGGAACATGAAGCAGCAGGGGCAGATCTGGATGCTGTGGCCCAAGGGCAAGCCGTTGCCTGAAGTGCCTAAAGTCCTCTGACGTTACGCTTTGCCTCTGTAGGAGCGGGCTTGCCCCGCGAACACCGGCGCAGCCGGTGCCACGCACCGCGTTGCCTGCTTCGCGGGGCAAGCCCGCTCCTACAGAGTTTTCTGCTAAATCAGCTAGTTAGTCGCTCACTAAATGGAAACCACGAAGAACGACACGATCAACGCCACCCCGGCGAACCACACCACCGAGCGCAACGCTGCCCAGTCCGCCAGGTAGCAGATGATGTACAGCAGCCGGCTGGTGATATACAGCACCCCCAGCACATCCTGGGTCACCTGTTCGGCATTGCCCACGATATCGGCCACCAGCACCGCCGCGGCAAACGCCGGAAAGGCCTCGTGGCTGTTCTGCTGGGCGGCGTGTGCGCGGCGCGGCAAGCCCGACAGGGTGTCGAGGAAGGCCCGCGGGTCGTGGTTGTCCTTCAGGCCGAAGCGGCCGCTCGATACCTTGGCAATCAGCGCGCACAGCGGCGCCAGGAACAACGCGATCAGGATGCACCACAGGGCAACGGTCATGCACAGCACTCCTTGTTCAGTCGTAAGGTCACAGCTTCATTACCAACATGCCGGCCAACACCAGCCCGCAAGCTAGGAGTCTTGGCCCGCCAAAAGGTTCTTTGAGGTAGCGCATGCCCAGCAGCACCACCAGCACCACGCTCAGCTCGCGCAGCGCCGCCGCCTCGGCCACCGACCCCAGGTGCATGGCCCACAGCACCAGCGCGTAGCTGAACAGCACGCAAAACCCCACCGCCAGGCCCAGCCGCCACTGCGTGCGCCAGAACAGCACGAACGGCGCGCGCCTGGCCACGCTGGCCAGTAACGGGAAAGGCCAGGCACTGAGCAAGGTCAGCCATACCAGGTAGTCCCAGGGCTTGCCCCACAGGCGCACCGCCTGGCCGTCGAACCAGGTGTAGCAGCCGATGCACAGGCCGATCAGCGCCACCACCGGCAGCATCGACCAAGGCAGGCGGTCCCCGCCGCCGCCTTGCCACAGCAGGCAGGCCATGCCGCAAGGAATCAGCAGGATACCGATGATTTGTTGCTGGCTCAGCGACTCGCCAGCAAAGGCCAGGGTCAGCCCCAGCACCACCAGGGGCGACAGCCCGCGCATCAGCGGATAGACCAGCCCCAGGTCGCCCACGCGGTAGGCCTGGATCAGCAGGAAGCGGTACAGCTGCTCGGCCAGTGCCGAGGCCAGCAGCCAGGGCCAGATCTCGCCAGGGGGAAATTCGGTGAAGGCGACGGCGAACACCGCGAAGATCAGTGCCACCACATCCATGCTGGCGATCACCAGCAACCGCTCGGCGCTGAATTTGATCAGGGTGTTCCAGGTCGCGTGCAGCAGGGCGGCGACCAATACCAGGGAAGTTGCCAGCACGCCTTGGGGTCCTTGTGACGATCTTCAGGGGTTGAATATAAGGCGTTGGCGGGCATGGCGGTAGCGCTGTGCTGGGAACGAATTGTGGGATTTGGGTCAAAAGCTGTGTCCCGAGGCCCTCGCCAGATCATCAAAGAACTGCCCGAGCCATTCGGGTAACGACTTGGAAGCCACTGTCACAGGAATCGGGATGCTTGAATTAGTTGCCGCGTTTATCTGCCTCACCACCCTCCTCACCTATGTGAACTACCGCTTTATCGGCCTGCCACCCGCCATCGGCGTGATGGTGACGGCGCTGCTGTTCTCCCTGATGCTGCAGGGCCTGAGCCTGATCGGCTTCCCTGGCCTGGAAGAGCGCGTCGAAGGGCTGATGAACCAGATCGATTTCAACGACCTGCTGATGCACTGGATGCTGGCCTTCCTGCTGTTCGCAGGTGCGCTGCACGTCAACCTCAGCGACCTGCGCAGCTACCGCTGGCCCATTGGGCTGCTGGCGACCCTGGGCGTGCTGATCGCCACCGTGGTGATCGGCTACCTGTCGCACTGGGTGTTCGCCCTGTTCGGCTGGCAGGTGCCGCTGATCTACTGCCTGCTGTTCGGCGCACTGATCTCGCCCACCGACCCGATCGCCGTGCTGGGTGCGCTACGTACCGCCAATGCCTCCAAGCCGCTGAAAACCACCATCGTCGGTGAGTCGCTGTTCAACGACGGCACCGCAGTCGTGGTGTTCACCGTGCTGCTGGGCATCATTCAACTGGGCGAAACGCCGAGCATTGCCGACACCGCCATCCTGTTCGCCCGCGAGGCCATCGGCGGGGTGCTGTTCGGCGGCCTGATCGGCTATGCCACCTACCGCATGATCAAGAGCGTCGAGCAGTACCAGGTGGAGGTGATGCTGACCCTGGCACTGGTGATTGGCGGCTCGGCCATGTGCTACGAGCTGCATGTGTCGGCGCCGATTGCCATGGTGGTGGCCGGGTTGATCATCGGCAACCTGGGGCGCAACCTGGCGATGAACGACATGACCCGCCGCTACATGGACGGTTTCTGGGAGCTGATCGACGACATGCTCAACGCCCTGCTGTTCGCCCTGATCGGCCTGGAGCTGTTGCTGCTGCCGTTCAACTGGCTGCACCTGGCGGCCGGCAGTGTGCTGGCGGTGGCGGTGCTGGCCTCGCGCCTGCTGACCGTGGCCCCGGCGATCCTGCTGCTGCGCCGCTGGCGCACGGTGCCCCAGGGCACCATCCGCGTACTGACCTGGGGCGGCCTGCGTGGCGGCGTGTCGGTGGCCCTGGCGCTGTCGCTGCCCATGGGCGATGAGCGCGACCTGCTGCTGTCGATCACCTATATCGTGGTGCTGTCGTCGATTCTGGTGCAGGGCTTGAGCATTGGTGGGGTGGTGCGCAGGGTCAGCGCCCAGCCCTGAGACAGGTTCCAGCCTCTTCGCGGGCAAGCCCGCCTGTAGGAGCGGGCTTGCCCCGCGAAGAGGCCGGCACTGGCGAAACACTTACTCGACTTCCGAATCCGGGAACTGGTCCTGGATGTACTTGATCTCGGTCCGCCCGTGCGGCGCCGGCAGGCCATCTTCGCCCAGGTTGACGAAGACCATCTTGTCCACGGTCAAGATCGCCTTGCGGGTGATCTTGTTGCGCACTTCGCACTTGAGGGTGATCGAGGTGCGGCCGAATTCGGTGGCGGTGATGCCCAGTTCGATGATGTCGCCCTGGCGCGAGGCGCTGACGAAGTTGATTTCGGAAATGTACTTGGTCACCACGCGCTGGTTGCCCAGCTGGACGATGGCATAGATCGCGGCCTCTTCGTCGATCCAGCGCAGCAGGCTGCCGCCGAACAACGTGCCGTTGGGGTTGAGGTCTTCGGGTTTTACCCATTTGCGGGTGTGAAAGTTCATCTTGGCTCCTGACCGGCTTGGCTGACGTGAAGCAATGATGGCAGAGCGGTCGCCGCCGCTCCATTGATCATCGACTATCGTCGCGATTAATCGACAGAAAGCCTTGGGTGTGTCACACAGCCCCGGCTATAATCCCTGCCGATTTCATGGCCACCCGCGGTGGCGGCCATCCCGCCACCCAACCGAGGGGCGCTGCAGCAGGCTCGGCCTGTCAGGCTCGGTTGGGGCGTTGTCCGCGCAAGCGGACGCTCAACGCACAACGGCGCCCATTCGCACACTACGAATGGAGGCTCTCATGAGCGCTGTAAACACGCCTGCAGGTTTTTCCGACTTCAAGGTCGCCGACATCTCCCTGGCTGACTGGGGCCGCAAGGAAGTCATCATCGCCGAATCGGAAATGCCGGCACTGATGGGCCTGCGCCGCAAGTACCAGGCCGAGCAACCGCTCAAGGGCGCGAAGATCATCGGCTGCATCCACATGACCATCCAGACCGCCGTGCTGATCGAAACCCTGGTCGCCCTGGGCGCCGAAGTACGCTGGTCGTCGTGCAACATCTTCTCCACCCAGGACCAGGCCGCCGCCGCCATCGCCGCTGCCGGCATCCCGGTGTTCGCCTGGAAAGGCGAAACCGAGCAGGAGTACGAGTGGTGCATCGAGCAGACCATCCTCAAGGATGGCCAGCCGTGGGACGCCAACATGGTGCTGGACGACGGCGGTGACCTGACCGAAATCCTGCACAAGAAATACCCAGCCATGCTGGACAAGATCCACGGCGTGACCGAAGAAACCACCACCGGCGTGCACCGCCTGCTGGACATGCTGGCCAAAGGCGAGCTGAAAGTCCCGGCGATCAACGTCAACGACTCGGTCACCAAGAGCAAGAACGACAACAAGTACGGTTGCCGTCACAGCCTGAACGACGCCATCAAGCGCGGCACCGACCACCTGCTGTCGGGCAAGCAGGCCCTGGTGATCGGCTACGGTGACGTGGGCAAGGGCTCGGCCCAGTCGCTGCGCCAGGAAGGCATGATCGTCAAGGTCACCGAAGTCGACCCGATCTGCGCCATGCAGGCCTGCATGGACGGCTTCGAAGTGGTTTCGCCGTTCAAGGACGGTATCAACACCGGTACCGAAGCCGGCATCAACGCCGACCTGCTGGGCCGCATCGACCTGATCGTCACCACCACCGGTAACGTCAACGTCTGCGACGCCAACATGCTCAAGGCCCTGAAGAAGCGTGCCGTGGTCTGCAACATCGGCCACTTCGACAACGAGATCGACACCGCCTTCATGCGCAAGAACTGGGCATGGGAAGAGGTCAAGCCGCAGGTCCACAAGATCCACCGCACCGGCGCTGGCACCTTCGACCCGCACAACGACGACTACCTGATCCTGCTGGCCGAAGGCCGCCTGGTCAACCTGGGCAACGCCACCGGCCACCCAAGCCGCATCATGGACGGCTCGTTCGCCAACCAGGTACTGGCGCAGATCTTCCTGTTCGAGCAGAAGTTCGCCGAACTGCCAGCCGCCAAGAAAGCCGAGCGCCTGACCGTTGAAGTGCTGCCGAAGAAACTCGACGAAGAAGTGGCCCTGGAAATGGTCCGCGGCTTCGGCGGCGTGGTTACCCAGCTGACCCCGCAACAGGCCGAGTACATCGGCGTGACCGTCGAAGGCCCGTTCAAGCCGGACGCCTACCGCTACTAAGCGGCAGGCTTGAAGCGTCGCGCTTCAAGACCGCAACCTGAACGCCGCCCAAGCCAGATCGGCCATCACCGATCTGGCTTTTACTTGCAACCTGCCACCCGAAGCAGGCTGCACGAGGAACGCCTGATGTCACAAGAACGCCGCTACAGTTTCGAGTTCTTCCCCACCAAGACCGAGGCCGGTCACGAGAAGCTGATGGGCGTCGCCCGCCAGCTGGCGACCTACAACCCGGACTTCTTCTCCTGCACCTACGGTGCCGGTGGCTCGACCCGCGACCGCACGCTGAACACCGTGCTGCAGCTGGAAAACGAAGTGAAGGTGCCTGCCGCGCCGCACCTGTCGTGCGTGGGCGATACCAAGGAAGACCTGCGCGCCCTGCTGGCCGAGTACCAGGCAGCCGGCATCAAGCGCATCGTTGCCCTGCGTGGCGACCTGCCGTCGGGCATGGGCATGGCCAGTGGCGAGCTGCGCCACGCCAGCGACCTGGTCGAGTTCATCCGCCAGGAAACCGCCGACCACTTCCACCTGGAAGTCGCCGCCTACCCGGAAATGCACCCGCAAGCGCCGAATTTCGAAGCTGACCTTGCCAACTTCGCGCACAAGGTCAAGGCCGGTGCCGACAGCGCCATCACCCAGTACTTCTTCAACGCCGACAGCTACTTCTACTTCGTCGAGCGCGCGCAGAAGCTGGGCGTGGACATTCCAGTGGTGCCGGGCATCATGCCGATCACCAACTACAACAAGCTGGCACGCTTCTCCGACGCCTGTGGCGCCGAGATCCCGCGCTGGATCCGCAAGCAGCTGGAAGCCTATGCCGACGACGCCGCCAGCATCCAGGCCTTCGGCGAGGAAGTGATCACCCGCATGTGCGAACAGCTGCTGCAAGGCGGCGCACCGGGCCTGCACTTCTACACCCTGAACCAGGCTGAACCGAGCCTGGCGATCTGGAACAACCTGAAGCTGCCGCGCTGACATTTTTTGGCAAACTCTGGTTCAGATTCGATTAAGGCTTTGGTCGTAGACTGAGGCCTTAATTTTTTCTGGTCCAAACAGGTTTCGCGTCATGCAACATTGCCTGCCATCACGCCCACAGCTCGTGTACCTGGCATTCGGCCCAGCCACGTACCATCAGGAAGCCTGTTTCAGCATCGTCAGCGCCCTCGCGCACTTGGGCAACCTCCACGCCCCGGCCATCGATATCCAGGTCTACACCGACACTGCCGAGCCTTATGCCAGGCTGCCGGTAACCGTGCACCTGCTCGACGAAGCCACCCGCACGGCCTGGAATGCCCCCCATGGTTATCACTTTCGCAGCAAGCACGTGCTGCTGCGCCAGGTGCTGCGCGATTGCCCGCAGGCCGTGTTGATCGATACCGACACCTTTTTCCGCCACTCGCCGCTGCAACTGTTCCAGCGGGTCAAGCCTGGCACCCTGCTGTGCAACGCGGTCGGCGGCCGCTATGGCGAGGACCAGAAGTGCCTGCTGTACAAGAACCTGCTGGGCATCCTGGCCGAGCGCGGCCTGGCCGACTGCAAGATGCCCCTGGTCAATTCGGGCGTGATCGGCCTGTGCGCCGAAAACGCCGAAGTGCTCGACCGCTCCATCGCCATGATGGACGAATTCCACCCGCTGGCCCGCAGCGCCTACACCCTGGAAGAGTTCTGCCTGGCAGTGGCCGCCTACCGCCACCTGGCACTGGCCGGGTGTACCGATGTGATCCACCACTACTGGAGCCGCAAGGCGCAGTTTCGCGCCAAGATCCAGGCCTGGCTGCGCAAGCACGGCGATGACCCACTGGGCGAGGCGGCGCTGGCCGACGTGCTCCTGGTCAATGACCAACTGCCCCGCCCACCGGCCTGGCAACGCCTGGGCTACAGGGCCTTGAGCCTGACCCTGCCGAGCCGCGAGCGCCAGTTCGTGCGCGAGCTGCTGTATGGCTGCTACCCCTACCCCAACGAGTTCGACCGCGCCTGCGCCCCAGCCTGGTGGGACAAGGCGCTGGAAAACCTCAACCACCGCCATGGGCAAATGGCGCCCGAGGAGCTGCGCCAGTGCCTGCGCCATCCAAGCCTGCGCCTGTCGCTGGGGGAGCGCCGCAAGGATATCGAGGCGCACCTGCTACGCGCGCCCCATGCCTGAGCGTGGAGCCGGTGCAATCCGCTGTAGGAGCGGGCTTGCCCCGCGAACACCGGCGCAGCCGGTGCCATCCACCGCGGTGCTTGCTTCGCGGGTCAAGCCCGCTCCTACAGGGTTTTCTGTTAAATCAGATAATTGCGATTCGCTCCATGGAGCGGATTTACCCGCGAAGAGGCTGGCCCAGGCGCCTATCAACTTCACTGGCTAAGCCACGACCGAGCGCGTAATCTCGCGCCATGCCCGCCCTCTCCCGCCTGTTGTGCATCCTGCTGCTCGCCTGCCTGAGCCCGATGGCGCTGGGCGAACGGCTGCGCCTGGTCAGCGACGACTGGGCCCCGTACATCTATCAGGAAGCCGGCCAGGCCAAGGGCATCGACTACGAAATCACCAGCGAGGTGTTCAGGCGCCTGGGGATCGAGGTGCAATGGCAATTCATGCCCTGGCGGCGCTGCCTGGCAATGGTCGAGCAAGGCCAGGCCGACGGAGTGATGGACGTGTTTCAGGTCGAGGCGCGCCAGGCCTGGATGATCTACACCGCCGACCCGATGTCGGAGGTCGAGTTCGTGCTGTACCAGGCCCGCGACCGGCGCCACGCCGTCAACCAACTGCAAGACCTTGCCGGGCTTACCGTGGGCACCTCGCCTGGCTACGACTATGGCGCCGAATTCAACGAGTCCGACGCCTTTCGCCGCGAGGCGGCGCCCAGCCATGAGGCCAATTTCGGCAAGCTCATGCGCAAGCGCATCGACCTGCTGATTACCGACCGCCGGGTCGGGCGCTACCTGCGCCGGCACCTGGGCGTTGAACAGCAGGTCGAGGAATTGCCCCTGGTGATCAACCGCAGGGCCCAGTACCTGGGCCTTGCGCGCAAACCGGGGCGTGAAGCGCTGGCCCAGGCGTTTACCGAGGAACTGCGCCGTTTCAGGCAAGAACCGGCCTACCTGGCGATTATCGAACGCTACATTGGCGACGCCAGCGATCTTGCTGACGCCGTTGAGCAGCAGGAAAGCAGCACGCCGCGTTAGCTCTGTTATACTCGGGCCTTCCCGCCCGGCTCACGCCCGGACGCTCGGCCTCGCAACAGGCATCCCGATCGGCACCGACGCCCCTAGGCGTCTACCTTCCGTTTCCCGGATGTGCAGTGAAAGCCCAGCTGGACCGGACGCGATCGCATCCCACCGATGCCCGTCGCGCCAGGCAGAACATCCCTACGGGCCCAGCCCACACGAGAACAGGATTGCCCATGTCCTTTGCTTCCCTCGGTCTCTCCGAGGCTCTTGTCCGCGCTATCGAAGCTGCGGGCTATACCCAGCCGACTCCCGTGCAACAGCGGGCCATTCCCGCCGTGTTGCAGGGCCGTGACCTGATGGTTGCCGCGCAAACGGGCACGGGTAAAACCGGTGGCTTTGCCCTGCCGATCCTTGAACGCCTGTTCCCTGCTGGCCACCCGGACAAGTCCCAGCGCCACGGCCCGCGTCAGCCGCGCGTGCTGGTGCTGACCCCGACCCGCGAGCTGGCGGCCCAGGTGCACGACAGCTTCAAGGTGTACGCCCGCGACCTGCCCCTGGTCAGCGCCTGCATCTTCGGCGGCGTTGGCATGAACCCGCAGATCCAGGCCATCGCCAAGGGTGTCGACGTGCTGGTGGCCTGCCCAGGCCGCCTGCTGGACCTGGCCGGCCAAGGCAAGGTCGACCTGGCCCACGTGGAAATCCTGGTGCTCGACGAAGCCGACCGCATGCTCGACATGGGCTTCATCCATGACGTCAAGAAGGTCCTCGCCCGCCTGCCGGCCAAGCGCCAGAACCTGCTGTTCTCGGCCACCTTCTCCAAGGACATCACCGACCTCGCCGACAAGCTCCTGCACAACCCGGAGCGCATCGAGGTCACGCCGCCGAACACCACCGTCGAGCGTATCGAGCAGCGCGTCTACCGCCTGCCGGCCAGCCACAAGCGCGCGCTGCTGGCGCACCTGATTACCTTGGGTGCCTGGGAGCAGGTGCTGGTGTTCACCCGCACCAAGCACGGCGCCAACCGCCTGGCCGAGTACCTGGAAAAGCACGGCCTGACCGCCGCCGCCATCCACGGTAACAAGAGCCAGAACGCCCGCACCAAAGCCCTGGCCGACTTCAAGGCCAACAGCGTGCGGGTGCTGGTTGCCACCGACATCGCCGCCCGCGGCCTGGACATCGACCAACTGCCCCACGTGGTCAACTTCGAGCTGCCCAACGTCGAGGAAGACTACGTGCACCGCATCGGCCGTACCGGTCGTGCCGGGCGCTCGGGCGAGGCCATCTCCATGGTCGCGCCGGATGAAGAAAAGCTGCTCAAGAGCATCGAGCGCGTCACCAAGCAGAAGATTCCCGATGGCGACCTGATGGGCTTCGATGCCAGCCAGGTGGAAGCCGAGAAGCCCGAAGTGCGCGAGCGCCCGCAGAACAACGGCCGTGGTGGCCGTAACCAGCAGGCCCGCGGCGAAGGCGGCAAAGACGCCAACGGCGGGCGCAAGGACAAGGGCAAGGACAAAGGCAAGGCCAAGCAGCAGGCGGCCGACAAGCCAGCCGACAAGGAAAAGGCCGGCGACAAGCAACAGCAGCAACCGCGCAAGCCGCGTGACAAGAAGCCACGCCAGCAGCAGGCCAGCAGCAACAGCGCGCCCAAGGCAACTGCCGACCGTGACCCGGAAGAATTCCTGGACGATGATGTCGACAACTTCGGCAACCGCGCCGATTACGTCAGCCCCTACCAGAATGCCAAGAACCAGGGCCGCAACCGCCGCCCAGGTGGCGCAGGGCAAGGGCAAGGCCAAGGCAATGGCCAACGCAGCAACGGCGGCGGCCAGGGCCAGGGGCGCAGCAACAACGGCGGCCAGCCGCGCAGTGCCAACGGCGACAAGCGCCCGCGCAGCAACAACGGTGGCGGCGCTCGCCGTGACAACAATGGTGCTGGCCGTGGCCGCTCGGCCGGCCGTGACGACGCCTCGCGCCAGGAACCGGCAGTACGCAGCACCCGCGAACAGCACCAGCCGGTGATCATCCGCAAGGAATCCAAGCTCGACCGTTTCCCAACGCCCGAGCAGTTGGACGACCTGCCAAGCCGCCCACGTGGCGAGCGCCCAGCGCTGCTCACCCGTAAAGGCTGACCGATAGACCAAGGGGGCTGCCTGGCAGCCCTTTCACAGCAAAAAGCCGCTTCTGTAGAAGCGGCTTTTTGCTGTGAAAGGGCCGCAAAGCGGCCCCCTCGGTTTTTCAGCTGGAACAGATTACTTCTGCTTCACGCCTTCGACGCTGATGTCCAGGTCCAGGGTCTGCGAAGTCGGGCCTGGGCCCTTGATGCCGAAGTCGTTCAGGTTCAGCGTGGTGGTGGCGTTGAAGCCTGCGCGCTCGCCGCCCCACGGGTCCTTGCCTTCACCGTTGAAGGTGGCCTTGAAGGTGACCGGCTTGGTCACGCCGTGCAGGGTCAGGTCGCCGGTCACGTCGGCAGTCTTGTCACCGGTGGATTTGACGGCAGTGGAGACGAACTTGGCATCCGGGTACTTGCTGACGTCCAGGAAGTCCTTGCTGGCGATGTGCTTGTCACGCTCGGCGTGGTTCGACCATACGCTGGCCGTTTTCAGGTCGACGTTGATCTTGCTGGCCTCAGGCTTGGCGCTGTCCCAGGTGAAGTCGCCGCTGAAGTCCTTGAAGGTGCCGTGGATGAAGCTGTAGCCCAGGTGGCTGATCTTCCAGTCGACGAACGCGTGCTGGCCTTCCTTGTCGATCTTGTACTCGGCAGCCATTGCCTGGCCGGCGGAGAACAGTGCGGTACCGAGCGCCAGAGCGGCAAAAGTCTTTTTCAACATCCTTAGTTCCTTCCTATGCAATTGAGGTTGAGAGTCAAGCTTTGCGGCCCAGCATGCGGGTCAGGGTCGCGTCACGGTCGATGAAATGGTGTTTCAGCGCAGCCAGGGCGTGCAGCACGGCGAAGACCACCAGGCCCCAGGCCAGCCACAGGTGAATGGCACCGGCAAGGTCTGCCTGGTCGGGCAGGTTGCTGATCAGGGCCGGCACTTCGAACAGGCCGAACACCGGAATGCCAACGCCGTCGGCAGTGGAAATCAGGTAACCGGCGATCATCACCGCGAACAGCCCCAGGTACAGCGCCAGGTGGCCCAGCTTGGCAGCCAGGCGGGTGAACGCGCCATGGTTGGCCGGTGCCGGTGGCGGCGGGCTGACGAAGCGCCAGAGCACCCTCAGCAGCATCACGGCCAGCAGGGTAAGGCCAATGCTTTTATGCAGGTCGGGGCCGGCCTTGCGCCAAGGGTCGTAGTAGTCGAGGCCGACCATCCACAGGCCCAGTCCAAATAGGCCGAAGACCGCCAGGGCCACGCCCCAGTGCAGGACGATGCTGACCACGCCATAGCGAGAGGGTGAGTTGCGCATTTGCATGATGACGTGGTTTCCCGTGAGAGCTGTGCACAGACTATCGGTTAACGTATCGAATAAAAGCTTAAAAAATTGCTTTGGATTATCGAGAAATCCGATGATTAGTGTGCAAGTTCGCTATTAAGGAAACATTAACGATAGCCGGAGAGTGGGGGGATGCCAGTGCAGCCCCTTCGCGGGGCAAGTCGGGTCGCCGCACCGCCGCTCCTACATGGACAATGGTATCGAATGTAGGAGCGGGCTCGCCCCGCGAAGGGGCCAGTGCAGGACTCAGCCTGCCTTGGCCTGGGAATCGCTGGCAGGCTTCTTGGCCGGCGCAGACTTGACCGTCGCCTTCTTCGGCTCGACTGCCTTGTGCGCCTGTTTGGCTGCGGGTTTGGCCGCCGGCTTGTGCGCCGGGGCGTGCTTGGCCGGTGCCGCCTTGGTTGCGGCAGGCTTGGCCGGTTCTTCCTTGGCCACCGCTTCCGGTGCAACCGGTGCAGGGGCTGCAGCAGGTGCCGGCGCAGGCGCTGGCGCTGCTTCTACCGCCTTGGCCACCGGTTCAGCCTTCACTTCAGGCTTGTCTGCCCCGCCGAACAGGCGCGAGAAGAACCCCGGTTTTTCCTGCTTGGCAGCCACTGCGCCCGCGGTTGCGGTTGCCGCTGCGGCCACTGCCGCGGCCTTGGCCGGGTCGAACGACTTGCCGGCCAGCAGGTCCTGCACCTGGCCGGCGGCACGCTGGCCACTGCGCAGGGCGCCTTCGAGGGTGCCTGGGTACAGCGCGTCGGTGTGCTCGCCGGCAAAGGCGATACGCTGCACCGGGCGCTCCCACAGGCGCCAGTACTTGCTGATCTGCCCTGGGCCGTAGGCCAGGTAGGCGCCACCGGTGCCGGCATCGACGCTGTAGCGCTTGACCTCGTAACCGGTGAACGCACCCCGGGCCTGCGGGTAGAACGCATGCAGGCGGATCAGCACCTGGTCGACCATCTGCTTGTCGCCAAACGCCTGCAGCAGGCGGGCGTTGTCACCGGAGAGGTTGATCACCACGTTCGCGCCGCCCTTGAACGCTGGTTCGATCCACAGCATGCCAAGGCCTGTGTTGCTGAAGATTTCACCCGACATGCGCGCACGGCTTTCCCATACCGGCTGCTTGAACTTGAGCATCAGCTGGTCGCGCCAGCCGTAGTTGGTGCTCTTGAGCGCCGCCAGGTGCTGGGCGTCCAGGCCCGGGGTGATCTGGATCTTGGCCAGGGCGCGCAGCGGCACGGCCATGACCAGGTAATCGGCCTGGTAGCCGACGCTGCCGACCTTGACCGTGACGCCGTCCTTGTCCTGGACGATGGCGGTCACCGGCGAGCTGGTCTTGATGGTCTTGAGCTGCTTGACGAAGGCCTGGGCCAGTACCGGGCTGCCGCCTGGCAGGCGCGCGGCGCGCAGGTCGCGGTCGCTGACGCCACGGTAAACGCGGTTCTGCTGGGCGAAATACAGCAGCGACAGGCGCGACGGCTCATCGTAGCGGGTACGAATCTGCTGGTTGACCAACTGACGCGCAGTGGCCGGCAGTTGCAGCTTGTCGAGCCAGGTGGACACGTTCATCTGGTCGAGGGCGAACAGGGTGCTGGTGGCCTGCGGGTTGAGCGGGTCGTCGATCGAGCGGGCCAGGTCGTCGAGGGTTTTCTCGTAGCGCTTGAGGGCTTCGGCGGTGGCCGGCTGCTTGGTGGCAAGGTCCGTGGCGCTGAAGTATTCGCCGTCGATCAGGTAACCGGGGGTACGCACGAATTCCGGTGCTGGCAGGGTATCGAGCTTGAAGCGCTCCAGGTACTGGTTGAGCACCGGCTGGGCCTTGCCGTTGCCGATCCACTCGCTGGTGGCCAGGCCCGAACGCCCGCCCATGCCCGCCTTGGCTTCCAGCAAGGTCACCTGCCAGCCCTTGTTCTGCAGCTCGTAGGCGGCGGTCAGGCCTGCCAGGCCGCCACCCACCACGATCGCCGTGGGTGTCTTGTCCTTCGCCAGTGCCCCCGCGCTGGACACACCGATCAATACCAACGCGCACAGGCGCACCCAAGCAGCAGCCATGTCGGCGAACTCCGAGTTGAAATTACAGGAATGAGAAGAGGCAGGAATGCCCCGAGAGCGATGCGCTAAGAATACGTCAGCTATTGAGGGCCTGCCAGCACGGCGATATCAAGTGCCTCAGGCAACAGGAAATTTTATTTTTGCCACAGGTTTCGGCCAGCAGTGCAGCGACGGCGCCGCGCACCTTGGCCGCCTTTGGCCGGCAACGGTTGTCCTGCCCCCTGGCTTTGCTTAGGCTTACAGGTTCGAACCACGCCGCAACGCCAGGAGAAGTGCCCATGGGCCTCAACGATCAGTGGATGCAACGCGACCTGAAGGTCCTGTGGCACCCCTGCACCCAGATGAAAGACCACGAGCAGCTGCCGCTGATCCCGATTCGCCGGGGCGAAGGCGTGTGGCTCGAGGACTTCGACGGCAAGCGTTACCTGGATGCGGTGAGCAGCTGGTGGGTCAACGTGTTCGGCCATGCCAACCCGCGCATCAACCAGCGTATCAAGGACCAGGTCGACCAGCTGGAACACGTGATCCTGGCAGGTTTCAGCCACCAGCCGGTCATCGAGCTGTCGGAGCGCCTGGTGGCCATGACGCCGGCGGGGCTGGACCGGGTGTTCTACGCCGACAACGGCTCGTCGTGCATCGAAGTGGCGCTGAAGATGAGCTTCCACTACTGGCAGAACATCGGCAAGCCGGCGAAAAAGCGCTTCGTCACCCTGACCAACAGCTACCACGGCGAAACCATCGCCGCGATGTCGGTGGGCGACGTGCCGCTGTTCACCGAAACCTACAAGGCCCTGCTGCTCGACACCCTCAAGGTGCCCAGCCCAGACTGCTACCTGCGCCCCGAGGGCATGGGCTGGGAAGAACACTCGCGAAACATGTTCGCGGCCATGGAGCAGACCCTGGCCGAGCACCATGAAAGCCTTTCGGCGGTAATCATCGAGCCGCTGATTCAAGGCGCCGGCGGCATGCGCATGTACCACCCGGTGTACCTCAAGCTGCTGCGCGAAGCGTGCGACCGCTACGACGTGCACCTGATTCACGACGAAATCGCCGTGGGCTTCGGCCGCACCGGCACGATGTTCGCTTGTGAGCAGGCCGGCATCCGCCCGGACTTCCTGTGCCTGTCCAAGGCCCTGACCGGCGGTTACCTGCCGCTGGCCGCGTGCCTGACCACCGACAAGGTCTACCAGGCGTTCTACGACGACTACCCAACCCTGCGCGCGTTCCTTCACTCACACAGCTACACCGGCAACCCGCTGGCCTGCGCCGCCGCCCTGGCGACTTTGGACATCTTCGAGCAGGACAACGTGATCGAGGCCAACAAGGCCCTGGCCACGCGCATGGCCAGCGCCACCGCGCACCTGGCAGACCACGCCCATGTTGCCGAAATTCGCCAGACCGGCATGGCCCTGGCCATCGAGATGGTCCAGGACAAGGCCACCAAGGCCGCCTACCCCTGGCAGGAGCGGCGTGGCCTGAAGGTGTTCGAGCACGCCCTGACCCGCGGCGCCCTGCTGCGCCCACTGGGCAGCGTGGTGTACTTCCTGCCGCCGTACGTGATTACCCCGGAGCAGATCGACTTCCTCGCCGAGGTGGCCAGCGAAGGCATCGACATCGCCACCCGCGACAGCGTCAGCGTGGCCGTGCCCGCCAATTTCCACCCCGACTTCCGCGACCCGGGCTAAGCCCCAAGCGACATGCCAGTCCCCGGTAGGAGCGACCGAAGGTCGCGATGGGCTGCAAGGCAGCCCCCTGGCACCTCTACTTAGCCATGTGGCCCTTTCGCGACCTTCGGTCGCTCCTACCAGGGGCTGTGCCCACACCTTATTTCGAGTTGAACCATGAGACTGTCCCGCTTCTTCATCGACGCCCCCTTGAGCCTTGGCGAGCACGACCTGCCTGAAGCCCAGGCCCATTACATTGGCCGCGTGCTGCGCATGGCCCCCGGCGACGCCGTGCAACTGTTCGACGGCAGCGGCCAGGAATTTCTCGGCCAGTTGCTCGAAGTCGGCAAGAAGACCGTGCGCGTAAGCCTCGACCAGGCCCTGCCCGGCCAGGCCGACTCGCCCCTGCACGTGCACCTCGGCCAGGGCCTGTCCCGTGGCGAGCGCATGGACTGGGCGATCCAGAAGGCCACCGAGCTGGGCGCCAACGCCATCACCCCGATCGTCAGCGAACGCTGCGAAGTGCGCCTGAAGGACGAACGTGCCGACAAGCGCCTGGCCCACTGGCGCCAGGTGGCGATCAGCGCCTGCGAACAATGCGGCCGCTCGACCCTGCCGGTGATTCACCCACCGCTAACCCTGGCCGAATGGCTCAAGGCCACCGAGGCTGACCTCAAGCTGGTGCTGCATCCGGTGGCCGAGCCGCTGACCAGCCACCAAAAGCCCGCGAAACTGGCCTTCCTGATTGGCCCCGAAGGCGGCCTGAGCGATGCCGAAGTGGACCAGGCCAAGGCCGCCGGCTTCCACGCCGCCCGCCTCGGCCCGCGCGTGCTGCGCACCGAAACCGCCCCCGTGGTGGCACTGTCGGTGGCCCAGCAGCTGTGGGGCGATTTTTCCTGACGCGGCTAACGCACGTAGAACGATACCGCCACGAAGTGCAGCAGGCTGCCGACGATCACGAACAGGTGCCAGATGCCGTGGGCATGGCGCAAGCGGCTGTCGAGGGCGAAGAAGATGATGCCGACGGTGTAGAACACGCCGCCGGCCGCTAGCCAGGCGAAACCGGCGCTGCCCAGGGTATTGAGCAACGGTTTGACTGCCACCAGCACCACCCAGCCCATCACCGCGTAAATGATGATCGACAGGATGCGTGCCTCGGAGCGCGGCTTGATTTCCTGCAGCATGCCGATCACCGCCAGGCCCCAGACCACGCCAAACAGGCTCCAACCCCAGGGGCCGCGCAGGCTCACCAGGCAGAACGGGGTGTAGCTGCCGGCGATCAGCAAGTAGATCGACAGGTGGTCGAGCTTGCGCATGATCACCTTCGCCCGGCCACGGGTGCTGTGGTAGAGGGTGGAGATGCTGTAGAGCAGCAGCAAGGTGCTGCCGTAGATGGAGAAACTGACGATTTTCCACGGGTCGCCCTGCAGGCCCGCGACCACGATCAGCCAGATGGCACCGATACAGGCCAGGACGGCACCGACCAGGTGGGTCCAGGCGTTGAAGCGTTCACCGTAATACATGCAGACACAGACCTCCTGATCCGGGCTGGGTTCCTGTAGGAGCGGGCTTGCCCCGCGAAGAGGCCCTCAACCCCAACATCCTACCCAAGCGCAGATTGCAATTGCGCGTCACGCACCAACCGTTCAAGCCCCGCCAGATCCGGCACCCGTGCCACCTGCTCGCCCACCTGCACCGCCGCCAGCTCCAGGCTGCCCAGCGCCACATCCACGTAGTTGAGCTGGCTGTCGAGCTTGCACGAGCGCGGTATGTCCTGCAGCAGCACCGCCAGGTAGCGCAGCCCGGTATCGCCCAGGGCATTGAGCACCACGATGCGCGCCCGCTCGCCACACGGCGTCTCGCCGCCACAGGCGGCCTCGAAGCCAATCAGCGGCAGGTGCTGCTGGCGCCAGTCGATCCAGCCCAGGTGCCAGGCCGGCTCGCCGCGCTGGCACACCAGGTTGCGCTGGCCAATCAGTTCGGCCACCGCCACATTGGGCAACACCAGGGTGCGGTCACCCAGGGGCAGCAGCAACCCCGTGAGGCTGCTGCGCTGCCCGGCAATCAGTTCAAGCATGGCTGTGGCTCCAGTGGGCGATGCTCTGCAGCAGCACCGACTCCTGATAGGGCTTGCCCAGGTAGTCGTTGACGCCAATGGCCATGGCCCGGTCGCGGTGCTTCTGCCCGGTGCGCGAGGTAATCATGATGATCGGCAGGTCCTTCAGGCGCTCGTCGCGGCGGATGCGGGTGGCCACTTCGAAGCCGTCCATGCGCGGCATTTCGATGTCCAGCAACAGCACGTCGGGCCGGTGTTCTTCCAGCAGGGCCATGGCGTCGACCCCGTCCTTGGCGGTCAGCACGCTCATGCCGTGGCGTTCGAGCAGGCGGCTGGTGACCTTGCGCACGGTCACCGAATCGTCCACCACCATCACCAGCAAGGCCCGCCGCGGCGCCGGGCCGAACAGCGTTTGCTGCACGCCACTGCCACCCGGCAGGCGCGCCAGGCGCCGTTGCTGGCCGCGCAGCTGGCCCAGCAGGTCGAGAATCAGCACCACCCGGCCATCGCCGAGCAACGTCGCGCCGGACAGCCCGGCCACCGCGGCGAACTGCGGCCCAAGGCTCTTGACCACGATCTCGCGGCTGGGCGACAGGCTGTCGGCCTGGATGGCGAACGACTGCTCCTGGGAATGCACCAGCAACACCGGCAGCGGCACGCTCTGCCCCAGCAGCACCGGCCGTGGCACCCCCTGCAGCAGTTCGCCCAGGTAGCGCAGCTCGTATTCATGGCCGGCATACACGTAGCGCGGCACGTCGAGCTGGTAGCAGGCCGCCAGTTCCGCCGGCGGCACGCGGACGATGCCTTCGATGGTGTTGAGTGGGATGGCGTACTGCTCCTCGCCCACATGCACCATCAAGGCACGGTTGATCGACACGGTGAACGGCAGGCGGATCAGGAAACGGGCGCCCTTGCCCGGGGCCGACTCGATGGTCATCGAGCCGCCCAGTTGCTTGACCTCTTCGTGCACCACGTCCATGCCCAGGCCACGCCCGGAAATCTGGGTGATCTTCTCTGCCGTGGAAAAGCCCGGGCGCAGGATGAACTGCAGGATCTCGTGGTCGCTCAGCTGCGCCTGCGGGTCCAGCAGGCCACGTTTGATTGCCTTGCGCCGCACCGCTTCCAGGGGCACCCCCGCGCCATCGTCGGTCATCTCGATGACGATGTCGGCGCCCTCGTGCAGCAGGTTCAGGTGGATGGTGCCCTGCTCTGGCTTGCCAGCCGCCAGACGCGCCTCACGCGCTTCCAGGCCGTGGTCGACGGCGTTGCGCAGCATGTGCTCCAGCGGCGCGACCATGCGTTCGAGCACGCTGCGGTCCAGCTCGCCCTCGGCATTGCCCACCACCAGTTCAACCTGCTTGCCCAGCTCGCTGGCCACCTGGCGCACCACCCGCTGCAGGCGCGGCACCAGGCGCTCGAAGGGCACCATCAGGGTCGCGGTCAGGCCTTCCTGCAACTGGCTGTTCACCCGCGCCTGCTGCTGCAACAGGCTGTAGGCCTCCTGGGCGCGCTGGGCCAATGTTTCCTTCAGGTCGAGCAGGTCGGAGGCCGACTCGAACAGCGCCCGCGACAGCTGCTGCAGCTGGGAGTGGCGGTCCATTTCCAGCGGGTCGAAGTCCTCGTAGGCATCGCCCTCGAAGGCTTGGCGGCTGCTGATCCGGCCCTGGGTTTCGATGTCCAGGCGCAGCAGCTGGTCACGCATGCGCTCCAGGGTGGTTTCCATCTCGTTGAGGGCGAACTGGGCGTCGTTGACCTGCTGTTCGATGCGCCCGCGAATCACCGAGTGCTCACCGGCCAGGTTGCCCAGGTCGTCGAGCAGTTCGGCGTCGACCTTGACCATGTCGCCGGGCGCCCGCTCCGGCGCTACCGTTGGCGCCTCGGCAGGTGCGCTGTCGGCCTGCACCTGCCCGGCGGCGCTGTCGGTCAACGCGGCGCTGCTGAAGTTGCGGATGTAGTCGATCAGCGCGGTGGCCGCGTGCAGCGGCTGGCCCAGGCGCACCGCGTCGAGCATGTGCGCCAGGCGGTCGTGGCAGTTCTGCAGCAGGGCGAACAGCGCAGCGCTCGGCGGCAGGCGGCCGGCGGCGAGCAGTTCGTAAAGGAATTCCAGCTCGTGGGCCAGGTCGCCGATGGCGGCGATTTCGACCATGCGCGCGCCGCCCTTGAGGGTGTGCAGGTCGCGCAGCAGGTTCTCCACCTCGACGCTGCTGCGCGGGTCGGCCTGCCAGCGCGCCAGGGCGGCGGCGGCGCTTTCGACGATGTCCGAGCTTTCTTCGAGGAAAACTTCCAGCAGTTCCTTGTCCCCGGGGCTTTCGGCCTCTTCGGCCGGCTCAGGCAGCCCATCCAGCGGGGTGACCGCATCACGGCTCACCAACCCTGTGGCATCCGGCGCCAGGGCGCCGTCGAGCAGGTGGCGCAGGGCGTCCACGCAGTCTGGGCGCGGGGTGATTTCCTGCCCGGCGGCCACTTCATCGAGCATGTCCAACAGCGCATCCAGGGTTTGCTGGACGGCGCTGAAAAAGCGCGCACTGGCGCCCAGGCTGCCTTCTTCGACTGCGCCGCAGAGGTCGAGCAGCGCCTCGCACACGGCATCCATTTGCCACAGGTCGGCCAGGTGCGCGGCATGGCCGAGGCTGGTCAGCGCATCGAGCAGGGTGTCCAACGGCTCGCGCTGGGCCGGTTGCTGTTGCCAGCGAGACAGCAGCGACTCGGCATCCAGCAGAATGTCCATGGCCTGGGCCAGGAAGCTTGCGATCAACTGCGGGTCGCGCTTGCCACGGCGCCCGGCATGGGGTTCGGCGTGCAAGCTGGCCAGGCGCAGGTCCACGGCCTCGCCAACCAGCTCGATCAACTGCACCGCGCCGGGAATTGCCGCCAAGGGCGAGCTGCCCAGCTGCGCCAGGCCCTGGCGGAACAGGCCGTGGGCCGCCTGCAGCCACTGCAGCTCCGGGGCCTGCAAGGGCAGCTGGTGGCTGCGGTACTCGCGCACCAGGCGGTCGAAGGCGGTGGCCAGCTCGGCGATGGGCATGACCCCGGCCATGGCCGCGCTGCCCTTGAGGGTGTGCAGGGCGCGCTGCAGGGCATCGTTGACCTCGCAATCCTGGCCGCCTGCGGCCTGCAGGAACGTCGCCAGGCTGGCCAGGTGGCCCTGTGCTTCATTGCGGAAGATATCCAGCAGCTGTGGGTCGAGGCCATCGATCTCGGCTGGTGCCGGGCTGTCATTTTCGGCCAGGGCATGCAGGTGCGCCGCCAGCTGTTCGATTTCACTGAGCTGCGGCAGCTGGCCGGCTGCGAAGTCGGCCAGCAGGTCCGGCAGGTGGACGAACACCCGCTGCAGCGCCACCACGCCTTCCGGGCTCAGGGCAATGCGCCCTTCGAGCACACGGTTGAGCAGGTGCTCACCGCCCCAGGCCAGTTCCGCTACCGCCTCGGCATGCACCATGCGCCCGCTGCCCTTGAGCGTGTGCAGGTCGCGGCGCACGTGCGCCAGGGCATCGTTCAGGCGATTGTCGGCGCGCCAGCGCAGCCAGTGCCGTTCGATCTCCGGCAGCAACTCACCGGCTTCTTCGAGAAACACCTCGCGCAGCTCATCGTCGATGCCGTCGCTGCCAGGCTCGCAACCACCCTGCGGGCCGGCGTGGGTACAGGCCACGCCCAGCGCGGTCAGGCTGGCACGGGCCATGTCGAGAAAGGGTTGGGCGTCGGCCAGTGGGTCGGCGACGCGCCATTGCAGGTAGCACTCGGCGGCGCTCAAGGCTTCGGCCAGGTGGGTCAGGTCCTGCGCGGGTGGCTCCACGTCCAGGTGCTGCAGCCAGCCCAACACATAACCGGCGCAGCCGCCGAACACTTCGGCAGCTGCCGGCAGCATCAGCATTGCCAGCGCCCCACGCACCTGCTGCAGCAAGCCCGGCAAGGGTTGCAGGCGCTGGCGTGGCCAGCCGGACTCCAGGCAATCGCCGATCAGGTCCTTGGCCTGTTGCAACACATTCAGCGACTCGTTGAGCACCAGCTGGCGAATCTCCGCCAGGTCCGAACCCGGCAGGCTGCCCGCGCCGCCCTCCTCCAGCGGCAGCACCATGCCGTTGAGCGTGGCCTCGACGTACAGCAAGGCACCGGCCACATCCATCAGCACCGCGTCATCCACCGCCCGTTCGCCCTGGGCCAGCGCCTGCAAGGCCAGTACCTGGTCGATGATGACCCGCCGTGGCTGCTGGAAGCCCAGCACGGCCAGGGTGTCGGCCACATGGCGCAAGGGCGCCAGCAGCGCATCGAGTTCTTCGTTGTGCTGGCGGTCGCCGCGCACGAACTGGTCCAGGCGCTCCTTGATGCGCACCAGGTCATCGCACAGGGCGGTGATTACCGAGCGCAGGGCGTCGCGACCAGGGCCAGCCTGCAGCTGCTCGCGCCAGTTGCCCAGCGACAGGTCGAGGTTGGCCAGGTCGTCGTCACCGGCAAAGCGCTGGGCGGCGCCGCTGATCAGGCTGGCTTGGGCCAGGGGCTCGACACCGCGGCAGGCGCGCAGCTGGTTGAGCAGCGGCAGCATCACCAGCGGCAGGTCATGGCGCGCGCCACGCAGCCGCTCCAGGTACGACGGCAGCTGCTCAAGGCCGCGGAACAGCGGCCCCAGGCAGTCACCTCGCGGGCTGACCTGGCCGTCGGCCAAGGCCCTGGCCAGCAGCTCCAGTTCCTCGGCCAGGCGCGTGGCGCCGCTGAGTTCGAGCATGCGCAGGCAGCCATGCACCTGGTGCAGGTTGTCCACCACGAAGGCCAGGATCGACGGGTCGCCGGTTTCCCCGGCAAAGCGCTCCAGGGCCTGGCGCGCCTGGCCCAGGCAATCGAGGATGGCGGCCCGGGTCCAGGCCAGGGCCACGGTGTCGTGGCGCTCGGGGGTGACGGCAGCGGCCATGGGCGCTCCTCAACTGCGCTCGGCAGGTGCCGGCAGGGTAAAACCGGACACCGACCGGCGCATCTCGCTGGCCATGCGCGCCAGGTGGCGGATGCTGTCGGCGGTGGCGCCGGAGCCTGCGGAGGTTTGCGCGGTAATCTGCTGGATCACCGCCATGGTGTGGGAAATCTGCCCGGCCGAGGAGGTCTGCAACTGGGCCGCATCGGAGATGCTGTGGATCAGCTCGGCCAGGTTCTGCGACACACCCTCGATCTCGGCCAATGCCACGCCGGCATCCTGGGCCAGGCGGGCGCCGCGTACCACTTCGGCGGTGGTCTGCTCCATGGAGATCACCGCCTCGTTGGTGTCGGCCTGAATGGTGCGCACCAGCGCCTCGATCTGCCGGGTGGCCGAAGACGAGCGCTCGGCCAGGCGTTGCACTTCGTCGGCCACCACGGCAAAGCCGCGCCCGGCCTCACCGGCCAACGAGGCCTGGATCGCCGCGTTCAGGGCAAGAATGTTGGTTTGGTCGGCAATGTCGTCGATCAGGCTGACGATATCGCCAATTTCCTGGGAAGACTCGCCCAGGCGCTTGATCCGCTTGGCGGTGTCCTGGATCTGCTCGCGGATGTTGTCCATGCCGTTGATGGTGTTGTGCACCACCTCGTTGCCCTTGTTGGCAATGGCCACCGAGCGCTCGGCGACCTTGGCCGACTCGTAGGCATGGGCCGACACCCGGTCGATCGACTCGACCATGTCGCCCACCGCCTCGGACGCTTCGCTGATCTGCTCGGCCTGGTGCTCCGAGGCCTTGGCCAGCTGGCGGGCGGTGTTCTGCGTGTCCTGCACCGCGGCTGCCACCTGCTCGGCGCTGTGGTTGATGGTGGCCACCAGGTCGCGCAACTGGTCGACGGAGTAGTTGATCGAATCGGCGATGGCGCCGGTAAAGTCCTCGGTGACCGACACGGTCACGGTCAGGTCGCCATCGGCCAGCTCTTCGATTTCATCGAGCAGGCGCATGATCGCCTGCTGGTTGCGCTCGTTCTTCTCGGCGGTTTCATGCAACTGGCGGTGGGTGGTGCGCACCATCACCAGGCCAATGAGGATGATCGAGGCCAGCGCCAGCAGGCCCAGAACGTAACCCCCCACGGTGTCGAGGGTACGCCCGCCGGCCAGGTTCTCGAAACCGTTGGCCAGGTGCGAGGCCTCGTCGAGCAGGGTTTGCGACAGGCTGAAAATGTTGCTGGCCGCCTCGCGCACGCGGTACAGCTCGGGCGAGGTTTCGAGGATTTCATCCACCGAGCCCGCCACGAACTGGAACAGCTCGGCAATCTCGGCCAGGCGCGCCCGGGCATCGGCGTCCTCGACACGGGTTACCTGGATGGCCGGGTTGCCGCCGAGCATGCCTTCGAGCACCTGGCCGAAGCGGCTGGCGTCGCGGCCAAAGCTGTCGGCGGCCTGGGCGGCGCTGTCGTCGCCGGCCAGCACGGTGTTGACCGAACCGAGAATACGCTCGGCAAGCAGCAACTGGCGCTGGGCCACCACCACCTGGTTGGCCGGGGCGCCGCTCTGCAGCAGGATCTCCACCACTTTTTCGTACTCGACCTGCAACTGCGGCACGGTTTCGGCCAGGGTCGCCGCCACCTGGTGCAACGACAACACGGTCTGTTCGCTGGCGAGGATAGTGTCGGTGTTCTTGCGCAGGTTTTCCCAGTCCTGGCGCACGGTTTCCATTTCATCGCGCACCGCCACCGGGGCCGGGGGCAGGCCGGTGGACTTGTCGCCTTCGCGCAGGTAGCTCCAGCGGCGCTCGAAGTCGTTGCGCGCATCGGACAGCAGCTTGAAGGCCAGGGCCTTGCCGGCTGCGGCCTCGGTAGCGTTCTTGGCGATGCGCTGGGACAGCACGCGCAACTCGCCGGCATGGCCGATGTACTGCTTGTCGTGGTTGGCTTGGGTATTGAGGTAGGCGAAGTTGGCAAACAGCAGGATGATCGACAGGATCAGGATCACGAACAGCACGGTGATCTGCACGATGCTGCGCGTGCGGGGGGTCATGCTGGCGGGGGCGACGGGGGTGGCCGGCTTGTTCACGTTCGAAAGTCCTATAGCGCCACGTCAAGAAAGCCCGGCGCCTGGGCCAGGGCGAAGGGGCTGAAGATCGCCCAGGTACGTTCACGCGCGAAATGCCCCTGAACGAAGCGGGCGGCGGCACGCAGCAACGGCTGCGGCGGCGACAGTTGCAGGCTGCTCAGGGCGAAATGCTGCAGGCCCAGCACTTCGTCGACCAACAGGCCAACGAACAGGTCTTCATGGTCCAGCACCAACACCCGCCGCTGCTTGCCGGGTGCGGCCGGGCCCAGGCCGAAAAAGCTGCTCAGGTCCATCACCGGCAGCAGCCGCCCACGCAGGTTGGCCACCCCGCACACCCAGGGCTGTACCCCAGGCACCCGGCTGCTGCGCGGCTCGCGCAGCACTTCGGCCACCTCACCCATGGGCGCGACGAACCACTGCCCGGCGATGCGAAAGCCGATGCCGCTCCAGTGCTGCAGGCGGGTGTCCTGCGGTGGCTGGTCGGCCACCAGCAGGCGGCAGCGCCGGTCGATGTCCAGCAACAGTTCGAAGGCGGTCAGCGACGCGCCTTGCGGGCGGGTGGTCAAGCGCCCAGCACTTCTTTGAGCTTGGCGATCAGGGCGTCCTCTTCCACCGGCTTGGTGAGGAAATCACGGGCACCCTGGCGCTGGGCCCAGATGCGGTCGGTTTCCTGGTCCTTGGTGGTCACCACCACCACCGGAATGCCGGCGGTTTCCGGGTTCTTGCTCAGCTGGCGGGTGGCCTGGAAGCCATTCATGCCGGGCATGACGATGTCCATCAGCACCGCATCGGGCTTTTCCTGCAGGGCCAGGGCCACGCCGTCGGCACCGTTGTCGGCCTTGAGCACCTGGTGGCCGTGCTTTTCCAGCCATTCAGTCAATCTGTACATCTCTGTCGGCGAGTCGTCGACAATCAGAACGCGGGCCATGCTGGTTCCCCATCAGGACATTGAAGGCCGCGCCGGGCGGGGCGCGGTCAGGTTGCGGGTTGTTCGAGCGCGACGAAACCAGGCACGTGGGCCCTGATCGCGCCGAGCAGTTCTTCCTTGCTAAAGGGTTTGGTCAGGAACTGGTCGGAACCGACCACCCGGCCACGGGCCTTGTCGAACAGGCCATCGCGCGACGACAGCAGGATCACCGGGATGTCCTTGTAGGCGCTGTTGTGCTTGATCACGGCGCAGGTCTGGTAGCCGTCCAGGCGGGGCATCAGCACATCGACGAAGATGATCTGTGGCTGTTGGTCGACGATCTTGGCCAGGGCATCGAAGCCATCGCTGGCGGTGACCACCTCGCAACCGGCCTCGCCGAGCAACATCTGCGCGGTGCGGCGGATCGTGCGGGAGTCGTCGATCACCATCACCTTCAGGGGTTGTTCCATGTTTTGCGCTACCGTCGCTGTTTGATGCCGAAAGCCCGAGGCCGCTTCGCGCCCCTTTCGCGACACAAGGCCGCTCCCACAAGAATCACGCCGAACCCTGTGGGAGCGGCCTTGTGTCGCGAAAGGGCTGCGCAGCAGCCCCAAAGGCCTGTTGTACAGCACTGTGACTGGCATTTTTAGCACACTCCGGGTGCCCGTTCCATCTGCCGCGCCCCTTGACCTGCGGCGCTCACAGCGCCACCCTGAGCCACTTTTCTTTCGATCGACCGCGGCCACCGGCCGCCAGAGGAACCACCCCATGAGCGTTCGCCTCGGCATTGTCATGGACCCCATCGCGTCCATCTCCTACAAGAAGGACAGTTCGCTGGCCATGCTGCTGGCGGCCCAGGCCCGTGGCTGGGAGCTGTTCTACATGGAGCAGCACGACCTCTACCAGGGCGAGGGCAAGGCCCGCGCGCGCATGCGCCCACTGAAGGTGTTCGCCGACCCGGCGCGTTGGTTCGAGCTGGGCGAGGAACAGGACGCCCCGCTGGCCGAGCTGAACGTGATCCTGATGCGCAAGGACCCACCGTTCGACATGGAGTTCGTCTACAGCACCTACCTGCTGGAGCAGGCCGAGGGCGAAGGCGTGCTGGTGGTCAACCGCCCGCAGAGCCTGCGCGACTGCAACGAAAAACTGTTCGCCACGCTGTTCCCGCAGTGCACGCCGCCGACCCTGGTCAGCCGCCGCCCGGACATCATCCGCCAATTCGCAGCCCTGCATGGTGACGTGATTCTCAAGCCGCTGGACGGCATGGGCGGCACCTCGATCTTCCGCCACCGGGCCGGCGACCCCAACCTGTCGGTGATCCTGGAAACCCTGACCGCGCTGGGTGCCCAGCAGATCATGGCGCAGGCCTACCTGCCGGCAATCAAGGACGGCGACAAGCGCATCCTGATGATCGACGGCGAGCCGGTGGATTACTGCCTGGCACGTATCCCGGCCAGCGGCGAAACCCGTGGCAACCTGGCGGCCGGTGGGCGGGGCGAAGCGCGCCCGCTGACCGAGCGCGACCGCTGGATCGCCGCCCAGGTCGGCCCGACCCTGCGGGCCAAGGGCCTGCTGTTCGTCGGCCTCGACGTGATCGGCGATTACCTCACCGAGATCAACGTCACCAGCCCGACCTGCATCCGCGAGATCGATGCGGCCTACAATACCGATATCGGTGGCAAGCTGATGGATGCCATTGATCGCCAGCTCAAGGCGCGCTGACCGCCAACACAGAGCAAATGCACGGAGTGGGGTATGATGCCGGTCCTTTTCGACTGAGCCACTGCCCCGCTTCGCAGTTGCTGGATACCCGATGACGCTGCCTGCCGACATCCCCGCCGACCTGCTGCCACCCCGCGTTCGCCCGGTGGACCGGCTTGGCTTTACCCTGTTCCTGGCTGCCCTGGTGCACCTGGCGCTGATCCTCGGCGTGGGTTTCAGCGTGGTCAAGCCTGCGCAAATCCGCCAGACCATGGACATCACCCTGGCCACCTTCAAGAGCGAGAAAGCGCCCGAGAAGGCCGATTACCAGGCCCAGGAGAACCAGCAAGGCAGCGGCACCCTGGAAAAGAAAGCGGTGCCCACCACCACCGAGGTGGCGCCGTTCCAGGACAGCAAGATCAACAAGGTGACCCCGCCGCCGGCTGCCAAGCCTGAGGTGGCGCCGCCACCGGTGCCGCAGAAGTCCGCCGTGGCCACCCAGGCGGCCAAGGCGCAGAAGGTCGAGCCCAAGCCCAAGGAAAGCAAGCCACAGCCCAAGCCGGCCGCGGCCACGCCGGATTTCGACAGCTCGCAGCTGTCGAGCCAGATCGCCAGCCTTGAGGCGGAGCTGTCCAACGAGCAGCAGATGTACGCCAAGCGCCCGCGCATCCACCGCCTGAACGCCGCCTCGACCATGCGCGACAAGGGCGCCTGGTACAAGGAAGAATGGCGCAAGAAGGTCGAGCGGGTGGGTAACCTCAACTACCCCGACGAAGCGCGCCGCCAGCAGATCTACGGCAACTTGCGGATGATGGTGTCGATCAACCGCGATGGCTCGCTGTACGAAGTGCTGGTGCTGGAGTCTTCCGGGCAGCCGGTGCTGGACCAGGCGGCCCAGCGCATCGTGCGCCTGGCGGCGCCGTTCGCACCGTTCACCGGCGACCTGGCCGAGTTCGACCGGCTGGAGATCATCCGCACCTGGCGTTTTGCCCGTGGGGACCGTTTGTCCAGTAATTGATTGGGGCCGCTGTGCGCAGGGCTCGCAGCATGGGGTGGCGCGGATATCGAGCGCCGCCCGCGCGGCGCATCGCGAGCTGCGCTCGCTCCTACGTTTGTTTCGGGCCAATCATCCCCCGGCCCTACGCGCACTGTGTAGGAGCGAGCGCAGCTCGCGATGCGCCGCACAGCGGCGCCCTCCCAGACCGGCGATGACACCTTGTCAGCCTCGCCACCTGGCGCCACACTATCCCCCATGAAAACCCTCACCCCGAGCTACCTCAAGCACCAGTTCCTGATCGCCATGCCGCACATGGCCGATCCGAACTTCGCCCAGACCCTCACGTATATCGTCGAGCACAACGCCAATGGCGCCATGGGCCTTGTGGTCAACCGACCGCAGGAGCTGAGCCTGGCCGACATCCTCGAGCAGTTGCGCCCGGACGAAACGCCACCGGCCAGCACGCTGCAGGTGCCGATCTACCAGGGTGGCCCGGTGCAAACCGACCGCGGGTTCGTGCTGCACAGCAGCGAATGCAGCTTCCAGGCCACCGTGGCCCTGGAAGGGCTGTCGCTGACCACCTCGCAGGACGTGCTGCTGGCCATCGCCGCCGGTGTAGGGCCCAAGCAAAGCCTCATTACCCTCGGCTACGCCGGCTGGGAAGCGGGCCAGCTGGAAGCGGAACTGGCCGATAACGCCTGGCTCAACTGCCCGTTCGACCCGGAGATCATCTTCGGCCTGAACAGCGACCTGCGCCTGGACGCCGCCGCCGCAAGCCTGGGGATCAACCTCAGCCTGCTGACCAGCCAGGCGGGCCACGCCTGATGGCCGAACAAACCCCTACGCTGCGCCTGCTGCTGGGCTTCGACTACGGCAGCAAGCAGATTGGCGTGGCCGTGGGCCAGGTCATCACCGGCCAGGCCCGCGAGCTGTGCACCCTCAAGGCGCAGAACGGCGTGCCGGACTGGGCCCAGGTGGAAAAACTCATCAATGAGTGGAAACCCGACGCCATCGTCGTCGGCCTGCCGCTGAACATGGACGGCACCCCCAGCGAAATGAGCGCCCGCGCGGAAAAATTCGCCCGCCGCCTGAACGGCCGCTTCAACCTGCCCGTGCACACCCACGACGAACGCCTGACCACCTTCGAGGCCAAGGGCGAACGCCTGGCCCGCGGCGGCCAGCGCGGCAGTTACCGCGACAACCCGGTCGATGCCATTGCCGCTGCCCTGCTGCTGCAAGGCTGGCTGGAGGCCAATACCTGATCTTTCCGCGTCCACGCCGGGGCAACCACACCCCGGCGCCCCCAGGAGATACGCAATGAGCCTACCCAATCCCGCCGAGCTGATCCGGCAGATGGCTGTCGACCTACGCGCCCATCTGGCCCGCCGCGCCATCAGCGAACCCCGCTACATCGGCATCCGCACCGGCGGCGTCTGGGTTGCCCAGGCCCTCCAGGAAGCCATGGCCGACCAGAGCCCGCTGGGCACCCTGGACGTGTCGTTCTACCGCGACGACTTCAGCCAGAACGGCCTGCACCCGCAAGTGCGCCCGTCGGAGCTGCCGTTCGAGGTGGAAGGCCAGCACCTGGTGCTGGTCGACGACGTGCTGATGAGTGGCCGCACCATCCGCGCCGCGCTCAACGAACTGTTCGATTACGGCCGCCCGGCCAGCGTCACCCTGGTCTGCCTGCTCGACCTGGATGCCGGCGAACTGCCCATCCGCCCCAATGTACTCGGCGCCACCCTGTCGCTGGCCGCCCATGAACGGGTAAAATTGACCGGGCCCGCACCGCTCGCCCTCGAGCGCCAGGACCTCGCTTCCGCTTCCGCCCTTTAAGAGTCCCCTCGCGATGACGCCAATCGACGCCAAGCGCCCGCTGCAGCTCAATGACCAGGGCCAGCTGCGCCACTTCCTCTCGCTCGACGGTTTGCCCCGCGAACTGCTCACCGAGATCCTCGACACCGCCGACTCGTTCCTCGAAGTCGGCGCCCGGGCCGTGAAGAAAGTCCCGTTGCTGCGCGGCAAGACCGTGTGCAACGTGTTCTTCGAGAACTCGACCCGCACCCGCACCACCTTCGAACTGGCCGCGCAGCGCCTGTCGGCCGACGTGATCAGCCTGAACGTGTCGACCTCCTCGACCAGCAAGGGCGAAACCCTGTTCGACACCCTGCGCAACCTCGAAGCCATGGCCGCCGACATGTTCGTCGTACGCCACTCCGACTCGGGCGCCGCGCACTTCATTGCCGAGCACGTGTGCCCGGACGTGGCCGTGATCAACGGCGGTGACGGCCGCCACGCGCACCCGACCCAGGGCATGCTCGACATGCTCACCATCCGCCGCCACAAGGGCAGCTTCGAGAACCTGTCGGTGGCCATCGTCGGCGATATCCTGCATTCGCGCGTGGCCCGCTCCGACATGCTCGCGCTCAAGGCGCTGGGCTGCCCGGACATCCGCGTGATCGGCCCGAAAACCCTGATCCCGATCGGCATCGAGCAATACGGCGTGAAGGTGTACACCGACCTCGCCGAAGGCCTCAAGGACGTCGACGTGGTGATCATGCTGCGCCTGCAGCGTGAGCGCATGGCCGGTGGCCTGCTGCCCAGCGAAGGCGAGTTCTACCGCCTGTTCGGCCTGACCACCGCGCGCCTGGCCGGCGCCAAGCCCGACGCCATCGTCATGCACCCTGGCCCGATCAACCGCGGGGTCGAGATCGAATCGGCGGTGGCCGATGGCAAGCACTCGGTGATTCTCAACCAGGTCACCTACGGCATCGCCGTGCGCATGGCGGTACTGTCCATGGCCATGAGCGGGCAGAACGCGCAACGTCAATTCGACCAGGAGAACGCCCAGTGACCATCAGCATTCTTGGCGCCCGGGTGATCGACCCTGCCAGCGGCCTGGACCAGGTCACCGACCTGCACCTGGACGGCGGGCGCATCGCTGCCATCGGCGCCGCGCCTGCAGGCTTCAGCGCCAGCCGCACGATTCAGGCCGACGGCCTGATTGCCGCCCCTGGCCTGGTCGACCTCGGTGTGTCGCTGCGCGAGCCGGGCTACAGCCGCAAGGGCAGCATCGCCAGCGAAACCCGCGCCGCCGTGGCCGGGGGCGTCACCAGCCTGTGCTGCCCGCCGCAAACCAAGCCGGTGCTGGACACCTCGGCAGTGGCCGAGCTGATCCTCGACCGCGCCCGCGAGGCCGCCAACAGCAAGGTCTACCCGATCGGCGCCCTGACCAAGGGCCTGGAAGGCGAGCAACTGGCCGAACTGGTGGCCCTGCGTGACACCGGTTGCGTGGCCTTCGGCAACGGTCTGAAGGAAATCCCCAACAACCGTACCCTGGCCCGCGCCCTGGAATACGCGGCCACCTTCGACCTGACCGTGGTGTTCCACTCCCAGGACCGCGACCTGGCCCAGGGCGGCCTGGCCCACGAAGGCGCCATGGCCAGCTTCCTCGGCCTGCCCGGCATCCCGGAAAGCGCCGAAACCGTGGCCCTGGCGCGCAACCTGTTGCTGGTGGAACAGAGCGGCGTGCGCGCCCACTTCACCCAGATCACCAGCGCCCGTGGCGCCCGGCTGATCGCCCAGGCGCAGCAGCTGGGCCTGCCGGTGACCGCGGACGTGGCGCTGTACCAGCTGATTCTCACCGACGAATCGCTGCGCGAGTTCTCCAGCCTGTACCACGTGCAGCCGCCCCTGCGTACCGCCGCCGACCGCGACGGCCTGCGCGAGGCGGTGAAGTCAGGGGTGATCCAGGCGATTTCCAGCCATCACCAGCCCCACGAGCGCGATGCCAAGCTGGCCCCGTTCGGTGCCACCGAGCCAGGTATCAGCAGCGTCGAGCTGTTGCTGCCGCTGGCCATGACCCTGGTCGAGGACGGCCTGCTCGACCTGCCGACCCTGCTGGCGCGCCTGAGCAGCGGCCCGGCCAAGGCGATGCGCCTGCCGGCCGGCGAGCTGAAAGTGGGCGGCGCTGCGGACCTGGTGCTGTTCGATGCCAAGGCCTCGACGATTGCTGGCGAGCAATGGCTGTCGCGCGGTGACAACTGCCCGTTCATCGGCCACTGCCTGCCGGCGGCCGTGCGTTATACCTTGGTCGATGGCCACGTCTGCCACGAGGCCTGACCGGCAACGCACGCTGCTTCAGGTAGGAGCGACCAGAGGTCGCGAAAGGGCGGCACAGCCGCCCAGGGCCGCAAAGCGGCCCTTTCGCGACCTACGGTCGCTCCTACCATTGGCCGCGCCAGGTTCAGCAACCATTCATCCCCTTCGGTTGAAATTCTTCCCCCCACCCCCATATGAGTCTGCATCAGGCAATTTTGCCCCGCTGCGTGGAGACTCTCCCCTTGACCACCATCGTTTCTGTCCGCCGTAACGGCAAAGTCGTCATGGGCGGCGACGGCCAGGTATCCCTCGGCAACACCGTGATGAAAGGCAACGCGAAAAAAGTCCGTCGCCTGTACAACGGTGAAGTGATCGCCGGTTTCGCCGGTGCCACCGCCGATGCGTTCACCCTGTTCGAACGCTTCGAGGCCCAACTGCAGAAACACTCCGGCCACCTGGTGCGTGCCGCCGTGGAGCTGGCCAAGGAATGGCGCACCGACCGCTCCCTGAGCCGCCTGGAAGCCATGCTGGCCGTGGCCAACAAGGACGCCTCGCTGATCATCACCGGCAACGGTGACGTGGTCGAACCCGAAGACGGCCTGATCGCCATGGGTTCCGGCGGCGGCTACGCCCAGGCTGCGGCGCGTGCCCTGCTGAACAAGACCGACCTGTCGGCCCGGGAAATCACCGAGGCCGCCCTGAACATCGCCGGTGACATCTGCGTGTTCACCAACCACAACCTGACCATCGAGGAGCAGGACCTGGCCGAGTAAATCAGCTGTTCTGGCGCTCCGCCCCGGTGGCGGAGCTTTTCCACGCTGATAAGCCCCGTGCAAGGACCCTATTGATCATGTCCATGACCCCCCGCGAAATCGTCCACGAACTCAACCGCCACATCATCGGCCAGGACGACGCCAAGCGCGCCGTCGCCATCGCCCTGCGCAACCGCTGGCGGCGCATGCAACTGCCTGCCGAATTGCGTGCTGAAGTCACGCCAAAGAACATCCTGATGATCGGCCCTACCGGCGTCGGCAAGACCGAAATCGCCCGCCGCCTGGCCAAGCTGGCCAACGCGCCGTTCCTCAAGGTCGAAGCCACCAAGTTCACCGAAGTGGGCTATGTGGGCCGCGATGTCGAGTCGATCATCCGTGACCTGGCCGATGCTGCCCTGAAAATGCTCCGCGAGCAGGAAATCGTCCGCGTGCGCCACCGCGCCGAAGACGCCGCCGAAGACCGCATCCTCGACGCCCTGCTGCCGCAGGCGCGGGTCACCAGCTTCAGCGAGGAAGCGGCACAAAGCAGCAGCGACTCCAACACCCGCCAGCTGTTCCGCAAGCGCCTGCGCGAAGGCCAGCTGGACGACAAGGAAATCGAAATCGAAGTGGCCGAGAACGTGGGCGTGGAAATCGCTGCGCCGCCCGGCATGGAAGAGATGACCAACCAGCTGCAGAGCCTGTTCGCCAACATGGGCAAGGGCAAGCGCAAGAGCCGCAAGCTGAAGGTCAAGGACGCGCTGAAGATGGTGCGCGACGAGGAAGCCAGCCGCCTGGTCAACGAAGAAGAGCTCAAGGCCAAGGCCTTGGAAGCGGTCGAACAGCACGGCATCGTGTTCATCGACGAAATCGACAAGGTGGCCAAGCGCGGCAATGTCGGCGGCGCCGATGTGTCCCGTGAAGGCGTGCAGCGCGACCTGCTGCCGCTGATCGAAGGCTGCACCGTCAACACCAAGCTGGGCATGGTCAAGACCGACCACATCCTGTTCATCGCCTCCGGTGCGTTCCACCTGAGCAAGCCAAGCGACCTGGTGCCGGAGCTGCAAGGCCGCCTGCCGATCCGTGTCGAGCTCAAGGCGCTGACCCCGGAAGACTTCGAGCGCATCCTGCAAGAGCCGCATGCCTCGCTGACCGAGCAGTACAGTGCGCTGCTCAAAACCGAAGGGCTGAACATCGAGTTCGCTGCCGACGGCATCAAGCGTTTGGCCGAAATCGCCTACCAGGTCAATGAAAAAACCGAGAACATCGGTGCCCGCCGCCTGCACACCCTGCTTGAGCGCCTGCTCGAAGAGGTGTCGTTCAGTGCTGGCGATTTGGCCAGCAGCCACGACGAAGCACCGATTCGTATCGATGCGGCGTATGTGAATGGCCACCTCGGTGAGCTGGCGCAGAACGAAGACCTGTCGCGGTACATTTTGTAAGACCGCAGGGGCCGCTTTGCGGCCCATCGCGACCTGGCGGTCGCTCCTACCGGAGAATCGCATTCCGTCGCAGGAGTGCGGTCCGGCGGCGGATCACGGTCCGGCGGCGGATCACGGTTCCTGGTAGGAGCGACCGCAGGTCGCGAAAAGGGCTGCAAGGCAGCCCCCTTGCACAATCCCCGAAATCTCCCGAAGCTTGCAACATCTGCTCACAAGAGATTCCCGCCATGGCCCGCCTGCCCACCGCCATCAACCTGCACAAAGCCTCCAAGACCCTCAGCCTCACCTACGCCCCCGGCGAGGTCTACCAGCTGCCCGCCGAGTTCCTGCGCGTGCACTCCCCTTCCGCCGAGGTCCAGGGCCACGGCAACCCCATCCTGCAATTTGGCAAGATCAACGTCGGCCTCGTCGGCCTGGAACCTGCCGGCCAATACGCCCTGAAATTGACCTTCGACGACGGCCATGACAGCGGCCTGTTCACCTGGGAGTACCTTGAGCAGTTGTGCCTGCGCCAGGCGCAGCTGTGGGCCGAGTACCTGGATGAACTGCACAAGGCCGGCAAATCCCGCGACCCGGCCGAATCCGTGGTCAAACTCATGCTCTAGCTCAACGCTTCCAGGCTTTAGAGCGCATTTTCTAATCTCATCTGTTTGAATGCCTTACAGACAACTCTTAAACGGGCTGTCTTGCGCATTACATGAAAGTCGGGTAACCAATGGAGCTGGCAAGTTCCCTGCATCGCCTTGAAGGCGATCAGGCACTGGTCGGTATGTAAAAGGTCGCGAGCGAAAGCAGGCTGTCTTCACACGCAGAATCCCCCGCAGCTCATCGCCGAAAGCATCCGGCCCGCAGCACCGCTGTTCCTTATCACTGGTCACCCGAGTAGCAGTACCGGGCTGTCCGCCGGGGCACAGGCCTTGGCAAACCGGTACTCGTCTCAGGACAACGGAGCGTCGTAGATGAGTAACAAGAACAACGATGAGTTGCAGCGGCAGGCCTCGGAAAACACCCTGGGCCTGAACCCGGTCATCGGCATTCGCCGCAAAGACCTGCTGAGCTCTGCTCGTACTGTGTTGCGCCAGGCCGTGCGCCAGCCGCTGCACAGCGCCAAGCACGTGGCGCATTTCGGCCTGGAGCTGAAGAATGTGTTGCTGGGCAAGTCCAGCCTGGTGCCGGAAAGTGACGATCGCCGCTTCGCCGACCCGGCCTGGAGCAAGAACCCCCTGTACCGCCGCTACCTGCAAACCTACCTGGCCTGGCGCAAGGAGCTACAGGACTGGATCGGCAGCAGCGACCTGTCGCCCCAGGACATCAGCCGCGGCCAGTTCGTCATCAACCTGATGACCGAGGCCATGGCGCCCACCAACACCCTGTCCAACCCGGCAGCGGTCAAGCGCTTCTTCGAAACCGGCGGCAAGAGCCTGCTCGACGGCCTGTCGAACCTGGCCAAGGACATGGTCAACAACGGCGGCATGCCCAGCCAGGTGAACATGGACGCCTTCGAGGTGGGCAAGAACCTGGGCACCAGCGAAGGCGCGGTGGTGTACCGCAATGACGTGCTGGAGCTGATCCAGTACAGCCCCATCACCGAGCAGGTGCATGCCCGCCCGCTGCTGGTGGTGCCGCCGCAAATCAACAAGTTCTACGTGTTCGACCTGAGCCCGGACAAGAGCCTGGCCCGCTTCAGCCTGCGCTCGCAGCAGCAGACCTTCATCATCAGCTGGCGCAACCCGACCAAGGCCCAGCGCGAATGGGGCCTGTCGACCTACATCGATGCGCTCAAGGAAGCCGTCGACGCGGTGCTGTCGATCACCGGCAGCAAAGACTTGAACATGCTCGGCGCCTGCTCCGGCGGCATCACCTGCACCGCATTGGTGGGCCACTACGCCGCGCTCGGCGAGCAGAAGGTCAATGCCCTGACCCTGCTGGTCAGCGTGCTCGACACCACGGTCGATACCCAGGTGGCACTGTTCGTCGACGAGCAGACCCTGGAAGCGGCCAAGCGCCACTCCTACCAGGCTGGCGTGCTCGAAGGCAGCGACATGGCCAAGGTGTTCGCCTGGATGCGCCCCAACGACCTGATCTGGAACTACTGGGTGAACAACTACCTGCTCGGCAACGAGCCGCCGGTGTTCGACATCCTGTTCTGGAACAACGACACCACGCGCCTGCCCGCAGCGTTCCACGGCGACCTCATCGAGATGTTCAAGAACAACCCGCTGACCCGCCCCGACGCCCTGGAAGTGTGCGGCACCTCCATCGACCTCAAGCAGGTCAAGTGCGACATCTTCAGCGTCGCCGGCACCAACGACCACATCACCCCGTGGCACTCGTGCTACCGCTCGGCGCACCTGTTCGGCGGCAAGATCGAGTTCGTGCTGTCCAACAGCGGCCATATCCAGAGCATCCTCAACCCGCCCGGCAACCCCAAGGCGCGCTACATGACCGGTGCCGACCGCCCGGGTGACCCAGCAGCCTGGCAGGAAAACGCCGAGAAACATGCCGATTCCTGGTGGCTGCACTGGCAAGCCTGGCTGGGCGAGCGCTCGGGCGAGTTAAAGAAGGCCCCGACCCGCCTGGGCAACCGCACCTATGCCGCCGGGGAAGCATCGCCAGGGACTTACGTCCACGAGCGTTGAGCTGCAATGCCGTGGCAGCCCGCTGGGCACCACGGCGATTTTTTCACCACCGAGCCACGTGCATGTCGCAACCCTACGTTTATCGCACCGTCGAACTGGACGATCAATCCATCCGCACCGCGGTGCGCCCAGGCAAGCCACACCTGACGCCGCTGCTGATCTTCAATGGCATCGGCGCCAACCTGGAGCTGGTATTCCCGTTCATCGAGGCCCTGGACCCGGACCTGGAGGTGATCGCCTTCGACGTGCCGGGCGTGGGTGGCTCGTCCACCCCCAAGCATCCGTACCGCTTCCCAGGCCTGGCCAAACTGTGCGCGCGCATGCTCGACTACCTGGACTACGGCCAGGTCAACGTCATCGGCGTGTCCTGGGGTGGCGCCCTGGCCCAGCAGTTCGCCCATGACTACCCGGAGCGTTGCAAGAAGCTGGTGCTGGCCGCCACCGCCGCCGGTGCGGTGATGGTGCCGGGCAAGCCCAAGGTGCTGTGGATGATGGCAAGCCCGCGACGCTACGTGCAGCCGTCCCACGTGCTGCGCATCGCGCCGCTGATCTACGGGGGCGGCTTTCGCCGCAACCCGGACCTGGCCATGCACCACGCCGCCAAGGTGCGCTCGGGCGGCAAGCTGGGCTACTACTGGCAGCTGTTCGCCGGCCTAGGCTGGACCAGCGTCCACTGGCTGCACAAGATCCAGCAGCCAACCCTGGTGCTGGCCGGTGACGACGACCCACTGATTCCCTTGATCAACATGCGCCTGCTGGCCTGGCGAATTCCCAATGCCCAGCTACACATTATCGACGACGGTCATTTGTTCCTGATCACCCGGGCCGAGGCCGTCGCCCCCATCATCATGAAGTTTCTCCAGCAAGAGCGTCAGCGCGCGGTCATGCACCCCAGCCCCGCCACCGGTGGCTGATTTGTTGCTTGCTGTTGCATGAAACCAAGCCGTGGCCTGACAACGGAGTGTTGCCATGAAAGAAAAAACGGCCAAGGGAACGTCAACGCTTCCCGCCACCAGCATGAACGTACAGAACGCCATCCTCGGTGTGCGCGGCCGTGACCTGATCTCGACGTTGCGCAGCGTGGGCCGCCACGGCCTGCTCAACCCCCTGCACACCGCCCGCCACCTGGTGGCCCTGGGCGGCCAGCTGGGCCGGGTGATGCTCGGCGACACGCCTTACCAACCCAGTCCGCGGGACACTCGCTTCAACGACCCGACGTGGAGCCAGAACCCGTTCTACCGGCGCGGCCTGCAGGCCTATTTGGCGTGGCAGAAGCAAACCCGCCTGTGGATCGACGAAAGCCACCTGGACGACGACGACCGCGCCCGTGCGCACTTTCTGTTCACCTTGATCAACGACGCCCTGGCACCGAGCAATTCGCTGCTCAACCCGCTGGCGGTGAAGGAGCTGTTCAACACCGGCGGGCAAAGCCTGGTGCGCGGCGTGGCCCACCTGCTCGACGACCTGCGGCACAACGACGGCCTGCCACGCCAGGTGGACGAGCGCGCCTTCGAGGTGGGTGGCAACCTGGCGGCCACCCCTGGCGCGGTGGTGTTTCGCAACGACCTGCTGGAGCTGATCCAGTACAAGCCGATGAGCGAGAAGCAACACGCCCGGCCGGTGCTGGTGGTGCCACCGCAGATCAACAAGTACTACATCTTCGACCTGCAGCCGAACAACAGCTTCGTCCAGTACATGCTCAAAAGCGGCCTGCAGGTGTTCATGGTCAGCTGGCGCAACCCCGACCCGCGTCACCGCGAATGGGGCCTGTCGAGCTATGTGCAGGCCTTGGAGGAAGCGCTGAACGCCTGCCGCAGCATCAGCGGCAGCCGCGACCCGAACCTGATAGGCGCCTGCGCAGGTGGCCTGACCATGGCCGCGCTGCAAGGCCACCTGCAAGCCAAGCACCAGCTGCGCCGGGTGCGCAGCGCCACCTACCTGGTGAGCCTGCTCGACAGCAAGTTCGACAGCCCCGCCAGCCTGTTCGCCGACGAGCAGACCATCGAGGCGGCCAAGCGCCGCTCCTACCAGCGCGGCGTGCTGGACGGTGGCGAGGTGGCGCGGATTTTCGCCTGGATGCGGCCCAACGACCTGATCTGGAACTACTGGGTCAACAACTACCTGCTCGGCAAGACCCCACCGGCCTTCGACATCCTCTACTGGAACGCCGACAGCACGCGCCTGCCAGCGGCCCTGCACGGCGACCTGCTGGACTTCTTCAAGCTCAACCCGCTCACCCATGCCGCCGGGCTTGAGGTGTGCGGCACGCCGATCGACCTGCAACAGGTGGACCTGGACAGCTTCACCGTGGCGGGCAGCAACGACCACATCACCCCGTGGGATGCGGTGTATCGCTCGGCGTTGCTGCTGGGCGGCGAGCGCCAGTTCGTGCTGGCCAACAGTGGGCATATCCAGAGCATCATCAACCCGCCGGGCAACCCCAAGGCGTATTTCCTCAAGAACCCCAAGCTGTCCAGCGACCCGCGTGCCTGGTTCCACGACGCCCAGCGCCGCGAGGGCAGCTGGTGGCCGTTGTGGCTGGAGTGGGTGACACCGCGCTCCGGGCCGCTGAAGGTGCCGCGCACCGAGCTGGGCAACAGCGCCTACCCACCGCTGGGCCCTGCGCCAGGCACGTATGTCCTGAGCCGATGAGTACCCCGACTGGATGAAGACCCGCGACCGGATACTCGAATGCGCCCTGCAGCTGTTCAACCAGCAGGGCGAGCCCAACGTCTCGACCCTGGAGATCGCCAACGAGCTGGGCATCAGCCCGGGCAACCTGTACTACCACTTCCACGGCAAGGAGCCGCTGGTGCTGGGCCTGTTCGAGCGCTTCGAGGAAGCCCTGGTGCCCCTGCTGGACCCACCGCTGGAAGTGCGCCTGGAGGCCGAGGACTACTGGCTGTTCCTGCACCTGATCGTCGAGCGCATGGCCCAGTACCGCTTCCTATTCCAGGACCTGTCCAACCTGACCGGGCGCCTGCCAAAGCTTGCACGCGGCATGCGCAGCCTGATCAACGCGCTCAAGCGCACGCTGGCGGCCTTGCTGGCCAGCCTCAAGGGGCAGGGTTTGGTGACCAGTGAAACCCAGGCGCTGGGGCAACTGGTGGAGCAGATCACCTTGACCCTGATGTTCTCGCTCGATTACCAGCGGGTGCTGGGGCGCGAGGGGGATGTGGGGATCGTGGTGTACCAGGTGATGATGCTGGTGGCGCCGCATTTGCAGGAACAGGCGCGGGCGCAGGCTGAGCAGTTGGCGGTGCGGTATCTAGAGGGGTAGGCCTGACACGGGTGTGTTGCTGCACCGACGCATTCGCGGGGCAAGCCCGCTCCTACAGGAGCGGGCTTGTCGGGACGCCGAACCGCCGCGAAGGCATCACGCCGCGATCAGAGCAGCGAACCGGTGCTGGCCGGTGCCGATGGCGGGTTGCTGGCCGGGGCGGCGCTTGGGGCCGGTGCCGGGGTAGCCGCCGGTGCGGCGCTGGCAGCCGGTGCAGCCGGCTTGGCGGCAGCAGGCTTGGCCGGGGCTTTCTTCACGGCCGGTTTCTTCGCCGCGGCAGGCTTGGCTGCAACCGGCTTGGCAGCAGGTTTTGCGGCTGGCTTGGCCGCTGCGGTCTTGGCCGCTGGCTTGGCGGCGGCCGTTTTAGCCGCAGGCTTGGCCGCTGCCGTTTTTGCCGGGGCCTTGGCCAGTGGCTTGGCAGCTGCCTTGGCCGCTGCCGGCTTGGCGGCGGCCGAGCGCGAGGAGATCGGGGTAACCGACGCACCGGTCAGTTTCTCGATCTGCTTGGTCAGGCTGTCGACCTGCTGGTGCAGGGCCTTGATCTCGTTGCGGCTTGGCACGCCCAGGCGCGAGATGGCGCTGTTCAGGCGCTTGTCGAAGGCTTCTTCGAGTTCGCTCCACTTGCCCAGTGCACGGTCCTTCACCCCGGAAACCCGCGAGGTGGTCGAGGACTTGGCGCTTTCTGCCACGTCTTCAGCGGTTTTCTTTGCCTGCTTCTCGGCCTTTTCGCCGTCCTTCACCAGCGAGTCGAACAGCTTCGGCCCATCCTGGTCGACTTTCGAATAGATACCCAGCCCTGCCAGCCAGATCTTGCGGGAGTATTTCTCGATCCCGCCAATCCAGGAGCTGCCTTCTTTGTCGGTACTCTTCTTGCCAGCCATCCTGCTCTCCTTATGGTTTGTGCGCGACGCGCTCAAGCAGCTCATGCAGCTGTTCAAGCTTGATGGACAACGCCTCAACGTCATGTTTAGACGGAATGCCAAGGCGATTCAAGGCGCGGCCTACCCGTGCGTCGAAAGCTCTTTCGATCTTGTCGAGCTGCAGCTCGACCTTGCCACGTACGCGGCTGACTTCTTCACCGGCTTCTTCGAGCTGGTGGTTGGCGGCATCGAGCTCTTTGTCGATGCGCTTCTTGCCACGTTTCTCGACGCCTTCACCGGCTTTTACCAGTTCCTTGAAGTAGTCGGAACCTTCCTGGCCGACACGGGCGTAGGCGCCGATACCAGCGAGCCAGATCTTGCGCGCATAACCGCGCACTTCGCTCAGGGTGCCCGGAGCGTCGTCCTTGTGCTTCACATTCACTTTGGCCATGTTCTGTACCTCATGCTCATGAGTGGAGGGAGGAACCGCCCATGGAGGTTGGGCTTGAGCACAAGGTAGAGAGGGAAATTAGAATCTTCACCCTAAGGTGGCAGGGCCTCAGGCCAGGGCCTTGTCCAGCGCCCGTTCGATCTCGCCCTTAATGGTGCCGCTCATCATCGACAGCATCATGCCCAGCTTCAGCTCCACGCGGATGCTGTCTTCGCCAATGTGCACGCTGCCGTTGGCGCCGCTGCGCGCCACATCCACCCGGTCACCGTTCCAGGTGGCCTTGAGGTCGTATTCGCGGCTGAGCTTGTCGACCAACGCTTCGGCCTTGGCGCGGGCGGCTTCGCGGCCGAGGGAGTGTTTGCGTTCGACGCTGATCTGGGTCATGCGGGTATTCCTGGGTATGTAGACATAATGGGCATTATGCCCGCGCCTGCCCCGGGGCACACCCCGCCAAGACAAATCCGCCCGTTCGCCCTAGAATGGCGGTAATTTTTTCCGGTGAAGCGATATGAACGACCAGCGCAAAGGCGAACACGCCGAACCCACCACCCACTTCGGCTACCAGGACGTGCCTGAAAGCCAGAAGGCGAAGAAAGTCGCCGAAGTGTTCCACTCGGTGGCCGCCAAGTACGACCTGATGAACGACGTGCTCTCCGGCGGCATGCACCGCTTGTGGAAACGCTTCACCATCGAGCTGTCGGGCGTGCGCGCCGGCAACCGCGTGCTGGACATCGCCGGCGGCACCGGCGACCTGGCCGCCAAGTTCTCGCGCCTGGTAGGCCCGAGCGGGCAGGTGGTACTCGCCGACATCAACGATTCGATGCTCAAAGTTGGTCGTGACCGCCTGCTCGACCGCGGCGTGGCCGGCAACATCGAGTTCGTTCAGGCCGACGCCGAAAAGCTGCCGTTCCCGGACAACCACTTCGACTGCGTGACCATCGCCTTTGGCCTGCGCAACGTCACCCACAAGGATGCAGCCATCCGCTCGATGCTGCGCGTGCTCAAGCCCGGTGGGCGGCTGTTGATCCTGGAATTCTCCAAGCCGACCAACAAGCTGATGTCCAAGGCCTACGACGCCTACTCGTTCGCCTTCATGCCGCTGGCCGGCAAGCTGATCACCAATGACGCCGAGAGCTACCGCTACCTGGCCGAATCGATCCGCATGCACCCCGACCAGGAAACCCTCAAGAGCATGATGGTCGAGGCCGGTTTCGACCGCGTCACCTACCACAACATGACCAGCGGCATCGTTGCCGTGCACCGGGGAATAAAGCCCTGATGCTGCTGGCCGGGCTGCTCGCCAGCGTCGAACATGGCCTGAACCGCGTGCTGCGCATGGACAGCACGGCCTTGCCGCGCCTGGCCGCGCTGGAAGGCAAGGTCATCGAGATCGACTGCCGCCAGCCCGCCCTGCGGGTGTTCATCCTGCCCGATGAAGAAGGCCTGATGCTCGCCGCCCACTGGGAAGGTGAAGTCGACTGCAGCCTGCGCGCCCCGGCCGGCAGCCTGGTGCAACTGGCCGTGGCCCGCGACAAAACCGCCGTGCTGCACAGCCCGCAGGTGGAACTGCATGGCGACAGCGCCGTGCTGCTCGACCTGTTCGGCGTGCTGCAGGACCTGGAGCTGGACTGGGAGCACGAGCTGCAACGCTGGCTGGGCCCGGTGGCCACGGCGATGCTGGCCGGGCACATTCGCCTGCGCGCACGCTGGACCCGCCAGGGCCTGGCACGTTTCAGCGACAACCTGTCCGAATACCTGGCCGAAGAGTCGCGCACCCTGGTGGGCAAGCGCGAAGCCGAAGCCGCCTTCAGCGAGCTCGACAGCCTCAAGCTCGACATCGAACGCCTCGAGGCGCGCCTGCAGCGCCTCTCCCGATCCCTTGATACCAGCGATAACGCATGAAGCTGCTCGCCGTCCGCCGTCTTTTCCGCATCCAGCGCGTGGTGATCCGCTACCGTCTCGATGACCTGCTGTTCGACCAACCGTTGCTGCCCTGGTGGCTGGCCAGCCTGCGCCTGCTGATGCCGTGGCGCTGGCTGCCCCGCAAGCCCTCGGCGCTTAGCCGCGGCGCACGCCTGCGCCTGGCGCTGCAAGACCTGGGGCCGATCTTCATCAAGTTCGGCCAGCTGCTGTCCACCCGCCGCGACCTGCTGCCCAACGACATCGCCGATGAGCTGATGCTGCTGCAGGACCGCGTGCCGCCGTTCGACCCCAAGCAGGCCGTGGCGCTGATCGAGTCGCAGCTGGGCGCGCCGGTGGCGCAGCTGTTCAGCCGCTTCGACGTCGAGCCGCTGGCCTCGGCCTCGGTGGCCCAGGTGCACGCCGCCCGCCTCAAAAGCGGCGAGGAAGTGGTGGTCAAGGTGGTGCGCCCAGGCCTCAAGCCGGTCATCGCCCAGGACCTGGCCTGGCTGTTCCTGATTGCCAAGGCCGCCGAGCGGGCCTCGGCCGATGCCCGCCGCCTGCACCCGGTGGAAATCGTCGGCGACTACGAGAAAACCATCTACGACGAGCTCGACCTGCTGCGCGAGGCGGCCAACGCCAGCCAGTTGCGGCGCAACTTCGAAGGCTCCGAGCTGATGTACGTGCCCCAGGTGTACTGGGACTTGTGCCGGCCCAAGGTGCTGGTGATGGAACGCATCTACGGGGTGCCGGTGACCGACATGGCCACCCTGGCCGACCAGCGCACCGACATGAAGCTGCTGGCCGAGCGCGGCGTGGAGGTGTTCTTCACCCAGGTGTTCCGCGACAGCTTCTTCCACGCCGACATGCACCCGGGCAACATCTTCGTCAGCACGGTCAAGCCGTGGAGCCCGCAGTACATCGCCATCGACTGCGGCATCGTCGGCAGCCTCACCGCCGAGGACCAGGACTACCTGGCGCGCAACCTGATCGCCTTCTTCAAGCGTGACTACCGCCGTGTGGCCCAGTTGCACATCGATTCAGGCTGGGTGCCGGCACACACCAAGGTCAATGAATTCGAAGCGGCGATTCGCACCGTGTGCGAACCGATCTTCGAAAAACCGTTAAAGGATATTTCCTTCGGCCAGGTGCTGATGCGCCTGTTCCAGACGGCGCGGCGCTTCAACATGGAAGTGCAGCCGCAGCTGGTGCTGCTGCAAAAGACCCTGCTCAACATCGAAGGCCTGGGCCGCCAGCTGTATCCGGACCTGGACCTGTGGAGCACCGCCAAGCCGTTCCTCGAACGCTGGATGCGCGAGCGCATGAGCCCAAAGGCGGTGATCGGCAACCTGTACAGCCAGGCGGAACAACTGCCGCACCTGGCGGGCATGACCCGCGACCTGCTCGAACGCCTGTCGCAGCCGCACCTGCAAGACCCGCCACTGCCCGAGCGGCGCCGCCAGGGCGATCGCTGGGCCCTGCGCCTGCTCGGCGCCGGCCTGCTCGCCGGGGGTGCGGTGCTGGCCGCCAGCGCCGCCGAGGCCGCCAGCCTGGCTGCCCCGGCCGCCTGGCCGGCCTGGTTGATGCTGGCCGCCGGCCTTTACCTGATCGTGCGCCAATAGCCAGCCGCGCTGCTGGCTGGCACACTAGCGCAAAGGGCCCGGCACAGGAGCGGGCCCGTTTTGGAGTCGACGATGAAAGACTGGCTGGACGAGATCAAGTGGAACAGCGATGGCCTGGTACCGGCAATCGCCCAGGACCACAAGACCGGACGCGTGCTGATGATGGCCTGGATGAACCGCGAGTCGCTGGCGTTGACCGCCGCCGAGCAACGCGCCATCTACTGGTCGCGTTCCCGTGGCAAGCTGTGGCGCAAGGGCGAGGAGTCCGGCCATGTGCAGAAACTGCATGAACTGCGCCTGGACTGCGATGCCGACGTGATCATCCTGATGGTCGAGCAACTGGGCCATATCGCCTGCCACACCGGCCGTGAAAGCTGCTTCTACCGCGTCTTCGAAGGCGGCCAGTGGAAAATCATCGACCCGGTCCTGAAAGACCCGGATGCCATCTACAGCGCAGGACACTGACATGAGCGACACCCTCGACCGCCTGGCTGCCGTGCTCGAAGAGCGCAAGCAGGCCGCCCCCGACAGCTCCTACGTGGCCAGCCTGTACCACAAGGGCCTGAACAAGATCCTGGAAAAACTCGGCGAAGAGTCCGTCGAGACCATCATCGCCGCCAAGGATGCGGCGCTGAGCAAGGATTGCAGCGATGTCATCTACGAAACCGCAGACCTGTGGTTCCATAGCCTGGTGATGCTCAGTGCGCTGGGCCAGCATCCGCAAGCCGTGCTCGATGAGCTGGACCGCCGGTTCGGGCTGTCCGGGCACGATGAGAAGGCAGCGCGACAGCCGTCTGCCTGATAGTTTCGGGGGCGTTACTACACGCCCGCTCCCACAACGGGTGCACCGCTAGCCCTCGGGGTAACTAGCCCTCAGGGTAAACAGACAATTTTCAGGAGTACGAAATGGGTATTTTTGACTGGAAACACTGGATCGTCCTGCTGGTGGTCGTGGTACTGGTCTTCGGCACCAAGAAGCTGAAGAACTTCGGCAGCGACCTGGGCGAGTCGATCAAGGGCTTTCGCAAGGCCATGAACGACGAAGAGAACAAGCCGGCCGAGCAAACCCCGCCGCCTGCCCAGCCCGTGCCACCGGTGCAGAACACTGCCCAGCCACAGCAGGGCCACACCATCGAGGGCCAGGCCCAGCCGGTCCAAGAGCCACAGCGGAAAGACTGACCCATGTTCGGCATCAGCTTCAGCGAACTGCTGCTGGTAGGCCTGGTTGCCCTGCTGGTGCTCGGCCCCGAGCGCCTGCCCGGCGCCGCGCGCACTGCGGGGCTTTGGATCGGCCGGCTGAAGCGCAGCTTCAACGCGATCAAGATGGAGGTCGAGCGCGAGATCGGCGCCGACGACATCCGCCGCCAGTTGCACAACGAGCACATCCTGCAGATGGAAGAGGAAGCCAAGCGCATCCTCAACCCGCAAACGCCGCCGGCCCAGCCGCCCGCCGCCGCCCAGCCGGGCGCAACGCCTGCCCCGCCTGCTGCCGAACAGGCCGCCGCCCCGGCCACACCGCCTGATCAGCCTCAACCGCCGCGAGCCCCATGAGCGAAAACCCGGAACACGACCAGCCCATGCCGCTGGTCTCGCACCTGACCGAACTGCGTACCCGCCTGCTGCGCTGCGTGGCCGTCATTTTCCTGATCTTCGCCGGGCTGTTCTCCTTCGCCCAGCAGATCTACACCCTGGTGTCGGCGCCCCTGCGCGAGCACCTGCCGGCCAACGCGACGATGATCGCCACCGACGTGGCCTCGCCGTTCCTCACGCCGTTCAAGCTGACGATGATCGTCTCGCTGTTCCTGGCCATCCCGTTCATTCTCCAGCAGATCTGGGGCTTCATCGCACCGGGGCTGTACCGCCACGAAAAGCGCATCGCCATTCCCTTGCTGGTGTCGAGCATCCTGCTGTTCTACGCCGGCATGGCCTTCGCCTACTACCTGGTGTTCCCGTTGATGTTCAAGTTCTTCGCCGCGGCCACCCCGGCCGGCGTGACCATGATGACCGACATCACCGCCTACCTCGACTTCGTGATGACCCTGTTCTTCGCCTTCGGCGTGGCCTTCGAGATCCCGGTGGCGGTGGTGCTGCTGGTGTGGATTGGCGTGGTCGACGTGAAGTACCTGAAGAAAGTGCGCCCTTACGTAATCATCGGCTGCTTCGTGGTCGGCATGATCCTGACGCCGCCGGACATCTTCTCGCAAACCCTGCTCGCGGTGCCCATGTGGCTGTTGTTCGAGATCGGTGTGCTGTGCGGTGGGCTGATCCGCAAGCGCAGCCACGCTGACGACGAAGCCAGCAACGACCACAACGACCAGCCGCCAGCGACCTTGCCGTGAACCTGTTGCTTCTTGAAGAGGCCGACTTCGTTGCGGCCGACCGCGTCGTGCTCGCCGACCGACGCTTCACCCACATGCAGGACATCCACGGCGTGGCGGTGGGCGACAGCCTGCGCGTGGGCCGCATCGGCGGGCTGATGGGCAAGGCCACGGTACTGCGCCTGGAGCAGCACGAAGCCGAGCTGCAGGTAGCCTTCGACCAACCGCCACCGGCCAAGCTGCCGCTCACCCTGGTACTGGCCGTGCCCCGCCCGAAGATGCTGCGCCGGCTGTTCCAGACGGTGGCGACCCTGGGCGTGCAGCGGCTGATCCTGGTCAACAGCTACAAGGTCGAGAAAAGCTTCTGGCAAACCCCCTTCCTGCACCCGGACAGCATCCGCGACAACCTTATCCTCGGCCTTGAGCAGGCGCGTGACACGGTGCTGCCGGAAGTGCTCATCGAAAAGCGCTTCAAGCCCTTCGTCGAGGACCGCCTGCCGGCCATCGCCGCCGGCACCCTCGGCCTGGTCGGCCACCCCGGCCCCTACCCCGCTTGCCCGCGCGCCGTCGAAGGCCCGGTAACCCTGGCCATTGGCCCGGAAGGGGGCTGGATTCCCTATGAAGTGGACTTGCTCGGCAAGGCCGGCCTTGCCCCCGTGCAACTGGGCGAGCGCATCCTGCGGGTGGAAACGGCGGTAACTGCCCTGCTCTCAAGGATTTTCTGACAAGCGGGTCAGCTTTTCACTATCAAGTTTCCCCGGCGCGCGCCGATGGTGTGGCATCACTACAATAAAGCCGTGCTGCCACACTGCCGGGGAGTCGAACATGTACCAATGGTTAGCCCAATCGCTGGGCAACGTAAGCGTCAATCGCAAGCTGGGGCTGGGCTTCGGCCTGGTGCTTCTGTTGACCCTCGCCATTACCTTGACCGGTTGGCAAGGCTTGAACAGCGTCACTGAGCGCGGTGACAAGCTGGGCAATATCTCGCTGATCCACCAGTACACCCAGGAGCTGCGCATCGCCCGCCAGCACTACCAGCGCGACCGCAACGACGCCGCCATCGGCGAGCTGGAAAAGGCCCTGGGCAACCTTGAGCGCCAGATCAGCACCATGCTCGCACAGATCGACCAGCCCGCCGACCGTCAGCGCCTGCAGCAACAGCAGGCCGCGCTGAGCCAGTACCAGCAGGCCTTCCAGGACATCAAGCAATCCGGCCAGCGCCGTGAAGCCGCGCGCGGCGTGCTGGGTGACAGCGCCGACAAGGCGGTTGCCCTGATCAGCCGTGTGCAGCAACGCCTGCTCCAGGCCGGCGACCTTGGCCAGTACCAGTATGCCGTGGAGGTCAGCGCCCTGGTGCAGCAGGCGCGCTACCAGGTGCGCGGCTACACCTACAGTGGCAATGCCGACTACCAGCAAACCGCATTGCAGGCCATCGACCAGGCCCTGGCCGAACTCAAGGCGCTGCCGGCCAAGCTGCCCGCCGAATACGCCGCAAGCCTGGATGACGCCGCCACGGCGCTTGCCGGTTACCGCGATGCGGTGAACCAGTTCAGCAGCGCCCAAAGCGCCAGCGAGCAAGCCCTGCAGCGCATGGCCGACCAGGGCTCGGTGTTGCTGCAGACCAGCGAGGCGATGACGGTTTCGCAAACCGAGGTACGCGATGCCGGCACCCACCAGGCCAAGCTGATGCTCGCCAGCGCCACCGTGCTGGCGCTGGTGCTGGGCCTGCTGGCGGCCTGGGCCATTACCCGGCAGATCATCATTCCGCTGCGCCAGATCCTCGCCGCCGCCGAGCGCGTCGCCAACGGTGACCTGCGCCAGGACCTGCAGTCCAGCCGCCGCGATGAACTCGGCCAGCTGCAAGCCAGCATGCAGCGCATGACCCAGGGCCTGCGCGAGCTGATCGGCGGCATCGGCGACGGCGTCACGCAGATCGCCAGCGCCGCCGAGCAGTTGTCGGCAGTTACCGAGCAAACCAGTGCCGGGGTGAACAACCAGAAGGTCGAAACCGACCAGGTGGCCACCGCGATGAACGAAATGGCCGCCACCGTGCATGAGGTGGCGCGCAATGCCGAGCAGGCCTCGGAGGCCGCGGCGATGGCCGACCAGCAGGCCCGCGAGGGTGACCGGGTGGTGGGCGAAGCCGTTGCGCAGATCGAGCGGCTGGCCAGCGAGGTGGTGAACTCCAGCGAGGCGATGAACCAGCTCAAGGCCGAGAGCGACAAGATTGGCAGCGTGCTCGACGTGATCAAGTCGGTGGCCCAGCAAACCAACCTGCTGGCCCTCAATGCCGCCATCGAGGCGGCTCGCGCCGGTGAGGCCGGGCGTGGCTTTGCCGTGGTGGCCGACGAGGTACGCAGCCTGGCCCAGCGCACCCAGCAGTCCACCGAGGAAATCGAGGAGCTGATCGCCGGCCTGCAAAGCGGAACGCAGCGTGTGGCCAGCGTCATGGACGCCAGCCGCCAGCTCACCGACAGCAGCGTCGAGCTGACCCGCCGTGCCGGCAGCTCGCTGGAAACCATCACCCATACGGTGTCGTCGATCCAGGCGATGAACCAGCAGATTGCCACGGCGGCAGAGCAGCAGAGCGCCACGGCCGAGGAGATCAACCGCAGCGTGATGAATGTGCGGGACATTTCCGACCAGACCTCCGCGGCGAGCGAGGAGACGGCCAGTTCCAGCGTTGAGCTGGCGCGGCTGGGGACGCATCTGCAGGGGTTGGTGGGGCGGTTCAGGCTCTGAGCCAAGCGTGTGTTAACGCCAAGATTATAGGAGCGGGCTTGACCCGCGAAGCAGGCGACGCGGTGGATGGCACCGGCTTTGCCGGTGTTCGCGGGGCAAGCCCGCTCCTACAGGGGGGTTGCAGGCTCAACATTTTTCCCACTGTTTGTGGCGAATTTTCCTACATAAGTTTCAGGTCAAGTCCTACAGCCCCTCCGCCGATGGGCAGGGATGGGATGCCGGCACTCCGCCAGCGCCCCCACCCTCTCAATCGGAAGGAGACCTGCCATGTTCGGCTACCTCAACCACAGGCTCGGCAATATCAGTGTCGCCGCCAAGCTCGCCCTGGGCTTCGCCGTGGTCCTGGCCCTCACCCTGGCCACCACGGTCAGCGGCTGGCGCGCCCTGGACGGCGCCATTACCCGCTCGGAACAACTCAGTGAAATCGGCCGCATCAACGACCTGACCAAAGACCTGCGCGCCGAGCGCATCACCTACCGCGTACTCGCCGACGACACCAGCAAAGCGCAGATCGCCGCCACCTTGCAGCAACTCGACAGCATGCTGACCACCCTGCAACAGCGCAGCAGCGTGGACGAGTCGCGCCAGTTGCTGACCCAGAAGCTGCAACTGCTGCAGCGCCTGCAGGCCGACTTCACCGCCCTGCAACAGGCGGTGGAGAACCGCGGCGCACAACGCATCGCCATGCAGGAGCAGGAGCAGAGGCTCAACGATGTGATCGATGAGCTGCAAACCCAGGCCCTGCTGAAGATGCCGGCCGACAGCCAGCAAAATGGCGTACTGACCCGCATGGATACCCTGGGCCGCCAGGTCGAGACGGCCAACCAGCAAAGCCTGGTGCCCGCCTACACCTTCTCGCCCCTCGAAGACTTCGCCAAGGTGGGCGACACCGCCCTGCAAGGCGCCGACAACAGCCTTGGGCAACTGCTTCGGGAGCTGGCCCCGCTGGGCTTGCCGCGCACACTGACCGACCAGCCCGGCATCGAACTGGCCAAATACCGCGCCCGCCTGGACCAGTACCGCAAGACGGCGGTCAAGGTCGAGCAGTTGCAGCAAAGCATGGAGCAGATGGGCAACGACCTGCGCGCAGTGAGCGTGGAGCTGGGCCAGCGCAAGGTGGCGCAACGCGACAGCGAAGCCCTGGCCGCCCGCTCGCTGCTCACCAGCGTGGCCTTGCTGGCCCTGGTGGTGGGGGTGATCGCCGGGTGGCTGATTACCCGGCAGATCACCCAGCCGCTGCACCACACCCTGGCCCAGGCCTCGCGCATCGCCCAGGGCGACCTGTCCCAGGTGGAAACGGTCGAGCGCAGGGATGAGATGGGGCAGTTGCAGGTCAGCATGCGCGAGATGACCCTGAGCCTGCGGGAGCTGATCGGCGGCATCGACAAAGGCGTTGGCCAACTGTCACTGGCGGCCTCGCAGCTGGCGGTGAGCAGCGAGGACACCAAGCTGCGCATCGGCCAGCAGCGCGAGGAAACCGACCAGGTGGCCACGGCCATGAACCAGATGAGCGCCACCGTGCAGGAGGTGGCGCAGAATGCCGAACAGGCTTCCCAGGCCGCCTCGGAGGCCGACCACCAGGCGCAGCTGGGCGATGAGGTGGTGAGCGAGGCGATTGCACGTATCGAGCGGCTGGCCGGGCAGATGGACCACTGCATGGCCGCCATGCAGCACCTGGCGGGGGAAAGCCAGCGCATTGGCAGCATCCTCGATGTGATCAAGTCGGTGTCGGAGCAGACCAACCTGCTGGCGCTTAACGCGGCCATCGAGGCGGCCCGGGCCGGGGAAGCGGGCCGCGGTTTTGCCGTGGTGGCCGATGAGGTGCGTGGGCTGGCCCAGCGTACCCAGCAATCGACCGAGGAAATCGAACAGTTGATCTGCAGCCTGCACAGCGGCACCGACGAGGTCACCCGCCTGATCGACGACAGCAAGCGGCTGACGGAACAGAGCGTGGAGCTTAGCCGCAAGGCAGGGCATGCCTTGGGCCAGATCACCGACACGGTATCGAGCATCCAGGGCATGAACCAGCAGATTGCCACGGCCAGCGAGGAGCAAAGCGTGGTGGCCGAGGAGATCAACCGTAGCGTGATCAGCGTGCGCGATGTGTCGGACCAGACCAGCGCGGCCAGTGAGCAGACAGCGGCTTCCAGCGGGGAATTGGAGCAGCTGGGGCAGCAATTGCGGGGGATGGTGGGGCGGTTCAGCCTCTAGTGCCGTGTCGCGGCCTTCGCGGGGCAAGCCCGCTCCTACAAGGAGCGGGGTTGGCCGCGAAGAGGCCGGTACGGTCAGAGCACCTGGCGCAGGAAGGCCTGGGCCCGTGGGTCTTTCGGCGCAGCGAAGAACTCAGCCGGGGCCGAGTCTTCCAGCAGCTTGCCATGGTCGAAGAACAGCACGCGATCCGCCACTTCCCGGGCAAAGCCCATTTCATGGGTCACGCAGACCATGGTCATGCCTTCCTGGGCCAGGGTCTTCATCACGTCCAGCACTTCACCGACCATTTCCGGGTCGAGCGCCGAGGTCGGCTCGTCGAACAGCATCACCTTCGGGTCCATCGCCAGGGCGCGGGCGATTGCCACCCGCTGCTGCTGGCCGCCAGACAGGCGCGAGGGGAACTCGTTGGCCTTCTGCGCGATACCCACTTTTTCCAGCAACGCCCGCGCCTTGGCTTCACGCTCGGCTTTGTTGCGCTTGCGCACCACCTTCTGCGCCAGGCACAGGTTTTCCAGCACGGTCATGTGCGGGAACAGGTTGAAGTGCTGGAACACCATGCCCACTTCGCGGCGGTAGGCGTTGATGTCGGTCTTGGGGTCGGCCAGTTGCAGGCCGTCGATGGCCACATGGCCTTCGTCGAAATGCTCCAGGCCGTTCAGGCAGCGCAGGAAGGTCGACTTGCCCGAGCCGGACGGGCCAAGCACTACCACCACCTCGCCCTTGGCGACCTGGGTGGTGACGTTATCCACAGCCCGTACCACCTGGCCACGGGTGTCGAAGACTTTCAGCAGGTCACGAACTTCAATCACTTTGCGCAAGCCTCCGCTCGAGCCGGCTGGCGATGTGCGACAGCGGCAGGTTGATCAGCAGGTACAGGCCTGCCACGCAGAACCAGATCTCGAAGGTCGAGAACGACGTGGTAATGGCCTCGCGGCCGCTCTTGGTCAGCTCGGTGATGGCGATCACCGACACCAGCGAGGTGTCCTTGACCAGGCTGATGAACTGCCCGGCCAACGGTGGCAGCACGCGCTTGAACGCCTGCGGCAGGATCACATGGCGCATCGACTGGCCGGCATTGAGGCCCAGCGAACGGGCCGCCTCGTTCTGCCCCTTGGCAATCGACTGCACGCCAGCGCGGACGATTTCCGCCACGTAGGCGCCAGTGAACAGCGCCAGCGCCGCCACCCCGGCGAACTCGCGGGACAGGTTGAGCACGGTGCCGATGAAGAAGTAGAAGATGAAGATCTGCACCAGCAACGGCGTGCCGCGCACCAGCTCGACGTAGACGGTCGACAAGTCGCGCAGGGTCGGGTTGTTCGACAACCGGCACAGCCCGGCAAACAGGCCGATCACCAGGCCCAGCGCGCCAGACACCACCGAGATCCACAAGGTGGTCCACAGGCCCCAGGCCAGCGGGCCGGCCGCCCAGTGGCGGGTGACGCCGATCTGGTCGCCTTCGGAGACGTCGTCGCCGCGGCTCAGTTGCAGGCTGTCCTTGGCCACGTCCAGCACCTGCTCGGCACCGCTCTCGTCCTTCAGCGTAACGCGGGCGTTATCGCCGGAAACGACGATTTCCTGCACGGTGCCGTAGCCGCTGGCACGCTGCGCCTCTTCGGCCTTGTAGGCGAAGTATTGCGGAACGCGGTTCCAGCGCCACTCGTAGGAAATCATCGAAGTGGCCAGGTACAGGCTGAGCGCCAGGCCCACCAGGACCAGCGCGGTCAGCGCATGCCAGGGCCACTGGGCTTTCTTGTGTTTGATCACGTGGGTACTTCCGTAAAAGCGAACGCGCAGGGTTTACCTGCGCGTCGGGGGTCAGAGCCTGGGCTTGTGGCCTGGGCCTTATTCCATTTCCTTCAGCCAGTCCTTGTTCTTGAACCACTTGTCGTGGATACGATCGTAGGTCCCGTCATGCTTGATCTGGTGCAGGAAGTTGTTGATGAAGTTGATGCTGTCGTAGTCGCCCTTCTTCAGGCCAAAGGCCAGCGGCTCGTAGGTGAAGGGTTCTTCGAGGAACAATAGCTTGCCAGCGCCGGCCTTCTCCACCGCCACCACGTTGTACGGCGCGTCGTAGACGAAGGCGTCGGCCTTGCCGTTGACCACGTCCATCACCGCTTCCTGTTCGTTGTCGTAGCCGTGGTACTTGGCCTTGCCGATCAGCTTCTTGGACACCATCTCGCCGGTGGTGCCGAGCTTGGAGGTCAGGCGGTATTTCTCGTCGTTGAGGTCTTTGTACGACTTGATCTCGCCGGCCAGTTCCTTGCGGATCAGCAGGGTCTGGCCCACCACGATGAAGGGTTCGCTGAAGTTCAGGCGCAGGTTGCGTTCCTGGGTCAGGGTCATGCCGCTGCCGATCATGTCGAACTTGCCGGTCAGCAGGGCCGGGATGATGCCGTCGTAGGCCGTGGAAACCGCCTCGAACTTCACGCCCATGGACTTGGCCATGGCCTTGAGGATGTCGACTTCGAAGCCGATGATTTCACCGCGCTTGTTGGTCATCTGGAACGGCATGTAGGTGGGGTCCATGCCCACTTTCAGGGTGCCACGCTTGACCGCATCGTCGATGGCGCCAGCCTGGGCCGCAGTTACCGCGACCAGGGCGGTGACACCGACCAGCAGGCGCGAAAGGTATTTCTTGATCATCACCAAGTCCCTTAGGAAAAAAGAAACCAATCTTATTGTCTTGGCACGGCCGTACCGGCCGATGCGGATTATCGGAGAGGGATGCTAACGCATGGCGGCCCTGGGACCTAGAGCCGGGGGGGACTTTGTTGGCCAAAATCGAGGGATGGCGGGGAATTGAGCGCCGCTTGGGCGGCGCATCGCGAGCTTTGCTCGCTCCTACAGGTGTTCAGCGTAGGAGCGAGCGCAGCTCGCGATAGCGGCCTGTCAGGCGCCGGCGAGTGCCGGTTGGCCTTCGTTCTCCGGGTGCAGCGGCAACAGCGGGGAATGCGGGTCGTTGTTGATCGACGCACGCCACAGGTCGATCCAGGCCGCATTGTGCTGGGCCCAGACCTGCTCGTGCAGGCGGCTCAGGGCCACCGGGTCGCTGAGCAGCGCCAGGCGGGTGCTGAGGTCCAGCCCTTTCGGGCCGGCTTCCAGGGCCTTGGCCACGCGCTCGGCACGCATCGCCTCGATCGGCGCGGCCTGGCCATGGCGGGCAGTGGCCATGGCGCAGGCCAGGGCATTTTGCCGCGGGTCGACCACAGCCCGCACGAACCCGTCATGCAGGGCATGCCAGCGGTTCTCGTGGGTGTACTGGTCGGTGGCCAGCAGCTCTTGCGGCGTGGCGTATTCCTCGGGGATGAGGAACAGCTTCTCGTCCTTGGCCGCCAGGCCCAGGCGCGTGCGGCTGGAAATCACCGACACCGGAATCGACAGCACCAGCGAGCCGACGATTGGCGCCAGCCACCACAGGAAGCTTGGGTTCAACCAAGCCACCAACCCGGCCCAGCACACACCCAGCAGGGTTTGCGGGCCATGGCGGCGCACCGCCTCGCTCCACGGCGTGGAGTCGTCGTCACGCTGCGGCGAGTTCCAGGTCGCTGCCCAGCCGAGGAACGCGGCCAGCACGAAGCGCGAGTGGAAGATCATCCGCACCGGCGCCAGCAGCATGGAGAACAGCATCTCCATCAGCATCGACAGGGTGACCTTGATGCGCCCACCGAACTCGGTGGCGCCCTTGGCCCAGATCAGGATGACGCTGAGCAGCTTGGGCAGGAACAGCAGCACGATGGTGGTGGAGAACAGCGCCACGGCTTTTTCCGGGTGCCACTGCGGCCACAATGGGTAGAGCTGGTACGGCTCGATGAAGTACTGCGGCTCCATCAGCGTGTTGGTTGCCAGCAGCGCGGTCGACAGCACCAGGAACAGGAACCACAGCGGCGCCGACAGGTACGACATCACCCCGGTCAGGAACACCGCACGGTGCACCGGGTGCATGCCCTTGACCAGGAACAGGCGGAAGTTCATCAGGTTACCGTGGCACCAGCGGCGGTCACGCTTGAGCTCGTCGAGCAGGTTCGGCGGCAATTCCTCGTAGCTGCCCGGCAGGTCGTAGGCGATCCACACGCCCCAGCCGGCGCGGCGCATCAGCGCGGCTTCGACGAAGTCGTGGGAGAGGATGGCCCCGGCGAACGCGCCCTTGCCCGGCAACGGCGCCAGGGCGCAGTGCTCGATGAACGGCTTCATGCGAATGATCGCGTTGTGGCCCCAGTAGTGCGACTCGCCCAGCTGCCAGAAGTGCAGGCCGGCGGTGAACAGCGGGCCGTACACGCGGGTGGCGAACTGCTGCATGCGCGCATACAGGGTGTCCATGCCCGAGGCCTTCGGCCCGGTCTGGATGATGCCGGCGTCCGGGTTGGCCTCCATCAGGCGCACCAGGCTGCTCAGGCACTCGCCGCTCATGACGCTGTCGGCGTCGAGCACGACCATGTACTTGTACTCGCCGCCCCAGCGGCGGCAGAAGTCGTCGAGGTTACCGCTCTTGCGCTTCACCCGGCGCCGGCGGCGGCGGTAGAAGATGCGGCCAAAGCCTTTGGTTTCACGGCACACATCGAGCCAGGCCTGTTGCTCGGCCACGGCGATGTCGGTGTCGTTGGTGTCGCTGAGGACGAAGAAGTCGAAGCGGTCGAGGTTGCCGCTGGCGGCCACCGACTCGAAGGTAGCGCGCAGGCCTGCGAACACCCGTGGCACGTCTTCGTTGCAGATCGGCATCACCAGCGCAGTGCGCGCCTCGGGTGCAATCGGCTCGTTGCCGGCGCTGCTGCCCGAAATCTTGTACTTGTCGCGCCCGGTGAGCAGTTCGAGGAAGCCCATCAGCGCGGTCCAGAAGCCCGCCGACACCCAGCAGAAGAGGATGCCGAACAGCACCAGGATGGACGTTTGCAAGGCATACGGCCACACCTGCACCACGGTGTCCCACAGCGGCTGGCGCAGCACTTCGTCGAGGTCGACGAACGACCAGCCCTGGTACGGCAGGATGCCCTTCATGTACCAGCCGGCGACGATGGTCTGGCCGATCATCAGGGTCAGCAGGATGTAGCGGCGGATCGACCCGACCGTACGCCAGCGCGCCGCCGGCAGCTCGCGCTTGGGCGGTTGCGGGGCGTTGGGGCGGCCGGTCATGCGCCGCCACAGGCGAATCAGCACGTTGGTGCGCCATGGCTCAGGCACCACCTTGGTGCGCTTGATCGGCGGTGCGATCTTCAGGCACAGCCGGCCGCTGCCATCGACGCCGAGCATTTCGGCGTCTTCCAGCTCGGCCGCGCTGCCCACGGTCAGGCGTGGGCCGACCGAGGCCTGCACGGCCTCGGTGGCGTTGGCGGCCGGGTGGGCCGCCAGGCGTTGGTGCAGCTCACCAAACGATGTGCAGCTGGCGAGTTCCGCACGCTGCTCATCGCTCAGTGGGAGGTGGGCCAGGTATTCGCCAAGCGATTCTGGCCTTGCGCTTGAGTTACTCATCGGCAGGCAACTGATAGCTCCAGGTCTCGGTCAGCACCTGTTCGGTGGTGGCCGGGGTCCCGTTGGTGGGCGCCGCATCGGCGGCTGGTTGTTCGGCCTTGGCGGGCTCCGCCTTGGCTGCCTTGTCGTGTTTGGCGTGCTTGGCGACGGCCTTCTCGTGCTTGGCTTCCTCGGCAGGCTTGGCCGGCTCGACAGGTACGTCACGCACCAGCGCAGCGCGCATTTCGGTGGACTTGTTGGCTTCCTTGACCTTCAACCGCAGGGTCAGGCGCCAGCCCTTGGTTTCCGGGTTGTAGCGCAGGTTGTTCTCGACCACCTCGGCGTTGTCGCCGACGCTGATCTGGCTGCGTACCGGGGCGTCTTCAGGCAGGGCGGCCAGGGCTGGGCCCGTGAAGTCGACCAGGAAGGCCACGCTGCCGTCAGGCTGGCGGATCAGGTTGGACTGCTTGACGTCACCGGTGGAGCGCATGGTCTGGCTGACCGAACCCAGGTCCTGGGCCTGGAACTGGGCCTCGTTGATGGTCCAGTGCAGGCGGTAGGCGTACTCGAACGGCTTGCCCGGCTCTGGCAGGGTTTCCGGGCTCCAGAAGGCAACGATGTTGTCGTTGGTTTCGTCGGCGGTCGGGATTTCCACCAGGTCGACGGTGCCCTTGCCCCAATCGCCCTTCGGCTCGATCCAGGCGCTTGGGCGCTTCTGGTAGTTGTCGTCGAGGTCTTCGTAGTCCTTGAAGTCACGGTGACGCTGCATCAGGCCGAAACCACGTGGGTTTTCCACGCTGAAGTTGCTCACGGCCAGGTGTTTCGGGTTGTTCAGCGGGCGCCAGATCCACTCGCCATTGCCGGCGTGGATCGACAGGCCTTCGGAGTCGTGCAGGGCTGGGCGGTAGTTCAGCACCTTCGATGGCTGGTTAGGGCCGAACAGGTACATGCTGGTGAGCGGCGCGACACCCAGGCGGCTGACGTGGTCACGCAGGAACACACGCGACTGCACATCGACCACGGTGTCGTTGCCTGGGCGCAGGATCAGCTTGTAGGCGCCGGTGGAGCGCGGCGAGTCCAGCAGGGCGTAGATCACCAGGTGCTTGTCGGCAGGCTTTGGCTTCTCTACCCAGAACTCGGTAAAGCGCGGGAATTCCTCGCCAGACGGCAGTGCGGTGTCGATCGCCAGGCCACGGGCCGACAGGCCGTACACATGGCCCTTGCCGACCACGCGGAAGTAGCTGGCCCCCAGCAGGGTCATGATCTCGTCCTGCTTGTCGGCCTTGTTGATCGGGTAGAGCACACGGAAGCCGGCGTAGCCGAGGTTCTTGGTGGTTTCCGGGTCGTGCGGGACGTCACCGAACTCGAAGCGGCTGGCGTCGTACTTGATTTCCTCGACCTTGCTGGCGGTGACCTCGTTGATCTTCACCGGCGTATCGAAGTGCATGCCCTGGTGGTAGAACGACAGCTTGAATGGGGTCTTGTCCTTGGCCCATTCGGCCTTTTCCTGCAGGAAGTGGATCTTCTGGTAGTCCGCGAACTTCATGTCGCGGAACACAGCAGGCAGGTTGCTTTTCGGTGCTTCGTATTTCTGGCCGGCCAGATCCTTTGCCTTGGCTGCAACATCGTCAAGATTGAATGCCCACAGCTGGCCCGCGCTCATCAGGCCGACCAGTGCCACACTGGCCATCAGGGCCTTGCGCAGCCCGGTGCCGGGGATTCTTGATGCTTTTTGGGGACTAACAATCACGAGCAACCCTCGCCGAAAACAGATCATGAAACCAACGGCCAGCGACAAATGCCGGGTTGGCGAGCACTGTTCGGACCCCGTGAGGGCGTAATGATTCCCCAAACGGATCCAGACAATGCTCGAGTCAGAGTGAAACGAACCCGCGAACGCAGGCTCACGCAGCGCGCGATTATCCAGCAGGATGCGTTACAACGCATCAGGCTGGACTAACTATTTATCGTACAAAACCCCTTGTTTTCCTACAAACAAAGGGTTTTTTAACCTCATATTTGTAACAAGAATGTCACAGGGCCATCATTGACCAGGTGCACCTGCATGTCGGCGCCGAAGCGCCCGCTGGCCACATCGGCGTGCTGTTGGCGCGCCTGCTGGAAAAGATAGTCGAACAACTCGGCGCCCAATGCCGGCGGCGCTGCGGTGGAAAAACTCGGGCGCATGCCACTGCGGGTATCGGCCGCCAGGGTGAACTGGGACACCAGCAACAAGCCGCCCTGCACGTCCTTGAGCGACAGGTTCATCTTGCCCTGCGGGTCACTGAATACCCGGTAATTGAGCAGCTTGTGCAACAGCTTATCGGCATGCTCGCGGGTATCTTCAGGCTCGACCGCCACCAGCACCAGCAACCCCTGGTCGATGGCGCCGACGATTTCCCCGCCCACTTCCACCCGGGCGCCGCGCACACGCTGCAGCAAGCCCCTCATGCTTCTTCCAGGGGCAGGTCGAGCAGGCGCCGCGCCATCTGGTCGGCGGCACGTACCAGGGCATCGGTGATACCCGGCTCGGAAGCGGCGTGGCCAGCATCGCGAATCACCTTCAGCTCACTGTTCGGCCAGGCCTGGTGCAGCGCCCAGGCGTTGTCCAGCGGGCAGATCACGTCATAGCGGCCATGCACGATCACCGCCGGCAGGTGGGCGATTTTCGGCATGTCGCGAATCAGTTGGTCGGGCTCCAGGAAGGCATCGTTCATGAAGTAGTGGCATTCGATGCGGGCAATCGACAAGGCCCGCTGCGGCTCGGAGAAGCGGTCGACCACCAGCGGGTTCGGGCGCAGGGTGGCGGTGCGGCCTTCCCAGGTGGACCAGGCCTTGGCCGCGTGCATCTGGGCGATTTGGTCGTTGCCGGTGAGGCGCTTGTGGAAGGCCTTGACCAGGTCGTCGCGCTCTTCCGGCGGAATCGGCGCAATGTAATCCTGCCAGTAGTCGGGGAACATGCGGCTGGCGCCTTCCTGGTAGAACCACTGGATCTCCTGTGGCCGGCACAGGAAGATGCCGCGCAGGATCAGGCCATGCACGCGCTCGGGGTGGGTCTGGGCGTAGGCCAGGGCCAGGGTCGAGCCCCACGAGCCGCCGAACAGCACCCACTTGTCGATGCCAAGGTGCTTGCGGATGCGCTCCAGGTCCTCGACCAGGTGCCAGGTGGTGTTGTTCTCCAGGCTCGCGTGCGGCGTGGAGCGGCCACAGCCGCGCTGGTCGAAGGTGATGATGCGGTACAGGTTGGGGTCGAAGTAGCAGCGGCTCTGGGCATCGCAGCCAGCGCCCGGGCCACCGTGGATGAACACCACGGGCAGGCCTTCCGGTGAGCCGCTTTCATCGACATACAGCACATGCGGCGCTTCCACGGCCAGATCGTGCCGGGCGTAGGGTTTGATCTGCGGGTAGAGGGTCTGCATCGCGCACTCCGTGTGAGGATTAATTCGGCCGTGGGCCATCATAAACCTGAATTGCGCTTTGAGCATGTGTCTCGGCAAGATCATCTTATGTGCAGGGCGCAGGCAGCGCTCAATAGCATCGGGAGAACTCAGCCAACGTGAGATTTCCCCATGTTCGACCCGGTCAAACCCACAGCCTCCAACCCAGACCACTACCACCAGCTGGTCAGCAGCAAGCTGCCGGGTTGGGTCGCCAATGCCCAGCCCGAGCTGCGCCAACGCATGCGCCAGGCGGCCAGCCAGCGCGACCCGCAGCTTGAACGGGCCTGCCTGGCCCACCCGGCGGTGGCCAAGGCGCTGACGCACACTTATGGAAAGCACCAGCAGGCCGAGGCCGGGCTGAAGGCGCTGCTGGCCACCGTGCCGGCGCTTGAGCCGTACGCCACCGGCCTGCTGACGGAGGCGATCAAGCAGCGCTTCGGGCAGGCGCTCGACGTATCACGCACCTACCTGATGAACCTGCAGCGGGTGGCCGAGCTGAAGGAAGCGTTGTCCAGCCTGGGCGACGATCCCTTTGCCACCTCGTCCCGTGCCTTGAAACTGGCCACGCAATCGCTGCTGCACAGTGCCCTGCAGAATTTCGAGGCGTTCGAGGCGCAGCCCGGGGGGCTCAGCGCCGGCAACAATGCATCAGCCATTCTCGACAGCAACGACGTCAGCCTGTTATCCAGGGCGCAGAAGCTGCCCATCCTCGCAGAGGACTTCGCAGCCCTGGCGCGCGAGCTGGATATCGGTGGCAAGTACCAGGGACTGCTCGATGCGCTCGACCCGCCAGCCGACCAGCCTGACGCCGACGCCGTCCGGGCGGTATTCAAGACTGCCGAGCGCTCCTCGTTTACCTTGCAGGTTCACCACGCCTTCCTGTTGGGCAAGATCGACAGCGCCGTCCATGCAACCCTGCTGACGCTGGACCGCGATAGCCCGGTGGAGCATGACGGGCGCCCCGTACTCTGCGCGGGTGTCGAGTTGCTGCACACCACGCTCACCGGTGCCATGGCCATTGGCATCGACGCCCGCGTTGAAACCGGCGCGGGCCGATTCCCGCCGGGGCCTGAGTTTCCCTATGACGGCTGGCTGGTGCTGTACCTGCCTGGCATGCCCGAGCCCTTGACCCAACATGCCAGCAGGGCCGATGCCGAAGCCTTCCTGCTCAAGCAACTGCCCGCGCTGCGGCGCAAGGAATACCAGCAGTTGCTACCCGACCGCCACAAGGCCGGTTTCCTGGAAAAGCTCACCGACACCCTGGAACCCTACACCTGGAACGCCAGCGGCCAGTTCAAGGAACGTATCCCCGATCCCGATGCCCACGTGCGCTTGCACGTGCAGCCCTTCACCCAACCGTGCCTCGATGCATTGGCGGCCCAACGCCAGCAGCGCCTGAGGGACGACGCCCTGTTCCACGCGGTGCCCACCGCCACCCAGGACGGCATCACTGCCGAGCGGCACCTTGGCTACTTCAAGGCCCTGTCGCTGACCAGCCTCAATATCGCGGCCCTGTTCATCCCGCCGCTGGGCGCGGTGATGCTCGGCGTTACCGTGCTGCAACTGGCCAATGCAGCCTTCGAGGGTATCGACAGCTGGCTCGAAGGCGACCGCCAGCAGGCCTTCGACTACTTGATGGATGTAATCGACAACGTCGCCATCATGGCGGCGCTGCTTGCTGCGGCCCAGGGCCAAGGCATCCCGGTGGTGGAACGAATCCCGGTGGAAACGCCGTCGTTCATCGAAGAACTGCAACCGGTCGAGCTGCCCGACGGCGAGCACCGCCTGTGGAAACCTGACCTGGCCCCTTTCGCCCACGATCAGGTATTGCCAGCAGGACTCAAGCCCGACGCCTCCGGGTTGATTCACCACGCCGGTAAAACCTGGCTGCCAGTTGAGGACCGCGTATTCTCGGTCAGGCAGGCGGGCAATGAGTACCACCTGGAACACCCCACCCGCCCCCAGGCCTACCAGCCGGCCGCCCGGCACAACGGCGCCGGGGCATGGCTGCTGGAAACCGAGCAGCCGCAGACCTGGCACGGCCCTGCCCTGCTGCGTCGCCTGGGCCACCTGAGCGCCCAGGTCGACGAGGCAAGCCTGCAGGCAGCCCTGGACATCTGCGATATCGACGAAGACGTGCTGCGCCGAACACTGGCAGAAAACCGCCGCTTGCCCGCCTTGCTGGAAGACACCCTGCAACGCTTCAAGCTGGGCCAAACCTACCTCTCGCCCGGCGAGTTCGCCCGCGCCTATGAAAACCTGCCCGGCCCTCAGGCGGCCAGCAGCGACAGCATCCAGCGCGTCTATCCCAACCTGCCAAGCCCGGTTGTGGATGAACTTATCCACAGCGCCAGCGCCCTCGAGCGGGAACAACTCGCCACTGGCAAGATCCCCCTGCGCCTGGCCGAGGAAATCCGCGTTTACCAACAGCGTATTCGCCTCACCCGTGCCTACGAAGGCTTGCACCTGGCCGGGGTGCAAAGCTGGGACAGCGACCGCCTGATCCTGCAAACCCTGCAGCGCCTGCCGGGCTGGCCGGCAGAGACAACACTGCAGCTACTCCAGCGCAGCCACTGGCCCGACCAGCTGCATGCCATCGGCCCGCTGGACGCCCGGCCTTCCCCCACCATCACCCATGCCCAAGCCGGTTACATCGTGCGTGAGACGAACCTGCGCGAAACACCGGTAACCCTGCACCCAGACCTTTTCACCGCACTGCACCAAGCCCTGCCCGAGGCCATGGCGCAGTTGCAGGTGGCCGATGGCAAGGCGTTGCAGCGCCTGATGCAGCACAGCCCACTGCTACCGCGCCCAGCCTTGCGCGCCACCCTGGCCATGCAACCCATTCGCCCCGGCTTGCGTTCGCCCATGCGCCTGGCCGATGGCCGCGTGGGTTACCCACTGAGCAGCGGCGACAACGCAGCCCAAGGCAGCACGCGCCAGCACCTGCTCGCCACCGTGCGGGCGACCGGCATCCCGGAGCGCACCAACAGGCCGGCCGAGCACATCCTGATGTCGATTGCCGGCCAAGGCCGCAACCGCCTGCAGATCGTCGAATACCTGACCGCACTGCTGGAAGAACGCAGCGCGCTGCAACGCGGGCTGGACGACTGGAGCGAGGCCATTTCACCCGCCTCTGACCAGGCCGCCCGCGCCTATGACACGCTGCGCGAAGCGATCATGCAGCATTGGTACGACACCGCCCTGGAGGATGACCACGCCCTCGGCGCCGAACTGAGCGTCCAGGGCGTACCGTTGACCGACATCCCCATGACCCTGCCCGGTTTCTTCTACCGGCGCATACGCAGCCTGCACCTGCTCGACCTGCCCAGCGGCACCCTGGCCGGCTGGGGGCAGAACGAGCGCCTGATGCAACGCCTGTTCGGGCTGCTGCCGCAACTCGAAGCCCTGGAGATCAGCCGGCCCTACCACCCTCGGGCAACGCCCTCGCTGCTGCCCAGCGTAACGGGCATCGCCACGGCCCTGCCCAACTTGCGCAGGCTGGCACTGACCAACCAGAACATCGCCTTCACCGGCAGCCACCTGAATGCGCTGGCGGAGCTGGAGCACCTGGGCCACCTGGACCTCAGTGGCAACCGCTTGCAGCAAAGCGGTGACCGGCCAAGCTTCCATGCATTCAACCTGGATTACCTGGGGCTCAACCGCATGCAATTGAGCCAGTGGCCCCTTGGCATCGGCAGCGACGCCCTGGGGCGCCTGGGCCACCTGTCGCTGCAGGACAACAACCTCACCTCGCTACCCGCCTTCCTGCTCAACGAGGCAGACACGCTCACCCGGCCGCCAGCCATTTCCCTGGAAGGCAACGCCATCAACGAAACCCACCTGCAACGCCTGTTGCTCAACGAGCGCGCCGAAACGGCCCAGGTGACCGTGGACCAGCCCTCGGCACTCAATGAGCGCCTGGCTCTTATCCGCAATGAGCGCCAACAAATGCGCGATGCGATCGATGGCTGGGCCCAGGCATCGAGTTCGAACAACCCGCTGACCCAGGCCGCACTGGAAGACCGGCAGCGCATCGCCACCGCGATCAATGAATTCTGGGAGCGCCAGGAACGCGGCCAGCAATACCTGCGCCTGGCACTGGAAGACGTTGCCATCGAGCACTTCCCACGTCGGCTGCCGGCGTTCTTCGGTGGCCGCGTGCATTCGATGACACTGACCCGCCTCAGTGGCACCGCCTCGCAACTCAGTGAACTGCTTGCGCGCTTCCCGAACATCACCCGCCTCACCATCGATGCACACCAGGGTGCAACACCGGCGCTCGCCTCGGCGCTGCTGCGCCTGCCGCAGCTGACGTACCTTGAGTTTCGCAACATGGGCTTGGAAGTCGACCAGGCCATGCTCGAAACCTTTGCCGGGCTTGAACACCTGACATCGCTGGACCTTTCCGGCAACCGGGTCGGCACCATCACCCAGGTGCCGGCCCGCCTGTCCAGCAACCTGAACTCCCTCGGGCTGACCAACATGAACCTGCAAGCCTGGCCGCAATGGTGCAATGACCTGCTGCCCCTGGAGCTGCTGGACCTGAGTGCGAACAACCTCACCGACCTGCCGGCGCACATTCTGGAAAACCTGAACGATGCCATGCCGATCTCGTCGATTTCCCTGTTCGACAACCCCTTGCCGCTGGAAACCATCCTGCGCGTGCGGGCGTTTTCCGACAGCCAGCGCACCTACTCCTTCGCCCTGGACATCCCGGACAACCTGTTGCTGGTCAGCAACTCCAGCGAAGAGTCGCTGAGCCACCCGCACTTCCCGCTGCTGGGCGACGATACCCCCAGGCTGGAAGACTGGATGCTGGGCAACGATGCACAGAACGAGGCGTTGCAGGCCTGCTGGGAACAACTCGAAGGCAGCGACCTGTTGCGCCTGGTGGGCCGCCTGCACAATGCCGCGCCGTTCGTCGACCCCACCACCCAGGCCAGTTTCTGCGAGCGCGTGCGCCTGATGCTGGTGGCGGCCGTGGCCAACCAGGACGAGCGCCCGGTGATGGAAAGCATTGCCGCCGCCGCACTGCCCAACCCTGAAACGGGCACGCAAACCTGCCATGACGGCGCACTGCAGGAGTTCAACAACATCGAGCTGTACCTGATGGCCAAGCGCTTGCTGATCGACGCGGGCGATACCCTGCAAACCCTGCATCGGCGCCTGCTGCAGCTGTTTCGCATCGGCCAGCTGGAGAAGCTTGCCAGCATGCGCACAGGTTCCGGCGACCTGGTTTCGGTGCGCCTGGCCTACCGCCGGGAACTGGCGCGGGAGCTGGACCTGCCGATTGCCGACAGCATGCGCTTTCGCGGCGCCGCGAACCTGGCGCGGGGGGAGCTTTCCAGGGTGTTGGAGAGCGTGCGCCAGAGCGAGCACAGTGAGGCGTTCATCGATTACCTGCTGGCCAATGGCGACTGGACCGCACGCCTGCGCGCCGAGCACAGGGCCCGCTTCGAGGACATAGAGGCGCGCTTCGGGCAGCGGGTGTTGGAGCTGGCCGGTGCCGACCATCCACTGGAGGAGGAACTACGCCTGCAGCAAGGCCTGCAGGATGACAGGGACCAGGAAGCGCTGGCGCTGCTGCGCGAGCTGACCCTTGGCTACGTCAATAACGGGTGAAGATGGCACCGGCGTTGCCGGTGATCGCGAGCTGCGCTCGCTCCTACGGGGACCGGGGAGGCTGGCCCTTCGTAGGAGCGAGCGCAGCTCGCGATGGGGCCGCCCCCGTTATACTCGCCTCCCATAACGCTCCCGGCCCCACGCCAGCATCGCCTGCAACAGCGCCTGCAACACCTGCTGGGTGGGCTGGGCGCGGTCTTCGCGGTAGGCGAAGGGCTCGTACTCTTCCATGTAGGTACTTTGCGCCAGCTCCAGCTGTACCGCGTGGATGTGGTTCGCCGGGGCGCCGTAGTGCCGGGTGATATGGCCACCCTTGAAACGCCCGTTGAGCACATGGCTGTAGCCCTGCGCCTCGCCACACACGCCCTGCAGGCGCTCGGCCAGCGCCGGGTCGCAACTGGCGCCGTTGAAGGTGCCCAGGTTGAAGTCCGGCAGCTTGCCGTCGAACAGGTGCGGGATCAGCGAGCGGATCGAGTGGGCATCCCACAACAGGGCATAGCCATGGGCTTCACGCAGGCGTGCCAGCTCACTGCGGATCGTGTTGTGATAAGGCCGCCAGATCGTCTCCAGGTAGCGCTCACGCTCTGCGGCGGTGGGCGCCAGGCCTTCCTTGAACAGCGGCTCGCCATCGAACAGTGTCGAGGGGTACAAGCCCGTGGTGGCGCCGGCATACAGCGGCTTGTCATCGTCCGGGCGGTTCAGGTCGATGACGAAGCGAGAATACTCCGCCGCCACCACACTCGCCCCCAGTTCACGGGCAAATTCATACAAACGCGGAATGTGCCAGTCGGTGTCGGGCAGGCTGCGTGCGGCCTCGACCAGCCCCTGGTCCACGGCGGGAGTCAGTTTCAGGCCGGCGTGGGGCATGCTGATCAGCAGGGGCAAGCGGCCCTGGTGGAAACTCAGTACCTTGTCCATCGTGCCTCGCTCAATGGGAGATTTCATGGCCCAGGCGCACCACGCGCTTGGGCAGGTCGCCGCCCAGCCAGTAGGCCAGGTCGGCAGGGCGGGCGATTTGCCAGGCGACGAAGTCGGCCACCTTGCCGGTTTCCAGCGAGCCATGGCTGTCGCCCAGGCCCAGCGCGGTAGCCGCATGCAAAGTAACGCCAGCCAGGGCCTCTTCCGGGGTCATGCGGAACAGCGTGCAGCCCATGTTCAGCATCAGGCGCAGTGACAAACCGGGCGAAGTGCCGGGGTTGAGGTCGCTGGCCAGGGCAATTTTCACCCCATGGCGGCGCAGAGCATCCATCGGCGGCAACTGGGTTTCACGCAGGAAGTAGAAAGCGCCCGGCAGCAGCACGGCGACGGTGCCGGCCTTGGCCATGGCGATGGCATCTTCCTCGGTCATGAACTCCAGGTGGTCGGCCGAGAGCGCCTGGTAACGTGCAGCCAGGCTTGAGCCGTGCAACGACGACAACTGCTCGGCATGCAGCTTCACCGGCAAGCCCAGTTCACGGGCCTTGATGAACACCTTTTCCACTTGCGCCGGGGAAAACGCCAAGTGCTCGCAAAACGCATCCACCGCATCCACCAGCCCTTCGCCAGCCAAGGCCGGCAGCATCTCGTCGCAGATATGGGCGATATAGGCATCGGCCCTGCCGGCGTACTCCGGCGGCAGGGCGTGGGCGGCCAGGCAGGTGGCGCGCACCGTCAGCGGCAACTCATCGGCCAGGCGCCGGGCCACACGCAGCATCTTGCGTTCGTTGGCCAGGTCCAGGCCGTAGCCGGACTTGACCTCGACGGTGGTCACGCCATCGCGCATCAACGCCTGAACCCGCTGGCGGGCACTGGCGAACAGTTCGTCCTCGCTGGCGCTGCGGGTCGCCCGCACGGTGCTGGCGATGCCGCCCCCCTGGGCGGCGATCTCGGCATAGCTCACGCCCTGCAGGCGCTGCTCGAACTCGCCACTGCGGTTGCCGCCGAACACCGCGTGGGTGTGGCAGTCGACCAGCCCCGGAGTGACCCAGGCGCCGCCCAGGTCGACGGTGCGCTCGGCCTTCACCGGCGCCAGCTCGGCACGCGGGCCGATCCACTCGATCAACCCCTCGTGGGTAACGATGGCCGCGTCTTCGATGATCGAGTAACGGCCCTCGCTCAGGGTTGCCGCATGGCAGTGCTGCCAGAGGGTTCTCATGTGCAATCTCCTAGGCTAGCGGTGCAGCTCGGCAGGCACGTGCTTGCCTGCACGTGGCTTGCACCACAACAGGTAGGACGCCACCAGGAATACCACCCAGACCACGCCGACCAGCAAGGCTGCCTGGGTATCGGGGAAGTAGCCGAGCACGCCGAAAATGAACACCATGAAGGCAATCGCCATGGCCGGCCCGTAAGGCCAGAACGGCACCGGGAATTTCAACTGGGCCGCCTCTTCACGGCTCATGCGCCGGCGCATGGCCACCTGGGTGACCAGGATCATCATCCACACCCACACGGTGGCGAAGGTGGCGATGGAGGCGATCAGCAGGAACACGTTTTCCGGAATCAGGTAGTTGAGCAGCACGCCCAGCAGCAGCGCCGCGCCCATCACCACCACGGTCATCCACGGCACGCCATGTTTGGACAATTTGCCGAAGCTGCGCGGCGCATGGCCTTGCTGGGCCAGGCCATACATCATGCGGCCGGCGCCGAAGATGTCACTGTTGATGGCCGACACCGCCGCCGAGATCACCACGATATTCAGCACTGCGGCGGCAGAGCCGATGCCCAGGTGGCTGAAGATCTGCACGAACGGGCTGCCTTCGCTGCCGATCTGCGGCCAAGGGTACAGGCACATCAGCACCAGCAAGGTGAGCACGTAGAACAGCAGGATGCGCAGCGGCACGGCATTGATTGCCTTGGGAATCACGCGCTGTGGGTCTTTCGCCTCGCCGGCGGTGACACCGATGATCTCGATGCCGCCGAAGGCAAACATCACCACGGCGAACGAGGCAATCACGCCGGTGATGCCGTTGGGCATGAAGCCGCCATGGGCGAACAGGTTGCCCAGGCCCACGGCATGCTCACCGGTGACCTGGCTGAAACCGAAGGCCATGATGCCGATGCCCGCCAGGATCATCGCCACGATGGCGCCGACCTTGAGCAGCGACAGCCAGAATTCCATTTCGCCGAACACTTTGACGTTGCACAGGTTCAGGCCGCCGATGACGAAGACGATGCCCAGCACCCAGATCCAGCGGGCCACTTCCGGGAACCAGAAGCCCATGTAGATACCGAAGGCGGTGACGTCGGCGATGGCGACGATGACCATCTCGAAGGCGTAGGTCCAGCCCAGGATGAAGCCTGCCATGGGGCCGAGGTAGGTGGTGGCGTAATGGCCGAAGGAACCGGCGACGGGGTTGTGCACGGCCATTTCGCCAAGCGCGCGCATGACCATGAATACCGCCGCGCCACCAATCAGGTACGCCAGCAGCACCGCCGGGCCGGCCATCTGGATGGCCGAGGCAGAACCGTAGAACAGGCCGGTGCCGATGGCCGAGCCAAGGGCCATGAAGCGGATGTGGCGGGCCGTTAGCCCGCGCTTGAGACCTTGAGCTTGTTGCATGTCACGTCCTTAAATTGTTTTTGTGGTCGTGAGATCGAGGGGGCTGCCCTGCAGCCCTGTCCGCCGGGCGAACCTGCCCCCTGTAGGAGCGGGCTTGCCCCGCGAATGGACCGCCAAGCGGCCCCAGGTGCATCAAAGGCTAGGCAGGACACCAGCAGGCAGCAGCCCGGTCAGGCTCCCTTGGGCCAGCAACTCGACAGCCGCCTCGATGTCCGGCGCAAAGAAGCGGTCACGGTCATAGTGCGGCACCTCACGACGCAGCGCCTGGCGGGCCTGCTCCAGCTTCGCCGAAGTCTTCAGGCCCTTGCGCAGGTCCAGCCCCTGGCACGCACCCAGCCATTCGATGGCCAGCACGCCCCGGGTGTTCTCGGCCATTTCCCACAGGCGCTTGCCGGCGGCAGGCGCCATCGACACGTGGTCTTCCTGGTTGGCCGAGGTCGGCAGGCTATCGACACTGTGCGGGTGGGACAAGGCCTTGTTCTCGCTGGCCAGTGCGGCGGCGGTGACCTGGGCGATCATGAAGCCGGAGTTGACCCCGCCGTTTTCCACCAGGAAAGGCGGCAGCTGGGACATGTGCTTGTCCATCATCAGCGAAATGCGCCGCTCGCTCAGCGAGCCTATCTCGGCAATCGCCAGGGCAAGGTTGTCGGCAGCCATGGCCACGGGTTCGGCGTGGAAGTTGCCACCGGAAATCACATCGCCCTCGGCGGCGAACACCAACGGGTTGTCCGACACGGCGTTGGCTTCGATGCCCAGCACCTCGGCCGCCTGGCGGATCTGGGTCAGGCAGGCGCCCATGACCTGTGGCTGGCAGCGCAGCGAGTACGGGTCTTGAACCTTGTCGCAGTTCTTGTGCGACAGCGACACTTCGCTGGAATCGCCCAGCAGGTCGCGGAAGCAGGCAGCGGTGTCGATCTGGCCGCGCTGGCCGCGCACGGCATGGATGCGCGCATCGAACGGCGAGCGCGAGCCGAGTGCTGCTTCGACGCTCAGGCCGCCGCAGGCGATGGCGGCGGCGTACAGGTCTTCGGCCTGGAACAGGCCGCGCAGGGCATAGGCGGTGGATGCCTGGGTGCCGTTGAGCAGCGCCAGGCCTTCCTTGGCGGCCAGGGTCAGCGGTTCAAGGCCGGCGACGGCCAGGGCTTCGCTGGCTGGCAGCCACTGGCCCTGGTAGCGGGCCTTGCCTTCGCCCAGCAGCACCAGCGACATGTGCGCCAGCGGGGCGAGGTCGCCGGAGGCGCCCACCGAGCCCTTGAGCGGAATGTGTGGGTAGACTTCGGCGTTGACCAGGGCGATCAGCGCATCGATGACCTTGCGCCGGATGCCGGAGAAACCACGGCTCAGGCTGTTGATCTTGAGCACCATGATCAGCCGCACCAGGGCGTCGTCCAGCGGCGCGCCAACACCGGCGGCGTGGGACAGCACCAGCGAACGCTGCAGGTTTTCCAGGTCGTGGCTGGCGATGCGGGTCGAGGCCAGCAGGCCGAAACCGGTGTTGATGCCGTAGGCGGTGCGGTCCTCGGCGATGATCTGCTCAACGCAGGCAACGCTGGCGTCGATGGCCGGCGCGGCGCTGGCATCGAGCTGCAGGCGCACGGGGGCGGCGTGGATGGCGCGCAGCTGGGCCAGGGTCAGGGTGCCGGGCTTGAGGGTCAATTCGGTCACTTCGCTACTCCATTGTGGCGGGGGCCCACAGGCCCCTCTTGTTGTTCAGTATCACTCAAGGTGCAGCGATCAACCTGTGATCATCGGCAGGTCCAGGCCCTGTTCTTTGGCGCAGTCGATGGCGATGTCGTAACCGGCATCGGCATGGCGCATCACGCCGGTGCCTGGGTCGTTGGTCAGCACGCGGGCGATACGCTCGGCGGCTGCGTCGGTGCCGTCGCAGACGATGACCATCCCGGAGTGCTGGGAGAAGCCCATGCCCACACCGCCGCCATGGTGCAGCGACACCCAGGTGGCGCCGCCGGCGGTGTTGAGCAGGGCATTGAGCAGCGGCCAGTCGGACACCGCGTCGGAGCCGTCGCGCATGGCTTCGGTTTCGCGGTTGGGGCTGGACACCGAGCCCGAGTCCAGGTGGTCACGGCCGATCACCACCGGCGCCGACAGCTCGCCGCTGCGCACCATTTCGTTGAACGCCAGGCCCAGCTTGGCACGCAGGCCCAGGCCTACCCAGCAGATACGCGCCGGCAGGCCCTGGAAGCTGATGCGCTCGCGGGCCATGTCCAGCCAGCGGTGCAGGTGGGCATCGTCTGGGATCAGTTCCTTGACCTTGGCGTCGGTCTTGTAGATGTCTTCGGCATCGCCAGACAACGCCGCCCAGCGGAACGGGCCGACACCGCGGCAGAACAGCGGGCGGATATAGGCCGGAACGAAGCCTGGGAAGTCGAAGGCATTGGCCACGCCCTCTTCCTTGGCCATCTGACGGATGTTGTTGCCGTAGTCGAAGGTCGGCACGCCCTGCTTCTGGAAGTCGAGCATGGCCTGCACGTGCACGGCCATCGACTGCTTGGCAGCCTTGACCACGGCGGCCGGCTCGGTCTGGGCGCGGTCGCGGTACTGCTCCCAGGTCCAGCCGGCGGGCAGGTAGCCGTTCAGCGGGTCGTGGGCGCTGGTCTGGTCGGTGACCATGTCCGGGCGCACGCCGCGCTTGACCAGTTCCGGAAGGATTTCAGCGGCGTTGCCGTGCAGGGCGATGGAGATGGCCTTGCCTTCGGCGGTGTACTTGGCGATGCGCGCCAGGGCGTCGTCGAGGTCGCTGGCCTGCTCGTCGACGTAGCGGGTTTCCAGGCGGAAATCGATGCGGCTCTGCTGGCACTCGATGTTCAGCGAGCAGGCACCGGCCAGGGTTGCCGCCAGCGGCTGGGCGCCGCCCATGCCGCCCAGGCCCGCGGTGAGTACCCACTTGCCTTTCAGGCTGCCGCCGTAGTGCTGGCGGCCGGCTTCGACGAAGGTTTCATAGGTGCCCTGGACGATGCCCTGGCTGCCGATGTAGATCCAGCTGCCGGCGGTCATCTGGCCGTACATGGCCAGGCCCTTGGCGTCCAGTTCGTTGAAGTGTTCCCAGTTGGCCCAGTGCGGCACCAGGTTGGAGTTGGCGATCAGTACGCGGGGGGCGTTGCTGTGGGTCTTGAACACGCCGACCGGCTTGCCCGACTGCACCAGCAGGGTTTCGTCGTCTTCCAGGCGGGTCAGGGTTTCGACGATCTTGTCGTAGCATTCCCAGTTGCGTGCGGCGCGGCCAATGCCGCCGTACACCACCAGCTCCTTGGGGTTTTCGGCAACCTGCGGGTCGAGGTTGTTCATCAGCATGCGCAGTGGCGCTTCGGTCAGCCAGCTTTTGGCGGTCAGCTTGTTGCCACGGGGGGCACGGATTTCAACGTCACGGTATTTGTTGTTGTCGGTCACGGGGAAGGTCCTCGGCGGATGTCCGCGGGCAGGTGTGTCGTGGTGAATAGATAAACACACCTTTACTTGTATGTACAAGCATGGACAACCAAAATAATCGGAACTCGCCGTATGGCGGGGGTTAGGGGGTGGGGCGAAGATCGAGCGCCGCCCGCGCGGCGCTTCGCGAGCTGCGCTCGCTCCTACGTTTGTTTTGGGCCAGTGCGTCCTGAGAAACGCCTTGGCGCATGGTGCGATATCGCGTCGTACCAACAAGGCGGTCGCGTGTGCCTGTCACAGGCGTTACTGGCCAAAAACAAACGTAGGAGCGAGCAAAGCTCGCGAAGCGCCGCGCGGGCGGCGCTCGATCTCAAAGGAAATGAAAATGCACCGCCAACCTCACCGCGCGTGCAATTCAATCAAACAAACCCGTCCCTGCACATCCAGCTCCAGCAACCCGTCATTACCTTCCAGCCGCAAGCAATCGTACCGCCCCAGCAGGTGCCCTTCCCCCGCCACCGCCACCTCAACCTGGCCACTGGCCGCAAACAACAACACCGTCGACGCCGAGCTGTACAACCGGCTGCTGCCATCGAACCACTGCAACCGCGCCCGATACCGCTGGGGCGCATAGATCAGGTTGAAATCGCGAATCGCCCCGCCCAGCAGGTTGCAACTGACCTGGCTCTGGCCACTGAAGGCGAATGCATCGAAGGCCAGCAGCGGCCGGCTGAGCTGGCCGTCGACCAGCAGGCGCATGCCATCACCCTGCAGCACGCTGATGATCCGCTGGTAACCGGCGAAAACGGAAAACCCACCCGATTCCTCAATGTCGGCAATCGACAAGCGCCAGCCGAAACCATCAAGGCCCTCGCCGTCGTCACGGGTGATCTCCTCGGTGAAGCCACCACCGTTCTTCCACGGCATGCGCGGGTAGTCCTGTGCACGCAGCACCTGCAATTGGGTCATTTGCTGAAACGTCCTTCAAGGCGGTGACGGGAACCTGGGTGAATCAGCCGCGCTGCCGTGACCGGCTGGCGGCCAGACCAGGTGCGCCGGCGAATCAACAGGCACGGCTCGCCACGCTCGATCTGCAGCAGGCGGCACTCTTCGGGCTCGGCAAGAATCGCTTCGACCACATGCTCGCCCTCGGTCAGCGGGGCGACCTGGGACAAGTAGGCATATGGGGTTTGCCGGGTGAAATCCTGCTTGAGGTAATCCGGGGCGATGGCCGCGTTGACGTAGCGGTCTTCGATCTGCACCGGCACGCCGTTCTCGTAGTGCACGATCAGCGAGTGGAATACCCGCTGGCCTTCGCGCATGTCCAGGGCCAGGGCGCGCTCGGAACCGGCGGCCTCCTCGGCCAGGGTAATCACCTGGCAGCTATGCTGGTGGCCACGGCCAGCGATCTCGTCGGCAATGTTGTTCACCTCGAACAGCGCCGAACGGCTCTTGGGCTCGGCGACGAAGGTGCCGACGCCCTGCATGCGCACCAGCAACCCTTCGGCGGTGAGTTCGCGCAAGGCCCGGTTGATAGTCATGCGGCTGAAGCCCAGCTGGCTGACCAGCTCGCTTTCCGACGGCACCCGGTGGTGCGGCGGCCAGGTGCCGTTTTCGATCTGCTGGATGATCATCTGCTTGACCCGCGCATACAGCGGCGCCGGGCCCTCGCCCATCTGGGCAACCAGCGCGGAGACAGGAGGTGTCGGCACGGCTTGAGTCCTTAGGCTATGGAATGAGCGGTAGCTTGCCGCAGTTTACCCGGCAGGCAAACGCCTGTATATGTATATACAAGTCAAACAATAACAGGATTTGTGCCAATGCCCGCCTATTTTGCCGAACGCGCCCTGCTGCCCAGCGGCTGGGCCCGCGATGTGCGCCTGGAGGTGTCCGCTGCCGGGTTGTTGGCCCGCATCGACGCCAATGCCAACGCTGAGGGCGCCGAGCGCCTGGCCGGCCCCCTGCTGCCGGGCATGCCCAACCTGCACTCGCATGCCTTCCAGCGGGCCATGGCGGGGCTGGCCGAGGTGGCGGGCAACCCCAATGACAGCTTCTGGACCTGGCGCGAGCTGATGTACCGCCTGGTTGGCAAGATCACCCCGCAGCAGTTGCAGGTGATCGCCCGCCAGCTGTACATCGAAATGCTCAAGGCCGGCTACACCTCGGTGGCCGAATTCCATTACGTGCACCATGACCCAGCGGGCAACGCCTATGCCGACCCCGCCGAGCTGTCCCTACGCATCAGCGCCGCCGCGGCGGCCAGCGGCATCGGCCTGACCCTGCTGCCGGTGCTGTACAGCCACGCAGGCTTCGGTGGCCAGGCCCCCAACGAGGGCCAGCGGCGCTTCATCAATTCCACCGAACAGTACCTGCGGCTGCAGGCGCAGTTGGCGCCGCTGTTGGCCGCGCAACCGGCCCAGCAGCTGGGGCTGTGCTTTCACTCGCTGCGCGCGGTAACGCCTGGGCAGATTGCCGAGGTATTGGCGGCCAGCAACCGGCAGTGCCCGGTTCACATCCACATTGCCGAGCAGCAGAAGGAAGTGGATGACTGCCTGGCCTGGAGCGGGCTGCGGCCGTTGCAGTGGCTGTATGAACATGTCGAGGTGGACCCGCGCTGGTGCCTGGTGCATGCCACCCATGCCGAGGCCGACGAGGTCAGCGCCATGGCCCGCAGCGGTGCGGTGGCAGGGCTGTGCCTGACCACCGAGGCCAACCTTGGCGACGGGATTTTCCCGGCAGTGGACTTCCTTGCCCAGGGTGGGCGCATGGGCATTGGCTCGGACAGCCATGTGTCGCTGAGCGTGGTCGAGGAACTGCGCTGGCTGGAATATGGCCAACGCCTGCGCGACCAGCGCCGCAACCGGCTGTACCGTGGCGATCAGCCGATGGTTGGGCGCACCCTGTACGACGCGGCGCTGGTGGGCGGGGCTCAAGCGCTGGGGCAGCCGATTGGCGAACTGGCGGTGGGCAAGCGTGCTGACTGGCTGGTGCTGGATGGGCAGGACCCCTATATCGCCATAGCGGAGGGGGATGCGATTCTGAACCGCTGGCTGTTTGCCGGGGGGGACCGTCAGGTGCGGGATGTGATGGTCAATGGGCAGTGGGTGGTGTGCCAGGGGCGGCATGGGTTGGAAGAAGAGAGCGGGCGGGCGTTTGCCGAAGTTTTGCGGGGGCTTTTGGGGTAGTCGGTAGGTGGGGCTGCTTTGCAGCCCATCGCGAGCTTTGCTCGCTCCTACGGGGGACCGCAACGCGGCCCCCGTTCATTTAATGCATCTGCACGATCTGCTTGTCGGGGGTGCGCCAGATCAGGCGGCTGGTGTCATAGCCCTGCTGGCGGGCCTTGGACATCAGGCTCTCGCGCTCCCAGGCCGGCAATGTCGGCGTGCGCGAAAGAATCCACAGGTACTTGCGGTCTGGGCTGCCGACGATGGCCGTGCGGTAGTGATCGTCCACGTACAGGATCCAGTACTCGCCCCTGGCCACGCCCGGTACCAGGCGGGTGAACCAGTTGTCGAACTCCACCCACAGCCGGTCGGTATGGCCCGGCTCCTGGATGTTGGCATGCCCCTCGGCGCGCAGCCATTCATCCCCCAGGGTACGGCAGCGGTTCAGCACACCGTAGGAGCCATCGGGCTTGAGGTTGTAGTGGGCTTCGGACTGGGCGCAGTCGGCCTGGTACTTCATCGGCAGGCGCGCCAGCTCGTACCATTTGCCCTGGTAGCGCTTGAGGTCGACATTGCCGGCGGTCTTCGGCGTCAGCGGGTCGGTGGCGGAGGTGGCGCAGCCACCCAGGAGCATGACCAGGCACAACCCCAGCAGCAGGTGCACACGCCTCATTTGAGGCCCTGCCCGGAGTAGATCAGCACCTTGTCTGCCGCGTACTGCACACTGATGAAGCTCTTTTCGTCCCCCCACGTACAACTGCTCATGCCCAACGCACCGGAGCATTCGGCTGGCGTACCGAGCAGTTGCTCGACCTCGGCCTTGCTCATACCGGTCTTGAGCTTGGAATAGTTTTCCTGATTGATCTTGCTGCACGCGGTCAGTACGACGCACAAGGACAACAGGGCGAGGGAACGCAACGACATGAAGGCACACTCCTGGCAAATGGGGACAGGCGAGTGGCCTGCAGTGATCTTCGACGAAAAAATCGGTCCCCGGTTCCCTGGCAAGGCGGCTTTCGTTGTACACCGCTGGTCGGCTTGTCATGCATGGGCGGTTAATGTTTTCCCGCGCCGCGACGACACAGCGAGCACGCTGTGGCAACTCGCCGCAGCCCCCCCCTTCTACGCCTTGCCTTGTGCAGACCAAAAATGACCAAGAACCTCAAGTTCAGCCACAAGATCCTGCTGGCCGCCGCCCTCGTGGTGGCCCTTGCCTTTACCTGTTTCGTGCTGTTCAACGACTACCGACAACGCCAGTCCCTGCGCCACGACACGCAAACCACCTTGCAGGACCTGGGCAACCTCACCGCCGGCAACATCCGCAACTGGCTCGACAGCCGCATCCAGCTGCTCGACTCGCTGGCCCAGCAAATTGCCGTGGACGGGCCGGATAAAACCAGCCTGGGCCGCAGCCTGGCACTGCCGGTGTATGGCAACAACTTCCAGCTCAGCTACTTCGGCGGCCAGGACGGCAGCATGCAGTCGGTGCCGGCGGGCAACCGCGCCGCCGACTACGACCCGCGGGTGCGCGGCTGGTACAAGGCGGCCAGCGCCAGCGGCCAGACCATCGTCACCGAACCCTACATCTCGGCCTCGGCCGGCAAGCTGGTGATCACCCTGGCCACCCCGGTACGCCAGGCCGGCCAGTTGATCGGCGTCAGCGGCGCCGACACCGACCTGCAAACCATCAGCAAGCTGATCAACACCCTGGACTTCGACGGCCAGGGCCATGCATTCATCGTCAACGGCGAAGGCAAGATCCTCATCCACCCCAAGGCCGAGCTTGCGCTCAAGAGCCTGGCCGACGTCTACCCGAACGACACGCCGCGCATTGGCAGCGGCCTGAAGGAAGTGGAGGTCGATGGCCACAAGCAGTTCATCAGCTTCACTCACGTCGACGGCGTGCCTTCGGCCGACTGGTACGTGGCCCTGGTGCTCGACCAGGACGCGGCCTTCGCCATGCTCGGTGAACTGCGTACCTCGGCCATCGTTGCCACACTGATTGCCGTGGCGTTGATCATCGCCCTGCTCGGCGTGCTGATTCGCGTGCTGATGGAGCCCCTGCACCTGATGGGCCGGGCCATGCATGACATCGCCGAAGGCGAAGGCGACCTTACCCGCCGCCTGACCATTCACGCCCAGGATGAATTCGGCAGCCTCGGCCAGTCGTTCAACCGCTTCGTCGAGCGCATCCACGCCTCGATCCGCGAAGTGGCCTCGGCCACCGGCCAGGTGAATGCGGTGGCGGCCCAGGTGGTGAGCGCGTCGAACGCCTCGATCAGCAATGCCGACCAGCAGTCCAGCCGCACCAGCAGCGTGGCCGCGGCGATCAACCAGCTCGGCGCCGCCGCCCAGGAAATTGCCCAGAACGCGGCACTGGCCTCGCAACACTCCAGCGAAGCCCGTGGCCTGGCCGAAGATGGCCAGCAGGTGGTGGGCCGTACCATCGAGGTGATGAACCAACTGTCGGCGCGTATCAGCGACTCGTGCGGCAATATCGAGACGCTGAACGCCCACACGGCGAACATCGGCCAGATCCTCGATGTCATCAGCGGCATCTCCCAGCAGACCAACCTGCTGGCACTGAACGCCGCCATCGAAGCCGCCCGCGCCGGTGAAGCCGGGCGTGGCTTTGCCGTGGTTGCCGACGAGGTACGCAACCTGGCCCACCGCACCCAGGAATCGGCGCAGCAGGTGCAGCGCCTGATCGAGGAACTGCAGGCCGGTGCCCAGGTGGCGGTCAGCACCATGAACCAGAGCCGCGAGCACAGCGACCATAGCGTGGGCATCGCCAACCAGGCCGGCGAGCGGCTGGGCAGCGTGACCGTGCGCATTGGCGAGATCGATGGCATGAACCAGTCGGTTGCCACCGCCACCGAGGAACAGACGGCCGTGGTCGAGTCGATCAATGTCGACATTACCGAGATCAATACGCTGAATCAGGAAGGGGTGCAGAACCTGCAGAGCACCTTGCGCGCCTGCAACGACCTGGAGCGCCAGGCCGAACGGTTGAAACACCTGGTGGGCAGTTTCAGGATTTGAGGACGCTGGGGCCGCTTTGCGGCCCATCGCGACCTTTGGTCGCTCCTACCAGGGGCCGTATGCGATTCCCTGTAGGAGCGACCAAAGGTCGCGATGGGCTGCGAAGCAGCCCCACCGCCCCTAGAACCTGGACCCAGGCTCCAGCAAAAAGTCCATCTCTTCACTGGTACTCGGCCGCCCCAGCACCAGGTTACGGTGCGGGAAACGCCCGAAACGGGCAATCACCCGCTGATGCTGCTCGGCATAGTCGAGGAAGCCTGCGAACAAGCGCTGGTTGGCCTCCGGCTGCTCGTCCAGCAGCTCCTGGTAGCGCTCGACACACAGGTTCTGCCAGTCCAGCACCTCGGCATGCTCCAGCACCAGCAGCACGAACACCCGCTGAATCGGCAGCAACTGGCAGTCCCAGTGCTTCTGCAGGCCCTGCAAGGCCACCACCTGCGCCCGCCGGTCGCCCTCGAAGGCGCGCGGCGTGTCGCGGTAGAGCATGCGCGGCAGCTGGTCCAGCAGGATCAGCAAGCCGAGCCAGCCTTGCGGGCTCTGCTGCCACTCGTCCAGCCCGCCCGCCAGGGCGTGCTCGACCAGGTCGCCAAACAGCGCCTGGGCCTCGGCATCGTGATGCTTGCCGAACCACAGCGTGCTCTTCTCGTCAGCCACGGCCTGGGGACTGGTGCCCCAACCGAACCACCACTCCAGCAACGGCTGCCAAGGTGCGAGCATGACTTACTCCTTGTGGTAGGCGGTGACGCGCTCGACCTCTTCCTTCGAGCCGAGAATCACCGACACGCGCTGGTGCAGGCTTTCCGGCTTGATGTCGAGGATACGCTCGTAACCGTTGGTGGACGCACCGCCTGCCTGTTCGATGATGAACGACATCGGGTTGGCTTCGTACATCAGGCGCAGCTTGCCCGGCTTGCTTGGGTCGCGGGCATCGCGCGGGTACATGAACAGGCCGCCACGGGTCAGGATACGGTGCACATCGGCCACCATCGAGGCGATCCAACGCATGTTGTAGTTCTTCTTCAGCGGGCCGGTCTCGCCTGCCAGCAGTTCGTCCACGTAGCGCTGCACCGGGGCTTCCCAGTGACGCTGGTTGGACATGTTGATGGCGAACTCGGCGGTGCTTTCCGGCACGCGGATGTTCTCGTGGGTGAGCACGAAGCTGCCCAGTTCACGGTCCAGGGTGAAGCCCTTGACGCCGTTGCCCAGGGTCAGGATCAGCATGGTTTGCGGGCCGTAGATGGCGTAACCGGCGGCGACCTGCTGGGTACCTGGCTGGTGGAAGGCTTTTTCGTTCAGGGTTTCGTTCTGGCTCAGGTACTCGTTAGGGCAACGCAGTACCGAGAAGATGGTGCCGACCGAAACGTTGACGTCGATGTTCGACGAGCCGTCCAGCGGGTCGAAGACCAGCAGGTAGGCGCCTTTGGGGTACTTGCCTGGAATCTGGTAGGCGTCGTCCATTTCTTCGGACGCCATGCCGGCCAGGTGGCCGCCCCACTCGTTGGCTTCGAGCAGGATGTCGTTGGAAATGACATCGAGCTTCTTCTGCACTTCGCCCTGCACGTTCTCGGTGCCCATGCTGCCCAGCACGCCGCCAAGGGCGCCCTTGGACACGTGGTGGCTGATTTCCTTGCACGCACGCGCCACCACTTCGATCAGGAAGCGCAGATCGGCAGGGGTATTGTTGCTGCGGGTCTGCTCAATCAGATAGCGACTCAGGGTAACGCGGGACATGTATGGCTCCGAAAGGATTGGGGGAGATAAACCCCCGCAGTTTACAGGGAGAGTTGCGGGCTAGCGAGCAAAGAGACTCGACTTCGGGCCTTGAGTTCAGCAAGGGCCCGGCCAGTGGTCGGTTGGGGCTGCTGTGCAGCCCTTCGCGGGGCAAGCCCGCTCCTACAGTCAAGGCCCTGTAGACGCAGGCTTGCCCCGCGAAGGGGCTCGCCTCAATCCAATGCCTTCCAGATCTCGGTGGCATACTCACGAATGGTGCGGTCGGACGAGAACCAGCCCATCCGGGCCGTGTTCAGCACCGCCATGCGCCACCATTCCTGGGGCGTGTGCCACAGTTCCTCGACCCGCCGCTGGGCGTCCCAATAGGCATCGAAGTCGGCACACACCAAGAAGCGGTCATAGCCCACCAGGCCGTCGACCAACCCCGCGTAGCGTGACGGGTCGTCCGACGAGAACACCCCGCTGCGGATCGCCTGCAGCACGTCTTGCAAGCGGCTGGAAGCAGCAATCGCCGTGCTCGCGCCGAAGTCACCTGTCTTGCGCCGTGCTTCCACCTGCTGCGCGGTGAGGCCGAAGATGAACATGTTGTCCGCCCCCACCTGCTCGCACATTTCCACGTTGGCACCATCGAGCGTGCCGATGGTCAGTGCACCGTTGAGGCCGAACTTCATGTTGCTGGTGCCGGAGGCCTCGTAGCCGGCCGTGGAAATCTGCTCCGACAAGTCCGCCGCCGGGATGATGCTTTCGGCCAGGCTGACGTTGTAGTTGGGCAGGAACACCACCTTGAGCAGGCCGCGCACCGTCGGGTCGTTGTTGACCACCCGGGCGATGTCGTTGGCCAGCTTGATGATCAGCTTGGCCTGGTGGTAGCTGGCCGCCGCCTTACCGGCGAAGATTTTCACCCGTGGCACCCAGTCGGTGCCGGGGTCGTTGCGCATGGCCTGGTACAGCGCCACGGTGTGCAACAGGTTGAGCAACTGGCGCTTGTATTCGTGGATGCGCTTGACCTGCACGTCGAACAGCGCCTCCGGGTTGACCGTGACGCCCAGGCGGTCCTGGATGATGCCGGCCAGGGCACGCTTGCTGTGCAGGCGCTGGGCGGCGAACTGCTTGCGAAAGCTTGCCTTCTCGGCAAACGGCACCAGCCCCGCCAGGCGCCCTTCGGGGTCGTCCTTGAGTTCCGGCCCCAAGGCTTCGACCAGCATTTCAGTCAGTTGCGGGTTGGACTGGTACAACCAGCGTCGGAAGGTGATGCCGTTGGTCTTGTTGTTGATGCGCTGCGGGTAGAGCTTGTGCAGTTCGGCGAACACCGTGCTCTTCATCAGCTTGCTGTGCAGCGCCGACACGCCGTTGACACTGTGCGAACCGAGAAACGCCAGGTTGCCCATGCGCACACGGCGGCCGTTGTCTTCCTCGATCAGCGACACCGCGCGCAGCACGTCGAAGTCGTGCAGGCCTTTGGCGCGCAGGGCATCGATATGGTAGGCGTTAATCAAGTAGATGATCTGCATGTGCCGCGGCAGCATGCGCTCCATCAGCGCCACCGGCCAGGTTTCCAGGGCTTCGGGCAGCAGCGTGTGGTTGGTGTAGGCCAGGGTGCCGACGGTCAGCTCCCAGGCGGTTTCCCAGGGAATTTCGTGCTGGTCGACCAACAGCCGCATCAGCTCGGCCACGGCGATCGAGGGGTGGGTGTCGTTGAGCTGGATGGCCGCCGCATCGGGCAGGTTGAGCAGGTTGTCGTGCATGTTCAGGTGGCGGCGCAGCAAGTCCTGCAGCGATGCCGAGACGAAGAAGTATTCCTGGCGCAGGCGCAGCTCCTGGCCGGCCTCGGTGCTGTCGGCCGGGTACAGCACCCGCGAGATGCTTTCGGCCCGGGCCACCTCGGCCACGGCGCCCAGGTGGTCGCCGGCGTTGAAGCGCTCCAGGTGCAGCTCTTCCAGCGCCCGCGCCCGCCACAGGCGCAGGGTGTTGACGCTGGCGCCGCGCCAGCCCACCACCGGGGTGTCATAGGCCACCGCCCGCACCGTCTCGCCCGGCCACCATACCTGGCGCGGCTTGCCGTGGGTGTCGTGCACCGTTTCAACGCTGCCACCGAAGCTGATCGGGTAGATCACCTCGGCCCGCTCGAACTCCCAGGGGTTGCCGAAATCCAGCCAGTTCTCGGTCTGTTCCTGCTGCCAGCCATCGACCACCGCCTGGCGGAACAGGCCGTGCTCGTAACGGATACCGTAGCCGTGGGCGGCGATGCCCAGGGTCGACATGCTTTCCATGAAACAGGCCGCCAGCCGGCCCAGGCCACCGTTACCCAGTGCCGCGTCGGGTTCGAGCAGGCGAATGCGCTCCAGGTCGACGTCCAGGCCTTCCAGCGCTTCACGGGCGATGTCCAGCAGGCCCAGGTTGCTCAGGCTGTCGTAGAGCAACCGGCCAATCAGGAACTCCAGGGAAAGGTAGTACACCCGCTTCTGGCTGCGTCGGTAGGCCTGGCGGGTGTGGTCCATCCAGTGGTCGACCATGTGGTCGCGCGCAGCCAGGGCGATGGCTTCGAACCAGTCATGGTCGAAGGCGTGGTCCGGGTCCTTGCCAACCGCATAGGTCAGCTTGTTCAGTACGGCGGCGCGAAAATCCGCGACTTCGGCGTCACGTGCTTTGGCATCCTGGGACATGCGGCATCCTCGGGCAAGTTTGACGAAAGCGGAGCGAGACTGTTGAGACTAGACGCTTGGACCGGGAGCGACAGGCTGTGTTCACGGTTTTCATCTGCCCTTGTGCAATCGGTCAAAAGGTTGTTCATAAATTGAGCAATTCCGGTATGATCGCGCGCCCCAAGACCGTGATTCACCCCCATAACGATGAAAACGACCCTGATTGCCGCCGCCGAAGTCGACCGCCTGGAGACCTGGCAGCGTTACACCAGCAACATGTGCCATGGCTGCCATTCGACCTGTTGCACCCTGCCGGTGGAGGTGAAGATCAAGGATCTGATCCGCATTGGTGTGGTAGACGAATTCGAGAAAGACGAACCGCCGAAGAACGTGGCCAAGCGTTTGCAGAAAGAAGGCATCATCGAGCGCTTCAACCAGAAGTCGGGGATCTTCACCCTGACCCGGATGAGCAACGATGACTGCATGTACCTGGATCGCAAGAGCCGGCTTTGCACCATTTATGACAAACGCCCGGATACCTGCCGCAACCACCCCAAGGTCGGGCCACGGCCGGGGTATTGTGCATATAAGCCAAAGGTGGTTGGGCGGTGATCGCCTCGTAATTGAGTGATGGCGACCAGGTGCATGCCTTGGTTGTGATGGTGTGGCGGATATCGAGCGCCGCCCACGCGGCGCATCGCGAGCTACGCTCGCTCCTACCAGGCCAGCACGAAACCGGTAGGAGCGAGCGCAGCTCGCGATCACCGGCACCGCCGGTGCCATCCCACACAAAAACCGCCGCCCAAAAAAAACGCCCCCGGCCTTTCGACCGGGGGCGTTTTCATTCAGCCTGAGCTAACTCAGTTCTTGGCTTTCTTGGCAGCGCGGGTACGCTCGCCTTCGTCCAGGATCTTCTTGCGCAGACGGATCGACTTAGGCGTCACTTCGCACAGCTCGTCGTCCTGGATGAACTCCAGAGCCTGTTCCAGGGTGTGGCGAACTGGCGGAACCAGGGCGATGACTTCGTCTTTGCCCGAAGCACGCATGTTGTCCAGCTTCTTGCCCTTGGTTGGGTTCACGCCCAGGTCGTTGTCACGGCTGTTCAGGCCGATGATCTGACCGTTGTAGATCTCCTGGCCGTGTTCAACGAACAGCTTGCCGCGAGCCTGCAGGGTTTCCAGCGAGTAGGTCAGTGCCTTGCCAGTCTCGACCGAAACCAGAACACCGTTCAGACGGCCGGACATCTGGCCCGACTTCATGGTGTCGTAGCGATCGAAGATCGAAGTCAGGATGCCTGCACCGTTGGTCAGGGTCAGGAACTGGTTACGGAAACCGATCAGACCACGGGCTGGAATGTTGTATTCCAGGCGAACACGGCCCTTGCCATCCGGAACCATGTTGGTCAGGTCGCCTTTACGCAGACCCATCTCTTCCATCACCTTGCCCTGGGATTCTTCAGGGATGTCGATGGTGACGTTTTCGAACGGTTCCTGCTTCACGCCACCAACTTCGCGGATGATCACTTCAGGACGGCCTACGGCCATCTCGAAGCCTTCGCGACGCATGGTTTCGATCAGTACCGACAGGTGCAGCTCACCACGGCCCGATACCTTGAACTTGTCTGGGGAATCGGTTTCCTGAACGCGCAGTGCAACGTTGTACAGCAGCTCTTTGTCCAGACGGTCCTTGATGTTACGGCTGGTGACGAACTTGCCTTCCTTGCCGCAGAACGGCGAGTCGTTGACCTGGAAGGTCATCGAAACGGTTGGCTCGTCAACGGTCAGCGGCTTCATCGCTTCTACCGCGTCCGGGGCGCACAGGGTGTCGGAGATGAACAGCTCGTCGAAACCGCTGATGCAGACGATGTCGCCAGCCTGGGCTTCTTCGACGTCTACGCGGTGCAGGCCGTGGTGGCCCATCAGCTTGAGGATACGGCCGTTACGCTTCTTGCCGTTGGTGTCGATGGCGACCACCGGGGTGTTCGGCTTGACGCGGCCACGGGCGATACGGCCAACACCGATAACACCCAGGAAGCTGTTGTAGTCCAGCGCCGAGATCTGCATCTGGAACGAACCGTCACGGTCAACGTCCGGCGCCGGTACGTTGTCGACGATCGACTGGTACAGGGCGGTCATGTCTTCGCCCATGGCGGTGTGGTCCAGGCCGGCGATGCCGTTCAGGGCCGAGGCGTAGACGACTTTGAAGTCCAGCTGTTCGTCGGTGGCACCGAGGTTGTCGAACAGGTCGAAGATCTGGTCCAGAACCCAGTCAGGACGCGCGCCCGGACGGTCAACCTTGTTGATCACGACGATTGGCTTCAGGCCAGCTTCGAACGCCTTCTTGGTCACGAAGCGGGTTTGCGGCATAGGGCCGTCCTGGGCGTCGACCAGCAGCAGCACGGAGTCGACCATCGACATTACACGCTCAACCTCGCCACCGAAGTCGGCGTGGCCGGGGGTGTCGACGATGTTGATGTGGTAGCCGTTCCAGTTGATGGCGGTGTTTTTCGCCAGAATGGTAATACCGCGCTCTTTTTCCTGGTCGTTGGAGTCCATGACGCGCTCGTCGTTGAGCTCGTTACGCTCCAGGGTGCCGGACTGACGCAGGAGTTTGTCGACCAGGGTGGTTTTACCATGGTCAACGTGGGCGATGATGGCGATGTTACGCAGATTTTCGATCACAACTGTATCTCGATCAGAGGATTCGGTTGCCACCTAGTGTAGGCGGCGAATATGTACGGTTTTAGGCTCAGCGGGCCCGGCGGTCGGGAGGGCGATGGCGGATGCTGCCGCCATACAGCCCTGGCGTCTTATGTCGGACGATAAACACGCACATTGGCATGTCCCTCACTGAGCAGGTGGTGTGCGTGCAGGCGGCTCATCACACCTTTGTCGCAATACAGCAGGTACTGGCGCGTGGGGTCCAGGTGCTTGAACTTGCTGTTGATCGCGTAGAACGGCATGGCCTGGACTTCGATGCCGTCCAGGGCCAGGGGTTGGTCTTCCTGGGCATCGGGGTGACGAATGTCGATGACGATCTGGCCCGGCAGCGCCTCGGCCACTTCCTCGATTTCGATGTCCTTGCCCAGCTCATCGATCACGTGGTCGATGGAAATGAATTTGGCACGTTCCAGGGCACGTTCGAGCACAGCCATGTCGAACTGCTTTTCTTCGTGCTCCATGCGGTGGCGCTTGGCATGGGTGGTTGGGTTCACCGAGATCACGCCGCAGTATTCCGGCATGTGCTTGGCAAAGTCGGCGGTGCCGATTTCGGTGGCCTGGTCGATGATGTCCTGCTTGTGGCTGGCCAGCAACGGGCGCAGCACCAGCTTGTCGGTGGCCGAGTCGATGATCGACAGGTTCGGCAAGGTCTGGCTGGACACCTGGGAAATCGCCTCGCCGGTGACCAGCGCGTCGATCTGCAGGCGCTCGGCCATGTGCGCGGCGCCGCGCAGCATCATGCGCTTGAGGGTCACGCCCATGTAGCTGTTGTCGACCTTGTTGAGGATTTCCCCCACCACTTCCTCGAACGGCACGCTGATGAACAGCACGCGCTGGCTGCTGCCGTACTTCTTCCACAGGAAGTGGGCCACTTCCATCACGCCCAGCTCATGGGCACGACCGCCGAGGTTGAAGAAGCAGAAGTGGGTCATCAGGCCACGGCGCATCATCTGGTAGGCGGCCACGGTGGAGTCGAAGCCACCGGACATCAGCACCAGGGTCTGCTCCAGGGCGCCCAGCGGGTAGCCGCCGATGCCGTTGTGCTGGTTGTGGATCACGTACAGGCGCTGGTTGCGGATTTCGATGCGCACCAGCACTTCAGGCGCCTTCAGGTCGATGCCGGTGGCGCCGCATTGCTGGCGCAGCTGGCTGCCGACGTAGCGGTCGACGTCCATCGAGGTGAAGTCGTGGTGGCCGCCGCGCTTGCAGCGCACGGCAAAGCGCTTGCCGGCCAGCAGGTGGCCGAAGTGCTGCTTGCACTTGGCGACGATATCGTCGAAGTCGCCCAGTGGGTATTCCTCTACCTGCAGGAAGTGGGTGATACCCGGGGTGCAGGTAAGGCGCTCGATCATCTCGCGCTGGACCTTCTCGTCCTCGACGCGGGTGACCACTTCGAGATTGTCCCAGACACCATCGACCACGAGCTCTGGATCGAGGTCCTTGAGCACGTTGCGGATGTTCTTGCCGAGCTGGCGGATGAAGCGCTTGCGCACCGGCCGGCTCTTGATGGTGATCTCTGGGAAGACTTTGACGATAAGTTTCATTGGTTTAACAGCGCGCGCAGGGCCTGCCGAAAATGAGGGGCGCGAATTATAGCGGAAATTGCTCAGGATTTGAGCAACTTTTGATCAGAAGGTTTCAGATAAATGCCAGGCGCCGGATTTTGTGGTGCCTGCACCTGCCCTTTCGCGGGCAAGCCCGCTCCCACAAGGACCGCACTGTATTCCAGCCTCGCACAATCACTGTGGGAGCGGGCTTGCCCGCGAAAGGGCCCTCAAAGAACGCACGCACCTAAACCATCGCACCACTTTGGTGCTTTGCTCTGTTTTCCTGCATCCAAAGGGTGCATTTTTCCTGACGCATGGCCCGACAAATGCCCGCAAACGCCCCCTTTTATCCCGGCCTCGCCATTTTCGGGCACTGGCATGCAATTTGCTCCCTTGTGAGGCAGGTAAGCTTGGCCGACTATCCGCGCCCGGCAACACCCTTTTTCCAGAGCAGCGGCCCACCGCGCTCTAGACCATCCGGAGGACAACATGTCGAAGTCGGTTCAACTCATCAAAGATCATGACGTCAAGTGGATTGATCTGCGTTTCACGGACACCAAAGGCGTTCAGCATCACGTGACCATGCCGGCGCGTGATGGCCTGGACGAAGACTTCTTCGAAGTCGGCAAGATGTTCGACGGCTCCTCCATCGCTGGCTGGAAAGGCATCGAAGCTTCCGACATGATCCTGATGCCGGTTGACGAAACCGCCGTTCTGGACCCGTTCACCGAAGAACCGACCCTGATCATCACCTGCGACATCGTCGACCCGTCGAGCATGCAGGGCTACGACCGCGACCCACGTGCGATCGCCAAGCGCGCCGAAGAGTACCTCAAGAGCACCGGCATCGGTGACACCGTGTTCGCAGGCCCAGAGCCTGAGTTCTTCATCTTCGACGAAGTGAAGTTCAAGTCGGACATCTCCGGCTCGATGTTCAAGATCTTCTCCGAGCAAGGCTCGTGGATGTCCGACGCTGACGTGGAAGGCGGCAACAAAGGCCACCGTCCAGGCGTGAAAGGTGGCTACTTCCCAGTTCCGCCGTTCGACCACGACCACGAAATCCGTACTGCCATGTGCAACGCACTGGAAGAAATGGGCCAGACCGTCGAAGTTCACCACCACGAAGTGGCGACTGCCGGCCAGAACGAAATCGGCGTCAAGTTCAACACCCTGGTGAAGAAGGCTGACGAAGTACAAGCCCTGAAATACGTCGTGCACAACGTTGCCGACGCCTACGGCCGTACCGCCACCTTCATGCCGAAGCCACTGTACGGCGACAACGGCTCGGGCATGCACGTGCACATGTCGATCTGGAAAGAAGGCAAGAACACCTTCGCCGGTGAAGGCTATGCCGGCCTGTCGGAAACTGCCCTGTACTTCATCGGCGGTATCATCAAGCACGGTAAGGCCCTGAACGGCTTCACCAACCCGTCGACCAACTCCTACAAGCGTCTGGTTCCAGGCTTCGAAGCCCCGGTCATGCTGGCCTACTCGGCACGCAACCGTTCCGCCTCGATCCGTATTCCTTACGTCGGCAGCCCGAAAGCCCGCCGTATCGAAGCCCGCTTCCCGGACCCATCGGCCAACCCGTACCTGGCCTTCGCGGCCCTGCTGATGGCTGGCCTGGACGGTATCCAGAACAAGATCCACCCAGGCGACGCCGCCGACAAGAACCTGTATGACCTGCCGCCAGAAGAGGCCAAGGACATCCCGCAGGTTTGCGGCAGCCTGAAAGAGGCCCTGGAAGAGCTGGACAAAGGCCGTGCGTTCCTGACCAAGGGCGGCGTGTTCTCCGACGACTTCATCGATGCCTTCATCGAGCTGAAGAGCGAAGAAGAAATCAAGGTCCGCACCTTCGTGCACCCGCTGGAATACGAGCTGTACTACAGCTGCTGATCTGATCGGCGCCTTGCGCTGACGGCATGATCAAGACGGCCTCCCTCGGGAGGCCGTTTTTGTTTCTGCATTCTGTGGCCTCAGATCCCTCCTGCCTTAAACCCTCTGAAACCTCTATGCTCTATATTGGTGCATGCAGCAGGCGAGCGCCCTGCTATGCACCCCAAAAAAAGGCACGTGAAACGTTTAACCCGAGAATTCTGGTCCGAATCTGCGCAATTTCAGGCCTTTATGGGAAAATTCCGCTTCTTTTCGGAGCCTTGGTTTGTTTCTTGCAGTTTCTTGTGAAGAGACTGGCATCCGCGGAGCCTCCGCGCGCCCGGCCCTGGCCGCGCCATGCCTGACAAGCGCCAAAAGAGGTCAACGACGCCTTATGACCATCAGCGATGCGCAGCACCGTCTGCTTCTGGACAACCTGACCACCGCCACGCTGCTGCTCAATGCCGAGCTGCGCCTGGAATACATGAACCCGGCCGCGGAAATGCTGCTGGCCGTCAGCGGCCAGCGCAGCCACGGCCAGTTCATCAGCGAGCTGTTCACCGAATCGACCGAGGCGCTCAACTCGCTGCGCCAGGCCGTGGAACAGGCGCACCCGTTCACCAAGCGCGAAGCGCAACTGACCTCGCTGACCGGCCAGACCATCACCGTCGACTACGCCGTGACGCCAATCCTGCACCAGGGCACCACCCTGTTGCTGCTGGAGGTGCACCCGCGTGACCGTCTGCTGCGCATCACCAAGGAAGAGGCCCAGCTGAGCAAGCAGGAAACCACCAAGATGCTGGTGCGTGGCCTGGCCCACGAGATCAAGAACCCGCTCGGCGGCATTCGCGGCGCCGCGCAGCTGCTGGCGCGCGAACTGCCTGAAGAAAGCCTGCGCGACTACACCAATGTGATCATCGAAGAGGCCGACCGCCTGCGCAACCTGGTCGACCGCATGCTCGGCTCGAACAAACTGCCGTCGCTGGCCATGACCAACATCCACGAGGTGCTGGAGCGCGTGTGCAGCCTGGTGGAGGCGGAAAGCCAGGGCTGCATCACATTGGTGCGCGATTACGACCCAAGCCTGCCCGATGTGTTGATCGACCGCGAGCAGATGATCCAGGCCGTACTCAACATCGTGCGCAACGCCATGCAGGCGATCAGCTCGCAGAACGAGCTGCGCCTTGGCCGCATCAGCCTGCGCAGCCGCGCCGTGCGCCAGTTCACCATCGGCCATGTGCGCCATCGCCTGGCGGCCCGTATCGAGATCATCGACAACGGCCCGGGCATTCCTGCGGAACTGCAGGACACCCTGTTTTATCCCATGGTCAGCGGGCGCCCGGACGGTACCGGGCTCGGCCTGGCCATTACCCAGAACATCATCAGCCAGCACCAGGGCTTGATCGAGTGTGAAAGCCACGCAGGGCACACCGCCTTCTCGATCTTCCTGCCCCTGGAACAAGGAGCCACCGCCTCATGAGCCGCAGTGAAACCGTATGGATCGTCGACGATGACCGCTCCATCCGCTGGGTCCTGGAAAAAGCCCTGCAACAGGAAGGCATGACCACCCAGAGCTTCGACAGCGCCGATGGCGTGATGGGCCGCCTGGCCCGGCAGCAGCCGGACGTGATCATTTCCGACATCCGCATGCCCGGTGCCAGCGGCCTCGACCTGCTGGCGCAGATCCGCGAACACCACCCGCGCCTGCCGGTCATCATCATGACCGCGCACTCGGACCTGGACAGCGCCGTGGCGTCGTACCAGGGCGGTGCCTTCGAGTACCTGCCCAAGCCGTTCGACGTCGACGAGGCCGTCTCCCTGGTCAAGCGTGCCAACCAGCACGCCCAGGAACAGCAAGGCCTGGACGTGCCCCAGGTGCTGGCGCGCACGCCGGAGATCATCGGCGAAGCGCCGGCGATGCAGGAGGTGTTTCGCGCCATCGGCCGCCTCAGCCACTCCAACATCACCGTGCTGATCAACGGCGAGTCGGGCACCGGCAAGGAGCTGGTGGCCCATGCCCTGCACCGCCACAGCCCGCGCGCCGCTTCGCCGTTCATCGCCCTGAACATGGCGGCCATTCCCAAGGACCTGATGGAGTCGGAGCTGTTCGGCCACGAGAAAGGCGCCTTCACCGGCGCGGCCAACCTGCGCCGTGGGCGCTTCGAGCAGGCCGACGGCGGCACCTTGTTCCTCGACGAGATCGGCGATATGCCGGCCGATACCCAAACCCGCCTGCTGCGGGTGCTGGCCGACGGCGAGTTCTACCGTGTGGGCGGGCATATTCCGGTGAAGGTCGACGTGCGCATCATCGCCGCCACCCACCAGAACCTGGAATCGCTGGTCACTGCGGGCAAGTTCCGTGAAGACTTGTTCCACCGCCTGAACGTGATCCGCATCCATATCCCGCGCCTGGCCGACCGCCGCGAGGACATTCCGGCGCTGGCCCGCCACTTCCTTGGCCGCGCCGCCCAGGAGCTGGCGGTGGAGCCGAAGCTGCTCAAGCCGGAAACCGAAGAGTTCATTCGCAACCTGCCGTGGCCGGGCAACGTGCGCCAGCTGGAGAACACCTGCCGCTGGATCACGGTGATGGCGTCCAGCCGCGAAGTGCTGATCGGCGACTTGCCGCCAGAGCTGCTGAACCTGCCCCAGGACGCGGCGCCGGTGACCAACTGGGAGCAGGCGCTGCGCCAATGGGCCGACCAGGCCCTGGCGCGCGGGCAGTCGAACCTGCTCGACAGCGCGGTGCCCAGCTTCGAGCGGATCATGATCGAGACGGCCCTCAAGCACACCGCCGGGCGGCGGCGTGATGCGGCGGTGTTGCTGGGTTGGGGGCGCAATACCCTGACCCGCAAGATCAAGGAGCTGGGGATGAATGTGGATGGCGGGGATGATGATGAGGGTGAGGACCACTGACCTGTTGCGTCACCTGTGACACCTCTGGGGCTGCTGCGCAGCCCATCGCGACCTATGGTCGCTCCTACAGGCGTTCATATTCCTGTAGGAGCGACCGCAGGTCGCGATGGGCCGCGAAGCGGCCCCAGCCCTTTCTGCCCAGATGCACCGATCCTGTGCCCCGTGCACCTCCCCAAGGCACAAATCCCCTCAAACCCCGGCCAAATCGCCCTGAAAGCCCCGTATTCCCGGGCTTTGAAAACTTGGCACGCCCCCTGCAATAGATAATACATATCCAGTTTCGGGGGCCCTGGTACAGGCAGGCCGGGTGACCCCTCTTTTATTCGCTGTAACGCCACTTTCGGGGACCTCGGTACAGGCAGGCCGGGCCATCCCCCCTTTAATTCGCTGTAAGCCCTTTTGGGGACCTCGGTACAGGCAGGCCGGGATATCCCCTCTTTTATTCGTGCAGCCTCACCTGCACCCGCCAACGCCCAGCGTCCTCTGCACCGGCCCATTGGCCGTGCAGGGGGCGCGCGGCAACCACCGTCAGCAGCAGCCCTTGCTCACTCTTCTGCACCCGCCATGCAACCGGCTTGCCTTGCACGTCGAGCTGGCCGCGCTGGGCCTTGCCCTCGGCCTGGAACAGCAGCGCCACGGTGCCTTCAACGTTCTCGCCATGCAGCTTGGGCGCCTCGTTGAACCACAGGTCCAGGCCGTCCTGAACCACCTCCACCTGCTCCAGCACGCGCTCCTCGGGGGCGGTGAGGCGGCCGATCATAAGCCCGGCCATCATGCCGACAATGGCCAGCGACAGCAGCACACGTGGCCAGCCCTTCGAACGCTCGTCCGGTTCAGGGGTAGAATGGTCACCATCTTCATGCTTGGAGCCGTGCATGTTTCACGTCATCCTTTTTCAACCTGAAATTCCGCCGAACACCGGCAACATCATCCGCCTCTGCGCCAACAGTGGCTGCGCCCTGCACCTGATCGAGCCGATCAGCTTCGAGCTGGACGACAAGCGCCTGCGCCGTGCGGGGCTGGATTACCACGAGTATGCCACGCTCAAGCGCCACGAGAGCCTGGCCGCCTGCCTGGAAAGCCTGGGCAATCCACGGCTGTTCGCCTTCACCACCAAGGGTTCGCACCCCTTCCATGAAGTGGCCTACCAGCCGGGCGATGCCTTCCTGTTCGGGCCAGAGAGCCGTGGCCTGCCGGCGGAAGTGCTGGACAGCCTGCCAGCCGAGCAGCGCCTGCGCCTGCCGATGCGGCCTGGGTGCCGGAGTTTGAACCTGTCCAATACCGTGGCGGTGACGGTGTATGAGGCCTGGCGGCAGAATGGCTTTGCCGGGAGTTGAGATCGCGCACGGCCTTGCCTGAGCATCGCGAGCTACGCTCGCTCCTACAGGGGGTACCAAACCCTGGTAGGAGCGAGCAAAGCTCGCGATGCGCCGCCCACGCGGCGCCGGCTCCCAAACCAAAAAAAGCGCCCCGAGAGGCGCTTTTTCAATACCGGCAAAAATTACTGCACGGTCGGCGTTTCGCCCGCTTCCTGCATACGCTGCAGCTCTTGCGCGTACAGGGCGTCGAAGTTCACCGGCGACAGCATCAGGGCCGGGAACGAACCACGGGTCACTAGGCTGTCCAGGGTTTCGCGGGCGTACGGGAACAGGATGTTCGGGCAGAACGCGCCCAGGGTGTGGCTCATCGAAGCAGCGTCGAGGTTGGCGATCAGGAAGATGCCGGCCTGTTGCACTTCGGCGATGAAGGCCACTTCGTCACCGTTCTTCACGGTGACCGACAGGGTCAGCACCACTTCGTGGAAGTCGCCTTCCAGGGCTTTCTGCTTGGTGTTCAAGTCCAGGGCAACGCTTGGCTCCCACTGCTGGCGGAAGATCTGCGGGCTTTTCGGGGCTTCGAACGACAGGTCACGCACGTAGATGCGCTGCAGGGAGAACTGAGGGCTGTTGTCTTCTGCAGCAGCGCCGTTGGTCTGTTGGTCAGTCATGGCAGATCCTTATCCTAATGTTTTTGAATGCAGTGCAAATCAGGCCGCCAGCAGCGCGTCGAGCTTGCCGGCGCGCTCCAGGGCAAAGAGGTCATCGCATCCACCGACGTGGGTGCTGCCGATCCAGATCTGCGGCACCGAGGTACGGCCGGCCTTCTGGCTCATTTCAGCGCGCACCTGGGGCTTGCCGTCGACCTTGATCTCTTCGAAGGCCACGCCCTTGCTCTCAAGCAGGTACTTGGCGCGCATGCAGTAGGGGCAGTAGTCGCTGGAATAGACGATGACAGGCTTCATATCACTTCACCAGTGGCAGGTTATCGGCTTTCCAGCTGGAAACGCCACCGCTCAGCTTGGCAGCGGTGTAACCAGCCTTGAGCAGTTCGCGGCAGATCGTGCCGGACTGCTGGCCCATTGCATCGACGATGATCAGGGTCTTTTCTTTGTGCTTTTCAAGCTCGGCCATGCGGTTGGCCAGCTTGTCCTGCGGGATGTTCAGCGCGCCGACGATGTGGCCGGCCGAGTATTCCTTCGCAGGACGAATGTCGATGACCAGGGCTTTGTCGGCGTTGACCAGGGCGGTCAGCTGGCCATTGCTCAGGCTCTGGCCACCACGGCGGACTTCATTGACCAGCAGTGCGACCAGCAGCACAACGAAGATCGCCACCAGGATGTAGTGATCTGTCGCGAATTGAATCAGGTGAGCAACCATCAGCGGTGTTCCAGTCGATTGAAAATGCCGGCCAGTATACACAGCCCCCCAGTGCCACCAAAGCCCGGTTGGCCGGCTGTAAAAGTACCTTCATGTTGCCAGGTGGCCCGCGCTGGTCGGTGAGCAGGACGATTATTCGCCGCTGATGGCGCATTTGCCCTAAAATGCGTGTCTTTATCATCTTTGAACAACCGTGAGTTTGATTGATGACGAGCACGCCCAAACCCCTGGTCCTGATCATCCTGGATGGATTCGGCCATAGCGAAAGCCCCGAATACAACGCCATCTACGCCGCCAACACACCGGTCTACGACCGCCTGCGCGCCACCCAGCCGCATGGTTTGATTTCCGGTTCCGGGATGGACGTTGGCCTGCCGGACGGGCAGATGGGCAACTCCGAAGTCGGCCACATGAACCTCGGGGCCGGGCGCGTCGTCTACCAGGACTTCACCCGGGTGACCAAGGCCATCCGCGATGGCGAGTTCTTCCAGAACCCGGTGCTCACCGGCGCCGTCGACAAGGCCGCCGCCAACGGCAAGGCCGTGCACATCCTTGGCCTGCTGTCCGACGGTGGCGTTCACAGCCACCAGGACCACCTGGTGGCCATGGCCGAACTGGCCGTGCAACGCGGTGCCGAGAAAATCTACCTGCACGCCTTCCTCGACGGCCGCGACACCCCGCCGCGCAGTGCCCAATCGTCCATCGAACTGCTCGACGCCACCTTCGCCAAGCTCGGCAAGGGCCGCATCGCCAGCCTGATCGGCCGTTACTATGCCATGGACCGCGACAACCGCTGGGACCGGGTCAGCGCCGCCTATAACCTGATCGTCGACAGCACCGCCGAATACACCGCCGACAGCGCCGTTGCCGGCCTGGAAGCGGCCTATGCGCGTGACGAGAGCGACGAGTTCGTCAAGGCCACGCGCATTGGCGAGGCGGTGAAGGTCGAAGACGGCGACGCGGTGATCTTCATGAACTTCCGCGCCGACCGCGCCCGCGAGCTGTCGCGCGTGTTCGTCGAGCCCGATTTCAACGAATTCCCCCGCGCCCGCCTGCCCAAGCTGGCCGCCTACATCGGCCTCACCCAGTATTCGGCGAAAATCCCGGCCCCGGCGGCATTTGCCCCGGCCAGCCTGAACAACGTGCTTGGCGAGTACCTGGCGAAGAACGGCAAAACCCAGCTGCGCATCGCCGAAACCGAGAAATACGCCCACGTTACCTTCTTCTTCTCCGGTGGCCGTGAAGAGCCGTTCGAAGGCGAAGAGCGCATCCTGATTCCATCGCCAAAGGTTGCTACCTACGACCTGCAGCCGGAAATGAGCGCGCCGGAGGTCACCGACCGCATCGTCGAGGCCATCGAGCAGCAGCGCTACGATGTGATCGTGGTCAACTACGCCAACGGCGACATGGTCGGCCACACCGGCGTGTTCCAGGCCGCGGTCAAGGCCGTGGAAGCCCTGGACGGCTGCGTTGGGCGCATCGTCGAGGCGCTGGACAAGGTCGGCGGCGAAGCGCTGATCACGGCCGACCATGGCAATGTCGAGCAGATGGAAGACGAAAGCACCGGCCAGGCGCACACCGCCCACACCACGGAGCCTGTGCCCTTCATTTATGTTGGCAAGCGCAAGGTGCAGGTCCGCGAAGGCGGCGTGCTGGCTGACGTGGCGCCAACCATGCTGAAGCTGCTGGGGCTGGAGAAGCCTTCGGAAATGACCGGTACTTCGATTCTGGTTGACGGTTGATTGTGGAGCGGGGCCGCTTTGCGGCCCTTCGCGACTTGGCAGTCGCTCCTACCAGGGAATCGCGTAACCCCCGTAGGAGCGACTGCCAAGTCGCGATGGGCCGCAAAGCAGCCCCACCCACGCATGAATTCCAGACAAACGCCCCCCTGTCCCCACAGCGAGGCGTTTTTTTTGCCTGCCCGCACGGGCATACTAGGCCGGTCTCCAGCCCCGGTACGCCAAACCCCATGCTACGCGCCCTGATCCTACTAGCCTTGTCCTGCCTGCTCAGCCCGGCCTTCGCCGACGAGCGCGCGCAGACCCAGCAACAACTGGACTCCACCCGCCAGGACATTGCCGAGCTCAAGAAGACATTGGGCAAGCTGCAGGAAGAAAAAGCCGGCGTACAAAAAGACCTCAAGGCCACCGAAACCGATATCGGCAACCTGGAGAAGCAGGTGGAGGCCCTGCAACAAGCACTAAAAAAGACCGAGGGCGAGCTGGAGCGCCTTGATACCGAGAAAAAAAAACTCCAGAGCGCCCGCGTTGAACAACAACGGCTGATCGCCATCCAGGCCCGTTCGGCCTACCAGAACAATGGGCGCGAGGAATACCTCAAGCTGCTGCTCAACCAGCAGAACCCCGAGAAATTCGCCCGCACCCTCACCTACTACGACTACCTGAGCAAGGCACGCCTCGACCAGCTCAAGGCCTTCAACGAAACCCTGCGCCAGCTGGCCAACGTCGAGCAGGATATTTCCCGCCAGCAAGAGCAGCTGCTGGCCCAGCGCGCCGACCTCGACAGCCGCCGCCAGGCCCTGGACGCCGAACGCGGCAAGCGCCAGCAGGTGCTGGCCAAGCTCAACAGCGACGTCAAGGACCACGACCAGAAGCTGCAGGCCCGCGAGCAAGACCAGGCCGACCTTGCCAAGGTGCTCAAAACCATCGAGGAAACCCTCGCCCGCCAGGCCCGCGAAGCCGAAGAGGCGCGCAAGAAGGCCCTGTTGGCCCAGCAGGAAGCCGAGAAGCGCCGCCAGCAGGAAGCCTTGGCGGCGGCCCGTGCCGACAAAGCGGAAAAAGAAGACGCCGAACCGCCGAAAAAGGCCCGCACTACCCTCGGCCCGATGGTTTCCAGCGACGGCGCCAGCTACGGCGGTGCATTTTCCGCGGCGCGGGGAAAACTTCCATGGCCGGTCAATGGTCGATTACTGGCACGCTTCGGTGATGCCCGCGGCAGCGATGCCCGCGCCAAATGGGACGGGGTGATGATCAGCGCCAGCCCCGGCACCCAGGTGCATGCGGTGCACGGCGGGCGCGTGGTGTTCGCCGACTGGTTGCGCGGCGCTGGACTTCTGGTCATTCTCGACCATGGTAATGGTTACCTGAGCCTCTACGGCCACAACCAGAGCCTGCTCAAGAGCGCCGGGGACATCGTCAAGGCCGGCGAGGCCATTTCCACCGTTGGCGACAGCGGCGGCCAGGACGCCGCAGGCTTGTACTTCGCCATCCGTCAGCAGGGCCGCCCCACCGACCCTGCCCAGTGGTGCCGAGGCTGACACAACATTGACGGCGTAGCGCCTGGCGCTGCGCCGATGCTCCCACGGGAGCGCCTACAGGATCAGGAGTTCGTTCGACATGCTGCACTCGCCTCGCCTCACCCAGCTGGCCCTGACCATCGCCCTGGTGGTCGGCGCTCCCCTGGCCGTTGCTGCCGAGCCGGCCAAGGCCGCCAAGCCCGCCGCGGTGCCGGCCACCGAGGTGACCGCCAAGGCGCCGCTGCCACTGGAAGAGCTGCGCACCTTCGCCGAGGTCATGGACCGCATCAAGGCCGCCTATGTAGAGCCTGTTGACGACAAGACCCTGCTGGAAAACGCCATCAAGGGCATGCTCAGCAACCTCGACCCGCACTCGGCCTACCTGGGCCCCGAGGACTTCCAGGAGCTGCAGGAAAGCACCAGCGGCGAATTCGGCGGCCTGGGCATCGAAGTGGGCCAGGAAGACGGCATGATCAAGGTGGTGTCGCCGATCGACGACACCCCGGCGTCCCGTGCCGGTGTGCAGGCGGGTGACCTGATCGTCAAGATCAACGGCGCCCCTACCCGCGGCCAGACCATGACCGAAGCGGTCGACAAGATGCGCGGCAAGATCGGCGAGAAAATCACCCTGACCCTGGTGCGTGACGGCGGCAACCCGTTCGACGTGACCCTCGCCCGTGCGGTGATCCAGGTCAAGAGCGTGAAGAGCCAACTGCTGGAAAGCGGCTACGGCTACATCCGCATCACCCAGTTCCAGGTCAAGACTGGCGAGGAAGTGGGCAAGGCCCTGGCCAAGCTGCGCAAGGACAACGGCAAGAAACTGCGCGGCCTGGTGCTGGACCTGCGCAACAACCCAGGCGGCGTGCTGCAGGCGGCGGTGGAAGTGGCCGACCACTTCCTGACCAAGGGCCTGATCGTCTACACCAAGGGCCGCATCGCCAACTCCGAGCTGCGCTTCACCGCCGACCCCGCCGACGCCAGCGAAGGCGTGCCGCTGGTGGTGCTGATCAACGGTGGCAGCGCCTCGGCCTCGGAAATCGTCGCCGGCGCCCTGCAAGACCAGAAACGTGCCGTGCTGATGGGCACCGACAGCTTCGGCAAAGGCTCGGTACAAACCGTGCTGCCGCTGGCCAACGACCGAGCGCTGAAGCTCACCACAGCCCTGTACTACACCCCCAACGGCCGCTCGATCCAGGCCCAGGGCATCGTTCCCGACATCGAAGTGCGCCCGGCCAAGCTGACCACCGATGCCAGCGACAACGACACCTTCAAGGAAGCCGACCTGCAAGGCCACCTGGGCAACGGCAACGGCGGCGCCGACCGCCCCACCGGCAGCAGCGGCAAGCGTACCGAGCGCCCGCAGGACAGCGACTACCAGCTGAGCCAGGCCTTGAGCCTGCTCAAGGGCCTGAACGTCACCAAAGGCGACTGATACTTCCCCATGCGTTATCTGCTGTGTCTGCTGTTCTGCCTGTTGGCCGGCGTCGCGCAAGCGGCGCCGGCCGGCAAGGCCTACCTGAGCATCATCATCGACGACCTGGGCCAAAGCGCCGAGCGTGACAGCCGTACCCTCGCCCTGCCAGGGCCTGTGACCATGGCGATCATGCCCGACACCCCCCATGCCACGGATTTCGCCCGCCAGGCCCACAAGGCCGGCAAAACGGTGATCCTGCACATGCCCATGGACCCGGCCACCGGCCCCTATGCCTGGCACCCTGAAATTCCCCTCGAAGAGCTCGCCCGGCGCCTGGACGCCGCATTGGCCAAGGTGCCTTACGCCGCTGGCATCAACAACCACATGGGCAGCCGCATGACCGCCCAGCGAGAGCCGATGACCTGGTTGATGGGAGAACTGCAGCGCCGCCACCTGTTCTTCGTCGACAGCCGCACCAGCGCCGCCACGGTCGCCGCCGCCGAGGCCCAGGCGCTCGGCCTGGCGCACGTGTCGCGGGATGTGTTCCTTGATGACGTGCGCACCCCCGAAGCCATTGCCGGGCAGTTGCAGCAAGGCATTGCCCTGGCCCGCAAACAGGGCTCGGCCGTGCTGATCGGCCACCCCTACCCGCAGACCCTGGCGGTACTGGAACAGGCCATCCCGCAGCTCAAGCGCCACGGTGTGGAACTGATCCGCCTGCAGCAGATGATTGCCGAGCGTGGCAACCAGGCGATGCCCGCCCACGGCCACCAGGGGCGCTACAGCAACGCTGCCGCCCCGCGCTAGCGGGAGCAGCAGCGGCTCGTACCGGCACTCACGCGAAGGGGAACAGGTCCGCGACCTGCTGGGCCTTCAGTTCACCGCGATAGATGAACAGCAACTCGTTACGGGTTTGCGCAGCACGCATTTGCGCGTTGCGCCCCAGCTTGCGCTCGGACCAGATTTTCAAGTGGCCCTTGTCGAACTCAAGCGCCGGCGTGGCTTGCGCCCGATAATGAAAATGCGCTTCCCACAGGCCACTGCCCTGGGCCTGCTTGCCCACCGGGCGCCTGCGGATTTCATAGATGTCCAGGTAATCACCGGCCTGGGTCGGTTTGCGCTGTTCCGAGCGGGTGACCGTCACCTCGCCGCTGCGCAGCAGAAAGCGCAGGCTGTCTGCCGTCGGGTGGCGGGTCGTGAGGTACAGGCCGCGCAGCAGGTCGTCCTTGGCCAGGCGCAAGCGGTCGATGCCGTCGTTCAATGCCTCGTGCAGGGTTTCATGCGCGGCCACCGTCAGCTTGCCGGTGAACTCGGCGAGCTTTTCGATATGGCCGTCGATGACCGTTTCCAACCCGCGCGGCTCGTCGGACTTCACGTACTGCCTGGCCAGGGCGATCACCTGTTCCACTTGTGCCAGCAGGCCCTCGGCCCGCGCCGCGCCTAGCGCGTCGTCGCCTGGAAGCGCGGGCTCCGGGCTGGTCGGTGATGTGCCGCTGTCCTCTACCCATTGGCCGTCATGCTGGTGGAAGGTCTTGAGCACCGCCTTGCGAAAGTCCAGCTGCTGGATAACCGTTTCGCCGTCGACATCGGTTTCCTCACCCACCACTTTATGGCCCCGGCGCGTGGTCACCACCTTGCGCCGGCCCCCACGGCTGGCGTAGAGCGTCACCCGTGGCCGGCGCGGCTCGGCCAGTTCGAGCTCGCGCACGGCCTGGTTCAGGTCTTCCTGAATCGCGTCCATCAGGCCTTTGAGCACCTTGCGGTAGGCGGCCAGCGGCGCCTGCCGGATACCCTCCCCACCCAGGCTGGCCAGGTAGTCGCTCATCGCTTCGGCCTGCTGGTAATCCTGCAAGACGCCGGAGAGGATATCGACCCGCTCCTTCAAGTCCGGCTGGGCCGCGACCTCGCCATGGGCACTGCCGGAGCTTTTCAGCTCGGCACTGGCCAGGTAGTCGGCGTAATCGACCAAGACCTGCTCATCGATCGGCGCCAGGCGGTTCAGGCTGGCTTCGGCCAGGTCCATCAACAGGCCGAACTGCTGGTCGACCGAGGTCAGCCGGCGCTCTTCGATGATTTGCCCAAGCCACGCCTCTTTGCCAATACGTTCCCCGGTCTGTTCATCCCTAAATACCACCGAGCGGTCGCCCAGGGTGCTTTCCAGCAAGGCATCGAACTTCTCGGACAGGTTCACCAGCTCAGTGCGCCAACCCACTACCGCTTCCACTTGCTGGTAATAGTCCAGGTAGCTCTGTTTTTCCGCGTCCGTTTCCGGCAGCACGGCAATGCTGTCGCCCAGGCCCTGCAAGTTCGCCTGTGCAATCAGCTCGCTCAGCTCTTGGGTGTACAGGTCGCAACGTTCGATCAAATCACGGCGAGTGGCATTGCGTTGCAGGCGAATCGCCTCCTGCATGTTCACCGGTGCTCGCCCCACGGCCGCGATCTGGCTGACGAGCTCGTCATGGGCGATGCCTTTTTCTACCAGTTGCTTCATGTCAGTGAGCAGCCGCAAGCGCGATTGCCTCATCAGGTTGGTGAGGATCCTGTGTCGCTCGTCATTGGCCTCCCCTGGGTAGGCATCCAAGTCCTCAATGGACTTTCTAAGGAAGCTTCGGTGCTTCTCGAAGTTATCGCCCAGGTCGTTCAGCTCGGTCAACAAGCGCGACTCGCGGGATTGCAACGACTCCAGCAGGGCCATGTTGGCCTCTTTCATGCGCTCCACTCGCCGCTTGGGCATGCCGCCCAGGCCACGCATGGCACGGTCGATGCGCCACGCGCCGGCCTCGAACTGCAACCAGGGCCCGGTCAGCTGCTGGCCATCGAATATCCTGATGCCGCCGTCCACCTGGCCCACGTGGTAGGTCAAGCCCGCCATGGTCAGGTAATAGGCGCCATCCACTTCATGCAAACCCTGGCGAACCCCCGAAGCAATGGGCTCCACGCCTTCGAGGGCGACCGCCACAGCCAGGCGTTGCAGCTCGCGCTTGTTCTCTGCCGTCAGGTAGTTGAACCCCTGGTTGCCCCGGAAACGCAGGTCGAGCTGGCTCGCGGCAAGGGGCATGGCCCCGGCGAGCACGGTTTTCCCCTGCGCCACCTGGGCGGCGGGTACGACCGGGCGCAATGGCAGGCGCGGAACAAGACGGGCCGGGTCCACCGCCGCCGGTGGTAGCGCCGGCACAGTGGGCTGGCGCTGATGGAGCAGCGCCAGCCCAAGGTTGAGCAACACATCGACCACCGCCGCCGAACGCCCGAACGCATCGTGACCTGCCAGCATTTGCAGGTCATCGTCCAACCCCTTGAACAGCTGCAGTAGCCAGGCCACGCTGGCCACGGGCCCGCCAATCAGAAGCGTCGCGGTATCGAACAGCAGCCACGCGCCTTCGGCAAGGCGCGCCCAGCGGCTACGGGCCGTGGAGGTCGACTGCAACTGGGCAAGCTCCACCAGCAGGTCGCGGTTGGCAGCATAGAGTTTTTCATCCACCTGGCTCAGCCAGAGCTGAACATCCAGCAGCGCCGGGGCTCCTTGTTCGGGCAGGTTGTAGGGGTCGATGCCGATGATGGCGACGTGGGGGTCGGCGAATCCGCCGTTTGCGTAAAGGCTGTGTGCGTCCGGCGCCATCCAGGCCAGCAGGCTTTGCTGCAGCACATCGCTTTGGCGTATGGCCTGCAGCATCGCCTCAAGGCTGGCGAACTCCTTGAGCACGGGTTGCTCGAACAGTGGGCAATACAGCAACGCCCTGCGCGGCTCGGCCGAAAACACCACGTAGGCGCCACGCACCAGGTCATGCCGGGTGGATGCCTGGCGTGGCTTGAAGGCCAGCGGGAACAGCGTGATGTTCGGCGTCTGCCGGTCAACGTGGCCCCGGCAGTAATCGACGATGACCTGCAAGCCCGCCTCACTCAAGCCACCCTCAAGCCTTGCCGCCAGCGCCAGGAATACCAGCGCACTACGCCACTCGCGGGCAAAGCGGCGCACCCGCTCGGGGCGCTGGCTGCGCTCATCCAGTTGCTGCGCCACCGCTTGCGGGTAATGGCCGCCGATGTCGACCTCGCCCACCAGGCGCTTGAGGTAGTCGGCGTTCAGCCAACCCGGCAACCGGCGGCCAGTTCGGTGTGCAATGCCCTTGATGAAGGCGCCGTGCAGCGAACCCAGGTTGCCGATGGCGAACTGGGTAAGGGTTTTTTGGCCGAGGCTTTCCAGCGGTTCACCGCCGCCACTGCCAACCCCGGCGCCACCTGGCACACCACGGGCGATGGCAAGCTCCAGCAGCAGGTCATCACTGTCGTAGAGTGCCGCCTGTGCATGGTCTGCCTGCATCGCCTCGGCCAGCCGCTGCCGGGTATAGGTGTGCAGGTCGGGAATGCCATCCAGGGCGGCAATGCCGTCCGAATCCAGTTGGTCGAGGGCCAATGCCAACAAGGCCGACTGGTAGGCGAAGCTGTCAGCGGCCCGGGCGCGGGCAAGGCCAGGCGGCGCCGGTAGCGCAGCGGCAGGGGGCGCCAAGTAGCCTTCGACGAAATGGCTCGACGGGTCGCTCAAGGCCAGGAACACCCGCTGCAGGTGCTCCACATCCTTCAGGAACGGGTACGGCACCTGCGCCAGGCGCTCGAACAGGCCTTCGAGCATCAGCGTGGCCTGGTAGGCGAAGGCATCCCCTTGCAGCGCGTAGCGGTCCCAGCTCATGTGCTCGAAGCGGTACTGCCCGGCCAACTGGTCACGCAGCCCGATGGCGAAGGCATCGAGGGTGTCGAACGCCCGGATCACACCCGAGGGTGCGCACCAAAGGATGACTTCGCGCTCATCCCATTCGCCCGTGACCAACAAAGCAGGCAAGCAAACCTGGCGGCGCCGTTCGCCCTCAGTGAGGGTTGCCTGCACGGCGAACACCGTGGGTGCCTGGTCGCCGCCCTTTAGCAGCCCGCGCACGCAGCGCTGCTGCTGGTCGTCCAGGCCTTGCAGGGGCAGGCCCTGCAACAGGGCCATCTTCACCACCAACTGCAGCCAGCGCTCACGGCTGACACCGGCGCTGCCCATGGCATTCCAGTAGTCGACCTGGGCTTGCTGGAACCACACCGGCAGCTCGGCCAGCAGTTCATTGATCGCGGAGCCTGCGCTGCCGAGGTCCAGATACCCCAGCGAGTCATCATCGCCGGCAAACCGGTGCGGTGCAGCCAGGCCGATCTTGTAGGCGCGGCCAGCAATGGGCGAGAAACCCAGTGCCTGCTGGTCGAGCACTGCTTGCAGGGCAACGTCCACCAGCGGCTGGGTGACCCAATGCGGCTGTGTTGGATGGGGGCTGATCAGCGTCACCGCCTCGGCACTGCCCAGCGGCGGCTGCACGCTGGCGATGGCAGGCAAGGTGTGTTCGAGAATGGCCAGCAAGCGCCGGGCCAGCACCTCGCGCAAGGTGGGGCGGGTGGCGAACTGGGTCGCGACGAGGGTTTTGAAATCGGCAGGCAGGAATTCAGGCATGGCGGGGCGACCTTGACGGAGAATGTTCCGCCAAGGTCGCCCAGCCAAGTGCCTGCAGGGGGCTAGATAGTTATGCCTGGCCCCCCGAGGGCTTAGCTGTAGACCCGGCCCAGCAGCTGCCGGTGGCTTTCGAACTGGTCCAGCACATCGCGCACGATCTGCTCAGGCGCAAAGCCCATCAGGTCGTACTCCTGGCTGCCATCGTGCAGGTACACTTCGGCACGGTAGAAGCGCTGGCGCTCCTGGGGTTCGCCCTCGACCGGCGCCTCGCTTGGCGCGGCCAGGTAGCCGTCCAGGCTCACTTCGTAAACGAACGGGTTACCCTCGTCCATCATCACCCGCAGGCCCATCATGTTGCGCGACTGGCCAACCCGCGACTCCACCTCGAAGCCCAGTGCCTGCAGTTGTGCGACAGCGTCCTTGAGCGCAGGGCTGACCTGCTTGTCCATGAAGCGCTGCACCACGGCCTGGGTCGGCTGCAGTTCCAGCTGGGTCAGGCGCTCGCTGAAGCCGCGGCGGCCACGGGCGGCCAGTTCGGCACGTTCCTGCTCCACCGCCACGTCCTGCTTCATGGCCTTGTACAGGCCGAACATGAACAGCACCAGCACCACCGAGAACGGCAGGCCCGCCAGTACCACCATGGTCTGCATGGCTTCGAAGTTACCGGCGAACAGCAGGCCGATGGTCACCAGGGTGATGATCACCGACCAGAACACCACCATCCAGTGCGGGGCGTCTTCGTCGACCTTGCCGCCTTTGCACGACAGGTTGGCCATCATCACCGCGCCGGAGTCGGCCGGGGTGAGGAACAGCACGAAGCCAACGAACACTGCCACGCCGATCACGATCTTCGCGGCTGGGAAGAACTCCAGCAGCTGGTAGATCGACATCGAGGGCTGTTCCAAGGCGGTCTTGCCCAACTCCACGGCGCCCTGGTTGATCACCAGGTCCAGCGCGGTGTTGCCGAAGATCGACAGCCAGGCCAGGGTGAAGCCCAGCGGAATCAGCAGCACGCCGCTGACCAACTGGCGCACGGTGCGGCCCTTGGAGATACGGGCAATGAACATGCCGACGAACGGCCCCCAGGAAATCCACCAGGCCCAGTAGAACACGGTCCACAGGCCCAGCCAGCGCTCGGACTTGCCGGCTTCGCCTTCGTACACGTAGAGGTCGAAGGTTTTCAGCACGATGCCGTTGAGGTAGTCACCCACGTTCTGCACCAGGCCGTTGAGCAGGTGCAGGGTGTTGCCGCCCAGCAGCACGAAGATCAGCAGGCCGCTGAACAGCATGATGTTCAGGTTGGACAGGCGGCGAATGCCGTTCTCCACGCCCGATACCGCGGCCACGGTGGCAACGCCGGCCATCACCAGGATCACCACCAGCAGGTTGGTCTTGCTGTGGTCCATGCCGAACAGGTATTCCAGGCCAGAGGCCACCTGCATCGAGCCGATGCCCAGGTTGGTCACCAAGCCCAGCAGGGTCACGAACATGCCGAAGATGTCCACGGCATTGCCCGCAGCACCCTTGACCCAGCGCTCACCCACCAGCGGGTACAGCGCCGAGCGCAGGGCCAGCGGCTGGTTGTGGCGGTAGGCAAAATAGCCCACGGCCAGGCCCACCAGGGCGTAGATCGCCCAACCATGCAGGCCCCAGTGCAGGAAGGTCAGCTGCAGGCCCTGGCGCGCGGCCTCAAGGCTGGCAGGGGTACCCTCGGGTGGGTTGAAGTAGTGGTCCAGCGGCTCGGAGGCGCCGAAATACAGCAGCGAAATACCGATACCGGAGGAGAACAGCATGCCGGCCCAGGCGCCGTAGCTGAAATCTGGCTGGTCATCCTTGCCGCCAAGCTTGAGCTTGCCGTAGTCGGAGAAGGCCAGGTACACGACGAACAGCAGGTAACTGCAGATCACCAGCATGTAGTACCAGCCGAAGGTGCGCGTCAGCCACTTCTGGGCAACGCCCAGCACCTGGCCGGCAGTTTCGGGGACAGCGATCAGCAAGGCAGTCAGAACGAGGATCATCAGCGCGGAGGTGAAGAACACCACGCGGTTGACCCGTACCCTCTCGGCGGGGGGCTTGGTAAGTGAGGCAGAACTCATTGCACGAATGCTCCGGGCAGTACGGCTTGTGGAGGCTAATCAGTCTTTCCCGAGCAATTGGTGGAATATCCCCACTGCATCAGGTGTTATAAAAGCACCCTGGAAACCGTGATCCCGAATCGATACGTTGCAAAAAACAGACAGGTGGCCTGCTGCAAATGCCGTTACCTCATGCGAGGTGCGCGCATTCGCCACAGATCACCCCGCCCGCTCCAAGGGCCTGTCGCAGGGCCAGTGGCCGCACGGCAGAATCTGCATTTCGCATCGCTGATGCCCGTCAACGCCTTGTATTCCGGGGGTTACACGATTTCCTGGGGTGTCAATCCGTGCCTTCTCGACCGCCTGAAAAACTGTCAATGGCACAAATTGTCGCAGAGCTTATTCTTTATTGATTGAACGTTCAATCAAAACAAAATAGACTGGCCTTCGCCGAGTCAGCCGCCTGTCGTCTGCTCGCAGGCCTGAGGAGATAGCAAGATGCCCAAGGTCGGTATGCAACCCATCCGCCGCCAGCAGTTGATCGAAGCCACGTTGCAGGCGGTCGATCAGGTCGGACTGGGGGACGCCAGCATTGCGCTGATTGCCCGTTTGGCCGGTGTGTCAAACGGCATCATCAGTCACTACTTTCGGGACAAGAACGGCCTGATCGCAGCGACGATGGGTTACATCATGAACATGCTCAACGAAGGCGTTCGAGCACGTCGCCAGGCCCTGACGGACGACAGCCCGCGCGCTCACCTGAAAGTGATCATCGAGGGCAACTTCGATGCCAGCCAGGTGAACGGCCCGGCAATGAAAACCTGGTTGGCCTTCTGGGCTTCCAGCATGCACCAGCCCGATTTGCACAGGTTGCAGCGGATCAACGATCACCGCCTGTATTCAAACCTGTGCTGCCAGTTCCGCCGCGCCCTGCCGCTCTACCATGCGCGCAAGGCTGCCCGCGGCCTGGCGGCCCTGATCGACGGCCTGTGGCTGCGTGGTGCCCTGTCGGGTGATGCATTCGACACCGACCAGGCGATACGGATTGCTAACGAATACATGGATCTACAACTGGCTAAGCAGCACACCCTGGGCACAACCGACCAGGCTGCTGACCCAACGCGCACAGCCCACGCCAACCCGGCAGGAGCGTGACGCGCAAGCCAACCACACACTGCACTTGCGAGGACACTATGGCCCGTTTCGGAACGCAAAAACTCTACATTGATGGCGCTTACGTCGACGCTGGCAGCGATGCCACCTTCGAAGCCATCAACCCGGCTACCGGCGAAGTCCTCGCCCACGTGCAACGTGCCACCGAGGCTGACGTCGAGAAGGCCGTGCAAAGCGCCGAGCGCGGCCAGAAGGTCTGGGCAGCGATGACTGCCATGCAGCGTTCGCGCATCCTGCGCCGCGCCGTCGACATCCTGCGCGAGCGCAACGATGAGCTGGCCATGCTGGAAACCCTGGACACCGGCAAGTCGTACTCGGAAACCCGCTACGTCGACATCGTCACCGGCGCCGACGTGCTGGAATACTACGCAGGCCTGGTGCCGGCCATCGAAGGCGAGCAGATTCCACTGCGCGAATCGTCCTTCGTCTACACCCGCCGCGAGCCACTGGGCGTGACCGTGGGTATCGGTGCCTGGAACTACCCGATCCAGATCGCCCTGTGGAAGTCCGCCCCGGCCCTGGCCGCCGGCAACGCGATGATCTTCAAGCCGTCGGAAGTCACCTCCCTGACCACCCTGAAACTGGCCGAGATCTACACCGAAGCCGGCCTGCCCAATGGCGTGTTCAACGTACTGACCGGCAGCGGCCGCGAAGTCGGCTCCTGGCTGACCGAGCACCCGCGCATCGAGAAAGTGTCCTTCACCGGCGGCACCACCACCGGCAAGAAGGTCATGGCCAGCGCCTCGAGCTCGTCGCTCAAGGAAGTGACCATGGAACTGGGCGGCAAGTCGCCGCTGATCATCTGCGCCGACGCCGACCTGGACAAGGCCGCCGACATCGCCATGATGGCCAACTTCTACAGCTCGGGCCAGGTGTGCACCAACGGCACCCGCGTGTTCATCCCGGCTGAAATGAAGGCGGCCTTCGAGGCCAAGATCGCCGAGCGCGTTGCCCGCATCCGCGTTGGCAACCCGGAAGACGAGAACACCAACTTCGGCCCGCTGGTCAGCTTCCAGCACATGGAAAGCGTGCTCGGCTACATCGCCAAGGGCAAAGAAGAAGGTGCCCGCGTGCTGTGCGGCGGCGAGCGCCTGACCGACGGCGCCTTCGCCAACGGTGCGTTCGTGGCCCCGACCGTGTTCACCGACTGCCGTGACGACATGACCATCGTCAAGGAAGAAATCTTCGGCCCGGTGATGAGCATCCTCACCTATGAAACCGAAGAAGAAGTGATCCGCCGCGCCAACGACACCGACTACGGCCTGGCCGCCGGTGTCTGCACCAACGACATTTCCCGCGCCCACCGCATCATCCACCAGCTGGAAGCCGGTATCTGCTGGATCAACGCCTGGGGCGAATCGCCGGCGGAAATGCCGGTCGGTGGCTACAAGCAGTCGGGCGTGGGCCGTGAGAACGGCGTCAGCTCGCTGGCTCAATACACTCGCATCAAGTCGGTCCAGGTCGAGCTGGGCGGCTACAACTCGGTCTTCTAAGGCCTTGTCACGCCACGCCCGTGCCGCTGCGCACGGGCGTTCCCGCTCCCTGTTCACCGCCAACACGAGGGTACTTCCGTGTCCCAAGAATACGATTACATCATCGTCGGTGCCGGCTCTGCCGGTAACACCCTGGCCACCCGCCTGACCGAAGACGCCGGCGTCAGCGTACTGCTGCTCGAAGCCGGTGGCCCCGACTACCGCTTCGACTTCCGCACCCAGATGCCAGCCGCCCTGGCCTTCCCGCTGCAGGGCCGGCGCTACAACTGGGCCTACGAAACCGACCCAGAGCCGCACATGGACGGCCGCCGCATGGAATGTGGCCGCGGCAAGGGCCTGGGTGGCTCGTCGCTGATCAACGGCATGTGCTACATCCGCGGCAACGCCATGGACTTCGACGGCTGGGCAGAGCTGCCAGGCCTGGAAGACTGGACCTACCTGGACTGCCTGCCGTACTTCCGTAAAGCCGAAACCCGCGACATCGGCCCGAACGACTACCACGGCGGCGACGGCCCGGTCAGCGTGGCCACGCCCAAGGCGGGCAACAACCCGCTGTTCCACGCCATGGTCGAAGCCGGCGTGCAGGCCGGCTACCCACGCACCGAAGACCTCAACGGCTACCAGCAGGAAGGCTTCGGCCCGATGGACCGTTCGGTGACCAAGAACGGCCGCCGCTCCAGCACCGCCCGCGGTTACCTGGACCAAGCCAAGAAGCGCCCGAACCTGACCATCGTCACCCATGCCCTGAGCGACCGCGTGCTGTTCGACGGCAAGCGCGCCGTTGGCGTGACCTACCTGGTTGGCGACAGCGAAGAGCGCGTCGAAGCCCGTGCCCGCAAGGAAGTGATCGTCAGCTCCGGCGCCATCGCCTCGCCACAGCTGCTGCAGCGCTCCGGCGTTGGCCCACGTGCCCTGCTGGAAAGCCTCGACATCCCGGTAGTGCACGACCTGCCAGGCGTTGGCGAGAACCTGCAGGACCACCTTGAGCTGTACCTGCAGTACGCCTGCACCCAGCCGGTGTCGCTGTACCCGTCGCTGCTGTGGTGGAACCAGCCGGCCATTGGCGCCGAGTGGATGTTCAACGGCACCGGCATCGGCGCCAGCAACCAGTTCGAGGCCGGTGGTTTCATTCGCACCCGCCCTGAGTTCGAGTGGCCGAACATCCAGTACCACTTCCTGCCAGTGGCCATCAATTACAACGGCTCCAACGGCGTGAAGGAACACGGCTTCCAGGCGCACATGGGCTCGATGCGTTCGCCAAGCCGTGGGCGTATCCAGGCCAAGTCGAAGAACCCGCGCCAGCACCCGAGCATCCTGTTCAACTACATGGCCACCGAGCAGGACTGGCAGGAATTCCGTGACGGCATCCGCCTGACCCGCGAAATCATGGCCCAGCCGGCGCTGGACCCGTACCGTGGCCGCGAGATCAGCCCGGGCGAGCACGTGCAAACCGACGAGGAACTGGACAAGTTCATCCGCGAGCACGCCGAAACCGCGTTCCACCCGTCCTGCTCGTGCAAGATGGGCACCGACGACATGGCGGTGGTCGATGGCGAAGGCCGCGTACACGGCATGAAGGGCCTGCGTGTGGTGGATGCGTCGATCATGCCGATCATCATCACCGGCAACCTCAACGCCACCACGATCATGATCGCCGAGAAAATCTCGGACAAGATCCGTGGCCGCAAGCCATTGGCACGCAGCACGGCCAAGTACTACGTGGCCAACGGTGCACCGGTGAAGGGCAAGGCGATGCGTGAGGTGAAGCAGGCGTAAGCCCGACCTGGCCTTTTCGCGAGCTTCGCTCGCGCCTACCGGGCCTGCGTCAATCCCGTAGGAGCGAGCAAAGCTCGCGAACAGGCCCTCCCGCGCAGCACAAGAAAAGGCACCCACCGCGGTGCCTTTTTTTCATCTGCAGAAACGCTTTACATGCTGCCAATTCATCAGGTTAGAATCGATTGGCACGCGACTTGCCATGTCAAAAGCGAAAGCCAATTGGCCAAGTCCCTTTCCCGCGCCACCCGGAGTACCTGCCCTTGGATGCCAGCACCATCAACAGCCTGTTCCTGATCGGCGCATTGCTGGTGGGTGCAAGTATTCTGGTCAGCTCGCTGTCCTCGCGCCTGGGCATCCCGATCCTGGTCATCATCCTCGCCGTGGGAATGGTTGCCGGTGTCGATGGTGGCGGCATCATCTTCAACAACTACCCCACCGCCTACCTGGTGGGCAACCTGGCACTGGCAGTCATCCTGCTCGACGGCGGCCTGCGCACACGGGTGGCAAGTTTCCGCGTGGCCCTGTGGCCAGCCCTGTCGCTGGCCACGGTGGGGGTGATGATCACCACCGCGCTGACCGGCCTGGTGGCCGCCTGGCTGTTCAACCTGAGCCTGATCCAGGGCCTGCTGATCGGCGCCATCGTCGGCTCCACCGACGCTGCGGCGGTGTTCTCGCTGCTGGGCGGCAAGGGCCTGAACGAGCGGGTAACCGCCACCCTGGAAATCGAGTCGGGCAGCAACGACCCGATGGCCGTGTTCCTCACCGTCACCCTGATCGACATGATCGCCAGCGGCCAGACCGGCCTGCACTGGAGCCTGCTCACCCACCTGGTCCGCGAGTTTGGCATCGGCAGCCTGCTGGGCCTGGGTGGCGGCTGGCTGATGCTGCAACTGGTCAACCGCATCAACCTGGCCGGCGGCCTGTACCCGATCCTGGTGGTGGCCGGCGGCCTGGTGGTGTTCTCGCTGACCAACGCCCTGCACGGCAGCGGCTTCCTCGCCGTGTACCTGTGCGGCCTGGTGCTGGGCAACAAGCCGATCCGCAGCCGCCACGGCATCCTGCACATGCTCGACGGCATGGCCTGGCTGGCCCAGATCGGCATGTTCCTGGTGCTGGGGCTGCTGGTCACGCCCCACGACCTGCTGCCCATCGCCCTGCCGGCGCTGGGCCTGGCCCTGTGGATGATCCTGGTGGCACGGCCGCTGTCGGTGGTGGCCGCCTTGCTGCCGTTCAAGGCCTTCCATGGCCGCGAGAAGGGCTTCATTTCCTGGGTTGGCCTGCGCGGAGCGGTGCCGATCATCCTCGCGGTGTTCCCGCTGATGGCCGGGCTGCCCGACGCCCAGCTGTTCTTCAACCTGGCGTTCTTCATCGTGCTGGTGTCGCTGCTGGTGCAGGGCACCAGCCTGCCTTGGATGGCCAAGCTGCTGAAAGTGACCGTGCCGCCGGACCCGGCGCCGATTTCCCGTTCTGCGCTTGAGGTGCACATCACCAGCGAGTGGGAGCTGTTCGTCTACCGCCTGGGCGCGGAAAAGTGGTGCATCGGCGCCGCCCTGCGCGAACTGAAGATGCCCGAAGGCACGCGCATCGCCGCGCTGTTTCGCGGTGAGCAACTGCTGCACCCCTCCGGCAGTACCGTGCTGGAAGTGGGCGACATGCTCTGCGTGATCGGCCATGAACACAACCTGCCGGCCCTGGGCAAACTGTTCAGCCAGGCGCCGCAACGTGGCCTGGACCTGCGCTTCTTCGGCGACTTCGTGCTCGAAGGCGATGCCGAGCTGGGCGCAGTGGCAGCACTTTATGGCCTGAAACTCGATGGCCTGGACGCAAAAATGCCGCTGGCGCAGTTCATCCGACAAAAGGTCGGAGGCGCTCCAGTAGTAGGTGACCAGGTCGAATGGCATGGCACGATCTGGACCGTGGCGACCATGGACGGGAACAAGATCCAGAAAGTGGGCGTCAGATTCCCCGAAGGAACGCGACCCGGACCAGGATTGTTCCTCTAAACTGCGTTTTCGCCCGATCCTAAGTAGTCTGCCTATGTCCCTGCGCGTGCACCTTCGCGCAGCCCTGCTCGGGCTGTGCCTGTCCCTCTCTTTTGCCGCCACCGCGGCAGAAGCCCCGACCACCGCCAGCATCCAGAACAGCCTCGACAAGATCGCCGAGCGCAAGCTGCCCGAAGCCGACCAGAAGGCCCTGCAGCAGGTGCTTGAACAGACCTTGGCGCTGCTGGCCAGCAAGGATGACAGCGACAGCAAGCTGGCCGCGCTCAAGCAGCAACTGGCCAGCGCCCCCAAGGAAACCACCGACAGCCAGAAGGAGCTGGCCAAGCTCAAGGACAGCAAGCCGCAACCGGTGGCCCAGCGCTATGCCAACCTCACGGTGCCGCAACTGGAGCAACTGCTCAGCGAGCGCAACACCTTGCAGGGTGAGCTGCAGAAGGCGTTGTCCGAAGCCAACAGCCTGATCATCAATTCCCAGACCCGCCCCGAGCGCGCCCAGGCCGAGATCAGCGGCAACCAGACCCGCACCCAGCAGATCAACAACATCCTCAAGAGCGGCAAGGACGGCGGCAAGCCCGTCAACGCCGACCAGCGCAACCAGCTCAATGCCGAACTGGCCTCGCTCAATGCCCTGACCCTGCTGCGCCGCCAGGAACTGGCCGGCAACGGCCTGCTGCAGGACCTGGGCAATGCCCGCCACGACTTGCTGATCGAACGCGCCGCGCGCCTGGAGCAGGAAATCCAGGACCTGCAGACGCTGATCAACGAAAAGCGCCTGGCCCAGTCCCAGCAAACCGTTACCCAGCAGTCGATCGAGGCGCAGAAAGCCGGCGGCAGCACCTTGCTGGCCAGCGAGAGCGCGGCCAACCTCAAGCTGTCGGACTACCTGCTCAAGAGCACCGACCGCCTCAACGAACTGACCCAGCAGAACCTGCGCACCAAGCAGCAGCTCGACAGCCTGACCCAGGCCGACCAGGCGCTGGACGAGCAGATCAGCGTGCTCAAGGGCAGCCTGCTGTTGTCCAAGATCCTCTACAAGCAGAAGCAGGCCCTGCCGCACTTGCGCGTGGACCGCGACCTGGCCGACCAGATCGCCGACATTCGCCTGTACCAGTTCGAGGTCAACCAACAGCGCGAGCAGATGAGCAACCCGGTGACCTATGTCGACAAGCTGCTGGCCAGCCAGCCGCAGGAAGACGTCACCCCGCCCCTGCGCAAGGCACTGCTGGAAGTGGCGATCACCCGCAGCGACCTATTGGAACGGCTCAACCGCGAGCTGTCGGCGCTGCTCAACGAATCGATCACCCTGCAGCTCAACCAGAAGCAATTGCTCGGCACCGCCCAAGGCCTGCGCACCACCCTCGACGAGCAGATGTTCTGGATTCCCAGCAACAAGCCACTGGACTGGGACTGGCTGCGCTACGTGCCGGAGCGCTTCGCCGACCAGGTCGCCAGCCTGCCCTGGGGCTCGGGCATTTCGGAACTGGCCGATGGCCTGATCCAGCGCCCGCTGCTGTTCCTGCCGCTGCTGCTGGTGATCGGCGGCCTGCTGTGGCGGCGCAAGTACCTGTACCAACGCCTGGGCAAAGTGCACCAGGACATCGGCCACTTCCGCCGCGACAGCCAGTGGCACACGCCCCAGGCGATTCTGATCAACATCCTCCTGGCGATGCCGGTGAGTTTGGGCCTGGCCCTGTGCAGCTACGCCCTGCAGATCGACGCCCGCGGGCAGAACGCCAACCTTGGCGCGGCCCTGTGGCAACTGGCCCAGGCCTGGCTAGTGTTCTACACCGCCTACCGCATCCTCGCCCCGGGCGGCGTGGCGGAAATTCACTTCCGCTGGCACAAGCCGCAGGTCGAGTTCCTGCGCGGCTGGGTGCGCCGCCTGGGCACCGTGGTGCTGTTCCTGGTGGGCGTGGTGGCGGTGGCCGAGCACCAGCCTTCGGCGCTGGCCGACGACGTGCTCGGCATTGGCGTGGTACTGGCCTGCTACGCGCTGATGGCCTGGCTGCTCAGCCGCCTGCTGCTCAGCAGCCCGGCGCACCGTGACACCTCACTGTTCCGCAAGGCAGTGGGGGTAGCCTTCACCGCCCTGCCCATCGCCCTGTTCGTGGCGGTGTGCTTCGGCTACTACTACACCGCGCTGAAACTCACCGACCGGCTGATCTACACCCTGTACCTGCTGATGTTCTGGCTGGTGATCGAGGCGGCGTTCGTTCGCGGCCTGTCGGTGGCGGCGCGGCGCCTGGCCTACCAGCGGGCGCTGAGCAAGCGTGCGGCGGCCAAGGAAGGGCTCGATGGCGAAGTGGTCACCGAAGAGCCGACCCTGGACATCGAGCAGGTCAACCAGCAGTCGCTGCGCCTGATCCGCCTGGCCCTGCTCGGCGGGTTCATCGCTGGCCTGTACTGGGTCTGGTCGGACCTGATCTCGGTATTCGCCTACCTCAACAACTTCACCCTGTACGAATACACCAGCGGCACCGGGGCTGCCGCCAGCATGGTGCCGATCAGCCTTGGCGACCTGCTTGGCGCGCTGGTGATCGTCGGCATCACCTTCGCCTTGGCCGGCAACTTGCCGGGCCTGCTGGAGGTGCTGGTGCTGTCGCGCCTGAACCTGGCCCAGGGCAGCGCCTACGCCACCACTACCCTGCTGTCGTACACCATCGTCGGGGTTGGCATCGTCAGCACCTTGTCTACCCTCGGGGTGAGCTGGGACAAACTGCAGTGGCTGGTGGCCGCGCTGTCGGTGGGCCTGGGCTTCGGCATGCAGGAGATCTTCGCCAACTTCATCTCCGGCATCATGATCCTGTTCGAGCGCCCGGTGCGCATCGGCGACACCATCACCATCGGCAACCTGTCGGGCACGGTGAGCAAGATCCGCATCCGCGCCACCACCATCACCGACTTCGACCGCAAGGACATCATCGTCCCCAACAAGACCTTCATCACCGGCCAACTGATCAACTGGTCGCTGACCGACACGGTTACCCGGGTGACGCTGAAGCTGGGCATCGACTACGGCTCAGACCTGGACCTGGTGCGCGAGCTGCTGCTCAAGGGCGCCCACGAGAACCCACGGGTGCTCAAGGACCCGGAGCCGATCGTGTACTTCCTGAACTTTGGCGAAAGCTCGCTGGACCATGAACTGCGCATGCACGTGCGCGACCTGGGCGACCGCAACCCGACCCTGGATGAGCTCAACCGCTACATCAACCGCGAGTTCAAGGCGCACAACATCAAGATTTCGGTGCGCCAGGTGGAGGTGTTCCTGATGGACACCAAGGCTGGCAAGCAGCAGTTGATCCCGATGGAACAGCCGAAATCGGATGGCACCCCGCCCGTGTAGGTGGACTCCATAGGGCATGAACGCCCAGAATGCTGCGAGGGCTTTGCCCCTTGCCACCGATACCCAGGAGCCGGCCCCGTGAAAGCCCTCGACCAACTCAGCTTCGACAACCGCTTCGCCCGCCTGGGCGATGCGTTCTCCACCCAGGTCCTGCCCGAGCCAATCGCCGACCCGCGCCTGGTGGTGGCGAGCGAGTCGGCCATGGTCCTGCTCGACCTCGACCCCGCCCAGGCCGAACAGCCACTGTTCGCCGAGCTGTTCAGCGGCCACAAGCTGTGGGAAGAGGCCGACCCGCGGGCGATGGTGTACTCCGGCCATCAGTTCGGCTCCTACAACCCACGCCTGGGCGATGGCCGCGGCCTGCTGCTGGCCGAAGTGCTCAACGACCGGGGCGAACACTGGGACCTGCATCTCAAGGGCGCCGGCCAAACACCCTATTCGCGCATGGGCGATGGCCGCGCCGTGCTGCGCTCGTCGATCCGCGAGTTCCTGGCCTCAGAGGCCCTGCATGCCCTGGGCATTCCCAGCAGCCGGGCCCTGTGCGTGGTCGGTTCAAGCACCCCGGTGTGGCGTGAAACCCGTGAAAGCGCCGCCATGCTCACCCGCCTGGCGCAGAGCCACGTGCGCTTTGGCCACTTCGAATACTTCTACTACACCAAGCAGCCCGAGCAGCAGCGGGTGTTGATCGACCATGTGCTGGGCGAGCACTACCCCGAGTGCCGCGACGCCGAACAGCCGTACCTGGCGATGTTCCGCACCATCGTCGAGCGCAACGCCGAGCTGATCGCCCGCTGGCAGGCCTACGGCTTCTGCCACGGCGTGATGAACACCGACAACATGTCGATCCTCGGCATCACCTTCGACTTCGGCCCGTTCGCCTTCCTCGACGACTTCGACGCCAACTTCATCTGCAACCATTCCGATGACCGTGGCCGCTACAGCTACGCCAACCAGGTGCCGATCGCCCATTGGAACCTCAGCGCCCTGGCCCAGGCCCTGACCACAGTCATCGAGGTGGAGCCGCTGAAGGAAGCGCTGGGCCTGTTCCTGCCGCTGTACCAGGCGCACTACCTCGACCTGATGCGCCGGCGCCTGGGCCTGACCACGGCACAAGACGAGGACATGGCGCTGGTCGAACAGCTGCTGCAGCGCATGCAGAGCGGTGGCGTGGACTACAACCTGTTCTTCCGCAAGCTTGGCGACAAGCCGGTTGCCGAGGCCCTGCAGAGCGTGCGCAACGACTTCGTCGACCTGGCCGGCTTCGATGCCTGGGGGGCGGATTACCAGGCCCGCTGCGAGCGTGAAGCCGGCAATGGCGAAGGCCGCCGCCAGCGGATGCATGCGGTGAACCCGCTGTATGTGCTGCGCAATTACCTGGCGCAGAAGGCCATCGAAGCGGCCGAGGCGGGGGATTACAGTGAAGTGCGGCGGCTGCACCAGGTGCTTAGCAAGCCGTTCGAGGAGCAGCCGGGGATGCAAGGTTATGCCGAGCGGCCGCCGGAGTGGGGCAAACACCTGGAAATCAGTTGCTCGTCCTGATTGACACCTGAAACTGTAGGAGCGGGCTCGCCCCGCGAACACCGGCGAAGCTGGTGCCATCCACCGCGCCGCCTGCTTCGCGGGGCAAGCCCGCTCCTACAGGGATCCGTGATAGCCATACTGGAGATGAAATGTCCGACCTACTGGTAATCCCCTGCCCCCACTGCAACGGCCTTAACCGTTTGCCTGCTGCCCGCCTGGGCGATGCGCCGAAATGCGGCCGCTGCAAACAGAGCGTGGTGTTGAGTACCCCGTTCGAACTCACCGAGGCCAGCTACCCCAGCCAGGTCAAGGGCGACTTGCCGCTGCTGGTCGATGTCTGGGCCGATTGGTGTGGCCCGTGCAAGTCCTTCGCCCCCACCTTCGAGCAGGCCGCCCGCCAGCTCAGCGGCCGCTGCCGCCTGGCCAAGCTCGACAGCGAAGCCAACCGCAACCTCGCAGGCCAACTCGGTATCCGCTCGATCCCCAGCTTGATCCTGTTCAAGAATGGCCGCGAAGTCAGCCGCCAGGCTGGGGCGTTTCCCCTGCAGTCGTTGCTGGAGTGGTTGCGTAGTCAGGGGATTTAGGGGCGTACGCCTTGGGGGTTTTGGCGCCTGCGAGATCGAGCGCCGCGCGGGCGGCGCTCGATTTCACAGGCGCTGAAACTGCCGAGCCAAACTCACCCATTCTCCTCAAGCAACGAATGCAACTCGACAAACTGCTGCGTCAGCTTGTGCCGCGGCTCCAGGTGAATCAGCGGCAAGCTGGCATGGTGCGATTCACGCATCTTCACCGAGCTCCCCAGGTACACCGGCAGCACCGGCAGGCCCTCCGCCAGCAACTCATCGAGCATCTGCTGCGGCAGGCTGGCGCGGGACTGGAACTGGTTGACCACGATGCCCTCGACCTGCAGGTCTTCATTGTGGTCGTCCTTCAACTCCTCGATTTCCGCCAGCAAACCGTACAGCGCCTGGCGCGAGAAGCTGTCGCAGTCGAAGGGGATCAGCACGCGGTCGGCAGCGATCAGCGCGGAAACGGCATAGAAGTTCAGGGCCGGCGGCGTGTCGATGTAGATCCGGTCGTAGTCCTCGTCCAACTCGTCCAGCAGCTTTCGCAGCTTGTTGATCTTGTGCTTGGCCTCAAGCTTGGGCTGCAGGTCAGCCAGCTCCGAGGTGGCGGTAACCACGTGCAGGTTGTCGAACGGGGTTTCGTAGATATCCACCTTGTTCTTCTTGCTGAACGGGCCGGTGGACAGGCTCTGCTTGAAGAAATCGGCGATGCCCATGGGGATGTCGTCGCCGGTCAGGCCCGTCAGGTACTGAGTCGAGTTGGCCTGGGCATCCAGGTCGATCAGCAGGGTCCGGTAGCCTTCGTTGGCGCTGACTGCCGCCAGGTTGCAAGCGATGCTCGACTTGCCCACGCCACCTTTCTGATTGAACACCACGCGCCGCATGATTGACCTCCGTGTATCAACGAATGCCCGAGTATGTGGCGCGGCGGCAGCATTGGCCAGCATTCTTCACTCAAGATCGCGCCGGCCTGACCGACAACCTTGCCCTGACCGGTTGTCGGAAAATGCGTACATCGTCTTAAGAGAATGCCATGTCGCCGTGAAGGTAATGTCTGATTGAAACAGTATGCATTGATACATGGGCGCGGCACCGGGATAATGCGCGCCACTCGATGAATGCGCCAACCCTGTCAGCGTTACGCCGAGTCATTCCCTCGGCATGGAAGTCCCTCAGGGCGGGAAGTAAGAAAGCACCGTGATTACCTTCGATATCAGCCAATGGCGCGCCTGGGCCCCTGGCCGCTCGGCGCCTGCCGACTGGCAGTCTTGGGCAAATGGCCAGTACCTTGCGAGCAGCGACGCCACCGCGCCTGACGTAAGCTTTCTGCCCGCCATGCAACGCCGTCGCCTCAGCCACCTGGCGCGCATGGCCTTTGCCGTGGGCTGGCCATTGAGCGAAGGCCACGCGCAACTGCCACTGGTGTTCGTCTCGCGCCACGGTGAAACGCCCCGCACCTTCTCGATCCTGAGCGAACTGGCCGCACGCCAGCCACTGTCGCCCACCCAGTTCAGCCTGTCGGTGCACAACGCGGTAATCGGCCTGTGGTCGATCCTGCGCGGCGCCACCTGCGAAATGACCGCCCTGGCCGCGACCGGCGACGGTTTCGAGCATGGCGTGCTGGAAGCGGCAGCGCTGCTGGCCGAAGGCGCACCCGCCGTACTGCTGATCATCACCGAGGAGCTGCCCCCCGAGGCCTACAGCCCGTGGATCGATGACGTGCCCTTTGCCTATGCCCTCGGCCTGCTGCTGACCCCGGGCAAGCAATGGCAACTGGCGCCCGGAGCGGCGCCTGCCAACCCCACACTGGAATTGCCCCACGGCCTCAGCTGGCTCAAAGCCATGCTGACCGGCTGCACTTCCTTCACTCACACAGGGAAGCGTCGGACATGGAACTGGCAACGGCAGCCGTGAGCAGGCCACGCGATGCCTACTACTGGCGTTTGCTGGCCACCGCCGCGAGCTTCTTTCTGTTCGGCCTGGGCGGGCTGTGCCTGCGGTTGCTGGTATTCCCGCTGCTGGCCTGCCTGCCCGGTGGCGCCGAGCGCCATCGCCAGCGCGCACGGCGCACCATCAGCTGGCTGTTCTGGCGTTTCGTGCGCTTCATGCGCGCCGCCGGCGTGCTCACCTACCAGATCGACGGCGCCGAGCAACTGGGCCGGCCCGGGCAGATGATCATCGCCAACCACCCGTCGTTGATCGACGTGGTGTTTCTCATCGGCCTGGTGCGCCAGGCCAATTGCGTGGTCAAGCAGAGCCTGTTCGACAACCCGTTCACCCGCGGCCCAGTCAGCGAAGCCCAGTACATCGGCAACGACGGCAGCCTGGACATGCTCGACACCGCCGTCGATTCGCTGCGCCAGGGCCAGCCGCTGGTGATTTTCCCCGAAGGCACGCGCACCGCGCCAGGCCAGGCGCCGGCCTTTCATCGTGGCGCCGCCGCGATTGCCCTGCGCGGTGCGAAGATCATCACCCCGGTGACCATCCAGGTCAGCCCCACCACCCTGACCAAGAACGAACCCTGGTACCGCATTCCCAGCCGCCGCGTGCACTTCACCCTCAAGGTCGGCGCCGACATCGACCCCCAGGCCTTTGCCGCCCTGGGCCCGGCGCCGAAGGCATCGCGCCTGCTCAACGACTACCTGCACAATTACTTTACCAAGGAGCTCGCCGCCGATGAGCGCGCCACAGCAAGACCTGAACCGTGACCTCAAACAGCTGATCATCGACGCCCTGGGCCTGGAGGACATCAGCGTCCAGGACATCGACGATGAACAGACCCTGTTCGGCGAAGGCCTTGGCCTGGACTCGGTGGACGCCCTGGAACTCGGCCTGGCCATCCAGAAACGCTACGGCATCAAGATCGATGCCGACGCCAAGGACACCCGCAACCATTTCAGCAATGTCGCCACCCTGGCGGCGTTCGTCACTGCCCGTCAGGCCGCCTGAGACCGCACCATGCAAACCCGTGAAGACATCTTCAACATCCTGCGCGACGCCCTGGTCGAACTGTTCGAACTGGAGCCGGCCAGCATCACCCTGGAATCGAACCTGTACCAGGACCTGGAAATCGACAGCATCGACGCCGTCGACCTGATCGACCACATCAAGCGCCAGACCGGCAAGAAAATCGCCGCCGACGACTTCAAGTCGGTGCGTACCGTCAATGACGTGGTCGAGGCGGTGTTCCGCCTGGTATCCCCGGCGGCATGAAACGCCTGATCGGCCTCGGCCTGCTGCTGGCCGGCCTGTTGTATCCGTTCGCGGTGCATTTCGGCATGGCCCATTTCGCCCCCTGGCAATTCGGCCTGCTGCTGGGCGCCCTGTGGCTGGCCCGCGCCCTGAGCGCGCCGCGCCGCCCGGGCAGCCTGTGGATGGCCGTGGCCGCCCTGGCCTTCTGCGCCCTGCTGGGGCTGTCCGACAGCCCGCAACTGCTGCGCTGGTACCCGGTGCTGATAAGCGCCTTCATGCTGGCCCTGTTCGGCGCCAGCCTGCTGCATGGCATGCCGATGGCCGAACGCCTGGCGCGCCTGCGCGACCCTGACCTGCCACCACGGGCAGTGCGCTACACACGCCGGGTCACCCAGGTGTGGAGCCTGTTCTTCCTGCTCAACGGCCTGATCGCCGCGGCCCTGACGCTGTGGGCGCCGCTGAGCTGCTGGACCCTGTACAACGGCGTGATCGCCTATGCCGTGATGGGCCTGCTGTTCGCCATCGAATGGCTGATAAGACAACGTGTGCGAGGACGCTCATGAACTGGATCAACCTCGAACACCTGCTGCGCCCGCTGGATGCGCCGCGCCAGGTGACCCAGGCGCCGGCCCTGGGCCACGCCGAACTCTGCCAGCAGGCCCTGCAACTGGCCGGCGGCCTGCGCCAGCGCGGTATCACGCGCCTGGCCGTGCACCTGGACGATGCCGCACAACTGGCCGCCGCCCTGCTGGGCGCCTGGCGTGCCGGTGTTGAAGTGCTGCTGCCCGCCGACCTGCAGCCTGCCACCCGCGCGCGCTGGCAGGCGCAGGTCGACCTGTGGCTCAGCGACCAGCCAGGCGACGCCACGCTGGCAAGCCTGCTCGGCACCGCCCTGCCAGCCGCCGACCTCGACCTGGCGCACTGCCGCATCAGCCTGTGCACCTCAGGCTCCAGCGGCGAACCCAAGCGCATCGACAAGCAGCTCTGCCAGCTGGCCAACGAGGTGACTGCCCTGGAGCAGTTGTGGGGCAACACCCTGGGCAATGCCTGGATCATCGGCAGCGTCGCCACCCAGCACATCTACGGCCTGCTGTTCCGTGTGCTCTGGCCGCTGTGCGCCGGGCGCGGCTTCGAGCGTCGGCAGCTGCCGTTCCCCGAAGACCTGCAGCGCGCCAGCCGCGAACACCCGGCATTTGCCTGGGTTGCCAGCCCGGCGCTGCTCAAGCGCATGGGCGACAACCTCGACTGGCCGGCATTGGGCCCGGTGCGCAAGGTGTTTTCCTCAGGCGGCGAGTTGCCGGCCGAGGCCGCCGAACGCCTGCAACAGCGCCTGGGCCAGTGGCCCACGGAAATTCTCGGCAGTTCGGAAACCGGTGGCATCGCCTGGCGCCAAGGCGACGCCCTGTGGCAGCCGTTCGCCGGGGTGCAACTGAGCCAGGATGAACAAGGCGCCCTGCGCATCGCCTCGCCTTACCTGCCGGATGGGCAGGTCGAGCAAAGCGCCGATGCCGTCGAGTTCAACGAAGCCGGGCACTTTCGCCTGCTCGGGCGCCTGGACCGCATCGTCAAGCTGGAAGAAAAACGCATCTCCCTGCCCATGCTGGAGCAAGCCCTGTGCAGTCACCCATGGGTCGCCGAGGCGCGCCTGGGCATGATCGAGGAAGGCCGTGCCTACCTTGGCGCCCTGCTGGTGCCGACTGCGGCAGGCCTGCACGCACTGCGTAACCAGGGCCGCCGGGCACTGGTGGCAACCCTGCGCGCCCACCTGGCCGGGCACTGCGAAGCACTGGCCCTGCCACGGCGCTGGCGGCTGCTGCGCCAGCTGCCGCTGAACAGCCAGGGCAAGCTGCCCCAGGCCACCTTGCAAGCCCTGCTGCTGGCCCAGCGCAACCTGGCCCCGGAGGTGCTGGAGCAACGCCGCGAAGGTGGCGAACTGCACCTGCGCCTGGCGGTGCCGCTGGACCTGGCTTGCTTCCCCGGGCACTTCCCGCAAACCCCGGTGCTGCCGGGCGTGGTGCAAATCGACTGGGCCATCGCCCTGGCCGCTGAGCTGCTCGATGGTGAACGCCGCTTCGCCGGCATGGAAGTGCTGAAGTTTCAGCAATTGGTGCGCCCGGGCGATGAACTGGCGCTGACCCTGCGCCTGGACACCGAGCGCGGCAAACTGTATTTCGCCTTCACCTGCGCCGGGCTGCCCTGCTCCAGCGGCCGTATCCTGCTGGAGGCCGCCTGTGCATAAGCCCTGTGCGGTGATCCCGGTGTACAACCACGAGCAGGCGCTGCCGGCGGTGGTGGCCGACCTGCTGCGCGCTGGCCTGCCCTGCGTGCTGGTCGACGACGCCAGCCATGCGCCCTGCGCCCGCGTGCTGGGGCAACTGGCCGAACAGCCCAACGTCTACCTGGTGACCCTGGCAGCCAACCAGGGCAAGGGCGGCGCGGTCATGGCCGGCCTGCGCGAGGCCGCCCGGCTGGGCTTCAGCCACGCCTTGCAGGTGGATGCCGACGGCCAGCACGACCTGGCCGACGTCAGCCATTTCCTGGCCCAGTCGCAGGCTTATCCACAGGCGCTGGTGTGCGGTTATCCACAGTACGACGCCAGCGTGCCCAAGGGCCGCCTCTACGCCCGCTACCTCACCCACGTGTGGGTATGGATCAACAGCCTGTCGCTGCAGATTCCCGATTCCATGTGCGGTTTCCGGGTGTATCCGCTGCCTGCCACCCTGGCGATGATCGACAGCGTGCAGCTGGGCAAGCGCATGGACTTCGACCCGGAAATCCTCGTGCGCCTGGCCTGGCGCAACCAGCCGATGCGCTGGCTGCCCACCCGCGTGCACTACCCGCAAGATGGCCTGTCGCACTTTCGCCTGTTCCACGACAACGCGCTGATCTCGAAGATGCACGCCAAGCTGTTCTTCGGCATGCTGCTGCGCGCACCGCTGATTCTCTGGCGCCGGTGGCGGGCATGAAGGGCCAGCCGCAGCACTGGGCCGAGCACCAGGAACGGGGCAGCTTCTGGCTGATGAAGCTGACCGCGGGCCTGGTGCGCCTGCTCGGCCGCCGGGTGCTCAGCCCGCTGATCCACATCATCGTCGCCTACTTCTTCCTGTTCGGCCGCCGCGCCCGGCGCAGTGCCTGGCAGTACCAGCAGCGCCTGCGCCTGTGGAACGCCGGGCAAACCCCCGCCGCCAGCCAGTGGCAGGTGTTTCGCCAGTTCATGGCGTTTGCCGAGGCACTGCTGGACAAGCTCGACGTGTGGAACGGCAAGCTGCGCATCGAAGACATCGAAATCCACGACCCCGCCAACCTGCGCCAGCAGTTGCGCGGCGCCCGTGGCCAGATGCTGGTCGGTGCGCACCTGGGCAACCTGGAGGTTTGCCGCGCCCTGGCCGAAATCGGCGAGCAGGTGACCATGAACGTGCTGGTGCACACCCGCCACGCCGAGCGCTTCAACCGCCTGCTGGGCGAGGCCGGGGCCACCAACCTGCGGCTGATTCAGGTCAGCGAGCTGGACCCGGCGGTGATGCTGCAGCTGTCCGAGCGCCTGGAGCGCGGCGAATGGCTGGCGATTGCCGGTGACCGCGTGCCGCTGCACGGCGCACGCACCGTCGAGGTGGATTTCCTCGGCCACCGCGCAGCCTTCCCGCAAGGCCCGTGGCTACTGGCCGGCATGCTCGAATGCCCGCTCAACCTGCTGTTCTGCCTCAAGCACCAGGGCCGCTACCGCGTCACCCTCGAACCCTTTGCCGAACGCCTGCAATGGCGGCGCGGCCAGCGCGATCAGGTAATCGCCGAGTGGGCCACGCGCTACGCCGAACGCCTGGGCCATTACTGCACCCAGGCACCGTTGCAGTGGTTCAATTTCTACCCTTTCTGGAAGACCGATGACGATGCATCCGCATGAGCCTGTCACCTTCGGCGAATCGCCGCTGGCAATCGAAGATGTCCTGGCCCTGGCCGAACGCCGCGCCCCGGTGCAGCTGCAGGGCGATGCGGCCTACCGCGAGCGCATCGCCCGCGGCGCACGCTTTCTCGACACCCTGCTCGACAAGGAAGGGGTGATCTACGGCGTGACCACCGGCTACGGCGACTCCTGCGTGGTGGCCGTGCCGCTGGAGCATGTAGAAGCGCTGCCGCAGCACCTCTACACCTTCCACGGCTGCGGCCTGGGCAAGCTGCTCGACGCCCCCGCTACCCGCGCCGTGCTGGCTGCGCGCCTGCGCTCGCTGAGCCATGGTGTATCCGGCGTGCGCCTGGAGCTGCTGGAGCGCCTGCGCGATTTCCTCGCCCACGACATCCTGCCGTTGATCCCCGAGGAAGGCTCGGTGGGCGCCAGTGGCGACCTGACGCCGCTGTCCTACGTCGCTGCAACCCTGTCCGGCGAGCGTGAGGTGATGTACCAGGGCGTGCGCCGCAGCAGCGCCGAGGTGCACCGCGAACTGGGCTGGCAGCCGCTGGTGCTGCGCCCCAAGGAAGCCCTGGCGCTGATGAACGGCACCGCGGTGATGACCGGCCTGGCTTGCCTGGCCTACGCCCGCGCCGACTACCTGCTGCAACTGGCCACGCGCATCACCGCGCTGAACGTGATTGGCCTGCAGGGCAACCCCGAGCACTTCGACGAACGCCTGTTCGCCGCCAAGCCGCACCCTGGCCAAACCCAGGTCGCGGCCTGGCTGCGCCAGGACCTGGCCATCGATGCGCCGCTGCCACCGCTGCACCGCCTGCAGGACCGCTACTCGCTGCGCTGCGCGCCGCATGTGCTGGGGGTACTGGCCGATAGCCTCGGCTGGCTGCGTGGTTTTATCGAAACCGAGCTCAACAGCGCCAACGACAACCCGATCATCGACGGCGATGCCGAGCGCGTGCTGCATGGCGGGCATTTCTACGGTGGGCATATCGCCTTTGCCATGGACAGCCTGAAAACCCTGGTGGCCAACGTTGCCGACCTGCTCGACCGCCAGCTGGCGCTGCTGGTGGACGTGCGTTACAACCACGGCCTGCCGAGCAACCTGTCCGGTGCCAGCGCCGACCGGGCGATGATCAACCATGGTTTCAAGGCCGTGCAGATCGGCGCCAGCGCCTGGACCGCCGAAGCCCTGAAGCAGACCATGCCGGCCAGCGTGTTCTCGCGCTCCACCGAATGCCATAACCAGGACAAGGTCAGCATGGGTACCATCGCCGCCCGCGATGCCCTGCGCGTGCTGGAGCTGACCGAGCAGGTGGCCGCCGCCTCCTTGCTGGCGGCCAACCAGGGCGTCTGGCTGCGCGGCCGCGAAGGCGATGTGCGGGCCCTGCCGCCAGCACTGGCGAGCATGCATGAAGCCCTGCTGCAGGATTTCGCCCCGGTAATCGAGGACCGCGCCCTGGAAAGCGACCTGCGCCTGTGCCTGCAGCGCATCGGCCAACGCCACTGGAGGCTGCATGCGTAACCCTGGGGTGTTCCATGTCGACAGCGAAATCGTCGTGCCCTTTTTCGACGTCGACAGCATGCACATCGTCTGGCACGGCCATTACGTGAAGTACCTGGAGGTGGCACGCTGCGCCCTGCTCGACCGCCTGGCGCACAACTACCTGCAGATGCAGGCCAGCGGCTATGCGTGGCCGGTGATCGACCTGCAGCTGCGCTATATCCGTGGCGCCACCTTCGGCCAGCGCCTGACGGTGCGCGCCAGCCTGGTGGAATGGGAAAACCGCCTGAAGATCCACTACCTGATCAGCGATGCCGAAACCGGCGAGCGCATGACCCGCGCCAGCAGCGTGCAGGTGGCCGTGCACATTGCAAGCGGCGAGATGCAACTGGCCTCGCCACAGGTGATGCTCGATGCCGTGCAGCAGGTGTTGGCATGAACCTGTTCAAGCGTGTACGCGCTGTGCTTTTGTGGGAGCGGCCTTGTGTCGCGAAAGGGCCGCAAAGCGGCCCCGGCATAGTTCGCTGCGAAGCTGAGAATCGGGGGCCGCTGCGCGCCCCTTTCGCGACGCAAGGCCGCTCCCACAAGGTCGCGGCTGCTTTGGCGGCGTTGCTTTGCAGCCCACTGACCTTCGCCTTCAGCCTCGACGACCTGCAACAGCAGCTGAGCGCTCCGGCCGTGGTCAAAGGCCCGTTCATCCAGGAAAAACACCTGCGCGCCCTGCCCCAGCCGCTGCTGAGCAAGGGCCGCTTCGTGCTGGCCCGCGACCACGGCCTGCTGTGGCTGCTGCAAACACCGCTGCGCCAGGACTACCGCATCGACGCCCAAGGCATTGCCCGCCGCGACCCCAGCGGCTGGCAAGCCCTGCCCAGCCGCAGTGCCGGGGCCGAACAGAACCGCCTGTTCTTCGCCGTGCTGCAAGGCGACAGCAGTGGCCTGCAGCGCGACTTCGAACTGAGCCTGAGCGGCGCCGCCGAGCACTGGCAGCTGCGCCTGACGCCCCGTTCGCTGCTGCTCAAGCAAGTGTTCACCCGCATCGACATCAGCGGCGGGCGCTACGTCGAACGCATCGAGCTGAGCGAAACCCAGGGCGACAGCACCGTGCTGCGCATGCCCGAAAGCAGCGGCGCCGCCGCCCTGAGCGACGCGGAGCGCAGTGATTTTGCCAACTGAACGCCTGCTGCCGCGCCTGTTCGTCTGCCTGCTGCTGGCCATGCTGGCGGTGGCCGGCTGGCAGTGGCACCGCGGTGCACCGCTGTCTGCCGACCTGATGACCCTGGTGCCCGGCGCCACCCAGGACCCGCTGGTAAAGCGCGCCGAACAGCGTATGCAGGAACCGCTCAACCGTGAACTGCTGGTACTGGTTGGCCATGCCGAGCGCCAGCAGGCGCTGGCCCTGGCAGAGTCACTGGCCGGGCAATGGCAGGCCAGCGGCCTGTTCGAGAAGGTTCAGTGGAGCGTGCAGGCCGACCTGCAGGCGGTGCGCGAGCAACTGCTGCAAGGCCGCCTGGCGATGCTCGCAGGCACAGACCGGCAGCAACTGCTGGACCACCCCGACGCCTTCATCGAGCAGCGCGTGCAAAGCCTGTTCGACCCCTTTGCAGGCTTTAGCCTGGTGCCCAGCCAGGACGACTGGCTGGGCCTGACCGGGCGCATCCAGAACAGCCAGCCAAAACCGGCCAATGTCGAACTGGACACCGCCAGCGGCGCGCTCATCGCCCAGGCCGATGGCCAATACTGGGTGCTGCTGCGCGCGCGCACCCTGGGCAACGCCTTCGACATGCAGCTGCCGCTGCAGGTGGCCGAGCTGTTGGCCAAGGGCCGCGTCCAGGCGGCCCAGGCCGGCGCCCACCTGCTGGCCGCCAGCGGCCTGCTGCACGCCGCCGCTGGCCAGCAACAGGCCAGCCGGGAAATCACCTGGGTCGGGGGCGGCGCCACCCTGGGCATCCTGCTGCTGTTGCTATTGGCCTTGCGCCATTGGCGCGCGCTGCTGGCCTTCGTTCCGGTACTGGTGGGTATGCTGTTCGGCTCGGTGGCGTGCGTGGCGCTGTTTGGCCAGATGCATGTGATGACCCTGGTGCTCGGTTCGAGCCTGATTGGCGTAGCGGTCGACTACCCCCTGCATTACCTGTCCAAGGGCTGGAGCCTGAAACCATGGCGCAGCTGGGCAGCAGTCCGCCTGACCCTGCCGGGCATGAGCCTGAGCCTGGCCACCAGTTGCATCGGTTACCTGGCCCTGGCCTTCACCCCGTTCCCCGCATTGACCCAGATTGCCGCGTTCTCGGCGGCCGGCCTGGTCGGCGCCTACCTGAGCGCGGTGTGCCTGCTGCCGGCGCTGCTGGCCAACGTCGAGCTGCAACCGGCGCAATGGCCGCTGCGCATCGCCGAAACCCTCACGGCCTGGCGCGAGCGGTTGCTGCGCAAGGTACCCAGCGGCGCCCTGCTGGCACTGGTGCTGCTGTTCTGCGCGGCAGGCCTGTGGCACCTGCAAACCCGCAACGACATCCGCCAATGGGTCGGCACCCCGCCGCAACTGATGGAAGAGGCCCAGGCCGTAGCCCGCATCACCGGCTACCAGCCCACCAGCCAGTTCTACCTGGTGCGCGGCGCCGATCAACAACAACTGCTGCAACGCCTGCAGGCATTGGCTGGCAAGCTCGACGAGCTGGTCGAACTGGGCAAGCTCAAAGGCTTCATGAGCCTCGGCCAGCTGGTCGCCAGCCCCGCCGAGCAAGCCCAGCTGCGCCAGGCCCTGGCCAGCCTCCCCGCGCACTGGCAGCCATTGCTGGCCTTGGGCGTGCCCGAAGCCGCGCTGGCCGCCGAGGCCGAACACCTGCGCCAGTTGCCGGACCAGTCCATCGAACAGGTGCTGGCGGGGCCATTGGGCGAGGCCTGGCGGCCCTTGTGGCTGGGCCAGGATGGCGCTGGCGTGGCGGCCATCGTCAGCTTGCAGGGCCTGAACGACACCGCCTTGCTGCGCCTGCAGAGCGACGGCCTGGACGGCGTGCAACTGGTCGACCGCCTGGGCGAGCTGAACCAGCTGTTCGCCGCCACCCAGGTGAGCGCAGCGGAGCTCAAGCTGCTGTCCTGCGCACTGATTCTGCTCCTGCTGGTATTGCCGTTCGGCCTGCGTGGCGCCCTGCGCATCGTCGCCCTGCCCTTGCTGGCAGCGCTGTGCAGCCTGGCCAGCCTTGGCTGGCTAGGCCAGCCGCTGACCTTGTTCAGCCTGTTCGGCCTGCTGCTGGTGACGGCCATCAGCGTCGACTACGCCATCCTCATGCACGAACGCATCGGCGGCGCCGCCGTGAGCCTGCTGGGCACCCTGCTGGCGGCGCTCACCACCTGGCTGTCGTTCGGCCTGCTGGCGCTGTCGAGCACCCCGGCGGTGAGCAACTTTGGCCTGGCCGTCAGCCTTGGCCTGGCATTCAGTTTCCTCCTGGCCCCCTGGGCCGCCCCCCGCGATGGAGCGCAAAGCCACCCATGACTCCCTTGTTGTTCTGGGGCCTGGCCCTGAGCCTGTTCGCCCTGGCCTGCGTGCTGGGCAAACGCCTGGGGCTGATCCCCATCGTCAGCCAGTTGCTGCTGGCCACCTTGGTACTGCCACCGTTGATGCTGCTGTGGGTGGAGCCGCACTGGCAGCTCGACGGCGCCGCCCTGGTTGCCCCCGGCTGGGTCAAAACCTTGTACGGCTGCAGCTTCGCCCTGTTGCTGGGGCATATCCTCACCGACGTGGTTGAACTGCGGCCCGACCGCCAGGCGCTGAAACTGGCGATTCCGAGCTTTCTGCTGCCGTTCGCCTGCGGCCTGGCCTGCGCGCTGTGGATGCTCGACTTGGGCGGGGTGACCGCGCTGGCCCTGGGCCTGGTGTTCGCCATCACCGCCATCCCGGTGCTGTACCTGTACCTGCGCGCCATCGACTACCCCGCCGCTGCCGGCCGGCGCCTGCTGCAGGCGGCCATTCTCATCGACCTGGCCTGCTGGCTGCTGCTGGGCCTGGGCCAGGGCAGCTTGCAGCCAGGCAGCCTGGCCCTGCCGCTGCTGGCCGCACTGCTGCCGCTACCCTTGCATGCCCTCGGGCTGCGGGCGCCGAAAGCCTACGGCGCACTGTTCCTGCTACTGCTGTTCGGCGCCGAGCACTACAAGCTCAATGCGCTGATCTTCGGCATGGCTTACCTGGGCTGCCTGGCGTGGCTGAAGGTGCCGGTGCGCCTGCCGCTGCCCGAGGCCTGGAACCGCCGCCTGCAACAGGCCGTGGCGGTGCCGCTGATCCTCACCTACGGCGTGGTGCAAATCGACGTGCACCATGCCCTGAGCGGCTTCGACGCCTGGCAGCTGGCAGCGCTGCTGGCCTTGCCAATCGCCAGCAAGCTGTTGGGCAACTGGCTTGGCCTGAGCTGGGCCGCGCCGCCGTTCCCTGGCGCCAGCAAATGGCGTGAAAGCCTGCTGCTGAACATTCGCGGCCTGAGCGAAATCGTTTTTCTCAACCTGCTGCTGTCGCAGCAGTTGATCACCCCAGCGCTGTACTTCGCGCTGATGCTGATGAGCCTGGTCGCCACGCTGATGCCAGCGTTGGCCGGGCTGCACCGTCTTCCCCTGAATTCCGTTTCCATGGCAAGGAGCCCGCATGCCAAACACTGAACTGCAACAACGCCAGGTGCTGGTGATCGGTGCCGGGCCGTCCGGCGCCATTGCCGCGGCGCTGCTCAAGCGCCAGGGCCACGACGTACTGGTGATCGAGCGCCAACGCTTCCCGCGCTTTTCCATCGGCGAAAGCCTGCTGGGCCACTGCCTGGACTTCGTGGAAGAGGCCGGCATGCTCGACGCCGTGCAGCAGGCGGGCTTCCAGTACAAGAACGGCGCGGCGTTCGCCTGGGGCGAGGAATACACCGACTTCGACTTCGGCGAAACCTTCACCCAGGGCAAGCCCAGCACCTTCCAGGTGCAGCGTGCCCGCTTCGACAAGCTGCTGGCCGACCAGGCCGAGGCCCAGGGTGTCGAGATCCGCTACGAACACGAGATCGTCAGCGCCGACATGGGCGGTGATCGGCCACAGGTGCAGGTCCGCCGCCCCGACGGCAGCGAGTACCGCGTGCAGGCGCAGTTCGTGCTCGACGCCAGCGGCTATGGCCGCGTGCTGCCGCGCCTGCTCGACCTGGAGGCGCCGTCGAACTTTCCGGTGCGCCAGGCGGTGTTCACCCACATCGAAGACCGCATCGACCACCCAGGCTTCGACCGCGACAAGATCCTCATCACCACCCACCCCGAGCACCGCGACATCTGGTTCTGGACCATTCCGTTCAGCGATGGCCGCACCTCGTTGGGCGTGGTCGCCGCTGCCGAGCGCTTCGCCGCCGCGCCAGCCGACCTGGATGCCTGCCTCAAGCACTTCGTGGCGCAAACCCCAAGCCTGGCCAAGGTTCTGGCCAATGCCGTGTGGGACACCCCGGCACGCACCATCGGTGGCTATGCGGCCAACGTCAAGGCACTGCACGGCAAGGGCTACGCCTTGCTGGGCAATGCCGCCGAATTCCTCGACCCGGTGTTCTCCTCGGGCGTCACCATCGCCATGCGCTCGGCAAGCATGGCCGCCGGCCTGCTGCACCGCCAACTGCAGGGCGAGGCCGTGGACTGGCAGGGCGAGTTCGCCGAACCGCTCAAGCGCGGCGTCGACACCTTCCGCGTGTACGTGGAGGGCTGGTACGACGGCGGCTTCCAGGATGTGATCTACCACCCCGGCAGCTCGCCCGAGATCCGCGCAATGATCAGCTCGATCCTTGCCGGCTACGCCTGGGATGCACGCAACCCGTTCGTCGCCGAACCCAAGCGGCGCCTGCGCACCCTGGCCGAACTGTGCGCGAGGGAGCCAGCATGAACCAGCGCCCGTACCTCAGCGACACCTACGTCGAGGAAACCCGCATCGGCTTTCGCTTCCTCGCCAGCCACGTGTGGCAGCACCATGTGCTGCGCGTGGCGATCAACGACCTGCGCCGCCTGTTCGACGCAGGGCTGCCGCAGGCGCCAGTGCTGCTCGACGCCGGCTGCGGCCAGGGCAAGTCGTTCAAGCACCTGCAGCAGGTGTTCGCGCCTTCCAGGCTGCTGGGCACCGATGCCGACCCGCACAGCCTTGAACTGAGCGCCGCCGAAGCCCGGCGCCTGGGCCTGGACGTGGAACTGCGCGGCAGCGATTGCGCCCAGCTGCAGTACCCCGATGCCAGCGTGGATATCCTGTTCTGCCACCAGACCTTCCACCACCTGGTGGAGCAGGAGAAAGCCCTGGCCGAGTTCTATCGGGTGCTCAAGCCCGGCGGTTACCTGCTGTTCGCCGAATCCACCGAGGCCTACATCGACACCTGGGTCATCCGCTGGTTCTTCCGCCACCCCATGCACGTGCAGAAAAGCGCCGAGGGCTACCTGCAGATGCTGCGCGAGCAAGGCTTCGCCTTCACCGCGCAGAATGTCTCGTACCCCTACCTGTGGTGGAGCCGGGCCAAGGACTTCGGCCTGCTTGAGCGCCTGGGCCTGCGCCAGCCGCCACCGTTCGGCCAGCGCGAAGAGACCCTGGTCAACGTGGTGGCGCGCAAGCCCCTGGAGCAGCCATGAAACCTCTGCTGGCAATTGCCCTGTGCCTGCTGCTCGGCGCCTGCGCGGCACGCCCGCCGTTGCCTGCGCAGTTGCCGGTGCTGCAACTGCCGCAGCAACTGCATGTCGAACGTGAACAGGCCGGGCAGCGCCAGGACTGGCTGCTGGTGGTTCAGGGCGAGCACGGCCACCTGCGCTGGTCGTTGCTCGACCTGCTGGGCATTCCCCAGGCCAGGCAGTTGCTCGACGGCCAGCAATGGCAGGCCGACGGCCTGCTGCCGCCGAACCCGGCCGCGCGCGAGCTGTTTGCCGCCATGCTGTTCGCCCTGACCCCGCCCGAGCAGCTGTCGCAGCTTTATCCACAGGCGCGCCAACAGAATGAACGGCGCTGGCTGGGCGAGCGTTGGCAGGTCAGCTATCGGGCCGCCGACGCCTTCGACCTGGACCTCGGCCAGGGCTTGCGCTATGTCATCGACCCACTGCCCCGTGAGAACACGCCATGACCGCCTACCTCAATGCCCTGGGCCTGGTCTGCGCCCTGGGTCAGGGCCAGGCCCAGGTAGCCGCCCGGCTGTTTGCCGGCGACTGCAGCGCCATGCAGCCTGCCCCAGGCTGGATCCCCGAGCGCCAACCGCCGGTGGGTGCGGTCAGTGGTGCGCTGCCCGCCGTGCCGCTGCCGGAGCAGCACAGCCGCAACAACCAGCTGCTGTACGCCGCCGCCCTGCAGATCGAACCGGCGATCCGCCAGGCCATCGCCGAGTATGGCGCCCACCGCATTGCGGTGATCCTCGGCACCAGCACCTCGGGCATCGCGGAAGCCAGCGAGGGCATTGCCGAGTACCTGCAACACGGGCAGTTCCCCAACGGCTACCGCTACGCCCAGCAGGAACTGAGCGCACCGGCCAACTTCCTCGCCGACTGGCTGCAACTGAGCGGCCCGGCCTATGTGATTTCCACCGCCTGCACCTCCAGCGGCCGCGCCCTGCTCAGCGCCAAACGCCTGCTCGCCATGGGCCTGTGCGATGCGGTGCTGTGCGGCGGCGTAGACAGCCTGTGCGGCCTGACCCTCAACGGCTTCGGCGCCCTGGAAGCGATCAGCGACCAGCGCTGCAACCCGTTCTCGGTCAACCGCGACGGCATCAACATCGGTGAAGCCGCTGCGCTGTTCCTGATGACCCGCAAGGCCAACACCGGCGGCGCCAGCATCGCCCTGTTGGGCGCAGGCGCCAGTTCCGACGCCCACCACATCTCCGCGCCCGACCCCACCGGCGCCGGCGCCTTGCAGTGCATGGGCAAAGCGCTGGACAATGCCGGCCTTGCGCCAGCGCAGATCGATTACCTGAACCTGCACGGCACCGCTACCGCGCACAACGACGCCATGGAAAGCCTGGCCGTGCATACGCTGTTCGGCGCCACGCTGCCCTGCTCGTCGAGCAAGCCGATGACCGGCCATACCCTGGGCGCCGCTGGCGCGCTGGAAGCGGCGTTCTGCTGGCTGAGCCTGAGCGAGCACAACCCGCTGGGGCTGCTGCCACCGCACGTGTGGGACAGCCAGCCGGACCCGGCACTGCCGGCCCTGGCCCTGGTCGACGGCAGCCAGCGCCTGGGCGTGCAGCGCCCACGCCGCTTGATGAGCAATTCGTTCGCCTTCGGCGGCAACAATGTCAGCCTGATTCTCGGAGACACCCCATGATTCCCTGGCCATTGGCCGAGCTGCTGCCCCACGCCGGCGACATGATCCTCATCGACCAGGTCGACAGCTGCGACGACGAGCAGATCCACACCCGCACCACCGTGCGCCCCGGTGGCCTGTTCAACCGCGCCGATGGCAGCCTGCCGGCCTGGCTCGGCATCGAACTGATGGCGCAGAGCGTGGCGGCCTATGCCGGCTGTCGGGCGCGGCGCAACGGCCAGCCGGTCGAGCTGGGTTTTCTCCTCGGTTCGCGCAAGTTCGAGTGCGATGTCGAGCATTTCCCGGCCGGTGCCGAGCTGCACATCCACGCCCTGCGCTCGCTTGAAGACGACAACGGCATGGGCGTGTTCGAATGCCACCTGCGCGGCCCCGGCATCCATGCCAGCGCCCGCCTGAATGTCTACCGCCCGCCGCAAGCCGCCAGCTACCTGGCCGAAGCGGGCCCAGAGGAGTCCCCCCATGACTGATACCATCCTGGTCACCGGTTCGAGCCGGGGTATCGGCCGCGCCATCGCCCTGCGCCTGGCCCGTGCCGGCTACGACCTGGTGCTGCACTGCCGCAGCGGCCGGGCCGAGGCCGATGCCGTGGCCGACGACGTGCGGGCGCTGGGCCAGCAGGCGCGGGTGCTGCAGTTCGACATCAGCGACCGCAGCGCCTGCCGGGCCACCCTGGAAGCAGACGTGGAGCAGTTCGGCGCTTACTACGGCGTGGTGTGCAACGCCGGGCTGACCCGCGATGGCGCCTTCCCGGCGCTCACCGACGAGGACTGGGACCAGGTGCTGCGCACCAACCTCGACGGTTTCTACAACGTGCTGCAGCCGCTGACCATGCCGATGATCCGCCGCCGCGCACCGGGGCGCATCGTCTGCATCACCTCGGTGTCGGGGCTGATCGGCAACCGCGGCCAGGTCAACTACAGCGCTTCCAAGGCTGGCCTGATCGGCGCCGCCAAGGCCCTGGCCATCGAGCTGGGCAAGCGCCGTATCACCGTCAACTGCGTGGCCCCGGGGCTGATCGACACGGCCATGCTCGACGAGCACGTGCCCGTGGAGGAACTGATGAAAATGATTCCCGCCGGGCGTATGGGCACACCTGAAGAAGTGGCCGGTGCGGTGAACTTCCTGATGTCGCCCGAAGCCGGCTACATCACTCGCCAGGTGCTGGCGGTGAACGGAGGGCTGTGCTGATGCGCCGCGTCGTCGTTACCGGCATGGCCGGCATCACCGCCCTGGGCAGCGACTGGGCAACCATCGCCGGGCATTTCGCCAACCACCGCAGCGGCATCCGCCGCATGGATGAATGGGACCGTTTCGAGGAGCTCAACACGCGCCTTGCCGGGCCCATCGATGACTTCCAGGTGCCCGCCCACTGGACTCGCAAGCAGCTGCGCAGCATGGGCCGGGTGTCGCGCCTGGCCGTGGCGGCCGCCGAGCGCGCCCTGGCCGACGCCGGCCTGCTCGATGACCCAAGCATCCGCGACGGGCGCATGGGCGTGGCCTGCGGCTCGTCCACGGGCAGCACCGACGAGATCAAGGCGTTCGGTAACATGCTGCTGAACTCGGTGGCCGATGGCCTGAATGCCAATTCCTACGTGCGCATGATGCCGCATACCACCGCCGCCAACATCAGCATCTTCTTCGGCCTGACCGGGCGCCTGATTCCCACCTCCAGCGCCTGTACCAGCGGCAGCCAGGGTATCGGCTATGCCTACGAGGCAATCAAGTACGGGCGCCTGCCGATGATGCTCGCCGGTGGCGCCGAGGAGCTGTGCCCCACCGAGGCGATGGTGTTCGACGCGCTGTACGCCACCAGCCTGAAGAACGACACCCCGCAGCTGAGCCCACGCCCCTACGACAGTGGCCGCGACGGCCTGGTGATCGGCGAGGGCGGCGGCATGCTGGTGCTTGAGGAGCTGGAGCATGCCCTGGCGCGCGGCGCCAGGATCCACGCCGAAATCGTCGGTTTCGGCAGCAATGCCGACGGCCAGCACACCACCCGCCCCGAGCAGGTGACCATGCGCCGGGCCATGGAGCTGGCCTTGGAAGATGCAGGCCTTGCGCCCGAGGCCATCGGCTACGTCAACGGCCATGGCACCGCCACCGAGCAGGGCGACATCGCCGAAACCCTGGCCACCAGCAGCCTGTTCGGCCCACGCATGCCAATCAGTTCGCAGAAGAGTTTCCTCGGCCACACCCTGGGCGCCTGTGGCGCGCTGGAGTCGTGGTTCAGCATCGAGATGATGAACAGCGACCGCTACGTGCACACGCTCAACCTCGACCAGGTGGACCCACGCTGCGGCGAGCTGGACTACCTGCGCGGCGAATTCCGCGCCATGAGCCACCAGCATGTGATGAACAACAACTTCGCCTTCGGCGGGGTCAACACCTCGTTGATCTTCCGCCGCTGGCCGTGAATACCCCCGACTGGCAACGCCACCCCTTACAACTGACCAAGGAAGAACCCCATGCGCCTGAAGACCCTTACCGCCGCCACCGCCCTGCTGCTGGCCGCCCTGCCTGGCATCAGCCAGGCCCGTGACACTGCGCTGTACCTGCCGTTCGACAAGGTGGTGCAGCAGATGCTGGCCGAGAAGAAGCTCGACGGTTCGGTGAAGTTCTACCTGGCCGGCGTGCAGCCGCGCGGCAAGGTCAAGGTAATCAGCCCTAACGCGGTGACCAACAAGAAGACCAATGCCTTCAACAAAAGTGACGAAGTGGCCTGCGAATGGGCCCTGCAATCGGCCTTGCTGACGATGCAGGACGCGGCGAAGAAGGTCAGTGCCAACGCCGTGACCAATATCGCCAGCTACTACAAGAAGAACGAGCGCAAGGATGCCGCGACCTACGAATGCCATGCGGGTGCGGTGATCGCAGGCGTTGCGATCAAGGGCGACCTGGCGCGCGTGGACTGATCGTCCTGCCGCTTGGACAGATCCCCGTGTAGGAGCGAGCGCAGCTCGCGATCACCGGCACGGCCGGTGCCATGTGGCGAGGTGCCTGGCACCGGCGTTGCCGGTGATCGCGAGCTGCGCTCGCTCCTACAGGGAGTGATGGGCTCAGCCCTGAACCTGGCCGGTCACAAGCTCGGCGAACGCTCGGGCCATTGCCGAGCCGCCGCGCTCACGCTGCACCAGCCACACCGCTGAGGTGGCCTGTTCATCCAGTAGCGTGCGGTACACCACCCCTTCGATCTGCATACGCTTGAACGAAGCCGGCAGCACCGACACGCCCAACCCCGCCGACACCAGGCCGATGATGGTCATGGCCTCGCCAGCCTCCTGGGCAAAATGTGGGCTGAACCCTGCCTGCCGCGCCAGGCTCAGCAACTGCGCATGCAGGCCACTGCCGTAACTGCGCGGGAAGAACACGAACGGCTCATGGGCCAGCGCCGCCATGTGCACGCCGCCTTCGCTGCCTTCGGCCAGCGGGTGCGAGGCATTGATCACCGCCACCAGGGGCTCGCGAAACAGCTCGGTGGCCACCAGGCCTTCGGGCAACGGCATGGGCCGCATCAGCCCCACTTCGATGGACTCATCGAACACCCCCTCGGCAACGTCGCGGCTGCTCATCTCCTTGAGGTTCAGGTGCACCGCCGGAAAGCGCTGGCGAAAGGCGTGGATCGCCTTGGGAATCTTCGAGGTGAACGGCGCCGAGGACGTGAAGCCAATCTTCATCTCGCCCAGTTCGCCCAACTGCGCCCGGCGCGCGACATCGGCGGCTTTTTCCACCTGGGCCAGCACCTGGCGCGCTTCTTCGAGAAACAGCCGGCCAGCCTCGCTCAGCTCGACCCGACGGTTGGTACGCTCGAACAGCCGGGCACCCAGTTCCTGTTCCAACGCCTGGATCTGCTGGCTCAGGGGAGGCTGGGAAATACCCAGTTGCTGGGCCGCGCGGCCAAAGTGCAGTTCTTCGGCGACCGCGATGAAATAACGCAGGTGACGCAGTTCCATGATCGGCTCCAAACGAGTCGCAAAACGTCTTAAATAGGTCGAACAATATATTGGATCTAATCATTAGCCAGCTATATGCTTTTTTCATTGCAACCGAGGTCACCCCCGTGAAAACTGCTGTAGCCCCCCTTCCCGCCGAGCCCGAACCTGCCCCCTCAAGCGATATGTGGATCGAAAAAGGCACTCCCGCCTTCCTCAAGACCGTGCTGGCGTTGTTCAGCGGCGGCTTCGCCACCTTCGCCCTGCTGTACTGCGTGCAGCCGATGATGCCGTTGCTGTCCAAGGATTTTTCCATCAACGCGGCCCAGAGCAGCCTGGTGCTGTCGGTGTCGACGGCGATGCTGGCGTTCGGCCTGTTGATTACCGGCCCTATTTCCGACCGCATCGGCCGCAAACCGGTGATGGTCTTTGCCCTGGTGTGCGCCGCCCTGTCGACCCTGGCCAGCGCCGTAATGCCCAGCTGGGAACTGGTACTGGTCACCCGCGCCCTGGTGGGCCTGTCGCTGAGCGGCCTGGCGGCGGTGGCGATGACTTACCTCAGCGAGGAAATCCACCCGCAGCACATCGGCCTGGCCATGGGCCTGTACATCGGCGGCAACGCCATCGGCGGCATGAGCGGGCGCTTGATCACCGGGGTACTGATCGACTTCGTCAGCTGGCACACGGCAATGCTGACCATCGGCGGCCTGGCCTTGGTGGCGGCGCTGGTGTTCTGGAAGGTGCTGCCTGAATCGCGCAATTTCCGCCCGCAGCTGCTGAACCCGCGCAGCCTGCTCGATGGTTTCGTCATGCACTTCAAGGACGCCGGCTTGCCGTGGCTGTTCCTCGAAGCCTTCCTGCTGATGGGCGCCTTCGTCACCCTGTTCAACTACATCGGCTACCGCCTGCTGGCAGAGCCCTACCACATGAACCAGGCGCTGGTCGGCTTGCTGTCGGTGGTGTACCTGTCGGGCATCTACAGCTCGGCGCAGGTGGGCGCACTGGCCGACAGGCTGGGCCGGCGCAAGGTGTTCTGGGCCAGCATCGTGGTGATGGCAGGCGGTATGCTGATGACCCTGGCCACCCCGTTGGCGCTGGTGGTCGTCGGCATGCTGGTGTTCACCTTCGGCTTCTTCGGCGCGCACTCGGTGGCCAGTAGCTGGATCGGGCGGCGGGCGCTGAAGGCCAAGGGGCAGGCGTCGTCGTTGTACCTGTTCTGCTATTACGCGGGGTCCAGCGTGGCCGGTACGGCGGGCGGGGTGTTCTGGCACCAGTGGGGCTGGAACGGGATCGGGCTGTTCATCGGCAGCTTGCTGGCGGTGGCACTGTTGGTGGCGCTGCACCTGAGCAAGCTGGCACCGAAAGCGGTGTGAGGCCTTCGCGGGGCAAGCCCGCGAAAGGGCCCTTGAATCAGCTACCGATGTGATACTGCGCCGACAGCTCGTGCACGGCGTTGATGAACACGCCAGCATGCTCTGGGTCGACTTCCGGGGTGATCCCGTGGCCCAGGTTGAACACATGGCCAGTGCCGTGGCCGTAGCTGGCCAGAATGCGCGCCACTTCCTGGCGGATGGCCTCGGGCTTGGCGTACAGCACGGTCGGGTCCATGTTGCCCTGCAGGGCCACCTTGTCACCCACGCGGCGGCGGGCGTCGCCGATTTCGCAGGTCCAGTCCAGGCCCAGTGCGTCGGCGCCGGCCTCGGCAATGCTTTCCAGCCACAGGCCGCCGTTCTTGGTGAACAGGATCACCGGCACCTTGCGCCCTTCATGCTCGCGAATCAGGCCGCTGACGATCTTGCGCATGTAGGCCAGGGAGAACTCCTGGTAGGCAGCCGCCGACAGGTTGCCGCCCCAGGTGTCGAAGATCTGCACGGCCTGGGCGCCCGCGAGGATCTGCCCGTTGAGGTAGCTGGTGACCGACTGCGCCAGCTTGTCCAGCAGCAGGTGCAGGGCTTGTGGGTTGTCGTAGGCCATGGCCTTGGTCTTGCGGAAATCCTTCGACGAACCGCCTTCGACCATGTAGGTGGCCAAGGTCCACGGGCTGCCGGAGAAACCGATCAGCGGCACACGGCCATTGAGCTCACGGCGGATGGTGCTGACCGCATCCATTACGTAGCCCAGGTCTTTCTGCGGGTCGGGGATGGGCAGCGCCTCGATGTCGGCCGGGGTGCTGATGACTTTCTTGAAACGCGGGCCTTCGCCGGTTTCGAAGTACAGGCCCAGGCCCATGGCGTCGGGGATGGTGAGGATGTCCGAGAACAGGATCGCCGCATCCAGCGGGTAACGGTCCAGCGGCTGCAGGGTGACCTCGCAGGCGAACTGCGGGTTCATGCACAGGCTCATGAAATCGCCGGCCTTGGCGCGGCTGGCGCGGTATTCCGGCAGGTAGCGGCCGGCCTGGCGCATCATCCAGACAGGGGTGACGTCCACGGGTTGCTTGAGCAGCGCACGCAGGAAACGATCGTTCTTCAGGGCAGTCATGTCGGCATCCGGAAAAATAGTGCGGGCATTTTCTCAGACGCCAGCGCAAAAGGCACGGTCAAGGCCATGCGTTTTGTCTATTGGGTGCCACAGATCAAACGATTTTGTATACAAAAAGCTTCGCGGGGCAAGCCCGCTCCTACAGGTTCGGCGTGAACCTTGTAGGAGCGGGCTTGCCCCGCGAATGCGCTGGATCAGACTTCGAGGTAGTCCAGGATGCCTTCGGCAGCGTTGCGGCCTTCGAAGATGGCCGTCACCACCAGGTCCGAACCGCGCACCATATCGCCGCCGGCGAAGATCTTCGGGTTGCTGGTCTGGTGCTTGAACTTGCCTTTCTCCGGTGCCACCACGCGGCCCTGGCTGTCCATCTGGATGCCATGCTGCTCGAACCACGGCGCCGGGCTTGGGCGGAAGCCGAAGGCGATCACCACGGCGTCGGCCGGCAGGATCTCCTCGGAACCCGGGATCGGCTCAGGGCTGCGACGGCCACGGGCATCCGGCTCGCCGAGACGGGTCTCGACCACCTTGACGCCTTCGACCTTGTCTTCGCCCACGATGGCGATCGGCTGGCGGTTGTAGAGGAACTTCACGCCCTCTTCCTTGGCGTTCTTCACCTCTTTGCGCGAACCCGGCATGTTGGCTTCGTCGCGGCGGTAGGCACAGGTCACCGACTTGGCGCCCTGGCGGATCGAGGTACGGTTGCAGTCCATCGCGGTGTCACCACCGCCCAGCACCACGACCTTCTTGCCCTGCATGTCGACGAAGTCTTCCGGCGACTTTTCAAAGCCCAGGTTGCGGTTGACGTTGGCGATCAGGAAGTCCAGCGCGTCGTGTACCCCCGGCAGGTCCTCGCCCGGGAAGCCACCCTTCATGTAGGTGTAGGTGCCCATGCCCATGAACACCGCGTCGTACTCGGCGAGCAGCTGTTCCATGGTGATGTCCTTGCCCACCTCGGTGTTCAGGCGGAACTCGATGCCCATGCCGGTGAAGACTTCGCGGCGGTTGCTCAGCACGGTCTTTTCCAGCTTGAACTCAGGGATGCCGAAGGTCAGCAGGCCGCCGATTTCCGGGTTCTTGTCGAACACCACCGGGGTTACCCCGCCGCGCACCAGCACGTCGGCGCAGCCCAGGCCCGCCGGGCCGGCACCGATGATGGCAACGCGCTTGCCGGTCGGCTTGACCTTGGACATGTCCGGGCGCCAGCCCATGGCGAAGGCGGTGTCGGTGATGTACTTCTCCACCGAACCGATGGTGACCGCACCGAAGCCGTCGTTCAGGGTGCAGGCACCCTCGCACAGGCGGTCTTGCGGGCACACGCGGCCGCACACTTCCGGCAGGGTGTTGGTCTGGTGCGACAGTTCCGCCGCAGCCAGGATGTTGCCTTCGGACACCAGCTTCAACCAGTTGGGGATGAAGTTGTGCACTGGGCACTTCCATTCGCAGTACGGGTTACCGCAGCCCAGGCAACGGTGCGCCTGTTCCACCGACTGCGCAGGCTTGAACGGTTCGTAGATTTCCACGAACTCCTTCTTGCGCTGGCGCAGCAGTTTTTTCTTCGGGTCCTTGCGGCCCACTTCGATGAACTGGAAGTCGTTGTTCAGACGTTCAGCCATTTTTCAAAACCTCTTTACCGCAGTTGCCGGCCTCAGGCCGCAAGCTGCAAGACGATCACTTGAGCACGACGGGCCCCGCGCACGGGGCCGTCACTTGCAGCTGTTCTTACTGCGGGTTGGCACGGGTGCTGGACAACAGTTGCTTCAGGTTGGCCGCCTTGGGCTTGACCAACCAGAAGCGCCGCACGTAGTCGTCCAGGTTCTCGAAGAGCTCACGCCCCCACTCGCTGCCGGTTTCTTCCACGTACTCGCCCAGGACACGCGCCAGGTGGCTGCGGTAGGCCTCCATCGCTTCACCACTGATACGCTGGATTTCCACCAGCTCGTGGTTGAGCTTGTCGACGAAGGTATTGTCCATGTCGAGCACGTAGGCGAAGCCGCCAGTCATGCCAGAACCGAAGTTGTAACCGGTCTTGCCCAGAACGCAGACAAAGCCGCCGGTCATGTATTCACAGCAGTGATCGCCAGTGCCCTCGACAACAGCGTGGGCGCCGGAGTTACGCACAGCGAAGCGCTCGCCCGCGGTGCCGGCGGCGAACAGCTTGCCGCCGGTGGCGCCGTACAGGCAGGTGTTGCCGACGATGGCGCTGTGCTGGGTAGCAAACGGGCTACCGGCCGGTGGCACGATGGTCAGCTTGCCGCCCGTCATGCCCTTGCCGACGTAGTCGTTGGCGTCGCCTTCCAGGTGCAGGTTCAGGCCGCCGGCGTTCCACACGCCGAAGCTCTGGCCCGCAGTACCCTTGAAGCGGAAGGTGACCGGCTTGCTGGCCATGCCCTGGTTGCCGTACAGCTTGGCGATTTCGCCAGAGATACGGGCACCGATGGAACGGTCGCAGTTGCAGATGTCGAGGCTGAACTCGCCACCGGCCTGGTCGCGGATCGCCGGCAGGGCCATCTCGACCATCTTCTCGGCCAGCTCGCCCTTGTCGAACGGCGGGTTCTTGTCGACTTCGCAGAACTGCGGCTTGTCGGCCGGAATGTGCGAGCTGCCCAGCAGCGGGGTCAGGTCCAGGTACTGCTGGCGCTCGGTGTCGCCTGGCAGCACGTCGAGCAGGTCGGTACGGCCGATCAGCTCGCCGAGGCTGCGCACGCCCAGCTTGGCCAGCCACTCACGGGTTTCCTCGGCAACGAAGGTGAAGAAGTTGATCACCATGTCGACGGTGCCGATGTAGTGGTCCTTGCGCAGCTTGTCGTTCTGGGTGGCCACGCCGGTGGCGCAGTTGTTCAGGTGGCAGATGCGCAGGTACTTGCAGCCCAGGGCGATCATCGGCGCGGTGCCGAAGCCGAAGCTCTCGGCGCCGAGGATCGCGGCCTTGATAACGTCCAGGCCGGTTTTCAGGCCACCGTCGGTCTGTACCCGCACCTTGCCGCGCAGGTCGTTGCCGCGCAGGGTCTGGTGGGTTTCAGCCAGGCCCAGTTCCCACGGGGCGCCGGCGTACTTGATGGAGGTCAGCGGCGAAGCGCCGGTGCCACCGTCGTAGCCGGAAATGGTGATCAGGTCGGCGTAGGCCTTGGCCACGCCAGCGGCGATGGTGCCAACGCCGGCTTCGGCCACCAGTTTCACCGACACCAGGGCCTGCGGGTTGACCTGCTTGAGGTCGTAGATCAGCTGGGCCAGGTCTTCGATGGAATAGATGTCGTGGTGCGGTGGCGGCGAGATCAGGGTCACGCCCGGCACTGCATAGCGCAGCTTGGCGATCAGGCCGTTGACCTTGCCGCCTGGCAGCTGGCCGCCCTCACCGGGCTTGGCGCCCTGGGCTACCTTGATCTGCAGCACTTCGGCGTTGACCAGGTATTCCGGGGTGACGCCAAAGCGGCCGGTGGCCACCTGCTTGATTTTCGAGCTGCGGATCGTGCCGTAGCGCGACGGGTCTTCACCGCCCTCACCGGAGTTGGAGCGCGCACCCAGGCGGTTCATCGCCTCGGCCAGGGCTTCGTGGGCTTCCGGCGACAGTGCGCCCAGCGAGATACCGGCGGAGTCGAAGCGCTTGAGGATGGCCTCCAGCGGCTCGACCTGATCCAACGGCAGGGCCTGGTCGGCCACTTTCACCTTCAGCAGGTCGCGGATCATCGACACCGGGCGCTGGTCGACCAGCGTGGTGTATTCCTTGAACTTGGCGTAGTCGCCCTGCTGCACGGCGGCCTGCAGGGTGTTGACCACGTCCGGGTTGTAGGCGTGGTACTCGCCGCCGTGGACGAACTTCAGCAGGCCACCTTGCTGGATCGGCTTGCGCGCGCTCCAGGCTTCGGCTGCCAGCAGCTTCTGGTCGCTTTCGAGGTCGACGAAACGCGCGCCCTTGATGCGGCTGGACACGCCCTTGAAGCTCAGGCCAACCACTTCCTCGGACAGGCCGATGGCTTCGAACAGCTGGGCGCCACGGTACGAGGCGATGGTGGAGATGCCCATCTTCGACAGGATCTTCAGCAGGCCTTTGGAAATGCCTTTGCGGTAATACTTGAAGACTTCGTCCAAATCGCCCAGCACTTCGCCGGTGCGGATCAGGTCGGCCAGCACTTCATAGGCCAGGTACGGGTACACGGCCGAGGCGCCAAAGCCCAGCAGCACGGCGAAGTGGTGCGGGTCACGGGCGGTGGCGGTTTCCACCAGGATGTTGCTGTCGCAGCGCAGGCCCTGTTCGGTCAGGCGGTGGTGCACCGCGCCAACGGCCAGCGAAGCATGCACCGGCAGTTTGCCCGGGGCGATGTAGCGGTCGCTCAGCACCAGCTGGGTCTTGCCGCCGCGCACCGCTTCTTCGGCCTGGTCGGCGATGTTGCGGATGGCCGCTTCCAGGCCAACGCTCTCGTCGTAGTTCAGGTCGATCAGCTGGCGGTCGAAACCGTCGCGCTCCAGGCTCATCAGCGAACGCCACTTGGCCGGCGAGATCACTGGCGAGCTGAGAATCACCCGCGAGGCGTGCTCCGGGGACTCCTGGAAGATATTGCGCTCGGCGCCCAGGCAGATTTCCAGGGACATCACGATCGCTTCGCGCAGCGGGTCGATCGGTGGGTTGGTCACCTGGGCGAACTGCTGGCGGAAGAAGTCATACGGCGAGCGCACGCGCTGGGACAGCACGGCCATCGGCGTGTCGTCGCCCATCGAGCCTACCGCTTCCTGGCCTTGCTCACCGAGTGGGCGCAGCACCTGGTCACGCTCCTCGAAGGTGACCTGGAACATCTTCATGAATTGCTTGAGCTGGTCGGCGTCGTAGCTGGCTGCGCCCTGGTCGTCGGTCAGGGTGGCCTGGATGCGGGTGGCGTGCTGACGCAGCCAGCGCTTGTACGGGTGGCGCGACTTCAAGCGGTTGTCGATGGCATCGGTGTCGAGGATCTGGCCGGTTTCGGTGTCCACGGCCAGGATCTGGCCTGGGCCGACGCGGCCCTTGGCCAGCACTTCCTCAGGCTGGTAGCCCCATACGCCGATTTCCGAGGCGATGGTGATGTAGCCATTGGTGGTGGTTACCCAGCGCGCCGGGCGCAGGCCGTTGCGGTCGAGCAGGCACACCGCGTGGCGACCTTCGGTCATGACGATACCGGCCGGGCCATCCCACGGCTCCATGTGCATGGAGTTGTATTCGTAGAAGGCGCGCAGGTCGGCGTCCATGGTTTCGACGTTCTGCCAGGCTGGCGGTACCAGCATGCGCACGCCACGGAACAGGTCGATGCCGCCGGTGACCATCAGTTCCAGCATGTTGTCCATGCTGGAGGAGTCGGAACCGACGCGGTTGACCAGTGGGCCGAGCTCTTCGAGGTCGGGGATCAGGTCGTTGGCGAACTTGGTGCGACGGGCCATGGCCCAGTTGCGGTTGCCGGTGATGGTGTTGATCTCGCCGTTGTGGGCGAGGAAGCGGAACGGCTGCGCCAGCGGCCATTTCGGCAGGGTGTTGGTGGAGAAGCGCTGGTGGAACACGCAGATCGCGGTTTGCAGGCGCTCATCACCCAGGTCTGGGTAGAACGCCGCGAGATCGCGCGGCATCATCAGGCCTTTGTAGATGATGGTCTTGTGCGAGAAGCTGCAGATGTAGTGGTCGCTGTCGTGGGCATTGGCCACGGACGAGCGGCGACGGGCACTGAACAGCTTGATGGCGAATTCCTGATCGCTCAGGCCTTCACCGCCGATGAACACCTGTTCGATCTGCGGCAGGCGCTCCAGGGCCAGGCGGCCGAGCACGCTGGTGTCGATCGGGACCTTGCGCCAGCCAACCAGCTTCAGGCCGGCAGCGACGATTTCGCGGTCCATGTTGGCGCGGGCAGCTTCGGCTTTGACCGGGTCCTGGTTGAAGAACACCATGCCGACGGCGTACTGCTTGGGCAGCTCGACGGCGAAGTGTTCCTGGGCCACGGCCCGCAGGAATTGATCGGGCTTCTGCATGAGCAGGCCGCAACCGTCACCGGTCTTGCCGTCGGCGTTGATACCGCCGCGGTGGGTCATGCAAGTCAGCGCCTGCATGGCGGTTTGCAGAAGGTGGTGGCTCGGCTCGCCCGTCATATGGGCGATCAGGCCAAAACCACAGTTGTCCTTGAATTCTTCGGGATGGTACAGACCTGTTTTCATAGACACTTTCTCACCAGGTTCACCTCTCAACCGGAGGTAAATCTCTTTTATGTACAACCACTTACCATCCACGCCGATCAAATGCCAGCTTTTTTGCGGTGGTCATGGAAAACCATTGTTGCACAGCGACAGGGCTACCCACAAATTTTCATGTCTCACCATTGAAAATTTATGTCGCATTTTTGAATGTTTTTGCGCCATGCGCCGTGGTAGCGGCTTGGCTTGAGTCTGAAGCGTTTCAGCCATGACTGCAACAGGGGGCTTGTGGCCAACAGTCTGGGACAGAAAAGCCTGCCGCGCTTGGGGCGCAGCAGGCTAGACGAAAGTCAGTAATCGCTCAGCAACTGGGCGGCGGGGTGGTGCCGCCCGGCAGGTATCAGCGGGCCGAGGCCAGCTCTTGTTGGACGCTGGCGACGGTACGTGGCCAAGGTTTACCAGCCTGGACCTTCGCTGGCAAGTTCTTGATTGCCGCAACCGCTGCGTCGCGGTTGGCAAAGCTGCCGTAGGTCACCACGTACAGTGGCTTGCCCTGCAGGTTTTTCTTGAAGTAGCGATAGTCGCCACCCTGGGCCTTGACGAAGGCCTGGGCCGAGGCTTCGGAGCTGGTGCCGAGAATTTGCACCACATAGTTGCCCGGCTTCTGGCCGGCATACCAGCCGCCACCGGCGGTGGCCGCTGCAGCCGGTTTTTCCGCAGGCTTGGCAGCGGGCTTGGCCGTGGCGACCTGGGTGGGCGCCGCTACTGGCTTGGCAGGCGCAACCGGCTTGGCCGGGTGGGTCGCGACAGGTTTTGGCGCAGGTGCAACCGGCTGCGCAGGGGCGGTGGCCTGCGCCATGCTCGGCGCAGGGCCAGCTGGCACGCCCTGGGGCGGCGCCGTGGTGGTCACGGTCGGCGGAACGGAAGGCTGCAGGGCCGTGTTACCGGCCGGCCCAGCCTCGTCGCCATCACCCATGCCGGCGGCCTGGGCCAGCGGCTCGCGCATCACCGGCTGCGATTGGCCTACCAGCGGCAGCGGCATGGGCTGGGACTGGCCGGAGAACTCGATGGCGGGGTTGCCATTGTTCGACTGGGCGGCACCTGGCTTGCCATCGCCCAACGGTAACTGGGCCTGGGCCACCGGGGCCTCGGCGGGCGCCTTGTCGCCTTTCTTGGGCATCAGCACCGCGGCACCTACGGCAACCACGACCACAGCAGACAGCGCGAGCACGTGTTTTTTAGGCATTTTGAACCCCATGGCAGGTCGCTTCACCGTGGAACGGCTGGCGATCATGGCTTCGATCAAAGTATCGCGGGCGACCTGGTTGATGTTGCCAGGCCATCCGTCGGAATTTTCGTGGATGTCGACAAGCTGCTCGCGGGTGAACACCTCGATGCCCCGGCCGGCGCCTTCCAGGCGCTGCTCCAGGTACTCGCGGGTTTCTTCCTCGCTGTACGGGGCGAGTTCGATGACGTGGAAGCGTTCTTCCTCGACATTGATCTCGTCCAACCCGGCGATCAGCGACGGCTCACCAAACAGGAACACGTGCGGGCGCCCTTCCGGGAGGCCTGCCGCCAGTTCCAGCAACGCTTGGAGTGCCGACTCGTCGAGTTGTTCCGCATCATCCACCAGCAAATAGACTTCCTGGCCGGTGAGTGCCAGTTGCACCACCTTCGACAGGATCGCCTGCACTTCAGGCTGGCTCACTTCCAGCGATTGCGCCACCTGGCCAAGCACGCTGGCCGCATCGCTGGCACCGCGGGCGGAAACCACCACGCTCAGCACCGACTGCTTGTTGGTACTGGCCACCAGGGCCTGGCGCAGCAGGGTCTTGCCGCTGCCTACCGGGCCAGTCACCACCAGCATCAGCTGGCTGTAGCGGGCCAGGTGGTGCAGTTGGCCGAGTACCGGCTTGCGCTGGGCGGGGAAGAATTTGAAACCGGGCACACGGGGTGCGAACGGATCGTGGCTCAACTGGTAATGTTCGAGGAACGCCTCATCGGCATGCAAACTGGTCATTACGCTGTCACAACCTCAAAGCTGGGCCACGATCGCGCGGTAATCCGCCGACAGCGTGGCCTGTAGAATCTCTTTCGGATAGTCGTCGGTGATCACGGCTTCGCCCAGCTGGCGCAGCAGCACCAGGCGCAGACGCCCGTCGAGCACCTTTTTGTCGACCGCCATATGCTCCATGAAATGCGCCGGGGTCATTTCCTGTGGTGGCACCACCGGCAAGCCTGCATCCTGCAGCAGACGGATTGCTCGATCACGCTCGGCCTGGTCGATCCAGCCCAGGCGCATGGACATCTCCAACGCCATCACCGTGCCAGCGGCAACGGCTTCACCGTGCAGCCACACGCCGTAGCCCATGTGGGTTTCGATGGCATGGCCGAAGGTGTGCCCCAGGTTCAGCGTGGCACGCACGCCGGACTCGCGCTCATCGGCGCCGACCACGGCAGCCTTGGCCGCGCACGAACGGCGGATGGCTTCGGTCAGGGCCGCGGGCTCCAGGGCGCGCAGGGCTTGCATATTGTCTTCGAGCCAGGCGAGGAAAGGCTTGTCACAGATCAGGCCGTACTTGATTACTTCGGCCAGGCCCGCCGACAGCTCGCGCCCGGGCAGGGTCTTGAGGCTGGTGGTGTCGATCAACACTGCGTTGGGCTGGTAGAAGGCACCGACCATGTTCTTGCCCAGCGGGTGGTTGATGCCGGTTTTACCGCCCACCGAGGAATCGACCTGGGACAGCAGGGTGGTCGGCACCTGGATGAAGTCCACGCCACGCTGGTAGCAGGCGGCGGCAAAGCCGGCCATGTCGCCGATAACCCCGCCGCCCAGGGCAACCACCGTGGTACGGCGGTCGTGGCGGGCGGTCAGCAGGCCGTCGAAGATCAGCTGCAGGGTTTGCCAATTCTTGTGGGCTTCGCCGTCCGGCAGGATCACCGGCACCACCGAGTAGGCACCGAGGGTCTTGCTCAGGCGTTCGAGATACAGGGGCGCGACGGTTTCGTTGGAAACGATGGCAACCTGCCGCCCGCGGATGTGCGGCGCCAGCAGTTCGGCCTGGTCCAGCAGGCCTTCGCCAATGTAGATCGGGTAGCTGCGCTCGCCGAGGTCGACCTTTAGTGTCTGCATGTATCCCCACAATGTGCTTGGGCGCGGCGCCGGCTGTGCGACCCGCGCGATAACGTTTAACCTCGCCTCGGCGCTGGCCGAGAATAGTCCCGGGTTAGCGGGGCGGCAACTGCTGCAGGCGCTCGAGAATGTCGAGCACCACCATGCGCGGCGGCCGTTCGTCGGTTTCTACCACCAGGTCGGCGATCTCGCGGTAGAGCGGGTCGCGCGCCTCCAGCAAGGCACGCAGGGTGGCCTCGGGGTTGGCGGTGCGCAGCAGCGGCCGGTTGCGGTCGCGCGCGGTGCGCCCCACCTGCTGCTCCACCGAGGCGTGCAGGTAAATCACCCGGCCGCCCTGGTGCAGCGCCTGGCGGTTTTCCGGACGCATCACCGCGCCGCCGCCGGTTGCCACGACCACGCCATCGAGCGCGCAGAGCTCGGCGATCATCGCCTGCTCACGGTCACGAAAGCCCGGTTCGCCTTCACGGTCGAAGATCCACGGGATGTTGGCGCCGGTTCGCAGTTCGATTTCCTTGTCGGAATCCTTGAACAGCAGGCGCAGCTCTTTGGCCAACAGGCGTCCGATGGTGCTCTTTCCAGCACCCATGGGCCCTACAAGTATCAAATTTCGCACAGAATCAACGACTCACAGCAATCGCCTGGTCACTCATGATACGCGGAGTCAGGAAGACCAGCAGCTCGGATTTTTTCTCTTGTAATGCATCGCGTCGAAACAGCCGCCCAACATACGGCAGATCGCCGAAAAATGGCACCTTGTCGACCACTTTGTTTTGCGTGGTCGAGTAAACGCCGCCAATGACGATGGTTTCGCCGTCGGCCACGCGCACCCTCGCGGTGACCTCGTTCTTGCGAATCGGCGGCACGTCATTGATGGCGTTGACGAAGTCAGGCTCGTCCTTGGTCACGCGCACCGCCATGATCACCTTGCCATCGGGGGTGATCTGCGGGGTGACCTCCAGCGACAGTGACGCCTCGCGAAACGCCACCGAGGTGGCGCCGCTCTTGCTGGTTTCCTGGTAGGGCACCTCGGTGCCCTTGAGAATCCGCGCCGTTTCCTTATCGGCGGTCACCACCTTGGGCTGGGAGATGATCTCGCCATTGCCGCTTTTTTCCATGGCGCTGAGCTCCAGGTCCAGCAGTATGTCCCCGCGCAAAAGGCCCAGGCCGACCCCGGAGGTGGCACGCTCCACCCCCAGGTCGACGAATACGTCCTTGCCCAACTGGGCGCCCTCGGCATACAGGCCCCTGCCCCAACGCACACCCAGCACCTTTTCATAATCGACATTGGCCTCGACGATGCGCGCCTCGATCGCAACCTGGCGTACCGGCACATCCAACTGCGCCACCAGTTCGCGCAGCTCGCCCAGGCGCCCCGCCGGCAAGTGCGCCACCAGCGTATTGGTGCGGGCGTCCACGCCCAAGCTGCCCCGGCCACTGAGCGGGCCGTCATCGGCCAGGGTCGCCAGCAGCAGCTCGGCCAGTTCCGAAGCCTGGGCATGGTGAATGGGCAGCAGTTCACGCTGCAGCGGCTCCAGCTGGGCGTCGAGGGCCTGGCCAATGCGGGCGTCGCGGGACTGCTCGGCCATCTCCGCCGCCGGCGCCACCAGCAGCACATTGCCTTCTTCGCGCCGGGCCAGCCCTTTGCTGCGCAGCACCAACTCCAGCGCCTGGTCCCAGGGCACATCCTGCAAGCGCAAGGTAACGTGGCCCTGCACCGCATCACTGGCCACCAGGTTAATGCCGGCGTAGTCAGCCAATACCTGCAGCGCCGAGCGCACTTCTATCTCCTGAAAGTTCAAGGTGATGGGCTCACCCCGATAAGGGGCCGCCTGCACCCATGCCTGCAGCATCAACGCCGCCAAGCCGATCAACAGCCGCATCATTGCCATCCGAGGCCTCCCTGAATGCGCTCTTCCTGAGCGTCAGCATCACCGTTCGCTCGCGCCAGACGCCGCCCACGAACAACCGTTCGCGCACATCCAGCTGCCGCTCGCCTACTTGCTCGACAACGCCGCCATCGCGCCCTACCCGGTCACCGGCACGCACTCGGTACACGCGGCCCTTGGCACTCAGCAGCGCTTCACGCTCAAGCCCGCGCTGCAGGCTGCCGACCATTTCCAGCTGCGAAAGCGGCACGCCGGCGAGCCCGGACGGCGACAGGCGCGCCGCCCACGCAGCGAAGGGGTCGAGTGCAGGGGGCAGGATTTCACCTCGCGCGGGCACATCCGCCAAGGACGTCGGGGCGGGTAGCACGGTATCAGCCTGGTAGGCATTGACCCGCAGTTGCAGACGCAGCAGCCCAGGCTCGCCCTTAGCCGCCAACAGGTGCAAATCTTCGGCCTGCAATAGCCGAGCCTGGCCCAGCCAGTCATCCAGCCACATGCGCAGGGCCGGGTAACGTCCCACCACCTGAACCGTCAGTGGCGTCAGCTCGTAGCCTTCGCGTGCTACCGGGGCCTGCGCATCCACCTGCTCGAAGTGCAGGCCATAGGCAAGCCCGGAGGATGCCAACTGCTCCAGCAAGTCACTCATGCCGGCGCCGGCGGCAAGACGCCAACGGGCCTCTTGTACCTGAAGCCGAGCCGCCTCAAGCGCCACCTGCTCCTGCGCTACCGCTGCCAGGCTGGCGGCCTTGGCCTGCTGCGCCTGTTGCAGGCCGGCCTGCCTTACCTGTTCATGCCCCTGAAGCCCCCACCAATGGGGCAGGCGAACCAGGCAGCCAAGGGCAAGCAGTGCAAGCCCTGCGACCACCGGCAATGCCCTGCGAGCCCAGGCCGAACGTTCGATGAATGCCCTCCACCCCCACCCTTGCACGGGCTTCACGACCAGGATGGCGAAAGGTTGGCGACCAACAGGAACGTATCGCCCCCAGGCTGGCTCTTGAGGTACTTGAGCTCCAGCGCGCGCATCACGCTGGCGCGCTCCAGGTCCCGCATCAGTTGCGCCACCAGGGCGCCGCTGGCAGCCACGCCGGAAATCTGCAGGTGGTTACCGTTCAGCTTGAGGCTCGACAACTGGATACCTTCTGGCAACGTGCGCTCAAGTTCGGTAAAAAACGCCATCAGGTGGCCCTGGCCTGCGCGTAATTGCGTCAACGCCTGGGCCTCCAGGTTGACGGCCTGTTGCGCCTTCCTGATCGGCTCAAGCAATGCCGCCCTGGCATCCAGTGCGTCGATTTCGGCTTGCCAGGCATTGTTCTGGCCCCACTGGCGCTCAAACCGCTGGCGCGCCAGTTGGTCCAGCAACAACGTGCCACACAACGCCACAACCAGGCTGCCGACCACAGACAGGCGCAAGCGCCGCAAGGCGGCCTGGCGTTGCCGTTCACGCCAGGGCAAGAGATTAAGGCGCAGCATCAGTGCATTCCCCCCAGCGCCAGGGCGCTGGCCAGGGCCATGCGGCTGTCGCTGCAATCGAGCGCTGCCAACAGCGGCAAGGGTGTGCAGGACAGCCCCAGCGCTTCGCCCAAGCGGGCAAGCCCGCCCTGCCCGAGCGCCGGCGCACCGGTGACAAATACCTCAGTGGGGGCCACGCCATCAGCAAAGACATCACCCGACCGCTGCGGCGCCACGCCGGCCTGCAGCTCACACTGCCGAGGCAGGCTGCCCTGCTGCCAACCATGCACGATCAGGCTGCCGGGCTCGATGCGCAGCAACGCCGCCCTGCCGCCCGCCTGGGGCGGCATCAGGCGCTGCAGGGCAATGCTGTCGACCTCGACCACGACCAGTTCCAGCCCGGCCTGGGCAAACAGCGCCTCCAGCGGCTGCAACAGGCTCTGCCGGCAGGCCGCGACCATGACGTCCAGGTAGCCGGGCTGTAGTTGCGAAGCGCCCAGCACCTGAAAATCCAGTTGCAGTTCTTCAAGAGGGAAAGGAAACAGTTGGTCGGCGTCCGCCAGCAACTGCGTCTCGCGTTCACTGTCGGCCTGGCCAGCGGGCAGCTGCAACACCTTGCAAATCACCTGGGACGCCGGCAGTGCAACCGCCGCCCGCCGTTGCCGGCTGCCACATTGCCGGTAGGCACTGCGCAGCGCGCCAGCCACCCGGTCATCATCGTGCCGAGCATTACCCGGGGCGAAGGGTTCAAACCCCTGGAACGCCCAGGCAACCCGCTCAAGGCGCCCTGCGCGCCGACGCAGCTGCGCCACCCTTACAGAATCTGCGGCGATTTCCACCCCCAGCAGTGAACCGGCATCCTTGCCAAAACGTCCAAGCATCGCGACTTCCTTGTTACAACCATGAACCGCCCTTGTGCCGGGCCCTGGCGGCCAGACGGTACTGCTGGCTACCTGGCCGGTCACCCGGCACGGCGAAAAATGCTTATAATGCCCGGCGTTTTTTCGTCCGCCGGCCCCGTGCGCAACCCACCCCTCACTCTGGACACCGAAAAGCCTTGATACGCCTGCTGAAGTTCTTCTGGTGGTCTTTCGTCGCAGTCATCTGCGCGCTCGTACTCGGTGTGAGCGGTGCGTTTCTGTATCTTAGCCCCAACCTGCCGTCGGTCGATTCGCTCAGAAGCGTTCAGTTGCAAATCCCCCTGAGGGTGTACAGCAGCGACGGCAAGCTGATTGCCGAGTTTGGCGAAATGCGCCGCTCGCCCATCCGTTTCGCGGAAATTCCCCCACAGTTCATTCAGGCGCTTCTGTCTGCCGAGGACGACAATTTCCTCAATCACTATGGTGTGGACCCGAGCAGCCTGATGCGCGCCGCCACCCAGCTGGTGAAAACCGGCCACATCCAGACCGGCGGCAGCACCATCACCATGCAGGTGGCGAAGAACTTCTTCCTCACCAGCGAGCGCAGCTTCTCGCGCAAGACCAACGAAATTCTCCTGGCCCTGCAGATCGAGCGTGAGCTGACCAAGGACGAGATCCTTGAGCTGTACGTGAACAAGATCTACCTGGGCAACCGCGCCTACGGCATCGACGCCGCCGCGCAGGTGTACTACGGCAAGTCGATCCGCGACGTGAGCCTGGCCCAGATGGCGATGATCGCCGGCCTGCCCAAGGCGCCCTCGCGCTTCAACCCGCTGGCCAACCCGGTGCGCGCCAAGGAGCGCCGTGACTGGATCCTGGGCCGCATGTACAAGCTCGGCAAGATCGACCAAGCGAGCTACCAGACCGCCCTGGCCGAGCCGCTCAACGCCAGCTACCACGTGCCGACGCCTGAGGTGAATGCCCCGTACATCGCCGAGATGGCCCGCGCCGAAATGGTTGGCCGCTACGGCAGCGATGCCTACACCGAGGGCTTCCGCGTCACCACCACGGTGCCAAGCGACATGCAGGACATGGCCAACAAGGCCATCCTCAACGGCCTTACCGAATACGACGAGCGCCACGGCTACCGTGGCCCTGAAGCGCGCTTCCCGGGCAAGACCCAGGCCGCCTGGCTGCAGGAACTGGCCAAGCAGCGCAACCTGGGCGCCCTGGAACCGGCCATCGTCACCCAGGTGGATAAAACCGACATCAAGGTACTGACCCGTGGCGGCAAAGAGGAAGTGGTTGCCTGGGACAGCATGAAATGGGCGCGCCCCTTCATCAACACCAACGCCCAGGGCCGCGCACCGGCTGCGCCTGCCGACGTTGCGCAGGTCGGCGACCTGGTGCGCCTGCAACGCCTGGACGATGGCAAGCTCAAGTTCAGCCAGGTGCCGGGGGCACAGAGCGCACTGGTAACCCTCGACCCTTACAACGGCGCCATCCGCGCCCTGGTCGGCGGTTTCTCGTTCGAGCAGAGCAACTACAACCGTGCCATGCAGGCCAAACGCCAGCCGGGTTCGAGCTTCAAGCCGTTCATCTACAGCGCGGCACTGGACAGCGGCTACACTGCCGCCAGCCTGGTCAACGATGCGCCGATCGTGTTCGTCGACCAGTACCTGGACAAGGAATGGCGCCCGAAGAACGACACCAACACCTTCCTCGGCCCGATTCGCATGCGCGAGGCCTTGTACAAGTCGCGTAACCTGGTGTCGATCCGCCTGCTGCAGGCCATGGGCGTGGACCGCACCATCGACTACATCACCAAGTTCGGCTTCAACAAGCAGGACCTGCCGCGCAACCTGTCCCTGGCCCTGGGCACTGCGACGTTGACGCCAATGGAAATCGCCACCGGCTGGAGCACCTTTGCCAACGGCGGTTACAAGGTCAACCCGTACCTGATCGACCGTATCGAGAGCCGCAACGGCGAAACCCTGTTCACCGCCAACCCGGCCCACGTGCCAATGGGTGCCGAAGACCATGCTGGCCTTGCCGCCCCCGAGCAGCCGATCAGCACCGCTGCACTGCCGGGTGAGGCCCCGTCGGCCCTGGGCCAGATTGCCCCACCGCCGCAAACGCCAGCCGTTGCCGAGCAGATCATCGACGGCCGCACCACCTACATCCTCACCAGCATGCTGCAGGACGTGATCAAGCGCGGCACCGGCCGCCGCGCGCTGGCCCTGGGCCGTGATGACCTGGCGGGCAAGACCGGTACCACCAACGACTCCAAGGATGCCTGGTTCTCTGGCTACAACGCCGATTATGTGACCACCGTGTGGGTCGGCTTCGACCAGCCGGAAAGCCTTGGCCGCCGTGAATACGGTGGCACCGCGGCGCTGCCGATCTGGATGAAGTTCATGGGTGCGGCGCTCAAGGACAAGCCAAGCCACGCACCGGCCGAGCCGGAAGGCATCCTCAGCCTGCGGGTTGACCCGGTCAGTGGCCGTGCGGCTTCGCCGAGCACGCCGAACGCCTACTTCGAGCTGTTCAAGGCCGAGGATTCGCCGCCGTCGGTGGATGAGCTGGGCAACGGCACGGCACCGGGCAGCCCGCTGCCGGCCGATGAGGCGGCGCCGATGGACCTGTTCTGACCGTGGATCGCATCGCGAGCTACGCTCGCTCCTACCGGCTCTGCGCAGGCTCATTCGTCCTTGCACCGCGCCCTCTGTAGGAGCGAGCAAAGCTCGCGATGCGTCGCAAAGCGGCGCCCGATCCACAGGGCAAAAAAAAGCCCCGGCTCTCACGAGCCGGGGCTTTTTGGTGTTACGGCCGTAATCAGCCGTTGAACACTTCATCCACGCTGTTCAGCGGGTAGTGCTTCGGATACGGCAGGGTAGCCACGCCGGATTCGATGGCAGCCTTGGCCACGGCGTCGGAAACGACGGTGATCAGGCGAGCGTCCAGCGGCTTCGGAATGATGTACTCACGGCCGAACTCCAGGCCTTCCACGCCATAGGCTTCGCACACTTCCTTCGGTACCGGCAGCTTGGCCAGGTCCTTCAGGGCGATGGCGGCGGCGATCTTCATCTCTTCGTTGATGCGCTTGGCGCGAACGTCCAGGGCACCACGGAAGATGAACGGGAAGCCCAGTACGTTGTTGACCTGGTTCGGGTAGTCGGAACGACCGGTGGCCATGATCACGTCGCTGCGGGTGGCGTGGGCCAGCTCCGGGGAAATTTCCGGGTCCGGGTTCGAGCAGGCGAACACGATCGGGTTGGCAGCCATCGACTTCAGGCCTTCCGGGCTCAGCAGGTTCGGGCCGGACAAGCCAACGAACACGTCTGCGCCGTCCAGGGCATCGGCCAGGGTGCGCTTGTCGGTAGCGTGGGCGAACTGGGCCTTGTACTGGTTCAGGTCGTCGCGACCAGCGTGGATCACGCCGCTGCGGTCGATCATGAAGATGTTCTCGACCTTGGCACCCATGCTCACCAGCAGCTTCATGCAGGAGATGGCGGCAGCACCGGCACCCAGGCAGACGATCTTGGCGTCTTCGAGTTTCTTGCCGGCGATTTCCAGGGCGTTGATCATGCCGGCCGCGGTAACGATCGCGGTGCCATGCTGGTCATCGTGGAACACTGGAATGTCGCACTGCTCGATCAGGGTGCGTTCGATTTCAAAGCACTCTGGTGCCTTGATGTCTTCCAGGTTGATGCCACCGAAGGTGATCGAGATGCGCTTGACGGTGTCGATGAACGCCTGTGGGCTTTCCGAGTCGACTTCGATGTCGAATACATCGATACCGGCGAAACGCTTGAACAGAACGCCCTTGCCTTCCATGACCGGCTTGGAAGCCAATGGGCCGAGGTCACCCAGACCGAGGATGGCGGTGCCATCGGAGATTACCGCGACCAGGTTGCCCTTGCCGGTGTATTTGTAGGCCAGCTCAGGATCACGGCCAATTTCACGCACAGGTTCTGCAACGCCTGGGCTGTAGGCCAGGGCGAGGTCACGGGCGGTGGCGGTGGGCTTGGAGAGCTCGACGCTCAGTTTCCCCGGACGAGGTTGAGCGTGGTATTCGAGAGCGGCGGTTTTCAGGTCTGACATGGTGGGCATTCCGCTATTTACTGTTCTGACGGACCGCCGAGGATACGCAAAGAGCCGGGGAGCCACAAGACTGGTCAGTCACTTGTGTCAAGGCCTTTGGCCTACGACTTTAAGCTATCGCACACGGGGGCATTCGACTCACAGTGTGTACAATCTGATAGCGAAATGTCTACATCTTTTCAGCCTGAAACACGCTCCAACATGCTTGGATCGGTCAATGGCAACACCCAGCGTCTTTGCCCAGGCTTCAGTGTGCCGTTGCGGGAACGGTCCCGCAGCCAGCCGCGCGCTTCGACCTGGCGCCCCTTGAGATTATCCAAGAAGCCGGCAGGCAAGGTGCGTAACAGACGAGTGGGGACATGCAGCACGACATTGCTGTCCAGCGCCAGCCAGATACCGCCGCGATTGCGCTCGATGCTGCCGATTCGGCCGCTGAGCACGGCGAACCCCGGCTGCCTGACCTGCGCCGGCCGGCGCACCGGTGCAGTACGCCATAGGCCCAGCCGGGCGTTGCGTGCCGTTCGCTCGGCCGCTTGCTGGCAGGTGACAAGGCGCACGTTGGGCGCCACCGCCACGCGGTAGCCGAGCCCTTCGCTGAGCAGCTGCGCTTCGAGATTGTCGCCATTACGGCCGTACAGGTGTGCCAGGGTGCGGCCATACCTGTCCTTGCCCTCGGCCCCCGGCAGCAGCCCGAGCCGCCCGCCGTTGGCATCTACCAAGGCCTGCAGCCGCTGCTTCGCGGCCTCGGCGAAGGGCTCGCTGGGGCGGCCCCTGCGGCCGATCTCCGGGGCATTGATGCCGATCATGCGCACGCGCCGCCCGTCGGCCAGGCGCAGCGTGTCGCCATCGGTGACCTGGCGCACCACCACCTGCTGCGTCTTGCCCGGTAGCGGGCAGAACGCCCAGGCGGGAAACTGCCAGAAAACGCCCATAAAAAAAGCGCCCACAAGGGGCGCCTTCTTCAGCAGCAATGCGAAACCCGAAGGGCTCGCAGTGCGCATGATTACTTCTTGGTACCGAACATGCCGAAGCGGTCGGCGAACTTCTGTACGCGACCACCGGTGTCCAGGACTTTCTGCTTACCGGTGTAGAACGGGTGGCACAGGTTGCAAACGTCGATCGCCAGGGTGTTGCCCAGGGTCGAACGCGTTTCGAACTTGTTACCGCAGCTGCAGGTGACTGCAACTACTTCGTAGTTCGGGTGGATACCTTCTTTCATGGTCACTTCCTCGAGCTGCGTGCCGCCACCCAACACCAATTGTTGAATACCGCACGTAATTAGGCGGCGAATAATACCAGAGCACCGCGCCAACGCAAGTTGTCGCTTGCACCGACCGTCGTCTGCTAGGCTCGCCAGTCATTGAAACGCCCTCCGAGACTTTCCGCGTGCCCGACGTCATCCTGCGCCTTGCCCTGCCTTCCCCCTTGCGTCGCCTGTTCGACTACCGGGCGCCAGCGAGCATGGCGCGCCAGACGCTGACGCCGGGCATGCGCATCCGGGTGCCGTTTGGCCGCCGCGAGATGATCGGGGTGCTGGTGGAAGTATGCGAGCACAGCGAGGTGCCGGCCGACAAACTCAAGCCGGCCAGCGCCCTGCTCGACCCGGTTTCGCCGGTGCCGGCGCCGCTGTTCAAGCTGTGCCTGTGGACCGCCCAGTATTACCAGCACAGCCTTGGCGACACCTTGAGCTGGGCTTTGCCAACCCTGCTGCGCCAGGGCGAGCCAGCCGAGATGCGCCAGGAGCGATTCTGGCACGTGGCCCCCGGCGCACGCCTGGAAGACCCGCGCATCGCCCGCGCCCCGCGCCAGCGCGATGCCCTCAAGACCCTGGCCCAGCACCCCCATGGCGTGGCCCACAGCCTGCTGAGCAAGCTCAACCTGAACAAGGACAGCCTCGACCTGCTGCTGGCCAAGGAGCTGGTCACGCTGGAAGTACGCCGCCAGTTGCCGGCCCAGCGCCACGAACACTGGCTGGCGCAGCCGGAACTGCCGCTCAACGATGAGCAGCGCGAGGCGTTCGATACCGTGCGCGAGGGCTTTGGCGGGTTTGCCGCGTTCCTGCTGGCCGGGGTTACCGGCAGCGGCAAGACCGAGGTGTACCTGCAACTGATCCGTGAAACCCTGGAAGCCGGCAAGCAGGCGCTGGTGCTGATTCCCGAGATCAACCTCGGCCCACAGACCCTGGCGCGCTTCGAGCAGCGCTTCAATGCGCGTATCGCCTTGCTGCACTCGGCGGTCAACGACCGCGAGCGCCTCGATGCCTGGCTGGCCGCTCGCGACGGCGAGGCCGACATCATCATCGGCACGCGCTCGGCGCTGTTCACACCGATGAAGAACCCCGGCCTGATCATCATCGACGAGGAGCATGACGGCTCCTATAAGCAGCAGGAAGGCTTGCGCTACCACGCCCGCGACCTGGCCTTGGTGCGTGCCCACCAGGAAAACGTGCCAATCCTGCTGGGTTCGGCCACGCCGTCACTGGAAACCCTGCACAACGCCCTGACCGGCCGCTACCGCCTGCTGCGCATGAACCAGCGCGCCGGTGGCGCCCGCCCACCGCGCATGCTGCGCCTGGACGTGAAGAGCCTGCCACTGGACAGCGGCATCAGCGGCCCGCTGCAACAAGCCATCCGCCAGACCCTGGAAGCCGGCCAACAGGTGCTGGTGTTCCTCAACCGCCGCGGTTTCGCCCCGACCCTGCTGTGCCACGACTGCGGCTGGCTGTCGGAATGCCCGCGCTGCGATGCGCGAATGACCGTGCACCAGCGCTCCGGCGTGCTGCGCTGCCACCACTGCGGCTATGACGAGCGGCTGCCGCACCAGTGCCCGCAATGCAACCACGTCGACCTGCGTCCGGTAGGTGCCGGCACCGAGCGCGCCGAGGAGCGCCTGAAGGTGCTGTTCCCGGACTACCCGATCCTGCGCGTGGACCGCGACAGCACGGCGCGCAAGGACGCCATGCAGCAGCTGTTCAGCACCATCCAGCGTGGCCAGCCGAGCATCCTCGTCGGCACCCAGATGCTGGCCAAGGGGCATCACTTCCCCCGGGTGACCTTGGTGGCAATCCTCGATGCCGACGGCGGCCTGTTCTCCGGGGACTTCCGCGCCAGCGAGCGCATGGCCCAGCTGATCGTGCAGGTGGCCGGGCGCGCAGGGCGGGCCGAGGAGCCTGGCAAGGTCATCATCCAGACCCACCTGGCCGACCACCCGCTGTTGGTACAACTGACCGAACAGGGTTACTTCGCCTTCGCCGAGCAGGCCCTGGACGAGCGCCGCAATGCCGGCCTGCCACCGTATTCGCACCTGGCCCTGCTGCGCGCCGAGGCGCACAAGCCCGGGCAGGCCGAAGGCTTCCTCGATGAAGCCTGCGCTGCCGCCGAGCGCCTGGTGGCCGAACAGCGGCTGCCGGGCATCGAGTTGCTGGGGCCGGTGCCGGCGCCCATGGAGCGCCGCGCCGGGCGCTTCCGGGCGCAATTGTTGATTCAGGCCAATACCCGGGCGCCTTTGCATCGACTGATCAGCGCCTGGTTGCTAGTGTTGGAGCAACTGCCGAGTGGGCGCCAGGTGCGTTGGTCGCTGGATGTCGACCCGGTCGACCTGTACTGACCTTTCGCGGCGCAAGGCCGCTCCTACAGGGCTCCGGATGGCTTTGTAGGAGCGGCCTTGCGCCGCGAAAGGTTGGCAACCCGCTCCCAGCCACGGATAATGCCCCGTTTTTCCACCTGCGCATCCAGGCGCTCCACCGCGCTTGCGGTCGAAAAGAGATCCCCATGAAAGACACCATTCGCCAGCTGATCCAGCAAGCCCTCACCCAACTCGTCACCGACGGTGTGCTGCCTGACGGGCTGTCGCCGGCGATTCAGGTGGAAAACGCCCGGGACAAGACCCACGGCGATTTCGCCAGCAACATCGCCATGATGCTGGCCAAGCCAGCCGGCATGAAGCCGCGTGACCTGGCCGACAAACTGATCGCCGCGCTGCCGGCCAGCGCCGACATCAGCAAGGTCGAGATCGCAGGCCCGGGCTTTTTGAACTTCTTCCAGAACACCGACGCCCTGGCCAACCGCCTGGACGCCGCCCTGGCCGACGCCCACCTGGGTGCGCGCAAGGCAGGCCCCGCGCAGAAGGTGGTGATCGACATGTCGGCGCCGAACCTGGCCAAGGAAATGCACGTCGGCCACCTGCGCTCGACCATCATCGGTGACAGCGTGGCGCGGGTGCTGGAATTCCTCGGTGACGATGTGATCCGCCAGAACCACGTGGGCGACTGGGGCACCCAGTTCGGCATGCTGCTGGCCTACCTGGAAGAAAACCCGATCACCAGCGACGAGCTGTCGGACCTGGAAAACTTCTACCGCGCCGCCAAGAAGCGCTTCGACGAGTCCGAGGAATTCGCCACCCGCGCCCGTGGCCTGGTGGTCAAGCTGCAGGCCGGCGACCCGGAGTGCATGGCGCTGTGGACGCGCTTCAAGGACATCTCGCTGTCGCACTGCCAGAAGACCTACGAACTGCTCAACGTCAAGCTGACCATGGCCGACGTGATGGGCGAAAGCGCCTACAACGCCGACCTCGCCAACGTGGTCGCCGACCTCAAGGCCAAAGGCCTGCTGGTCGAGGACCAAGGTGCCCAGTGCGTGTTCCTGGAGGAGTTCAAGAACAGCGAAGGCGAGCCACTGCCGGTAATCGTGCAGAAGGCCGACGGCGGCTACCTGTACGCCACCACTGACCTGGCCGCCGTGCGCTACCGCAGCAACGTGCTCAAGGCTGACCGCGCCCTGTACTTCGTCGACCAGCGCCAGGCGCTGCACTTCAACCAGGTGTTCGAAGTGGCCCGCCGCGCAGGCTTCGTCGGCCACCCGATGCAGATGGAGCACATGGGCTTCGGCACCATGAACGGCGCCGACGGCCGCCCGTTCAAGACCCGTGACGGCGGCACCGTGAAACTGATCGACCTGCTCACCGAGGCCAAGGAGCGCGCCTACGCGCTGGTCAAGGAAAAGAACCCGAGCCTGGCCGAGGACGAGCTGCGCAAGATCGGTGAGGTGGTGGGCATCGGTGCGGTGAAATATGCCGACCTGTCCAAGCACCGCACCAGCGACTACAGCTTCAACTTCGAGCTGATGCTCAATTTCGAAGGCAACACCGCGCCTTACCTGCTGTACGCCTACACCCGCGTGGCCGGCGTGTTCCGCAAGCTGGGCAAGGGCTTCGACGAAGTTGACGGCAACATCGTGCTGCAGGCTGCCCATGAGCAGGACCTGGCCGCACGCCTGGCCCAGTTTGGCGAAATCCTCAACAGCGTGGCCGACAAGGGCACGCCGCACGTGCTGTGCAGCTACCTGTACGACCTGGCCGGCCTGTTCTCAAGCTTCTACGAGAACTGCCCGATCCTCGCTGCCGAGACGCCAGAGCAGCAGCAGAGCCGCCTGCGCCTGGCCGCCCTGACCGGCCGCACCCTCAAGCAAGGTCTGGAACTGCTCGGCCTGGAAACCCTGGAGCGCATGTAAGTTGGCTGCCAAGAAGAAACCCGCTCCCAAGCGCGGCGCCAGCCGCCAGACGGCACCGGCCAAGCAGCCGATTCCCGGCTGGGTATGGCTGGCGGTCGGCCTGACGGTCGGTGCCTTCATCGTCTTCCTGATGAAGCTCGAACCCGGTGGCGGTGATATCAAGCGCACCAAGCCCGAGCAGCAGAAGCCGGAAAAGGTGGCAGAGGCCAGCAAGTCGACCACCACGGCGGCAACCCCGCAGCAGCCGGTGAAGCCGAAGTACGACTTCTATACCCTGCTGCCGGAGTCGGAAGTGATCGTGCCGCCCGAGGCCGTGCCAGAGAAGACTCCGCCGGTGCCGGCGCAACCGGTGACGCCGGTAACGCCCGCCGAAGCCGCGAAAATCGACACCGCCCGCGCCCAGGCTGCACTGCTGGGGCAAACGCCACCACCGGCGCCGCCTGTGATCAAGCCAGCGGCGACCACGCAGTTCTTCCTGCAGGCCGGTTCGTTCCGCAAGGAAGCCGATGCCGACAAGGTGCGCGCGCAGATCATCCTGCTGGGGCAAGCGGTGAAGGTGGAGTCGGGCACGGTCAAGGAAGAGACTTGGTACCGTGTGCTGGTTGGGCCGTTCAGCAACCGTGAACAGCTCACCGTGGCGCAGAAGCAGCTCGCCGGGGCCGGCTTCAGCAACCTGTTGCTGCAACAGCGACAGACTCGCCAGTGATCCAGCGATACGCCGCTTGCGCGGCGTATCGCAAGCACCTACCCGTCAGGCCACCCCCGCCCCCCGTAGGAGCGAGCAAAGCTCGCGAAGCGCCGCACCGCGGCGCACCTTTGCGCCCCCTACCGCCTAAGGCTGTTCCCCTCAGACACCTGGCTATTCAACGTCCAGAAGTCATACAACACCCCCACCAGGAACAGCCCCCCGGTAAAGAAGTAGATAATCGCCGTGACCCACTTGCCCTGGTACAACCGGTGCAAGCCGAAAACCCCAAGAAAGGTCAGCAAAATCCAGGCGATGTTGTAGTCGATGCGCCCGGACTGAAAACGTAAGTCCGCCTCACGGTCCATCGACGGAATCAGGAACAGGTCGATCAGCCAGCCAATGCCGAGCAGGCCAAAGGTGAAGAACCAGATGGTCCCGGTAACCGGCTTGCCGTAATAGAACCGGTGCGATCCGGTGAAGCCGAAAATCCACAGCAGGTAGCCAATCACCTTGCTGTGGGTGTCATGGTACGGCTCACCCTGTTGATAACTGTTCATTCATAGCCCTCGTGGGTTATCCGAAAATTTTCTAAAAAAAAATGTGACTTTTCAGCCCCAGGCCGACGTACGGCTGCATGACAATCGACCAACGGCCCTGAAAAGGAGCAAAAAGCTGTTATAAAGTTGCGCGCCCAACACACATAAACATTCATAAGAGCTTCATCTATGCCGCCTTTATTCAAGACATGGCTGACCCTCTGCCTATTATTGCCCCTGGCCGCCCACGCCACCAATCGTGAGCAACGTCTTCCCAATGGCTTTACCGGCTACACCAGCAACGCCTCGGTCAAGCACGCCCCCGTCAAGCAAACCGCCCTGCACACCCGCCATGGCAGCTCGGCCAAGGCCCACAACCTGCCAGCCGTGGCCGCCATGTCGCCCAAGCAGAGCAGCGATGTGCTCAGCCGTGCGGTGAATGTGCTCGGTACCCCTTATGTTTGGGGCGGCAGCAACCCGAAGAAAGGGTTCGACTGCAGCGGGCTGGTGAAGTATGCGTTCAACGACGTGGCAGACGTCGACTTGCCGCGTACCTCCAATGCCATGGCCCAGGGCCACGGGGTGAAAGTCGCCAAGGGTGACCTCAAACCAGGTGACCTGATCTTCTTCAACATCAAGAGCCGCCGGGTCAACCATGTGGCCATCTACCTGGGGAACGACCGCTTCATCCATGCGCCACGTACTGGCAAGCGGGTGAGCATCGACAACCTGAGCAAGCCTTATTGGCAGCAGCATTATGTAGTGGCCAAGCGGGTATTGCCCAAAGGCCAGCAGCAGCTGAGCCTGGCCAAGCGCTAGATCGGCGTTGGCTTCTTCGCGGGGCAAGCCCGCTCCTACACGGCCTGTAGGAGCGGGCTTGCCCCGCGAAAGGGCCGGAACAGGCGCTACAAATCGCCGATCACCCCTCTCTCCCTCAACCTGCGCATCGCCCCCTCCATCGTCCGCATCCCCTCCGCCGCCCCGGCCTGCATGACCGAACAGAGCTGCGCCATCCGCCCCTCACGCACCAGGTTGCGCACCGCCGGTGTCGCTACCAGCACCTCTCGCGCCGCCACTCGCCCACCCCCAACACGCCTGACCAACACCTGCGCCACCACCAGCCGCAACGACTCTGCCAGCATGGCCCGCACCAAGGGTTTTTCTTCTGCCGCGAACACTTCAACCAGCCGGTCGATGCTGCTGGCCGCCGAGCGCGTATGCACCGTGGCCAGCACCAGGTGCCCGGTTTCCGCCGCACGCAGCGCCAGGCGGATGGTTTCCAGGTCGCGCAGCTCGCCAATCAGGATCACGTCCGGGTCCTGGCGCAGGGCGCTGCGCAACCCCTGGGCAAAATCGCGGCAATGCCGGCCCACTTCCCGCTGGTTGACCAGGCTGCTCTGGCTGCTGTGGATAACTTCGACGGGATCTTCCAGGGTGATGATATGCAGCGCCCGCTCACGGTTGAGGCGGTCGACCAGAGCCGCAAGGGTACTGGTTTTACCACTACCGGTCGGGCCTCCCACCAGCACCAGGCCATCGGCATACTGCGCAACAGCTCGAAACACTTCTTCAAGGTCGAGGTCATCGATGCTGGGCACGCGATGAGGGATCAGGCGGAAGGTTGCGCCCAGGCCACGCAACTGGCGAAACAGGTTCAGACGAAAGCGCCCAAGCGCAGGCAGGTCCAGCGCCAGGTCCAGTTCGTCGCCTTGCAGCCATTGGCGGCATTGGCCTTCGTCCAGTAACGGCGCCAGGCTGTCGTTCAATGCAGCCGAGGTGATACTCGGCTGCGCCATGCGCCGCAATTCGCCGTCCACACGCAGCATCGGTACTTCGCCCGCAGCCAGGTGCAGGTCGCTCGCCCCTGCCTCCCCAGCCCGGGCCAACAGGTCGGTCACGTCCATGAGACTCCCCAATAGCCATCAAGCAGGTAGAATGCCGAAGACCTCCAGAGCCGACGGCACCGATCCATGTCCACCATAGCAGACAACCTTTCCGCCCTCGCCGCCCGCATTGGCGCGGCCGCCCAGGCTGCCGGCCGCGCCCCGGCGAGCATTCAGTTGCTGGCGGTGAGCAAGACCAAACCGGCCAGCGCCATCCGCGAAATCCATGCTGCCGGCGTGCGCGACGTGGGCGAGAACTACCTGCAGGAAGCCCTGGCCAAGCAAGATGAACTTCGCGACCTGCCCTTGATCTGGCACTTCATCGGCCCCATTCAGTCGAACAAGACCAAAGCCATTGCCGAACATTTCGACTGGGTACACTCGGTGGACCGCCTGAAAATCGCCCAACGCCTGTCCGAGCAGCGCCCTGCCGGCCTGGCACCGCTGAACATCTGCCTGCAGGTGAATGTCAGTGGCGAGGACAGCAAGTCCGGCTGTGCGCCGGCCGACCTGCCAGCACTGGCCAAGGCCGTGGCCGCGCTGCCCAACCTGCGCCTGCGCGGGCTGATGGCGATTCCCGAACCCACCGACGAGCGCGCCGAGCAGGAAGCCGCCTTCGCCACCCTGCGCCAGCTTCAGGAAAGCCTGGGCCTTGGCCTGGACACCTTGTCCATGGGCATGAGCCACGACCTGGAAGCTGCCATTGCACAGGGTGCGACCTGGGTACGCATTGGCACCGCCCTGTTCGGTGCGCGCAACTACGGCCCCGTCTGATTCCATGCTTTACTCACTCTTTCCCTCAAGGACCTGACATGAGCAAGACACGTATTGCCTTTATCGGCGCCGGCAACATGGCCGCCAGCCTGATCGGCGGCCTGCGTGCCCAGGGCCTGGATGCGGCGCAGATCCGCGCCAGCGATCCCGGCGCCGAGACCCGCACCCGCGTCCAGGCCGAGCACGGCATCGAGGCGTTCGCAGACAACGCCCAGGCCATCGCCGGTGCCGACGTGATCGTGCTGGCGGTCAAGCCGCAAGTGATGAAAGCGGTGTGCGAAGCCCTCAAGCCCAACCTTGAACCGGGCCAGCTGATCGTCTCCATCGCCGCCGGCATCACCTGCGCCAGCCTGCAGGCCTGGCTCGGCGCCCGCCCAGTGGTGCGCTGCATGCCCAACACCCCGGCGCTGCTGCGCCAGGGCGTCAGCGGCCTGTACGCCACGGCAGAGGTGTCCGGCGAACAACGCCAGCAGGCCGAGCAACTGCTGTCGGCCGTGGGCACCGCCCTGTGGCTGGAGCAGGAGCAGCAACTGGACGCCGTTACCGCCGTTTCCGGCAGCGGCCCGGCCTACTTCTTCCTGCTGATCGAAGCCATGACCGCTGCCGGCGAAAAACTCGGCCTGCCACGCGAAACGGCAACCCAGCTGACCCTGCAAACCGCCCTGGGCGCCGCGCACATGGCCGTGGCCAGCGACGTCGACGCCGCCGAGCTGCGCCGCCGCGTGACCTCGCCGGCCGGCACCACGGAAGCTGCGATCAAGTCGTTCCAGGGCAACGGCTTCGAGGCCATCGTCGCGCAGGCCCTGGAAGCTGCAGCGAAGCGTTCTGCAGAGCTTGCCGAACAATTGGGCAAATAAGGAGCTGTTGATGAATGCATTGTCCGGCGCCGCGATCTTCGTGGTGCAAACCCTGGTCAGCCTGTACCTGGTGATCGTCCTGCTGCGTTTCGTGCTGCAGCTGGTGAAGGCCAACTTCTATAACCCGCTGAGCCAGTTCGCGGTGCGCGCCACCCAGCCGCTGCTCAAGCCGATTCGCCGTGTCATTCCCAGCATCGGCGGCCTGGACACCTCGTCGCTGCTGCTGTCGATCGTCATCCAGGCACTGCTGATGGGCTTCGTGCTGATGGTCACCTATGGCACCTTCGGCGACGTCCTGCACCTGTTGATGTGGGCGATCATCGGCGTCACCTCGCTGTTCCTGAAGATTTTCTGGGTCGCGATGATCGTCATGGTGATCGTCTCGTGGGTTGCGCCGAACAGCCACAACCCAGCGGCTGAGCTGGCCTGGCAAATCAGCGAACCGGTGCTGGCGCCGTTTCGCCGCATCGTGCCCAACCTGGGCGGCATGGACATCTCGCCGATTTTCGCCTTCCTCGCGATCCAGGTGATCCAGTCGTTCGTCATGCCACCGCTGGCCGCCTACGCTGGCATGCCACAGGAACTGTGGCGGATGATCTGACCCCCGCACCCCCAGCGGCAAGCCTTTGCTTGCCGCTGGGGGTAGTGCTCTTTAGACTTACGCCTCCGTCAAGCGTGAGCAGGGTCGATGTCCACTGTCCTTCCCGAAGATTCCGTCGGTCTGGTTACACCGCAAACCGCCCGGTTCGATGAACCGCTGGCCCTGGCCTGCGGCCGCTCGCTGAACAGCTATGAGCTGGTCTACGAGACCTATGGCACCCTCAATGCCAGCGCGAGCAATGCCGTGCTGATCTGCCATGCCCTGTCCGGCCACCACCATGCCGCTGGCTACCATGCCGCCACCGACCGCAAGCCGGGCTGGTGGGACAGCTGCATCGGCCCTGGCAAGCCGATCGACACCAACCGCTTCTTCGTGGTCAGCCTGAACAACCTCGGCGGCTGCAATGGCAGCACCGGGCCCAGCAGCATCAACCCGGCCACCGGCAAGCCCTATGGCGCCGATTTCCCGGTACTGACCGTGGAAGACTGGGTGCACAGCCAGGCGCGCCTGGCCGACCGCCTGGGCATCGCGCAATGGGCCGCCATCGTCGGCGGCAGCCTGGGTGGCATGCAGGCGCTGCAATGGACCATGACCTACCCCGAGCGCGTGCGCCACTGCGTGGACATCGCCTCGGCGCCGAAGCTGTCGGCGCAGAACATCGCCTTCAACGAAGTGGCGCGCCAGGCCATCCTCACCGACCCCGAATTCCACGGCGGCTCGTTCCAGGACCAGGGCGTGATTCCCAAGCGCGGCTTGATGCTGGCGCGCATGGTCGGCCACATCACCTACCTGTCCGACGACTCGATGGGTGAGAAATTCGGCCGTGAACTCAAGAGCGACAAGCTCAACTACGACTTCCACAGCGTCGAATTCCAGGTCGAGAGCTACCTGCGTTACCAAGGCGAGGAATTCTCTGGCCGTTTCGACGCCAACACCTACCTGCTGATGACCAAGGCCCTGGACTACTTCGACCCGGCCGCGGCCAATGGCGGCGACCTGGCCGCCACCCTGGCCCACGTCAAGGCGGATTACTGCATCATGTCGTTCACCACCGACTGGCGCTTCTCGCCGGCCCGCTCGCGGGAGATCGTCGATGCCCTGATGGCCGCGCGCAAGAACGTCTGCTACCTGGAAATCGACTCGCCCTATGGGCACGATGCCTTCCTGATCCCCACGCCTCGCTACATGCAGGGTTTCGCGAACTACATGAACCGCATCGCCATCTGAGGACAGCATGAGAGCCGATCTGGAAATCATCCACGAGTGGATTCCCGCCGGTAGCCGGGTCCTGGACCTTGGCTGCGGCAATGGCGAGCTGCTGGCTTCGCTGCGCGACCGCAAGCAAGTCACCGGCTATGGCCTGGAAATCGACGCCGACAACATCGCCGCCTGCGTGGCCAAGGGCGTCAACGTGATCGAGCAGGACCTGGACAAAGGCCTGGGCAACTTCGCCAGCAACAGTTTCGATGTGGTGATCATGACCCAGGCCTTGCAGGCCGTGGAGTACCCTGACCGCATCCTCGACGAGATGCTGCGCGTGGGCCGCCAGTGCATCATCACCTTCCCCAACTTCGGCCACTGGCGCTGCCGCTGGTACCTGGCCACCAAGGGCCGCATGCCGGTGTCGGACTTCATGCCCTACACCTGGTACAACACGCCGAACATTCACTTCTGCACCTTCGCCGACTTCGAAGAGCTGTGCCATGAGCGCCGCGCCAAGGTGCTCGACCGCCTGGCCGTGGACCACTTGCACCGCAACGGGTGGGGTGGGCGGCTTTGGCCTAATCTTCTAGGGGAAATCGGCATTTATCGTGTCAGCAGCCCCGGCCTGCAGGAGCACCAGCTGGCGGTCTGACGCCCACCGGAGGATCCGCCACATGCGTCGCCTAGCCCTGTTCCTGTTCAGCCTATGCCTGGCCCTGCCAGTGCTGGCGGCCGATGCCGCCCGCCCCGAGCGCAAGGAAGTGTTCGGCGACGTGACGGTGCACTACAGCGCCTTCACCTCCAGCCTGTTGCAGCCAGACATCGCCGCCGCCACCGGGCTCACCCGCAGCAAGAACCAGGGCGTGCTCAACATCGCCGTGATCAAGGCCAACAAGCCGGCCATGGCGGTGGTCAGCGGCACCGTGAAGGACCTGACCGGGCGCGCCAGCCCGCTGTCGTTCAAGCAGATAACCGACCAGGGCGCGGTGTACTACATCGCCCAGTTCAAGATCGAGCAGGCCGATACCCTGACCTTCGACCTCAACATCGAAACCGGTGGCATCAGCCACTCACTCAGTTTCAACCAGGACGTTTTCCCAGGCGAATGATGAATTTCCAGCAACTCGTATTGGCCAGCCACAACGCTGGCAAACTCAAGGAACTGCAGGCCATGCTCGGCCAGTCGGTGCAACTGCGCTCGATCGGTGAGTTCAGCCAGGTGGAGCCTGAAGAAACCGGCCTGTCGTTCGTCGAAAACGCCATTCTCAAGGCGCGCAATGCCGCACGCATCTCCGGCCTGCCGGCGCTGGCCGACGACTCGGGCCTTGCCGTGGACTTCCTCGGCGGTGCGCCGGGCATCTATTCGGCGCGCTACGCCGACGGCAAGGGCGATGCAGCGAACAACGCCAAGCTGCTCGACGCCCTGAAGGACGTGCCTGAAGACCAGCGCGGCGCCCAGTTCGTCTGCGTGCTGGCCCTGGTACGCCACGCCGACGACCCGCTGCCGATCCTGTGCGAAGGCCTGTGGCACGGGCGCATCCTGCGCGAGGCCAGCGGCGAACATGGCTTTGGCTACGACCCGCTGTTCTGGGTGCCGGAGCGCAACTGCTCCAGCGCCGACCTCGCCCCTGTGGATAAAAATCAGCTCAGCCACCGCGCCCGCGCCATGGCCCTGCTGCGTCAACGTCTGGGCCTGGCATGATCGCAACGCTGTCCCAAGCGGGTGCGGCGGCCTTGTCCAGCCTGCCGCCACTGGCGCTGTATATCCACATACCGTGGTGCGTGCGCAAATGCCCGTACTGCGACTTCAATTCCCATGCCGCCGGGCCTGAGCTGCCGGAAGAGGCCTATGTCGACGCCCTGTTGACCGACCTCGACCTGGAACAGGCCGCCGTGCAGGGCCGCCCGCTGTCGTCGATTTTCTTCGGTGGTGGCACACCGAGCCTGTTCAGTGCCAACGCCCTGGGCCGCCTGCTGCGCGGCGTGGAACAACGCATTCCCTTCGCCCCGGACATCGAGATCACCCTTGAGGCCAACCCGGGCACGTTCGAGCAGGACAAGTTCAAGGCCTACCGGCAAACCGGCATCAACCGCCTGTCGATCGGCGTGCAAAGCTTCCAGCCAGCCAAGCTGGAGGCGCTGGGGCGCATCCACAACGGCGATGAAGCCATTCGTGCCGCTGGCATGGCGCGAGCAGCGGGCTTCGACAACTTCAACATGGACCTGATGCACGGCCTGCCCGAGCAATCGCTGGACGATGCCCTGGGCGACCTGCGCCAGGCCATCGACCTGGGGCCGACGCACCTGTCGTGGTACCAGCTGACGGTGGAGCCAAACACGGTGTTCTGGAACCAGCCGCCGGAGCTGCCGGAGGACGACATCCTCTGGGACATCCAGGAAGCCGGCCAGGCGCTGATGGCCGCCCACGGCTTCAGGCAATACGAAGTGTCGGCCTACGCCCAACCCGAGCGCGCAGCCCGGCACAACCTCAACTACTGGCGCTTTGGTGATTTCATCGGCATTGGCGCGGGTGCCCACGGCAAGCTGACCTTCGCCGATGGCCGCATCCTGCGTACCTGGAAAACCCGCCTGCCCAAGGACTACCTGAACCTGGCCAAGCCGTTCAAGGCCGGCGAGAAGCTGCTGCCGGCCGACGAGCTGCCTTTCGAGTTCTTGATGAATGCCCTGCGCCTGACCGATGGCGTCGAGGCCGAGCTGTTCGCCCAACGCACCGGGCTGCCCCTGGCGCAGCTGGCCGAGGCCCGCCGCGCCGCCGAACAAAAGGGCCTTTTGCAGGTCGAACCGGATCGATTGGTGGCCACGCCACGCGGCCAACTGTTCCTCAATGACCTGCTGCAGTATTTCTTGACCTAAGGATGACCCATGGATCTGGTACTTGATCTGCTCGCCACGGTTTCCCGCTGGAGCCGCAGCAACCTGTCGGAGATTTCCCTGGCCCTGGTAGGCTGCCTGCTGGTGTTGTTCGGCACCGATATCAAGGGCTGGGTCGACCAGCGCCTGGGTGCCCTGGCGGGCGCGCTGCGGGTGCCGGTGATGGCTGCGCTGGTGATGATCGGCAGTGGTGCGGCGCTGATCTATGCCACGCCCTGGGTGGTGAAAGGGTTGGGGCAGTTCAACAACTACGCGCTGGCGCCGGTGTTATTGGTGGTGCTGGTGCTGATCGGCGTGGTGGCTGATCGCCGGGGGTGAAGCGGCTAAAAGCTGCCCCAGCGAACCGGGGCAGCCCTACCACCTAACTAGCCCTTATTGGGCATCGTCGAAGTGATCGCGCATGAAATCTCGCGCGGCCTTGAGCACAGTCAAGATCCGAATGAGCTTCCAGACACGGCTCAGCGCATCAAGCAAACGCTTCATATGCCTTGGCCTCCGTGTTGGCGGGCCAATCTTCCAGCATCTAACCGGCGCTTCGATGCCTTCGAAATCTGTGTGGGAGATATCGGTGAAGTGGCCAGGTCAATGGCCCTTCGAAAGAGACTCACCGGCACGGTTCTCAGGCCGTGTCGAAGGGGCCGGAAAGCAGAATTCTTCTCCTACCCGGCCCATCACCGAACTCATCCTCACAGGAGCATCGCGATGATACTTGGGATGCTCGATAGAAGCTGTTAACCGCTCCGACACACATGATGCCGGATATTTCTGATCATTGACCCACTCACTCGGGATGCCTATGATCCACTGACTGTGTGGGGGTTTTCGGTGAAGTCCCAGAGCGAAGGATACTCAGTCCTAGCGCTCACACAAAAAAACCGCTCTTTTCAGAGCGGTTTTTTTTGCCTGCATTTCTACAGGCTCAGCACATCGAAAGGCTCAAATTGCCAATCAATCCACCTTCTCGAACTTCAGATCCCACACCCCATGCCCCAGCCGCTCGCCGCGGCGTTCGAACTTGGTGATCGGGCGCTCTTCCGGGCGCGGTACATAGGTGCCGTCTTCAGCGCGGTTACGATAGCCCGGGGCGGCGCTCATCACTTCCAGCATGTACTCGGCATAGGGCTCCCAGTCGGTGGCCATGTGGAACACGCCACCGGGCTTGAGCTTGCGGCGTACCAGCTCGGCGAACTCCAGCTGGACGATGCGGCGCTTGTGGTGGCGCGCCTTGTGCCATGGGTCGGGGAAGAACAGCATCAGGCGGTCGAGGCTGTTGTCGGCCACGCAGCGGTTGAGCACTTCAATCGCATCGCAGTCATACACCCGCAGGTTCTTCAGGCCCTGGGTCAGCACGCCGTTGAGCAGCGCACCAACACCCGGACGGTGCACTTCGACACCGATGAAGTCCTGCTCCGGTGCGGCCGCGGCCATTTCCAGCAAGGAATGGCCCATGCCGAAGCCGATCTCCAGGGTGCGTGGCGCCGAGCGGCCGAACACCTGGTCGTAGTCCACCGGGCTGTCGGCCAGCGGCAGGATGAACAGCGGGCCGCCCTGGTCGAGGCCGCGTTGCTGGCCTTCGGTCATGCGCCCGGCGCGCATCACGAAACTCTTGATGCGGCGGTGGGGGCGCTGGTCGCCGTCGGCGGAGATCGGCGTATCTTGCGAGTCAGTCATCAGGGGCTCTTACTTGATCAGACCATCCAGCGGCGAAGAGGCGCTGGCGTAGAGTTTTTTCGGCATGCGGCCGGCGAGGTAGGCCATGCGACCCGCCAGAATGGCGTGCTTCATGGCCTCGGCCATGACCACCGGCTGCTGGGCGTGGGCAATGGCCGAGTTCATCAGCACGGCCTCGCAGCCCATTTCCATGGCGATGGTGGCGTCAGAGGCGGTGCCCACACCGGCATCGACCAGCACCGGCACCTTGGATTCTTCCAGGATGATCTGCAGGTTGTACGGGTTGCAGATGCCCAGGCCAGTGCCGATCAGGCCAGCCAGTGGCATCACCGCGATGCAGCCGGCCTCGGCCAGCTGGCGGGCGATGATCGGGTCGTCGCTGGTGTACACCATCACGTCGAAACCGTCCTTGACCAGCACTTCGGCGGCCTTGAGGGTTTCGATCACGTTGGGGAACAGGGTTTTCTGGTCGGCCAGCACTTCCAGCTTCACCAGGGTCCGCGACTCGTGGGACTTGTGGCCATCGAGCAGTTCACGGGCCAGGCGGCAGGTGCGCACCGCCTCGACAGCGTCATAGCAGCCTGCGGTGTTTGGCAGGATGGTGTACTTGTCGGGCGACAGCACATCGAGCAGGTTCGGCTCGCCTGCATTCTGGCCAAGGTTGGTCCGGCGCACGGCCACGGTGACGATCTCGGCACCCGAGGCTTCGGTCGCCAGGCGGGTTTCTTCCATGTCACGGTATTTGCCGGTGCCAACCAGCAGGCGCGACTGGAAAGTGCGCCCGGCCAGGATGAAAGGCTTGTCGCTGCGAACGTTGCTCATCGATGTTCCTCTGGAAAGGTTACGGGGCTATCGGGTGAAGCGCGGGCAGGTGAGGCGCCGAAAAGGGCTCAACCACCGCCGATGGCGTGGACCACCTCGACCTGGTCGCCGTCGTTCAGCAGCGTGCTGGCGTGCTGGCTACGCGGCACGATATCCAGGTTGAGTTCCACCGCCACCCGGCGCCCGGTCAGTTCCAGGCGGGCCAGCAGCGCCGCGACGCTCTCGCCGGCGGGCAATTCGTAAGGTTCACCGTTCAGTTGAATGCGCATGCGCACGGCCACCGTTGTGCTTTGGGGGCCCGCATTCTAGCGCCGATCAACGGCTTAACCCAAGGGCGGCGCGCACCATTAGTCGCGATTGTGGACCGCTTGGTCAGCCCAGGCGCCAGGCTGCCAGGCCCAGGCACAGCCATCCGGCGAGGAAACACAGGCCGCCAATCGGGGTGATGATGCCCAATTTCCCCAGGCCGCTGAGGGTCAGCAGGTACAGGCTACCGGAGAACAGCACGATGCCCAGGGCGAACAGACCACCGGCCCAGCCGACCAGCCGGCCCGGCAGATGCGCCGAAAGCAGGGCCACGCCGAAGATCGCCAGGGCATGCACCAGCTGGTAGGTGACGCCGGTGTGGAAGATGGCCAGGTAGTCGGCGGTGAGGCGGTTTTTCAGCCCGTGTGCGGCGAAGGCACCCAGGGCGACACCGGTAAAGCCGAAAAAGGCGGCGAGCATCAGGAAGCTGCGAAGCATGGGACGACTCCTCGTATCGGGTCTGTATAATGGCCCGTTCCAACGGTCCGGCCAAGCCATCGCCATGCTGTCATCCCTTATCCGCCGCCTTGCCCGCGCCCTGTTCTGGTTCGCTGCCGGCAGCTTCGTGCTGGTGCTGGTGCTGCGCTGGGTGCCGCCGCCCGGCACCGCCCTGATGGCCGAGCGCAAGGTGCAGTCGTGGCTCAGCGGCGAGCCGATCGACCTGCAGCGCGACTGGGAGCCCTGGGACAACATTTCCGATGAGCTCAAGGTGGCGGTGATCGCCGGCGAGGACCAGAAGTTCGCCAGCCACTGGGGCTTCGACATCCCCGCGATTCAGGCGGCGCTGGCCTACAACGAGCGTGGCGGCAGCATTCGCGGCGCCAGCACCCTGACCCAGCAAGTGGCCAAGAACCTGTTCCTGTGGTCGGGCCGCAGTTGGTTGCGCAAGGGGCTGGAGGCCTGGTTCACGGCGCTGATGGAGCTGCTGTGGCCGAAGGAGCGTATTCTCGAGGTCTACCTGAACAGTGCGGAATGGGGCAAGGGCGTGTTCGGCGCCCAGGCAGCGGCGCGTTATCACTTCGGCATCGACGCCAGCAAACTGAGCCGCCAGCAGGCTGCGCAACTGGCTGCGGTACTGCCTAGCCCGATCAAGTGGAGCGCGAGCCGGCCAAGTGCCTACGTGGCAAGCCGGGCCGGGTGGATTCGCCGGCAGATGAGCCAGCTGGGCGGGCCGAGCTACCTGATGCAGCTGGACAGTTCGCGCAGGCTGTGAGGTGTTGGGGCTGCTGTGCAGCCCATCGCGAGCGTTGCTCGCTCCTACCAGTTCAGCGTACGCCCCCCTCTAATGAAATGGCATAAAAAAGCCGCAGGCCCTCATCGGACCTGCGGCTTTTCATTGCAGCCAGGCTTGATCACACCGTGATCAGCGCCTTGACCTTGTTCATCGCATTTTTCTCCAGCTGGCGAATCCGCTCAGCCGAAACGCTGTACTTGTCCGCCAACTCATGCAGCGTGGCCTTCTCTTCAGCCAACCAGCGCTGGTAGAGAATGTCACGGCTACGCTCGTCCAACCCCTGCAAGGCCACGTGCAGGTTGTTGGTGGAGTTGTCGCTCCAATCGGCATCTTCCAGCTGCACCGCAGGGTCATAGCGGTGGTCTTCCAGGTAATGCGCTGGCGACTGGAAGGCGCTGTCGTCATCGGCCTCGGCGGCCGGGTCGAAGGCCATGTCCTGGCCGCTGAGGCGGCTTTCCATCTCGCGTACTTCACGCGGCTCCACGCCAAGGCTTTCCGCCACGCGGTGCACTTCGTCGTTGTTCAACCAGGCCAGGCGCTTCTTCTGGCTGCGCAGGTTGAAGAACAGCTTGCGCTGGGCCTTGGTGGTCGCGACCTTGACGATACGCCAGTTGCGCAGGATGAATTCGTGGATTTCAGCCTTGATCCAGTGCACGGCGAAGGACACCAGGCGCACGCCCATTTCCGGGTTGAAGCGCTTCACGGCCTTCATCAGGCCGACGTTGCCTTCCTGGATCAGGTCGGCCTGGGCCAACCCATAGCCTGCATAGCTACGGGCGATGTGTACGACGAAACGCAGGTGGGCCATCACCATTTGCCGAGCGGCCTCGAGATCCTGCTCGTAGTAGAGACGCTCGGCCAGATCACGCTCCTGCTCGACAGACAACAGCGGGATGCTGTTGACCGTGTGCACGTAGGCTTCCAGGTTCGCACCGGGTACCAGGGCATAGGCAGGTTGCAACGATGTGGTCATTCAAGAACCTCCGACTTACTAAACTCGCGCCTTGTGGGCGCTGCCAACATTGACCCGGAACGACGGTACAAGTTCCAAAGTGAAGAAGATGTCAATGCTGGCACGAAAAAACTATCGCGGCGCCAGCTCGTTGAGGTGGCGGGCGACGGCGATCCATGCACCGATATACCCCAACAACACCGCTCCGATCAAGAGCGACAGACCATCGGAGCCCGGCACCCCACCCAAGGCGAAGTCACTGCCATACAGCCCCGAGAGCCCTACCACGGCCTCGTTCAGCCAACTCAGGCCAAATGCCAGGATGGCCCAGGCCAGTACGCCCGCACCCAGGCCATACAAGGCCCCCATGTACAGGAAAGGCCGGCGCACGTAGCTGTCGGTACCGCCCACCAGCTTGATCACTTCGATCTCGATGCGGCGGTTCTCGATATGTAGACGAATTGTGTTACCAATTACTAACAGCAATGCAGAAATAAGCATCACGGCCAGGCCGAAGACGAATCGGTCACCCAGCTTGAGGATCGCCGCCAGGCGCTCGACCCACACCAGGTCCAGTTGTGCGTTTTCCACCTGTGGCAGTTCTGCCAGGCGCTGGCGCAAGGCCTCCAGGGCCGGTTTATCCACTTCGGTCGGCGTCACCACCACCACACCCGGCAGCGGGTTGTCGGGCAGTTCGCGCAAGGCCTCGCCCAGCCCGGATTGCTGCTGGAACTCTTCCAGGGCCTGCGCCGAGCTTACGTACTGGGCATCGGCCACACCCGGCATATGCCGGATATCGTCGCGCAGCGCTTCGCCCTGGCGGCTACCGGCATCGAGCTTGAGGTACAGCGAAATCTGCGCTGCGCGCTGCCACGAACCGCCCAGCTTCTCAACGTTCTTCAGCAGCAGCGACAGGCCCATGGGCATGCTCAGGGCCACCGCCATCACCAGGCAGGTGAAGAAGCTGCCAATCGGCTGCTTACCCAGGCGCCGCAGGCTGTCGGCCAGGCTTGCGCGGTGGCTTTCCAGCCAGGCATTGAACAGGGTACGGAAATCCGGGCCATCATCGTCGTGATCGCCCCGCTTGCGTTTCTCCGGCTTTGGCTCGGCAGCCTTCGGCGCCACGCGCTCGGAAACCTTTGGTGTACGTGTGGTGCTCATTGCCCGGCCTCCCCATCGCCGATCAGACGGCCGCGCTGCAAGGTCAGCATGCGGTGGCGCATGCGCGCAATCAGTGCCAGGTCGTGGCTGGCGATCAGAACCGTGGTGCCCAGGCGGTTGATGTCTTCGAACACGCCCATGATCTCCGCGGCCAGGCGCGGGTCGAGGTTACCGGTGGGCTCGTCGGCCAGCAGCAGGGCTGGCTTGTGGACGATGGCGCGGGCAATGCCCACCCGCTGCTGCTGGCCGGTGGACAGGTCGGCGGGGAACAAGTCGCCCTTGTCGACCAGCGACACCCGCTCCAGCGCCGAATCCACACGCTTGGCGATCTCGGCCTTGGACAACCCGAGAATCTGCAACGGCAAGGCGATGTTGTTGAACACGGTGCGGTCGAACAGCAACTGGTGGTTCTGGAACACCACGCCGATCTGCCGGCGCAGGAACGGAATTTGTGCATTGCTGATCTGGCCCAGGTCTTGCCCGGCCAGCATCAGCTTGCCGCTGGTCGGGCGTTCCATGGCCAGCAGCAGGCGCAGCAAGGTGCTCTTGCCAGCGCCCGAGTGCCCGGTGACGAACAGGAATTCGCCCCGGCGCGCCCGGAAACTCAGCTCATGCAAGCCGACATGGCCATTGGGGTAGCGCTTGGCAACCTGTTCGAATCGGATCATGGTCAGTCTCGCTCGGCGAACAGAGCCTTGACGAACGGCTCGGCTTCGAAGGTACGCAGGTCGTCGATGCCCTCACCCACCCCGATGAAGCGGATCGGCAGCTTGAATTGCTTGGCCAGGGCGAAGATCACCCCGCCCTTGGCAGTGCCGTCGAGCTTGGTCAGGGCCAGGCCGGTCAGTTCGACGCTCTGGTTGAAGTACTTGGCCTGGCTGATGGCGTTCTGCCCAGTACCGGCGTCGAGCACCAACAGCACCTCGTGCGGCGCTTCGGCGTCGAGCTTGCCGATGACCCGGCGAACCTTCTTCAGCTCCTCCATCAGGTTGTCCTTGGTGTGCAGGCGGCCGGCGGTGTCGGCGATCAGCACATCCACGCCACGGGCCTTGGCGGCCTGCACGGCGTCGAAGATGACCGATGCGGAGTCGGCGCCGGTGTGCTGGGCGATCACCGGAATCTGGTTACGCTCGCCCCACACCTGCAACTGCTCGACGGCGGCGGCACGGAAGGTGTCGCCGGCAGCCAGCATGACTTTCTTGCCTTCGAGCTGCAGCTTCTTGGCCAACTTGCCGATGGTGGTGGTCTTGCCTGCGCCGTTAACGCCGACCACGAGAATGACGTAAGGCTTGTTCTGTGCCTCGACCTTCAGCGGCTGCTCGACCGGGCGCAGCAACGCGGCCAGTTCTTCCTGCAGCGACTTGTAGAGTGCGTCGGCATCGGCCAGTTGCTTGCGGGCGACCTTCTGGGTGAGGTTCTGAACGATGGCCGAGGTGGCCTCGACGCCGACGTCGGCGGTCAGCAGGCGGGTTTCGATTTCATCGAGCAGGTCGTCGTCGATGACCTTCTTGCCCAGGAACAGGCTGGCCATGCCTTCGCCGATGCTGGCGCTGGTCTTCGACAAGCCTTGCTTGAGGCGGGCGAAGAAGCCGGGCTTGGACGGCTCGGCGGCCACGGCGGCAGCTACCACAGGGGCTGCTTCAGGGGCGGCTTCTGGCACTGGCTCGGCAGGTGCTGCAACCACGGCCGGGGCTACGGCCACAGTCTCTGGGGCCGGGCGTTCAGGGATGGCCGGCGGTGCCTTGGGTTCCAGGTCAGGCACCAGGGCCACGGGCTCTTCGGCGACCGGCAACACCAGGTTGCTGACCGGCGCTGCGTGCTCGACGACCGGGGCAGCCTGCACAGGCGCGGCCGGCAACGGCGCGGCAACGACAGGCGCCGAAGCCTGCGAAACCACGGGTTGCGGGGCTACCGGCCGTGGCGCTACCGGTTCAGGCGCAGGGGCCTGCGGCGGTTGCGGCGCGACCGGTACGGGGGCAGGCACCTCGGCGACCGGAGCCTGGGTGGGTTCGGCGGCCTGCGGCGGCTCAACCTGCGCGGGGGCCACGGGCGCCTGTACCGGTACAGGTTCGCCAGCCGGGGTCACCTGGGCGGGAGAATCCTCGACCGCAGCGGCTGCAGGTTGCTCGACGGCGTGGGTTTCCGGCGCGGGCGAGTCCGCTCCCACAGGTTGCTGCGGCTTCTTGCGAAACCAGCTGAACAGGCCTTTTTTCTCACCAGCCTCGGCCGGCGCTTTCTTGTCGTCGTTGGAACCAAACATGGAAGACGGCTATCTCAGGGTAGCGACGGGCCAGCACTGGCCCATCGGAAATTCTCTAAACGCAGAACAGACTATTTTGAATCCGGCTGGTTCATGCGCAATGTTTTGACTTATTGGCCTGCAGGCCAGAACGGCGACAGGCATGGTCGCCAGGCAACCGGATCAGTATCCTAGCACCTCCTGGCCCGCCGACGCTAAACCGAGCAGGCCGCCAAACAGGTTAACCACTGTATGAATGCTCTAGCCCGCCGCGCCGCTGGCCTGTTGCTCAGCACGCTCTGCCTGCCGCTGGCAGCCCAGGCCGCCGATGTGCAACCTACCCACGAATTCATCCTCGACAACGGCCTGAAGGTCGTCGTGCGCGAGGACCACCGCGCGCCGGTGGTGGTGTCGCAGATCTGGTACAAGGTCGGCTCCAGCTACGAGACCCCGGGCCAGACCGGCCTGTCCCACGCCCTGGAACACATGATGTTCAAGGGCAGTGCCAAGGTCGGCCCCGGCGAGGCCTCGCGCATCCTGCGCGACCTCGGCGCCGAGGAAAACGCCTTTACCAGTGACGACTACACCGCCTATTACCAGGTGCTGGCCCGCGACCGCCTGCCGGTGGCCCTGGAGCTCGAAGCCGACCGCCTGGCCAGCCTGCGCCTGCCGGCCGACGAGTTCACCCGCGAAATCGAAGTCATCAAGGAAGAGCGCCGCCTGCGCACCGACGACCAACCCAGCGCCAAGGCCTTCGAGCTGTTCCGTGCCATGGCCTACCCGGCCAGCGGCTACCACACCCCGACCATCGGCTGGATGGCCGACCTCGAACGCATGAAGGTCGAGGAACTGCGCCACTGGTACGAGTCCTGGTATGCGCCGAACAACGCCACCCTGGTGGTGGTCGGCGATGTCACCGTCGACGAGGTGAAGGGCCTGGCACAGAAGTATTTCGCCAGCATTCCCAAGCGCGCCGTGCCACCGGCCAAGCTGCCGCTGGAACTGGCCGAGCCCGGCGAGCGCCTGCTGACCGTGCATGTGCGCACCCAGCTGCCCAGCCTGATCTACGGCTTCAACGTGCCGAGCCTGGCCACCGCCAAGTCCCCCCGCACCGTGCACGCCCTGCGCCTGATCTCGGCCCTGCTCGACGGTGGCTACAGCGCGCGCATGCCGGCCCGCCTGGAGCGCGGCCAGGAGCTGGTGGCCGGCGCTTCGTCCAGCTACAACGCCTTCACCCGCGGCGACAGCCTGTTCCTGGTTTCGGCCACGCCGAACGTGCAGAAGCAGAAAACCCTGGCCGATGTCGAGAAAGGCGTGTGGCAGCTGCTCGATGAACTCAAGACCACCCCGCCCAGCGCCGAAGAGCTGGAGCGCGTGCGCGCCCAGGTCATCGCCGGGCTGGTCTATGACCGCGACTCCATCAGCAGCCAGGCCACCACCATTGGCCAGCTGGAAACCGTTGGGCTGTCGTGGAAGCTGATCGACAGCGAGCTGGACGAACTCAAGCAAGTCACCCCCGAGGACATCCAGAACGCCGCGCGCACCTATTTCACCCGCGAACGCCTGAGCGTTGCCCACGTACTGCCCGAGGAGTCTGCTCATGAGTGATCGCGCCCCCCGCTACACCCTGATCGGCACCGGTATCATCGCCCTGGTGGTGGCCGTGGCCGCCGTGCTGGCGCGCCCGGCCCACTCCGAGGCCCAGGCCAGCGCCGCACGCCCGGCCAACACCCTGCAGTCGCTGGCCGAACTGGACAGCAAGGCACCGAGCCGGCGCCAGCTGAACATCCAGCACTGGACCACCGCCGAAGGCGCCCGGGTACTGTTCGTCGAAGCCCGCGAACTGCCGATGTTCGACCTGCGCGTCACCTTCGCTGCCGGCAGCAGCCAGGACGGCAATACCCCTGGCCTGGCCGCGCTGACCAACGCCATGCTCAACGAGGGCGTGGCCGGCAAGGACGTGACTGCCATCGCCCAAGGCTTCGAAGGCCTGGGCGCCGACTTCGGCAACGGCTCCTACCGCGACATGGCCGTCGCCTCGCTGCGCAGCCTCAGCACCCAGGACAAGCGCGAGCCAGCGCTCAAGCTGTTCGCCGAGGTGGCCGGCAAGCCAACGTTCCCGGAAGACGCCCTCAAGCGCATCAAGAACCAGCTGTTGGCCGGTTTCGAATACGAGAAGCAGAACCCGGGTAAAATCGCCGGCAAGGCCCTGTTCGGCAAGCTGTATGGCGACCACCCCTATGCCCACCCTGCCGACGGCAGCGCCCAGAGCATCCCGGGCATCACCCTGGAGCAGTTGCGCGCCTTCCACGCCAAGGCCTACGCCGCGGGCAACGCGGTAATCGCGCTGGTCGGTGACCTCAGCCGCGAAGAAGCCGAAGCGGTGGCCAGCCAGGTTTCCGCCGCCCTGCCCAAGGGCCCGGCGCTGGCCAAACCGGCCGAGCCAGCCGAACCCAAGGCAGGCGCCACCCACATCGACTTCCCGAGCAAGCAAACCCACCTGATGCTCGCCGAGCTTGGCATCGACCGCCAGGACCCGGACTGGCCGGCCCTGTCGCTGGGCAACCAGATTCTCGGCGGCGGCGCCTTTGGCACCCGGCTGATGAGCGAAGTCCGTGAAAAACGCGGCCTGACCTACGGCGTGTACTCGGTGTTCAGCCCGATGCAGGTGCGCGGCCCGTTCATGATCAACCTGCAGACCCGCGCCGAGCTCAGCGAAGGCACGCTCAAGCTGGTGCAGGACATCCTCGCCGACTACCTCAAGAACGGCCCAACCCAGCAAGAGCTGGACGACGCCAAGCGCGAACTGGCGGGCAGCTTCCCGCTGTCCAATGCCAGTAACAGCAGCATCGTCGGACAACTGGGCGCCATTGGCTTCTATAATCTGCCGCTGACCTGGCTTGAGGACTTCATGCAGCAGTCCCAGGCGCTGACCGTCGAGCAGGTCAAGGCAGCGATGAACAAGCACCTGTCCGCCGACAAACTGGTGATCGTCACCGTCGGCCCCAAGGTTGCGCAAAAGCCGCTGCCGGCCCCCACTGACAAACCCGCCGAGCAACCGCTCGGCGTACCGGAGCACTAATGCCTAGATCCACCCCTCCCGCCCGCCCGCAACAGGGCCAAAGCAAGGGCCAGGGTCACCTGCGCATCATCGCCGGCGAGTGGCGCAGCCGCCGCCTGGCGGTGCCCGAAGGCGATGGCCTGCGGCCAACGCCTGACCGCGTGCGCGAAACCGTGTTCAACTGGCTGGCGCCCTACATCGAAGGCGCCCGGGTGCTGGACGCCTTCACCGGCAGCGGCGCCCTGGTGCTCGAAGCGCTGTCCCGCGGCGCCGAGGATGCCGTGGCGCTGGACAGCAACCCGGCCGCCATCGCCAACCTGAAGAACAACCTCGAAATCCTGCGCTGCCCGCGCGGGCAGATCCTGCAGACCGACGCCCTGCGCTACCTGCAGAACCCGGCCAAGCAGCAGTTCGACGTGGTGTTCCTCGACCCGCCGTTTCACCAGAACCTGCTGGGCGAAACCTGCAACCTGCTGGAACAGAACCAGTGGCTGGGTGAGCAGGCCTGGGTCTACACCGAAAGCGAGGCGGCCCCTTCGACCCTGGCAATGCCTGGCAACTGGCGCCTGCACCGGGAGAAAAAGACGGGCCAGGTGCACTATGCGCTCTGGCAGCGCGGCTGATGCCCTGGGCCCAGGCAATCAAGTTACTCAAGTTACTTAATTACCGCCCGTGAAATGCCCCATGCTTGAAGCTGCTCCTTGGTTCTTACAGGAGCACTTCAATCATGACCGACCACCCCGCCCCGTCCGGGGCAGAAGCCCCAATACAGGCGTTCAGCCTTGCCAATGGCCTGCGCGTCTACCTGCGCGAAGACCATCGCGCGCCACTGGTCAGCGTACAGCTGTGGTACCACGTGGGTTCCAGCCATGAGCCCGATGGCCACACCGGCCTGTCACACGCCCTGGAACACCTGTTGTTCGAAGGCAGCAGCAAACTGCCCAGCGGCGAATACGCGGCGCTGATGGCCCGCCTGGGCGGCGACCCGAATGCCTTCACCCAGGAGGACGCCACGGTCTTCCCGTTGACCTTGCCTTCAAGGCACGTGGAAATTGCCCTTGAGGCCATGGCCGATAGCATGGCGACCGCGACCCTCGGCGATGCGCCCTTCACCCGCGAACTGGCGGTGGTCATGGCCGAACGCCGGAATAACGTAGACAGCAACCCCTTGGCCCTGGCCTTGGAACAGCACCAGGCGCTGGCCCATGGAAGCAGCCGCTACGCCACGCCCGTGATCGGCCACCAGGCCGACCTCGCCCAGATAACGCCGGCTGCAGCGCGAACCTGGTACCAAACCTGGTATCACCCGAACAATGCCACGCTCTGCGTGGCCGGTGACATCGGCCTGCGGCCACTGCAGGAACGGGTGGCGCGCCATTTCGCGGCCATTCCCTCCCGGCGCCTGCCGGACGCTCCTGCGCCCCAGCAACCCCATGAGCTTGCCCGTCGCTCGCACACCGTCGGCATCAAAGGCCTGCACACCGGGGCAATCATCAGTTTCAACCTGCCCAGCCAACCTACCGCCCCCTCCCGCCAGCACGCCTATGCCATGCGCCTGCTACCCGACCTGCTGGGGTTGGGGCATGCCTCGACCCTGCAGCGCCAGTTGGTGATCGCCAACCCGGTGCTGCAAAGCCTGAATGCACGCTATGAACCCTACCGACGCGGCGACAGCCTGTTGACCCTGTTTGCCTTCTGCAACCCCCAGGTCACGCCCCAGCACACCGCCGAGCAGGTCATGGCCGCAATCGAAACGTTCCGCCAGCAACCCACCGGCGAAGAGGACCTTCAACGCGCCAAGGCGCGGCTCCTCACCCGGCAACTGTTCGCCCGGGATGACATTGCCGAACAAGCCCGGGTCATCGGCCTGCAGGCAGCCTGCGGCCTGGACCCGCTAACCCTGGATGACGAACGGCAAGCCATCGAAGCGGTCACCGCCGAACACATTGGCGAAGTCGCGCAGGCCTACCTCAGTGCATCGCGCGCCACCCTCACCCTCATGCACAACCCGGAGAGCAGCCATGAATGAGTCGCCACTGCGCCAATTCAGCCCTCACACCGCCGACACGCTGCCCACTGGCCTGGTGAGCGCCCAAGGCGTCGACCTTGAGCGCTTCGAAACCCTCAACACCCACGTGCAAACCTGGACCACACCCGCAGGGGCCGGAGTCAACTTCGTCGAGGCGCACGGGCTGCCCATCGTCGACCTGGTGCTGCGCTTCAGGGCGGGAACCTGCCAGGACACCGCACTGCCAGGCCTGGCAGCGTTGACGCTGTACATGCTGGATGAAGGCAGCCAACAGCACGACGCCGCGCAACAAGCAGCCCACATCGAACGCCTGGGCGTGGTGGTGAGCAAGGAAATACGCCTTGAGCATGCAACCCTGAGCCTGCGCAGCGTCAGCAGCCAGGCGCTGCTGGAGCCGGCAGTTGCGTTGTTCACCGACCTGGTCGCTCGGCCGGCTTTCCTGCCCGAAGCCCTGGAGAAGGTAAAGGGTCAACTGCGCCAGCAAGCCGCTTCACGCGAACGGCGGCCTGCATCGCGGGTTCGCCTGGAGGTATTTCGGCAGCTGTTCGGCGGGCACCCCTACGGCACGCCCTTGGGCAGCTCCGCAGCGGGCATCGAGGCCACCACCGCGGCCGACCTGCAGCAGTTTCACCGCCGTGCCTACTGCGCCAGCAACCTGGAGATCACCCTGGTGGGCGACCTGACACGCGAGCAGGCCCAGGCAATCACCCAACAAATCAGCCAGGCACTCCCGCAAGGCTGGGCCGCCGCAGAACTGCCCACGGTACCGCAAGGCAACGCGGCGACCCTGCATGTCGAACACCCAGGCGTCAGTACCAGCGTGACCCTGGCACTGCCGATGAGCGTGCCAGCCAACCACCCGGACTACCTGGCCCTGGCATTGGCCAGTGAGGTACTCGGGGCAGGCATCGATTCGCGCCTGATGCGCGAACTGCGCCAGCGCCGTGGGCTGACCTATGACATCCGTACCCGCCTCTCGCCCCTGCAGGCTGGCGGGCTGTTCAGCATCGCCTGGGACATCGCCCCGGAGCATGTGGCGGCCTCCCACGCGGTGGTGCTGGCAACGCTGCAGCACTTCATCGACCAAGGACCCACCGATGCCGAGTTGCGTTTGGCTCGGCAACAGCTGGCCGGGTCGCTGCTGCGCAGCGTCGCCCGCAACCACACGTTGGCGGCATTGATTACCGAAATCACCTACCAGCGACAGCCCGGCGACCACCTGAACACCTACATGGCACGCATTGCCCAACTGACCCCAGCCATGCTCCGCGAAGCCATGCAGCGCGGCCTGGACATGTCGCGCCAGGCTCTGGTCAGCGTCGGCCCAAGCGTCGACCAGCAACCCCTGCCCGTTCCACCGGCTACCGACCAATAGCGCAGGTACAGCGGCGCCGTTTCATGGCACTCTAGGCAGGCACATCACGAGCCGCCCAGCATGCCCAACCCCACCACCAGCTTTCGCCCGGCCATTGGCCTGTCCAACCCCCACCTGCAGACCTTGTGGGGGCCGCTGTGGCGCAAGCTGCCTGCCATCGAGCGCACGCGCGAACGGCTGTGGCTGGCCGACGGCGACTTCCTCGACCTGGACTGGCACGGCCCGCACCAGCCCGATGCACCACTGGTGCTGGTGCTGCACGGGCTGACCGGCTCTTCCCACTCGCCCTATGTCAAAGGCTTGCAGCAATCGCTGCAGGCCCGCGGCTGGGCCAGTGTGGCGGTGAACTGGCGGGGTTGCTCGGGGGAACCGAACCTGCTGCCGCGCAGCTACCATTCAGGCGCCAGCGAAGACCTGGCCGAGGTGGTCGCCCACCTGCGTGCCCAGCGGCCCCTGGCGCCGCTGTACGCGGTTGGCTATTCGCTGGGCGGCAACGTATTGCTCAAGTACCTGGGGGAGAGCGGTTCAGCCAGCCAGCTGGAGGCTGCCGTGGCGGTTTCCGTACCGTTTCGCCTGGACCAGTGCGCCGACCGCATCGGCCAGGGCTTTTCCAAGGTGTACCAGGCGCACTTCATGCGCGAGATGCTGGCCTACCTGCAGCTCAAGCAACAGCACTTTCGCGACCGCGGGCACCACGAGGGTCTGGCCGCCCTCGACCGGCTGGGGCCGCTGGGCCGGATGAAAACCTTCTGGGACTTCGACGGCAGGGTCACCGCGCCACTCAACGGTTTCAGCGATGCGCACGATTATTATCGGCGCGCCTCAAGCCGGTACTACCTGGGTGAAAACCGCACGCCGACATTGATCATCCAAGCCAGCGATGACCCGTTCGTGTTCGGCCACAGCCTGCCCTTGGCCAATGAACTGGCGGCCAATACGCAGTTCGAGTTGCATGAGCGTGGCGGGCATGTGGGGTTTGTCGAGGGTAGCTTGCGCAACCCGGGCTATTACCTGGAGCGGCGGATTCCCCAGTGGCTGGCGGCCCAGCACCGCCGCGATGACACTGGGGGTACGCCGACCTGGTAGGAGCGAGCGTAGCTCGCGATGGGGCGCGCAGCGGCCCCAGGCCCTCAGCTTCACCGCACATGATGCCAGGGCTGCTTTGCAGCCCATCGCGAGCTGCGCTCGCTCCTACAGGGGTGTTCGCAGGGCGACAGCGCAGCCCGCAAAATGGCTGCTTTGCTTATTCGTCAGTGGCCACACCGTGCTTGGGATCATTGATCCACTCGCTCCACGACCCCGCATACAACCGGCCCAGCGGATAACCCGCCAGCGCCAGGGCGAACAGGTTGTGGCAGGCCGTTACGCCCGACCCGCAATAGGCCACCAACTGCTCTGCTGAGCGGCCAGCGAGCTTTTCAGCAAAGCGCTGCTTGAGCTGCTGCGCTGGCAGAAACCGCCCGTCGGCACCGATGTTCTCGTTGAACGCCGCGCACTGGGCGCCTGGAATATGCCCGGCCACCGGGTCGATGGGTTCCACTTCACCGCGAAACCGCGGCAGTGCGCGGGCGTCGATCAAAGTCAGGTCAGGGCTACCCAGGCGCTTGGCCAGGTGCTCGGCATCAATCAGTAGCTTGGCATCCGCCTCGCCCTTGAACGTCCCTTCGCGCCTGGCCGGTGCATCGAGGCTCAACGGCAGGTGCGCCGCATGCCAAGCCTTCAGGCCACCATCGAGAATGGCCACACCGCTGCGCTTGCCCAGCCAGACGAGCAACCACCAGGCCCGCGCGGCAAAGGCCCCCGGGCCATCGTCGTACAGCACCACCTCGCTGTCATCGTCCAGCCCCCACTCGTGCAGGCGCTCGACCAGCCGCGCCGGCTCCGGCAATGGGTGGCGGCCAGTGCGGCCCTTGTGCACCGGCCCGCTCAGGTCCCGCTCAAGGTCAGCGAAGTGCGCGCCGGCGATATGCCCCTCGGCATAGCTGCGTTGGCCGTAATCCACATCCTCCAGGGCAAAACGACAATCCAGGATCACCAGCTTCGGCGAGTCCAGGCGCTCGGCCAGCTGTTGCGGGGTGATCAATTGCGCAAGGGGCATGACAATCTCCTGATCGATGGCACGAAGGCCCTGGGCTAGTGTTCCAGGGCCTGATTGAACGGTACGTGGAATTCCTGGCACAGGGTGTCCACAGCCGTGCGGGCATGGCCGGTGACGAAGCCAAGCTCCAGCACCAGCACCTGATAAACGCCGCGCTTGAAGGCTTCTTCACCCAGGTGCGCAGAATGCTCGCGCGTGGTGCTGAGAAAACGCACCCAAGAGGTCAGCACAATCCAGGCGTTGATGGTCAGCGATTCGATCTGCGCCGCTTCCATGGCTAGGATTCCCGCCTCGACGAAGCCCCGGTAAATCGCTTGGCCCTGGCGCAGGCAACGCTCGGAAAAACGCCGGTAGCGCGCCGCCAGTTCGGCATCGCTGTCCAGCAGGTGCTCAAGGTCCCGGTGCAAGAAGCGGTAGTTCCACATCGCCGCCAGCAGCGCCTTGAGGTAGAAGCGCTTGTCTTCGACCGTGGCTGCACGGCCCTGTGGCGGGCGCAGGAAGCTGTCCACCAATTCTTCGTACTGGCTGAACAGCACGGCGATGATCGCCTGCTTGTTGGGGAAGTGGTAATACAGGTTGCCAGGCGAGATTTCCATGTGCGCGGCAATGTGGTTGGTACTGACGCTGCGTTCGCCCTGCTGGTTGAACAGCTCCAGGCTGCTCTGCACGATGCGCTCTCGGGTTTTCATGCGCGGGGCCATGCTCAGCTCCCAGTCTGCAGGCTTTCGGTTAACCGCCATCTTACGGTGTAACCCGCCCGCAATGCACCGCTTGGCCAGGTGAAAAAAGTCGCACGATGGTGCCGGTTAGAGTATAGGCTCTATAAATTCTCAGCCCATCCGGGACGCCGCCGTGACTTCGCCTCTCGCCTTGCCTACCGTGCACGTCCATACCGACCTGGCGGCCACCTTCGCCGCCCAGCGCCAAGCCTTTTCCAGCCACCCGATGCCCCCGGCCGCGCAGCGCCTGCAGTGGCTGAAAAGCCTGCGCCAGGCACTGTTGGCCGGCCAACAGGCGTTGATCGAGGCGATCGATGCCGACTTCGGTGGCCGCAGCGCCGATGAAACCCTGCTGGCCGAGTTGCTGCCTTCGATACAGGGCATCCGCCATGCCGAGCGCCACCTGCAGCGCTGGATGCGCCCATCCAGGCGCCGCGTGGGCCTGGCGTTCCAGCCGGCCAGCGCGCGGGTGATCTACCAACCGCTGGGCGTGGTGGGCATCATCGTGCCGTGGAACTACCCGCTGTTTCTCGCCATCGGCCCACTGACCGGGGCCCTGGCCGCCGGTAACCGGGTGATGCTCAAACTCAGCGAGTCCACCCCAGCCAGCGCGCTGGCACTCAAAGCCCTGCTGCAGCGGGTGTTCCCCGAAGACTTGGTCAGCGTGGTGCTGGGCGAAGTCGAAGTGGGCCAGGCATTCGCCCACCTGCCCTTCGACCACCTGCTGTTCACCGGTGCCACCCACATCGGCCGCCAAGTGATGCAGGCTGCCGCCGGCAACCTGACCCCGGTAACCCTGGAGCTGGGCGGCAAGTCGCCGGCGATCGTTTCCGCCAGCGTGCCGCTGGACACCGCCGCCGAGCGCATCGCCTTCGGCAAAACCCTCAATGCCGGCCAGACCTGCGTCGCGCCCGACTACGTGCTGGTGCCACGCGAACGCCTGCAGGCTTTCGCCGACGCCTACCGCAACGCCGTGCACAAGCTGTACCCGCAGGTCGCCAACAACCCCGACTACAGCGCCATCATCAACCCCCGGCAGTTGCAGCGCCTGCAACAGCTGCTGGACGATGCCCGCGCCAAGGGCGCCGAAGTCGTCGACCTGTACCCCGACGAAAACCGTCAGGGCCGGCGCCTGCCACCGCACCTGCTGACCCGGGTGAATGACGGCATGCAGGTGATGCAAGACGAAATCTTCGGCCCGTTGCTGCCGCTGGTTCCCTACGACCGCCTCGATGAGGCCTTGGCCTACATCAACCAGCGCCCACGCCCCCTGGCGCTTTACTACTTCGGCTACGACCGGGGCGAGCAGGCCCACGTGCTGCAATACAGCCACTCCGGCGGGGTATGCCTGAACGACACACTGCTGCACGTGGCCCAGGACGACCTGCCGTTCGGTGGCATCGGCCCCTCCGGCATGGGGCATTACCATGGCCACGAGGGCTTCCTGACGTTCAGCAAGGCCAAGGCCGTACTGACCAAGCAGCGCCTGAACGTCGCCCGGCTGATCTACCCACCCTATGGCAAGGCCTTGCAGCGCCTGGTCTACCGGTTGTTCATCCGCTGATGCAGCGCCGCGACCTGCTGCGCCTGAGCCTGGGCGCCAGCGTGTTCCTTGGCTCCGTGAGCCTGGTAGGCTGCTCGGCGCAATCGCCCGCTGACGGCTACCGGGTGCTGCGCGATGATGACCTGCCCGTGCTGAAGGCCTTGATCCCGGTGGTGCTGGCCGGCACCTCGGCCACAGCAGCCGTGGTACTGCGAAGCCTCGACCACACCCTGGCGGCACTGTCGCCGGAAATGCTCAAGCTCACCCGGCAACTGTTCGATGTGCTGAGCCTGCCGCTCACCCGCGGCCCGCTGACGGGCGTCTGGGGCGCCTGGGAACAGGCCAGCGCCGATCAGGTCACGGCTTTTCTCCAGCGCTGGCAGGACAGTTCGCTGAACCTGCTGCGCATGGGCCACGCCTCGCTCCTGCAGCTGTTGTTGATGGCCTGGTACGAATGCCCGCAAGCCTGGGCTGCCTGCGGCTACCCCGGCCCGCCGAACATCTGAAAACAACAAGAGCATCGCCCATGCCTGTTTCCGACCCGTTTCGCCAAGGCCTCGAACGCGGCTGGCTCACCCATGATGGCTCACGCCTGGAACACGACCTGGCCCTGCAGGCCGACATCGCCGTGATTGGCAGCGGCGCTGGCGGTGCCACCAGCGCGCAGATGCTCAGTGCTGCCGGTTTCAAGGTGCTGTTGATCGAGGAGGGGCCGCTGAAAACCAGCAGCGACTTCCACCTGCTGGAGCACGAGGCCTACGCCAGCCTGTACCAGGAAGGCCTGGGCCGGATGAGCAAGGACGGCGCCATCACCATCCTTCAGGGCCGCGCCGTAGGGGGCACCACGCTGGTCAACTGGACGTCGAGCTTCCGCACGCCGCCGCCAACCCTGGAACACTGGGCCTCGGCCCACGCCGTGCAGGGCCTGGGCGAAGCCGACCTGCGCCCCTGGTTCGAGCGGGTGGAGCAGGAACTGGGCATCAGCCCCTGGGCGCTGCCGCCAAACGCCAACAACGAGGTGCTGCGCCGCGGCTGCGAACAGCTGGGCTACCGCTGGGCGGTGATCCCGCGCAACGTGCGAGGCTGCTGGAACCTGGGCTATTGCGGCATGGGCTGCCCGGTCAATGCCAAGCAATCGATGCTGGTAACGCGCATTCCCGCCACCCTCGACCACGGTGGCGAGCTGCTGTACCTGGCCCGTGCCGAGCGCTTGGAACATGACGGCGAGCGCGTGCGCCAGCTGCACTGCCAGGCCCTCGACGCCCAAGGCATCCACCCCACGGGCCGGCGCATCACGGTGCAGGCACGCCACTACATCGTTGCCGGTGGCGGCATCAACAGCCCGGCCCTGCTGCTGCGCTCCAAAGCCCCCGACCCGCACGGCCGCCTGGGCAAGCGCACGTTCCTGCACTTGGTGAACTTCAGCGCGGCGCGCTTCAGTGAACGCATCGACCCGTACTACGGCGCCCCGCAATCGATCTACAGCGACCACTTCCAGTGGCAGGGCGGCAGCGACGGGCCTGTGGGCTACAAACTGGAAGTACCGCCCCTGCACCCGGCCCTGGCCAGCACCCTGCTCGGCAGCCACGGCGCAGAAAACGCCAGGCGCATGGCCGAGCTTCCCCACACCCACGTGATGTTGGCGCTGCTGCGCGACGGCTTTCACCCGCAAAGCCAGGGCGGCAATGTGGAGTTGCGCGGCGATGGCTCGCCGGTGCTGGATTACCCGGTCACCGACTACCTGCGCGATGGCCTGCGCCGGGCCTACCACAGCATGGCGCAGATCCAGTTCGCCGCCGGCGCCACCCAGGTCACGCCCGTGCACGCTGATGCGCGCCCGGCCAGCAACCTGGCCCAAGCGCAGCAAATGATCGATGCCCTACAGCTGGAACCGTTTCGCACCCGCCTGGGCAGTGCCCATGTGATGGGCGGCTGCGCCATGGGCGAACGCCCGCAGCAGGCGGTGTGCGACAGCTTGGGCCGGCACCACCAGCTGGCCAACCTGTCGGTGCATGATGGCTCGCTGTTCCCCACCAGTATCGGCGCCAACCCGCAATTGTCGGTGTACGCCATCAGCGCCCGGCTGACCGAGGCGCTGATCGGCCGCCTGGCACGCAGTGCATGACAACGAACTGGCCGCCTGTCTATAGTGCCATCAGCTGGCCGCATGACTTGGCCGGGGCGCCGCCGCTGCGCTACCATCGGACTCCCCAACGCACTCCAGCCAGGATGACGCGATGAACCGAGTGTTGTACCCGGGTACTTTCGACCCCATTACCAAAGGCCATGGCGACCTGGTCGAGCGCGCTTCGCGCCTGTTCGACCATGTGATCATCGCGGTGGCGGCCAGCCCGAAGAAAAACCCCCTGTTCCCGCTGGAACAACGGGTGGAGCTGGCTCGGGAGGTTACCAAGCACCTGCCCAACGTCGAAGTCCTCGGCTTCTCCTCGTTGCTGGCGCACTTTGCCAAGGAACAGGGCGCCAACGTGTTCCTGCGCGGCCTGCGCGCGGTGTCGGACTTCGAGTACGAGTTCCAGCTGGCGAACATGAACCGCCAGCTTGCACCCGACGTGGAGAGCCTGTTCCTCACGCCTTCTGAGCGTTACTCGTTCATTTCTTCCACGTTGGTGCGGGAAATCGCCGCGTTGGGCGGAGATATCAGCAAGTTCGTTCACCCAGCGGTGGCCGAGGCGCTGACCGAACGCTTCAAGAAGTAAGTAAAAGCGCTGGATGATCGCGCCCGCGTGCACTGCGGGCGCGAATGCGGCACAATTGTGCCCATTGCGTTGAACATGCCCGGGCGAAGCGCCCCGGCCGGAGTCCCCATGTCCCTGATCATCACCGACGATTGCATCAACTGCGACGTCTGCGAACCCGAGTGCCCGAACGAGGCCATCTCCCAAGGCGAAGAGATCTACGTGATCGACCCGAACCTGTGCACCCAGTGCGTGGGTCATTACGACGAGCCGCAGTGCCAGCAGGTCTGCCCGGTCGACTGCATCCCGCTGGATGAGGCGCACCCGGAAACCGAAGACGAGCTGATGGCCAAGTACCGCCGGATTACCGGCAAGGCCTGAGCACCGCCTGGCAAGGGCTTCGCCCTTGTTCGCGGGCAAGCCCGCTCCCACAGGATCGATGCAATCCCCGGGTAACACTCGACACCTGTAGGAGCGGGCTTGCCCCGCGAATGGGCCGCACAGCGGCCCCACACCTCAGCGCTGGCAGCGCGGGCAGAACACGCTCGCCCGCTGCCCCAGCTTCACCTCGCGCAACGTCGTGCCGCACAGCTTGCAAGGCTGCCCGCCGCGCCCGTACACGAACAATTCCTGCTGGAAGTACCCCGGCTGCCCGTCGCCACCGATGAAGTCGCGCAGGGTGGTGCCGCCCTGCTCGATCGCCGCCGCCAGCACCCGCTTGATCTCGACTGCCAGCCTCAGGTAGCGCGCCCGGGAAATACCGCCGGCCTCGCGCCGCGGGTCGATCCCGGCGGCGAACAGCGCCTCGGTGGCGTAGATGTTGCCCACCCCCACCACCACCGCGTTGTCCATGATGAACGGCTTGACCGCCATCGAGCGCCCGCGCGACAGCTGGAACAGCCGCTCGCCATCGAACAGGTCGGTCAGCGGCTCCGGCCCCAGGCGCAGCAGCAACTCATGCTGCAGCGGCTCAAGGCTCCAGAGCATGGCGCCGAAGCGGCGTGGGTCGGTGTAGCGCAGCATCAGCCCCGACTCCAGCTCGATATCCACATGCTCATGCTTGGCCGCCGGCAACCCCCGTTCCACCAGGCGCAGGTTGCCCGACATGCCCAGGTGGCTAATTAAGGTGCCGACCTCGGCATTGATCAGCAGGTACTTGGCCCGGCGCTCGACGCTGACGATAGTTTGCCCGGACAGGCGCACGTCGAGGTCTTCGGGAATCGGCCAGCGCAGGCGCCGGTCACGCACCACCACGCGGCTGACCCGCTGGCCTTCCAGGTGCGGCGCAATCCCGCGCCGGGTGGTTTCCACTTCAGGTAGTTCTGGCATGTATCAGTGCCCGCCCAGCTCGCGAATATTCTGTTTGAGGGTTTCGAAGTCGTACTCGCTCAGGCCGATGTAGTCCAGCACCAGCGGGCCGACAGCCTCCCATTCGTGGTCGGCGCCCTGGTTACCCAGCACGCGGTAGGAGGCGCAGATGTGCTCGGCCATCTTCAGCACGGCCAGCAGGTTCTTCAATTGGCTCTGGGTGTTGCGCGGCGACTCCTCGCGGAAAATCGCCAGGGCATTGTGGTGGTTGGCGATGGCCGCGCTGATGTGCTCGGGCAGGCGCCAGGACTTGGCGGTGAAGTAGCCGACCACCGAATGGTTGGTGTTGAACACGCGGTTCTCGGTGTCGACCACCCGGCACGCTTCGCTGGCCTTGGCGTAGGCATCTTCCAGCACGTCCATGTAGTTGGGGAAGCGCTTGAGCATCAGCGGCACGCCACAATCGTGGAACAGGCCCAGGGTATAGGCCTCGTCGGCAGCCTGGATGCCAGTGCGCTTGGCCAGGGTAAGGCAGGTCATCGCCACATCCTGGGCGGTGTCCCAGAAGCGGTTGAGGGTGACAATGGTTTCGTCGCTCATCTCGCCCTTGATCGATTGGGCGTTGATCAGGTTGATGATCGAGCGGCTGCCCAACAGGTTCACCGCGCGCTGGATCGAGCCGATCTTGTTGGACAGGCCGAAATGCGGTGAATTGACGAGCTTGAGCAAGGCCCCGGCCAGGCCTGGGTCCTGGGAAATCAGCTTGGCGATGGTTTCCAGGTCCGGGTCAGGCATGTACTGCTCGAACTGCAGGTCGACCATGATCTGCGGTTGCGGCGGAATGGTGATGCCTTGCAAGGCTTGCTGGATCTGTTCGGCGCTGAGTTCTTGGGACATGCGTACATACTCGTGAAGGACCAGCGATTTTAACCCTCTATTCAGATGCATCGCGAGCTGTGCTCGCTCCTACGGGATGTGTGCCGGCCCGGTCGGCGCTCGATTTGTCGGCCCTCGCTCCGATACCCGGCCATACACGTTATAATCCCGCTCTTTTTCCCGGAGCGACGTCATGTCCCTGCTCAGCCTTCGCCTCAAAGCCAATGCCGACCGCCGCCTGCGCGCCGGCCACCTGTGGGTCTACAGCAACGAAGTCGACGTTAGCGCGACCCCGCTGCAAGGCTTCCAGGCCGGCCAACAGGCCATTCTAGAGGCGGCCAATGGCAAGCCCCTGGGCATCGTTGCACTGAGCCCGAACAACCTGATCTGCGCCCGCCTGCTGTCGCGCGACATCAAGCTGGCGCTGGACAAATCGCTGCTGGTGCACCGCCTGAACGTCGCCTTGTCGCTGCGCGAGCGCCTGTTCGACAAGCCCTGCTACCGCCTGGTGTACGGCGATTCCGACCTGCTCCCGGGCCTGGTGGTCGACCGCTTCTTCGACATCCTCGTGGTTCAGCTGGCCTCGGCCACCATGGAAGCGCACAAGGATGAGGTGATCGCCGCCCTGGTGCAGGTGCTCAAGCCCAGCGGCATCCTGTTCAAGAACGATTCCGCCGCCCGTGATGCCGAAGGCCTGGCGCGCTATGTCGAAACCGTTTACGGCGAAGTGCCGGACTGGGTCGCCCTGGAAGAGAACGGCGTCAAGTTCGAAGCACCGGTACGCGAAGGCCAGAAGACCGGCTGGTTCTACGACCACCGCATGAACCGCGCCCGCCTGGCGCCCTACGTCAAGGGCAAGCGCGTGCTCGACCTGTTCAGCTACATCGGTGGCTGGGGCGTGCAGGCCGGTGCGTTCGGTGCCAGCGAAGTGTTCTGCGTGGACGCCTCGGGCTTCGCCCTGGACGGCGTCGAGCGCAACGCCGCGCTGAACGGCATCAGCGAGAACGTCACCTGCATCGAAGGCGATGTGTTCGAGGCCCTGCGTGAACTGAAGGCTGCCGAAGAGCGCTTCGACGTGATCATTGCCGACCCACCCGCCTTCATCAAGCGCAAGAAAGACCTGAAAAACGGCGAAGCGGCCTACCGCCGCCTCAACGAACAGGCCATGCGCATGCTGAGCAAGGACGGCATCCTGGTCAGCGCCTCGTGCTCGATGCACCTGCCCGAGGACGACCTGCACAACATCCTGCTGACCAGCGCCCGCCACCTGGACCGCAACCTGCAGCTGCTCGAACGCGGCGGCCAGGGCCCGGACCACCCGGTGCACCCGGCAATCGCCGAGACGCGCTACATCAAGAGCATCACCTGCCGCTTGCTGCCAAACAGCTGATCCCTGCCAAAAAGGGCCGCCCAGCGGCCCTTTCCTGCCGCAATCTCCCCGCCAGCCATCCACATGCGCATTCCTTCGCCGCGCCAGCGGTGTAGAATCGGCCTATTCATCGCCAGTCATCCCCGGCGGGTTTATGAGCTCTGGCCAAGCACGCGGCGATCCCGCGACGTCTTCGGCCCCATCCGTGCCAGTGGCAACCGGCCTGCGGCGCAAAGGACAAGAGAAGCTCACTCCCCATTCTGTGACCTGATTAAGCCGCCAGGAGTGTTTCATGCCTGATTATCGTTCCAAGACGTCCACCCAAGGCCGCAACATGGCCGGCGCCCGTGCCCTGTGGCGCGCCACCGGGATGAAGGACGAAGACTTCAAGAAACCGATCATCGCCATCGCCAACTCGTTCACCCAGTTCGTCCCAGGCCACGTGCACCTGAAGGACCTGGGCCAGCTGGTCGCCCGCGAGATCGAACGTGCCGGTGGCGTGGCCAAGGAATTCAACACCATCGCGGTCGATGACGGCATCGCCATGGGCCACGACGGCATGCTGTACTCGCTGCCAAGCCGCGAGATCATCGCCGACGCCGTGGAGTACATGGTCAACGCCCACTGCGCCGACGCCATCGTGTGCATTTCCAACTGCGACAAGATCACCCCCGGCATGCTGATGGCCGCCCTGCGCCTGAACATCCCGGTGATCTTCGTGTCCGGCGGCCCGATGGAAGCTGGCAAGACCAAGCTGGCCAGCCATGGCCTGGACCTGGTCGACGCCATGGTGATCGCCGCCGACTCCACCGCCAGCGACGAGAAAGTCGCCGAGTACGAGCGCAGCGCCTGCCCGACCTGTGGTTCGTGCTCCGGCATGTTCACCGCCAACTCGATGAACTGCCTGACCGAAGCCCTGGGCCTGGCCCTGCCGGGCAACGGTTCGACCCTGGCCACCCACGCCGACCGCGAGCAGCTGTTCCTCACTGCCGGGCGCACCATCGTCGAGCTGTGCAAGCGCTACTACCAGGACAACGACGAGTCCGTTCTGCCGCGCAGCATCGCCAACTTCAAGGCGTTCGAAAACGCCATGATGCTGGACATCGCCATGGGCGGTTCGACCAACACCATCCTGCACCTGCTGGCCGCGGCCCAGGAAGGCGAGGTGGCGTTCGACCTGCGCGACATCGACCGCCTGTCGCGCAAGGTGCCGCAGCTGTGCAAGGTGGCGCCGAACATCCAGAAGTACCACATGGAAGACGTGCACCGCGCCGGCGGCATCTTCAGCATTCTCGGCTCGCTGGCCCGCGGCGGCCTGCTGCACACCGACCTGCCCACCGTGCACAGCCGCAGCATGGAAGAAGCCATCGCCAAGTGGGACATTACCCAGACCGATGACGAAGCCGTGCACACCTTCTTCAAGGCAGGCCCGGCCGGCATCCCGACGCAAACCGCGTTCAGCCAGTCGACCCGCTGGGAAACCCTCGACGACGACCGTGAGAACGGCTGCATCCGCAGCTTCGAACACGCCTACTCGCAAGAGGGCGGCCTGGCCGTGCTGTACGGCAACATCGCCCTGGACGGCTGCGTGGTGAAGACCGCCGGCGTCGACGAGTCGATCCATGTGTTCGAAGGCACCGCGAAGATCTTCGAAAGCCAGGACAGCGCCGTGCGCGGCATCCTCGCCGACGAAGTGAAGGCCGGCGACATCGTGATCATCCGTTACGAAGGCCCGAAAGGTGGCCCGGGCATGCAGGAAATGCTGTACCCGACCTCCTACCTGAAATCCAAGGGCCTGGGCAAGGCGTGCGCCCTGCTCACCGACGGCCGCTTCTCAGGTGGCACCTCGGGCCTGTCGATCGGCCACGCCTCGCCGGAAGCCGCTGCTGGCGGCGCCATCGGCCTGGTGCGCGACGGCGACAAGGTACTGATCGACATCCCGAACCGGTCGATCAACCTGCTGGTCAGCGATGAAGAGCTGGCCGAGCGCCGCGTGGAGCAGGACAAGAAAGGCTGGAAGCCGGCCGAAGTCCGCCCACGCAAGGTGACCACCGCGCTGAAGGCCTATGCCCTGCTGGCAACCAGTGCCGACAAGGGTGCTGTGCGTAACAAGGCAATGCTTGAAGGGCTGTAAGGCTCTGACCGCGTAAAAAAGAACCGGCGCCATGGCGCCGGTTTTTTTATGCCCGCCCTCCCTAAATCTGGTAGGAGCGAGCGCAGCTCGCGATGCGCCGCAACGCGGCGCTTATCCAACCGCGGTGAAATTTACCGCCGCATCGCGAGCTGCGCTCGCTCCTACCGGGCCTCCTGTGGCCACATATTCCATTTAAAACTAAGCAAATTACTTTTAGGTATAAATTCGTTTCTTTTCGGGCTGTTAGCATTTCTGTTCGCAATCGCTCACCAGAGGCGATGCCTCTTCTGCTTTTTCCTGGAGCTTCAATGAACCTGCCGCTGTCCCTCAACCTGCTGGCGTTCCTGGCCCTGTTGCTAGGCCTGGCACAAACTGGCCGCACCGACTGGAGCCTGGCCAAGAAGGTGTTGCTTGGCCTGGCCATGGGCGTGCTGTTCGGCCTGGCGCTGCACACGATCTACGGCGCCGGCCACCCGGTGCTCAAGGCCACCATCGGCTGGCTCGACCTGGTCGGCAACGGCTACGTCGGCCTGTTGCAGATGATCGTGATGCCGCTGATCTTCGCCTCGATCCTCAGCGCCGTGGCACGCCTGCACAACGCCTCGTCGCTGGGCCGCATCAGCGTGCTGAGCATCGGCACCCTGCTGCTGACCACCGCCATCGCGGCGCTGATCGGCATCGTGCTCACCAACCTGTTTGGCCTGAGCGCCGAGGGCCTGGTGGCCGGTGCCCAGGAAAACGCGCGCATGCAGGTTATCCACAGCGACTACGCGGGCAAGGTCGCCGACCTCAATATCCCGCAGTTGCTGCTGTCGTTCATCCCCAGCAACCCAGTAGGTGACCTGGCACGGGCCAAGCCCACCTCGATCATCAGCGTGGTGATCTTCGCCGTGTTCGTTGGCCTGGCCGCCCTGCAATTGATGAAGGACGATGCCGAGAAGGGCCAGCGCGCCCTGTCGGCCATCGACACCCTGCAGGCCTGGGTGATGCGCCTGGTGCGCGTGGTGATGAAGCTCACCCCGTATGGCGTGCTGGCGCTGATGACCAAGGTGGTGGCCAGCTCGAACCTGGAAGACATCCTCAAGCTGGGCAGCTTCGTGGTGGTGTCGTACCTGGGCCTGGCGTTGATGTTCGTGGTTCACGGCATCATCCTCGCCACGACGGGCGTCAGCCCGCTGCGCTTCCTGCGCAAGGTGTGGCCGGTGCTGACCTTTGCCTTCACCAGCCGCTCCAGCGCGGCCAGCATTCCGCTGAACATCGAAGCGCAAACCCGCCGCCTGGGCGTGCCGCAGTCGATTGCCAGCTTCAGTGCCTCGTTCGGCACCACCATCGGCCAGAACGGCTGCGCCGGGCTCTACCCAGCCATGCTGGCGGTGATGGTGGCGCCAGCGGTGGGCATCGACACCTTCGACCCACTGTGGATCGCGACCCTGGTGGCCATCGTCACCTTGAGTTCGGCAGGGGTTGCCGGGGTGGGCGGTGGTGCGACGTTCGCTGCACTGATCGTGCTGCCGGCCATGGGCTTGCCGGTCGAACTGGTGGCGTTGCTGATTTCGGTGGAGCCGTTGATCGACATGGGTCGCACGGCGTTGAACGTGAATGGCTCGATGACCGCCGGTGTGGTGACCAGCCAGTTGTTGAAAGAGACTGACAAGGATGTGCTAGCCGGCGATGAGCATGCCGAGCTGAGCCATACCTGATAGAAATGGGGCCGCTTTGCGGCCCATCGCGACCTCTGGTCGCTCCTACCTGGGAATGAACCGCTTAGCCGTCGTAGGAGCGACCAAAGGTCGCGATGGGCTGCAAAGCAGCCCCTTCGATCTCAAACCCTATCCCAAACCTCAAAGTGATAAGCCGGCTTGCCTTCCTCAGCCTGCGCCTCACTCGACACCCGCTGCCACTGGCCCTCATCGAACTCGGGGAACCACGCATCCCCCTCTGGCGCCAGCTCCACCCGGGTCAGGTACATCCGGCTCACCAGCCCCTTTTCCAGCGCCTGCCCATAAAGCTGCGCCCCGCCAATCAGCATCAGCTCACCAACGCCCTGCTCCCGCGCCCATTGCTCGGCCCGGGCAAGCGCCGCTTCGAGCGAGGTGAACACCTCGGCCCCGGCCAGTTCCAGCCCGGCCTGCCGGCTGACCACGATGTTCAACCGCCCAGGCAATGGCCGGCCCAGCGAGTCCCAGGTCTTGCGCCCCATGATGATCGGCTTGCCCAGGGTGGTGGCCTTGAAATACTTGAAGTCCCCCGGCAGGTGCCAGGGCATGGTGTTGTCGATGCCGATTACGCGGTTCTCGGCGTGAGCCGCGATCAGGCTGAGGGGAAGTGATGTATTCATGCCAGCGAGGATAGCACCGGGCGTGTGGGTTATGCTTGGCCCTGAACCGTGCAATGGAAGACCTTGTGACTGCACCCACCCCCCTGGACAAGCGCTGGCTCACCGAAGCGGTACGCCTGCGCGAGGAACATGCAGGCCTGCTGGACGACCAGGAGGCCAACCGCCACGCCCGCCAGCAGGGCGGCGACCTGGCTACACGCATTGAAACCCGCGCGCTGTTCCTGGCCGAGCGCGATGGCATCACCGGCGCCCTGCGCCACTGGAAGCAAGGCGCCCGCCTGGCCCTGCTGGCCTTGATGCTGGTCGCCGTGTTCAGCGGCGCCGGCCTTGGGTTGGCGGCCCTCGGCGACGGCCAGCGCCCGGTCAATGTGTTCTGGGCCCTGGGCAGCCTGCTGGGGCTGAACCTGCTGATGCTGCTGGGCTGGGCCGTGGGCTTCACCCTGAGCGGCGAACACGGCGCCAGCCTGGGCCGGCTGTGGCTGTGGCTCAGCGAACGCTTCGCCCGTGATGCCAAGGCCGCGCACCTGGCCCCGGCGCTGCTGGTGCTGCTGCAGCGCCAGCGCCTCACCCGCTGGCTGCTCGGCGCGCTGGTGCATGGCCTGTGGCTGCTGGCGATGCTGGCGGCCCTGGCGATGCTGCTCACGCTGCTCGCCACCCGGCGCTACGGGTTCGTCTGGGAAACCACCCTGCTGGCCGCCGACCCGTTCATCCACCTGACCCAGGCGCTTGGCGCGCTGCCTTCGCTGCTCGGTTTCGCCGTGCCGGACGAGGCCATGATCCGCGCCAGCGGCGACACCCTTCCCGCCCTCGACATTGCCCGCCAGGCCTGGGCCAGTTGGCTGCTCGGTGTGGTGCTGATATACGGCCTGCTGCCTCGCCTGCTGCTGGCCGGGCTATGCCTGTGGCGCTGGCGCCAGGGGCGCGCCCACCTGGCGCTGGACCTCAGCCTGCCCGGGTTTGCCCCGTTGCGTGATGCGCTGATGCCCCGCAGCGAGCGCATCGGCGTACAGGATGCGGCCCCCGACGCCCTGCCGCAGTACCAGGCAGGCCAGCTGGAAAGCGGCAGCAGCGGCGCCTTACTGGTAGGCCTGGAACTGGACGATCAACGCCCATGGCCGCCAGCCCTGCCAGCAACGGTGACAGACGCCGGCGTGCTCGACAGCCGCGAGTCACGCAACCGGCTGCTTGAACAGCTCAGCCGCTTCCCCCCGGCACGCCTGGCAATTGCCTGCGACCCACGGCGCTCGCCCGACCGCGGTAGCCTGGCGTTGCTGGCCGAGCTTGCACGCAATGCCGGGGCCACCCGTGTCTGGTTGCTGCAGGCGGCCCCGGGCGAGGCCCTGGACAGCCATCGCCTGGGCGACTGGCACGACGCCCTCGACCGCCTCGGCCTGCCCCATGCCAGCACCTCACCCCTGACCTGGCTGGAGCATGGCCATGACTGAGCCACTGAAACTGGCCGTGGTCGGCCATACCAACGTTGGCAAAACCTCGCTGCTGCGCACGCTCACCCGGGACGTCGGCTTCGGTGAGGTGTCCCACCGCCCCAGCACCACCCGCCATGTCGAAGGTGCGCGCTTGTCGGTGGACGGCGAGCCGCTGCTGGAGCTGTATGACACCCCCGGCCTGGAAGATGCCATCGCCCTGCTCGACTACCTCGAACGCCTGGAGCGCCCCGGCGAACGGCTGGACGGCCCCGCCCGGCTCGAACGCTTTCTGCAGGGCAGCGAAGCGCGCCAGCGCTTCGAGCAGGAAGCCAAAGTGTTGCGCCAGCTGCTGGCCAGCAACGCCGGCTTGTACGTGATCGATGCCCGCGAACCGGTGCTGGCCAAGTACCGCGACGAACTGCAAGTGCTGGCCAGTTGCGGCAAACCACTGCTGCCGGTGCTCAATTTCGTCGCCAGCAGCCAGCACCGCGAGCCGCAATGGCGTGAAGCCCTTGCCCGGCTTGGGCTTCACGCGCTGGTGCGGTTCGACAGCGTGGCGCCGCCGGAAGATGGCGAACGCCGGCTGTACGAGACCTTGGCCCTGTTGCTGGAGGACGCCCGCCCGGCCTTGCAGCGGCTGATCGACGACCAGCAGGCCCAACGCCTGGCCCGCCGGCACAGCGGCAAGCGGCTGATCGCCGAACTGCTGCTGGACTGCGCCGCCTGCCGGCGCAGTGTCGAAGCCGAGCCGGCCGCCGAAGCCAAGGCCATCGAGGCCTTGCGCCAGGACGTGCGCCAGCGTGAGCAACGCTGTGTGGAAGCGCTGCTCAAGCTGTACGGTTTTCGCCGCGAGGATGCCAATGCCGGGGACCTGCCGCTGCTGGACGGGCGCTGGGGGGATGACCTGTTCAACCCTGAAACGCTGAAATTGCTCGGCGTGCGGCTGGGGAGCGGCGTGGCCGCGGGTGCCGCCGCCGGTGCCGGGGTCGATTTGCTGGTGGGTGGGCTCACGCTGGGCGCGGCCGCGTTGGCAGGCGCGATTGCCGGTGGTGCGCTGCAAACCGCGCGCAACTATGGGGCGCGCTTGATGGGCAAGCTCAAAGGCCAGCGCGAGCTGACCGTGGATGACACGGTGCTGCGGCTACTGGCGTTGCGTCAGCAGCAGTTGATGGTGGCGCTGGAGGCGCGCGGGCATGCGGCGCAGGACAGCATTCGGCTGGCGGCGGTGGATGAAAAAGCGTGGCGCGAGGGCAAGCTGCCCGAGGCCTTGGGCAAGGCCCGGGCGCACCCGCAGTGGTCGACGCTCAACCCTGGGGCGAAGGTGAATCAGGCCGAGCGGCAGGAACAGCTTGAGGCGTTGGTGTTGCAGATTTGATTCAGCAGGTTCGGCCCTTTCGCGGGGCAAGCCCGCTCCTACAGATCCCCTACCCCGCGAAAGGGCCGGCACAGGCAACCTCAAAGCAGGCCCAAAGCCTTCTTCCTCAGCACCCCCAAATCCACCAACGGCACCCCTACCTCCTTGGCCATCTCATCCCACTCACGCATCCGCAGGCTCACCGCAAACAGCGGATCCCCTTCGAATGCATCCGCTTCGGCCTCGCTCATCACCCCGCCCTGGTACCCCAGGGTCCGCCGGCTGGCCTCGCTCAGCCGGTCGTAGTACCCCGGCTGGCGCAAGGTCAGGTAGCGCTTGGCTTCCACGTGGTACTGCACCAGCCGCGCCATGCGCTCGCCGAAGCCACAACGGCGCAGGTACTCGGCACCGATGCGCTCGTGGCTGGCCACACCATAACCGCCCATGCTGGCGTCACCACCGCACAGGTGGCCAATGTCGTGGAAGAAAGCCGCCAGCACCACTTCGTCGTCGTAACCCTCGGCCATGGCCAACTGCGCAGCCTGGGACATGTGTTCGAGCTGGGTGATGGCTTCGCCGATGTAGTCGTCACTGCCGTGGCGCTCATACAGGGCGAAGGTGGTGTCGATGATTTGCGTTGGGGTGGGCATCGGAATCTTGTCCTGGCTTTAGAGCGTGGCGGCCCCTTCGCGGGGCAAGCCCGCTCCTACAAGCGACGGCGCACGGTTGTAGGAGCGGGCTTGCCCCGCGAAGGGGCCAAACCTGCCCAATGCAATTCTACTGCTGGGCAACTTTCTCCGACTTGCCGTCATAGCGCTTGCGCCATTCCGTCAGGATCTGGTCGCGGTTCTTCGAAGCCCAGGCAAAGTCGTTCTTGATCAGGCGCTGCTCATAGTCCGCCGGCAGCTCGGTCTGTGGCTTGGCAATGCCCGGTGCGGCCAGCACGGCGAAGTTATCCTTGTACAACTCCATGGCCGCCGGGCTTGCCGAGAAGTCAGCCAGGCGCTTGGCCGCATCGGCCTTGGGCGAGCCCTTTATCACTGCAGTGGCCTCGATCTCCCAGCCCAGGCCTTCCTTCGGCAGCACGATATCCAGCGGCGCACCCTGGCGCTTGAGCTGCACCGCCGGGTACTCGAAGGAAATACCGATCGGGAACTCACCCGCCGCCGCCAGCTTGCACGGTTTGGAACCGGAGTGAACGTACTGGCCGATGTTCTGGTGCAGCGCATCCATGTAGGCCCAGCCCTGCGGCTCGCCATAGGTCTGCAACCAGGCGCTCACGTCAAGGAAGCCGGTGCCCGAAGAAGCCGGGTTGGGCATGACGATCTTGCCCTTGTACTCCGGCTTGGTCAGGTCCTGCCAGCTCACGGGCTTGCTCAAACCCTGCTTCTCGGCTTCGACGGTGTTGAAGCAGATGGTCGCGGCCCACACGTCCATGCCCACCCAGGCAGGCGGGCTGGCGGCGTCACGGTAGTTGGCGGAGATCTTGCCCAGGTCTTTCGGCGCGTAGGCTTCGAGCATGCCGTTCTGGTCGAGGATGGCCAGGCTGGAAGCGGCCAGGCCCCACACCGCGTCGGCCTGCGGGCGGTCTTTCTCGGCCAGCAGCTTGGCGGTGATAATGCCGGTGGAATCACGCACCCACTTGATCTCGATGTCCGGGTTGGCCTTCTCGAAGGCCTGCTTGTAGCTCTTGAGCTGTTCGGCTTCCAGGGCGGTGTAGACGGTCAGCTGGGTAGCGGCGGCCGACGCCTGCAGGCTGAAGACGGCGGATACGGCAGCGGCAAGTGCAAGGGGCTTGAACATGATGCGGTTCCTATCAGTGTGGGCAGTCGGTCAATGGCTGGGCGCGCGCTGGCGCCAGGCCTGGGAGCGGCGCAGCAGGCCGCGGGAAGCGCCAGCCAGCAGCAGGGAAGCCGCCGCGCTGGTCAACAGGATCAGGGTCGACATGGCGGCAGCGCCGCCGACGTTGCCGGCATCGTCCATGTTCAGCACGGCGACGGCGGCAAGGATGGTGTCGGGGCTGTAGAGGAAGATCGCCGCCGACACGGTGGTCATCGCGGACACGAACAGGTAGCGGATGATGTCCAGTAGCGCCGGCAGGCAGATCGGCACGGTCACCCGCACGAAATGCTTGTACAGCGGCGCCTTGAGCGACAGCGCGGCGGCCTCGAACTCGCCGTCGAGCTGGCGCAGGGCGGTGGCGGCGGTCATCTGCGCGGTGGTCAGGTAGTGGGCGATGGTGCACAGCACCAGCAGCGCCATGCTGCCGTAGAACACGTGCAGCGGGTTGTCGCCCAGGTTGAAGAAGAACACGTAGCCCAGGCCCAGCACCAAGCCTGGCACCGCCATGGGGATGAAGCTGAGCAAGCGCAAGGCTTGGTTAAGCAGGCGCTGACCCTGGGTTTTCTCCATCAGGTAGGCACCGGTGAAAATCACGAGGCTGCCGATCAAGGCGGTACACAGGGCCATGGTGACGCTGTTGCGGTAGGCCAGCCAGCCGCCACCGGCGGTGTCGTCGAACAGGTAGTGCTTGAACGACAGGGTCAGGTTGTAGGGCCAGAAGGTCACCAAGGATGAGTACACCGCCATGCCGATCACCGCCAGCAAGGCCGCGCACACCAGCAGCACGATGGCCAGGAAGCAGGCATCGCGGGCCCGCGACGGTTTGGGCTCGAACACTTGCGCACGGCCACTCATGGCCTCGCCCTGGCGCCGGCGCAGCCAGGCATCGACGCCGAAGCTGAGCAATGCCGGCACCAGCAACACCATGCCGATCAGTGCGCCACGGCCGAACTGCTGCTGGCCGACCACCGCCTTGTAGGCTTCCAGCGCCAGCACCTGGTAGTCGCCGCCCACCACCACGGGCACGCCGAAGTCGGTGATGGTCAGGGTGAACACCAGGCAGAACGCAGCGAACACCGCCTGGCGCGTGGCCGGCCAGGTGATGCTGCAGAACGCGCGCCAAGGGCCTGCGCCCATGCTCGATGCGGCATCGAACAGCCGTGCATCGGCCAGCGACAGGGCCGACAGCAGGATCATCAGCGCATGGGGGAAGGTGTAGATGGCTTCACCCAGCACAATGCCCCAGAAGCCGTAGATGTTGTCGTGGATCAGGCTGCGCAGCAGGCCTTGGTTGCCGAACAGGTACACCAGGGCGATGGCCGGCAGCATCGACGGCGCCAGCAGCGGTAGCAGCGAGATGCCCCGCCACAGGCCTTTGGCCGGAATCAGGGTGCGTTGCAAGGCGTAGGCAAACAGGTAGGCCAGCGGCACCACGATCGCCGCCACGCTGAAGGCCACCGCCAGGCTGTTGCCCAGCAACCAGCGGAAGTTGTCGCTGGCGAACAGTTCCCGGGCGGCCAGCACACCGCCCCCCTGGCCGGCTTCACCACTGAAGCCTTTCCAGAAAATCGCCAGCAGCGGCATCACCACCGCCAGCATCAGAAGGGCCAGCAACAGGCTCTTGCCACCGACGACGAACAGGCGATCACCCAAGGCGACGTCGCTGCGTCGCGCGTGCCTGGCTTGGGGCAGTGGCAGGGACATTGGCGCGGCCATCTCAGGCAAACACCTGCAGGCTCTGCGGCGGCAGGGCCACCCAGATATCCTGCGAGCCCAGGCGCGGCATGGCTTCGGGCGCAAGTTCAGCGAGCAGTGCGTGGCCCGGCAGGGCCTTGAGCTCGAAGCTCATGCGGCAGCGGTTGCCGAGAAAGGTGATTTCGCGGACCTTGGCCGGGAACAGGTTTTCCTCATGCACCACCGGGTTGACGGTGATCGCCTCCGGGCGGCAGAACAGCCGGCCACTGTTGGCCGGGCCTGCATTGGCGGCCAGGCGCATGTTCATGCCCCCCACTTGGGCGTGGCTGTCGCCGTTGCGCTGGAACGGCAGCCAGTTGCCCTGGCCGACGAATTCGGCAACGAATGGCGTGGCCGGCTGGTCGTAGATTTCCTGCGGGGTCGCGTACTGCTCGACCTGGCCGTTGTTCATTACCGCGATGCGGTCGGCCATGAGCATGGCCTCGTCCTGGTTGTGGGTGACCATCAAGGTGGTGATGCCAAGCTGGCGCTGCAGCTGGCGCAACTCGGTGCACAGGTGCTCGCGCACGCGGGCGTCGAGTGCCGACATCGGTTCGTCCAGTAGCAGCAGCGAAGGCGCCGGGGCCAGCGCACGGGCCAGGGCCACCCGTTGCTGCTGGCCGCCGGAGAGCTGGCCGGGGTATTTCTTCTCGCTGCCGGCCAGGCCCACCAGTTCGAGCATGTCGGCCACGCGCTGGCGGCTTTCGTCGCGGCTGCTGCCGGTCAGGCCGTAGGCGATGTTGGCCTCGACGGTGAGGTTGGGGAACAGCGCGTAGGATTGGAACAGGATGCCGTAGTCACGGGCCTGGGGCGGCAATTCGGAGATGTCGCGTTCGCCGATGTACAGCGCCCCGCGGTCCTGGCGTTCGAGGCCGGCGATGCAGCGCAGCAGGGTGGTCTTGCCGCAGCCGGACGGGCCGAGCAGGCAGACCAGCTCGCCGGCGGCGATGTCCAGGGACACGTCGTTGAGCGCCGTGAAGGCACCGAAACGCTTGTGGATACCGCGCACTTTCATCTGTGCGCCCGGGGTGGCGTGGTTCATGGCAAGGCCTCATCGAACAAGTGAGGCCATGCTAGGAAGGCTGTGCGAAGGTTCTGTGGCGTTTGGGCAAAAGCCGGCGATAGTGGTATAGGCAGATTTTGTAGTGGCCCGCCGGGTGCACGCATTCCCCGGTAGGTCGCGCCTACCAGGGAAGTGTCATACCCCTATGACTTCCTGGGCCACACCCAGGAAGGCCGCTGGCAAGCGGGCCTGGCGCCGCTCTTTCAGGCAATACAGGTACTCATGCATCACTGGCGCCTGCTCCAGCGCCAGCACCCGCAGCTCGGGATTGTGCGGCACCTCGTGGCGGGCAATCACGCTGATGCCGATATTGCGCAGCACCGCCTCGCGGATCGACTCACGGCTACCGATCTCCAGCAATGCGCCGGCCTTCACCCCGGCATCCTGCATCATCTGCTCGGTGAGCTTGCGGGTGGTCGACCCTTTCTCGCGCATCAGCAGGCAATGCCCCGCCACCACGTCGATGGCCACCTGCTGGCGGTGGGCCAAGGGGTGATTACGGTGCACAGCCACCACCAGTGGGTCGCTGCCAAGCACCCGCCGCACCAGCCGTGCATCCTCCACCAACTGCGACGACGCGGCGATGTCCACCCGGTAATCTTCGAGCATTTCCAGCACCTGCTGCGAGTTGCCGATCTCCACCGCCACCTCCACCTGAGGCAGGCGTTCGCGGAAGATTTTCACCAGGTCGAGGATGTAGTACGGCGCGGTGGCAGCGATGCGCAGGCTGCCCTGGGCCTGGCCGCTGTTGCGCAGTTCGAACTCGATGTCGGCCTCTTGCTGCAGCAGCGCCTTGACCATCGGCAACAGGCGCACGCCCTCCTCGCTCAGCACCAGGCGCCGGCCGCCACGGTAGAACAGCTCCACTGCGTACTGGCTTTCCAGGTTGCGAATCTGCGTGGTGACGGTGGGCTGGCTGAGCCCGAGCTTCTTCGCCGCCAGGGTGATGCTGCCCAGGCGGGCCACCATGTAGAAGGCTTTGAGCTCGGCACTGAGCATGGAAATACCTCATTTGCGCAGCAGGCGCAGGCCATTGAACACCACCAGCAGGCTAACGCCCATGTCGGCGAACACCGCCATCCACAGGGTGGCCATGCCGGCAAAGGTGATCGCCAGGAACACGGCCTTGATACCCAGCGCCAGAACGATGTTCTGCACAAGGATGGCCGCACTTTGGCGCGACAGCCTGACGAACGCCGGGATTTTGCGCAAGTCGTCATCCATCAAGGCCACGTCGGCAGTCTCGATGGCGGTGTCGGTGCCGGCTGCGGCCATGGCAAAGCCGATCTCGGCGCGGGCCAGGGCCGGCGCATCGTTGATGCCGTCGCCCACCATCCCCACCCGATGCCCTTGGGCGTACAGCTGCTCGATGCTGCGCAGCTTGTCGGCCGGCAGCAGGTTGCCCTCGGCGCGGTCGATGCCCACCTGGGCGGCGATAGCCTGTGCGGTGTGCGGGTTGTCGCCGGTGAGCATGACGGTCTTGATACCCAGCGCGTGCAGTTCGGCGATGGCCTGGCGGCTGCTGTCCTTCAGCGTGTCGGCCACGGCGAACAGCGCCAGCGGGCCGGAGCGGTCGAGCAGCAGCACCACGGTCTTGCCCTGGCGCTCCAGGGTATCGAGCTGTGCTTCCAACGCCGGCGAGCACAGGCCCAGCTCTTCGACCAGGCGGTGATTGCCCAGGTGGTAGGTTTCACCGTCGATATCGCCCCGCACACCACGGCCAGCCAGTGCAGCGAAATCGCTGACTTCGCTGAGCGGCAGGCCGCTCGCCTTGGCGAACTGGGCAATGGCGCCCGACACCGGGTGGTCGGAACGGTTGGCCAGGCTTGCCGCCAAGGCCTGGGCGCGCTGCTCGAACAGCGGGTCGAGCACTTTCGCGTCGGTTTGCACGGGTTTGCCGTGGGTGAGGGTGCCGGTCTTGTCCAAGGCCAGGAAGTCCAGCTTGCGGCCACCTTCCAGGTACACGCCACCCTTGATCAGGATACCCTTGCGCGCCGCTGCAGCCAGGCCGCTGACGATGGTCACCGGGGTGGAAATCACCAGGGCGCAGGGGCAGGCAACCACCAGCAGCACCAGCGCGCGGTATACCCAGTCGAACCAGCCACCTGCCATGAACAGCGGCGGGATGATCGCCACCACCAGGGCCAGGGCAAACACGGCCGGGGTGTAGATGCGCGAGAACTGGTCGACGAAACGCTGGGTCGGCGCCCGTGCGCCCTGGGCCTCTTCCACGGCCTTGATGATGCGCGCCAGGGTCGACTGCCCCGCCGCTGCGCTCACGCGGTACTCCAAGGCACCGGCCTGGTTGATGGTGCCGGCGAACACTTTGTCGCCAGTGGCTTTCTCCACGGGCAGGCTTTCGCCGGTGATCGCTGCCTGATCGACGCTGGATTGCCCACTGACCACCTCGCCGTCCAGGCCGATGCGCTCGCCTGGGCGCACCCGCACCAGGGCACCGATGGCCACTTCACGCACGCCCACTTCGCGCCACTGGCCATCGGCCTGCTGCACCGTGGCCATGTCCGGTGCCAGCTGCATCAGCCCGCCAATGGCATTGCGTGCGCGGTCCAGCGAACGGGCCTCGATCAGTTCGGCCAGGGTGAACAGCACCATCACCATGGCTGCTTCCGGCCATTGGCCGATCAGCACGGCGCCGGTCACGGCGATGCTCATCAGCGCGTTGATGTTGAGGTTGCGGTTTTTCAGGGCGATCCAGCCCTTCTTGTAGGTGCCCAGGCCACAGCCGAGGATCGCCGCCAGGGCCAACACCGCCACCAGCCACTCGGGCGCCCGCCCGCTGAAGTGCGCCACTTCGGCGCCAATTGCGGCAACACCGGCCAAGGCCAGCGGCCACCAGCGGGCCTTGTGCGGCTGCACTGCGCGGGCAGCCCCGTCATCCTCGGCGGCCAGCGGCTCGGCCTTCATGCCCAGGCTGTCGATGGCCCGCTCGATCTCGGCGGTGCCGGCCAGGGTATGGCGCACGCCAAGGATGCGGTTGATCAGGTTGAACTCCAGCTGCTCGATACCTGCCAGCTTGCCCAGCTTGTCCTGGATCAGGGTTTGTTCGGTGGGGCAGTCCATGGCGTCGATGCGAAACCGGCTGAGCTGGGCGTGGCTGCTGGCCTTCTCGCTCAGTTGCACCTTGGCAGGCGCAGCGGCGGCGCCACAGCAGCTGTGGGCGTGGTGGTCGTGCTTGTGGGGGTGGCTGACAGGCTGGTTCATGGGGTCATCCTTAAATTGAGCCTGTTGCCAAGTGAACACCCTGTAGCCACTATAGGGTCAAGCCACTTGCTGGAGATTTCGCCCATGAAGATCGGAGAACTGGCAAAAGCCACCGATTGCGCCGTGGAAACCATTCGCTACTACGAGCGTGAACAACTGCTGCCTGAACCGGCGCGCACCGAGGGCAACTATCGCCAATACACCCAGGCCCATGTGGAGCGGCTGACCTTCATCCGCAACTGCCGCACCCTGGACATGACCCTGGACGAGATCCGCAGCCTGCTGCGCCTGCGCGACAGCCCCGATGGCTCATGCGGCAGCGTCAATGCGCTGATCGATGAGCATATCGAGCATGTGCAGGCGAGGATCGATGGCTTGATGGCGTTGCAGGCGCAGCTGGTGGAGCTACGTCAGCGCTGCAATGCCCAGGGGAGTGAGTGTGCGATTTTGCAGCAATTGGAGGTGAATGGGGCGGTATCGGTGCCGGATACCGAGCATTCACATGTGGGGCGCAGTCATGGGCATTGAACCGCCCCTGTAGGAGCGGGCTTGCCCCGCGAACACCGGCGAAGCCGGTGCCATCCACCGCGGTGCTTGCTTCGCGGGTCAAGCCCGCTCCTACAGGACAACATTCAACCTACACCGCCATCGGCGCGGTCATTGGCGCGTGGTGCTCATACCCTTCCAGGCTGAAGTCGCTCGGCTCGATCTGCTCCAGCCACTGCGGCTCATACTTGCCGGTTTTGGCGAACTCCGGCACGCGGTCGCTGATTACCAGCTTCGGTGCTTCCAGTGGCTCGCGCTTGAGCTGCTCGTTGAGCATGTCCAGGTGGTTCTCATACACATGGGCATCGCCAATGAAGTAGGTGAACCAGCGCGGGGTGTAGCCGGTCAGTCGGCCGAACAGCGACAGCAGCGCCGCGCCTTCGGTGAGGTTGAACGGCGTGCCCAGGCCCAGGTCGTTGGAGCGAATGTACAGGGTCAGGGAAATCTCCCGCGTCTCGACATTCGGGTGGAACTGGTACAGCAAGTGGCAAGGCGGCAGGGCCATTTCATCGAGCTGGGCGCAGTTCCAGCCGTGGAACAGGATGCGCCGGCTGCCCGGGTCGTTGGCGATGGTGTCCAGGCACTGGCGCACCTGGTCGATGGCCTTGTACAGCACGACGAACGCCACGCCATCCTCTTCGTCCTGGGCAATACGGCGGAAGCCGGCCTTTTCGGCCATTTCGATGGCGGCCGGGTTGCTCAGGGGAATGCGCTTGTAGCCCGGCCACTGGCGCCATTGCACGCCATAGATTTCGCCAAGGTCATCATGCCCCTGGCGGAACGGGTTGGCCAGCCATTGGGCGTTCTCGTTGGCGTTCTGGTCCCAGACCTTGCAGCCCAGTTCGCGGAATTCACCGGCGTTCTTCACGCCACGCAGGAAACCGACCATCTCGCCGATGGCCGACTTGAACGCCAGCTTGCGCGTGGTGATGGCCGGAAAGCCCTTCTGCAGGTCGAAACGCAGCATGGCGCCCGGCAGGCTGATGGTGCGGATGCCGGTGCGGTTTTCCTGCAGCGTGCCGTTCTCGATGACGTCGCGGACCAGGTCCAGATACTGTTTCATGGCTTACCTGTAACAAAAACGGCAGGGGGATCACCCCTGCCGTGGGAATAATCAGGCGGGTTTCGCCGTGGGTTTGCGATTATAAGCCCACCAGATCAGGCCAAGGCCAGCCAGGATCATCGGTACGCAGAGAATCTGACCCATGGTCAGCCAGCCCCAGGCAATGTAGCCCAGCTGGGCATCCGGCACGCGCACGAATTCGACGATGAAGCGGAAGATGCCGTAGAACAGGGTAAACATGCCGGACACCGCCATGGTTGGCCGTGGCTTGCGCGAGAACAGCCAGAGGATGACGAACAGCGCCACGCCCTCCAGGGCGAACTGGTACAGCTGCGACGGGTGGCGCGGCAGCTGGGCCGGGTCGCTGAAGGGCGGGAAGATCATCGCCCACGGCACGTCGGTGGGCTTGCCCCACAGTTCGGCGTTGATGAAGTTGCCGATACGCCCGGCGCCCAGGCCAATCGGCACCAGTGGCGCAACGAAGTCCATCAGCTCGAAGAAGGTCTTGTTGTTGCGCTTGCCGAACCACAGCGCCGCCAGCATCACGCCAATGAAACCACCGTGGAACGACATGCCGCCCTTCCACACCTCGAAGATCAGCGTGGGGTTGGCCAGGTAGGCGTGCAGGTCGTAGAACAGCACGTAGCCCAGGCGCCCGCCCACGATAACCCCCATCGACAACCAGAACACCAGGTCGGAGAGCTTTTCGCGCGACCAGGTGGGGTCGAAACGGTTGAGACGACGCGAGGCCAGCAGCCAGGCGCCACCGATGCCGACCAGGTACATCAGGCCGTACCAGTGGATTTTCAGTGGCCCGATGGCCACGGCCACGGGGTCTATCTGCGGGTAAGGCAGCATGGGGTTTCCTCTCGGTTCAAATCAGGAAGCTGAGGCCAACGCAGAACAGCAGCGCTGCGAACAGGCGTTTCAACAGGCGAGGCGACAGCGTGTGCGCCAGGCGCGCGCCGAAGCGGGCGAAGAACATGCTGGTCACGGCAATACCGACCAGCGCCGGCAGGTACACGAAGCCCAGGCTGTGCGGCGGCAGGTGTTCATCGTGCCAGCCCAGCAGCATGAAGCTCAGGGCGCTGGCCAGGGCGATCGGCAGGCCGCAGGCCGACGAGGTGGCCACCGCCTTCTGCATCGGCAGGCTGCGCCAGGTCAAGAACGGCACGGTCAGCGAGCCGCCACCGATGCCAAAGATGGCCGAGGCCCAGCCGATCACCCCGCCCGCGCCAATCAGCGCGGGCTTGCCGGGAATGCCACGGCTGGCCTTGGGCTTGAGGTCCAGGGCCATTTGCACGGCGATCACCAAGGCGAACACGCCGATGATCTTCTGCAACTGCGGGCCTTGGATCAACGAGGCGGTCTTGGCGCCGATACCGGCGCCCAACAGGATGCCCAGAGTCATCCAGGCGAAGATCGGCCATTGCACGGCACCCTTGCGGTGGTGTTCGAGCACGGCGTTGATCGAGGTGAAGACGATGGTGGCCAACGAGGTGCCGACCGCCAGGTGGGTCAGCACCGAGGCGTCGAAGCCCTGCAGGGTGAAGCTGAACACCAGCACCGGCACGATGATGATGCCGCCGCCCACGCCGAACAGCCCGGCCAGCACACCGGCACAGGCGCCCAACAGCAGATAGAGCACGAATTCCATTCGGCTTCCCCGTGAAAACAATCCGGCATGGTAACGGAAGCCGGGCTCGGGGCTCTAGTGAACTTCGTGACAGGATGGATCGGCCCAGCCGCTGTGGGTACAGTGGCAAAAAACACAGGGGCCAGACCTATGTGCCTGATCGTTTTCGCCTGGCGGCCGGGGCATGCCCTGCCGCTGATCGTCGCGGCCAACCGCGACGAGTTCCATGCCCGCCCAACCCAGGCCCTGGCGGCCTGGGAGGATGCGCCTGGGGTATATGCCGGGCGCGACCTGGAGGCTGGCGGCACCTGGCTGGGCGTAGGCCCCCAGGGGCGGTTTGCCGCGCTGACCAATATCCGCGACCCCAAGCAAGTGCTGGGGCCGCGTTCGCGGGGTGAGTTGGTGGCGGGTTTTCTGCAAGGTGAGCTGGGGGTTGAAGCCTACCTCGGCGAGGTAGCGGGCCGCAGCGGGCAGTATTCGGGGTTTAACCTGCTGGTGGGTGACGGGCGCCAACTGGGCTACCTGAATGCCCGCGAGGTGGCGCCGCGCTTGTTGGAAGCGGGGGTGTATGGGCTATCCAATGCCGGGCTGGATACGCCGTGGCCGAAGCTGGTGAAGGCGCGTGCAGGGCTGCAAGCGCTGCTTGAGACACCGGAGCCACAGCGTTTGCTGGCGCTGCTGGCCGATGGCGAGCAGGCGGCGGACGGCGAGCTACCGGAGACGGGGGTGGGGTTGGCGACCGAGAAGTTGCTGTCTAGCGTGTTTATTGCCAGCCAGAATTATGGGACGCGGGCGAGTACGGTGCTGATTGTGGATGATCGGGGGAGAAGGCGGCTGATCGAGCGCAGTTTTGGGCCTTTTGGCGGGCATTTGGGGGAGGTTAGCCTGGAGCTGTGATATCAGCCGCGCCGCGATCCCCTGTAGGAGCGGGCTTGCCCCGCGAACACCGGCGAAGCCGGTGCCACGCACCGCGTCGCCTGCTTCGCGGGGCAAGCCCGCTCCTACATAATTATCCGTTAAATCAGATAGTTATGTTTTTATGAGAGCGGGCTTGCCCCGCGAAAGGGCCGGCACAGGCTATAGGGTCTTGTTGGCCCCGGGCCCAATCATCCGCGCCAGCCCAAGGTTCTTCAGGGCCAACTGCAGCGAGCTGTGGATAACCTGCGGGTTGTCATGGCTCAGCGCCTCGGCCAGCAACTCCTGGGCCTTGCTCATGTTCACCTGGCGCAGCATCCACTTCACCTTCGGCAGGTTGGTGGCGTTCATCGACAGGCTGTCGAAGCCCATGGCCATCAACAAGATCGCCGCTGCCGGATCACCGGCCATCTCACCGCAAATGCTCACCGGCTTGCCTTCGCCGTGGGCATCGCGCACCACGGTGTGCAGGGCCTGCAGCACCGCCGGGTGCAAGTAGTCGTAGAGGTCGGCGACCCGTGGGTTGTTGCGGTCCACCGCCAGCAGGTACTGGGTCAGGTCGTTGGAACCCACCGACAGGAAGTCCACCTGCCGCGCCAGTTCCTTGGTCTGGTACACCGCCGCGGGAATTTCCACCATCACCCCTACCGGCGGCATCGGCACGTCGGTGCCTTCATCGCGCACCTCGCCCCAGGCGCGGTGAATCAAGTGCAGCGCTTCTTCCAGTTCGTGGATGCTGGAAATCATCGGCAGCAGGATGCGCAGGTTGTTCAGGCCCTCGCTGGCCTTGAGCATGGCGCGGGTCTGCACCAGGAAGATTTCCGGGTGGTCAAGGGTAACGCGAATGCCGCGCCAGCCCAGGAACGGGTTTTCTTCCTTGATCGGGAAGTACGACAGGGCCTTGTCACCGCCAATGTCGAGGGTACGCATGGTCACCGGCAGCGGGTGGAACGCCGCCAACTGCTCGCGGTAGATGGCCAGCTGCTCTTTTTCGCTGGGGAAGCGCTGGTTGATCATGAAGGGCACTTCGGTGCGGTACAGGCCCACCCCTTCGGCGCCGCGTTGCTGGGCGCGGGCCACATCGGCAAGCAGGCCAGTGTTGACCCACAGCGGCATGCGATGGCCGTCAGGGGTGACGCACGGCAGTTCGCGCAAGGCGTCCAGGCCCTGGGCCAGCTGGCGCTCCTCCTCCACCACGTCGCTGTATTGCTTGCGCAACACCTCGCTGGGGTTGGTGAACACCTCGCCCTTGTAGCCGTCGACGATCATTTCGATGCCGTCGACCTTGGAGTATGGCAAGTCGACCAGGCCCATCACCGTCGGGATGCCCATGGCGCGGGCCAGGATGGCCACGTGGGAGTTGCCCGAGCCCAGTACCGACACCAGGCCAACCAGTTTGCCCTCGGGCACCTCGCCGAGCATGGCGGGGGTCAGCTCCTCGCTGACCAGGATGGTGTTGTCGGCATACACCAGCGACTGCGAACGGGCCTCCTGCAGGTAGGCCAGCAGGCGCCGGCCAAGGTCCTTCACGTCCGAGGCGCGTTCACGCAGGTAATCGTCGTCCATCAGCTCGAAGCGGTTGACGTGCTCGCCAACCACCTGGCGCAGGGCGCCCTGGGCCCACTGGCCGGTCTTGATGACCTCGATCACCTCACCGCCCAGTGCCGCGTCTTCGAGCATCATCAGGTACACGTCGAACAGCGCACGCTCTTCCGGGCGCAGCTGGGTGGCCAGTTTGGCCGACAGCTTGCGCATGTCTTCGCGCACGCCTTCGAGGGCGTTGTTGAACAATTTGAGCTCGGCGTCGATGTCATCGACGGCCTTGTCTGGCACCACTTCGAGGTCGGCCGGCGGCAGCATCACCACCGCACGCCCCACCGCAGCCCCCGGCGAGCCCGGCACGCCAACGAAGCGCGCCTCCTGAATGCCCTTGCCCTGCCGGCCCAGGCCGCGGATGGAACCGGTGGCCTCGGCGTGGGCGATAACCCCGGCGAGCTGGGCGCTCATGGTGACCAGGAAGGCTTCCTCGCCCTCGTCGAACTGGCGCCGTTCCTTCTGCTGGATCACCAGCACCCCCACCACGCGGCGGTGGTGGATGATCGGCGCACCGAGGAAGGAGGCAAATTTTTCTTCGCCGGTTTCGGCGAAGTAACGGTAACGCGGGTGATCGGCGGCGTTTTCCAGGTTCAGCGGCTCTTCCCGGGTGCCCACCAGGCCAACCAGGCCCTCGTTCGGGGCCATGCTGACCTTGCCGATGGAGCGCTTGTTCAGGCCCTCGGTGGCCATCAGCACGAAGCGGTTGGTTTCCGGGTCGAGCAGGTACACCGAGCAGACCTGGCTGCCCATGGCCTCCTTGACGCGCAAGACAATGATCCCCAACGCCGTTTTGAGATCTTTGGCGGAGTTCACTTCCTGGACGATCTTGCGCAGCGTATTGAGCATGGCTCGGGGTCGAACTCCGTGGTCAGTCGCGCGTCAGCAGACGCGGTGCAAGCTCTTTCAGGGCGCGGCGGTACACTTCACGCTTGAAGGTCACCACCTGGCCCAGCGGATACCAATAGCTGACCCAGCGCCAGCCGTCGAACTCGGGCTTGCCGGTCAGGTCCATACGCACCCGCTGCTCATTGCTCACCAGGCGCAGGAGAAACCATTTTTGCTTCTGGCCGATGCACAGCGGTTGGCTGTGGGTGCGGACCAGCCGCTGGGGTAAACGATAACGCAACCAGCCGCGGGTGCAGGCAAGAATTTCCACATCGTCGCGTTCAAGGCCAACTTCTTCGTTCAGCTCGCGGTACAGGGCGTCTTCCGGCGTCTCGTCAGGGTTGATGCCACCCTGCGGAAATTGCCAGGCATCCTGGTTGATCCGTCGAGCCCATAGCACCTGCCCGGCATCATTCGTCAGAATGATGCCGACATTGGGGCGAAAACCATCCGGGTCGATCACGGCAGCAACCTCGCAAACGCATGTCACCGCATTGTTCCACAAAGCTTGCGAGCGCAGCAACGCGCCCGCCAAGCTTATGTGCAGCGAGGTGAAAACTCCGTATTCTGCGGGCCTCCCTGTGGCTGATGCGAGTGACCGCAATGCGCCTGGCTTTATTCGACCTGGACAATACCCTCCTCGGTGGCGACAGCGACCACGCCTGGGGTGACTACTTGTGCGAGCGGGGCATCCTTGACCCGGTTGCGTACAAGCGCCGCAACGATGCCTTCTACCAGGACTACCTCAACGGCACCCTGGACCTGCAGGCCTACCTGGCCTTTTCCATGGAGATCCTGGCGGCCACCGAGCCGGCCCAGCTCGACGAATGGCACCGCGACTTCATGCGCGACTGCATCGAGCCGATCATCCTGCCCAAGGCCCTGGCCCTGCTGCAGCAACACCGTGATGCCGGCGACCAGCTGGTGATCATCACCGCCACCAACCGCTTCGTCACCGCGCCGATTGCCCGGCGCCTCGGCGTGCGGGTGCTGCTGGCCACCGAATGCGAGATGCACGAAGGGCGCTATACCGGGCGCAGTACCGATATACCCTGTTTCCGTGAAGGCAAGGTGACGCGGCTGGCGCGCTGGATGCTGGAGAACGGGTTCAACCTGGAAGACAGCTATTTCTACAGCGATTCGATGAATGACTTGCCGTTGCTGGAGCGGGTGAGCCACGCAGTGGCGGTGGACCCCGATGCCACGTTGCGCGCCGAGGCCGAGCGGCGTGGCTGGCCGGTGGTTTCGTTGCGCGAGTGAGGTATTCCTGAGCCGGCCCCGTGAAAGGGCCGGCATGGGCACAACCGAACCTTCAGACCGGCTTGGCCCCCATCAGCCCGGCAATGGACACAAAGCACACCCCGCTGAACAGCGCCAGCGCCAGGGTAAACCGCAACCCCACAAGCTCGGCCTTGCGCAGCCGGTTCAGCCGCACCAGCAGCCACCACACGGCAAACGCGCCAAACGTATAAATGACGCTTGAGGCCAGCACCCAGGTCTGCCCCAGCGGCCAGCCCACCAGGTGCACCAGCCACCAGCCGGTGAACGGCATGCTCACCAGGCACACCCCCATCACCAGCCAGACGAACACCAGCGGCTTGCGCAGCAGCTTGGCGTAGGCCTCGGCATCGCCCCGGCGGCGGGCCCGAACCGTCCAGGTCGCCAGGCCCAGGGCGCCCAGCAGGAGCAGCGCCGTGGCCAGGATGTGCAGGGTTTTGAGGGTGGTCAGGTGTTCCATGATCCCGTCCTTCAGCAGGCCATTGGGCGTTGGCTTCTTCGCGGGGCGAGCCCGCTCCTACAGGGGGTTGCATTTCCTGCAGGGCCATCAGCCCAAGCTTAGCTTCTCAGCCCAGGAACAGCTTGTACGCCGGGTTTTCGGTTTCGTCCCAGTACGGGTAGCCGATCTTCGCCAGCGCCGCCGGCACCAGGTGGCGTTCGTCTTCGGGCACCTGCAGCCCGGCCACCACGCGCCCGTCGGCCGCGCCGTGGTTGCGGTAGTGGAACATCGAGATGTTCCAGCGCCCGCCCAGCTTGTTGAGGAAGTTGAACAGCGCACCCGGCCGCTCGGGGAATTCGAAGCGCAGCACCATCTCGTCGCTGGCCCCCGCCGAGTGGCCGCCGACCATGTGGCGGATGTGCAGCTTGGCCAGTTCGTTGTCGGTCAGGTCGGTCACCGGGAAGCCCTGCTCGCTCAACTGCTGCACCAGCGCTGCCCGAGGGTCGTTTTCCGGGTGGGTCTGCACGCCAACGAAGATGTGCGCCTCGTCCGAAGTGTGCTTGCGGTAGTTGAACTCGGTGATCTGACGCTTGCCGATGGCTTCGCAGAAGGCCTTGAAGCTGCCTGGGCGCTCGGGGATGGTCACCGCGATGATCGCCTCGCGCTTTTCGCCAAGCTCGGCGCGCTCGGCCACATGGCGCAGGCGGTCGAAGTTGACGTTGGCGCCAGAGTCGATGGCCACCAGGGTTTGCCCGGTCACGCCCTTGAGCTCGACGTACTTCTTGATGCCAGCAACACCCAAGGCACCGGCAGGTTCGGTGATCGAGCGGGTATCGTCGTAGATATCCTTGATCGCCGCACAGATTTCATCGGTGCTGACGGTGATTACTTCATCCACGTGGTGGCGGCAGATGTCGAAGGTATGCTGGCCGATCTGCGCCACCGCCACGCCATCGGCGAACAGCCCCACCTGCGGCAGCACCACGCGCTCGCCTGCGGCCATGGCTGCCTGCAGGCAGTTGGAATCATCCGGCTCGACGCCGATCACCTTGATTTCCGGGCGCAGGTACTTCACGTAGGCGGCAATCCCGGCAATCAGGCCGCCACCGCCCACCGGAACGAAGATCGCATCCAGCTGGCCCGGGTGCTGACGGAGAATTTCCATGGCCACGGTGCCCTGGCCGGCAATGGTGTGCGGGTCGTCATAGGGGTGGATATAGACGAAGCCCTTTTCATCGACCAGTTTCAGCGAATAGGCCAGCGCCTCGGGGAACGAGTCGCCATGCAGCACCACCTTGCCGCCACGCGAACGCACACCCTCGATCTTGATCTCCGGGGTGGTCTTGGGCATTACGATAGTGGCCTTGATGCCCATTTCACGCGCTGCTAGGGCCAGGCCCTGGGCGTGGTTGCCGGCCGAGGCGGTGACCACGCCACGGGCCAGTTCTTCCGGGGTGAGCTGCGCCAGTTTGTTGTACGCCCCGCGGATCTTGAACGAGAACACCGGCTGCAGGTCCTCGCGCTTGAGCAGAACCTGGTTGCCCAGGCGCTTGCTCAGCTGCCCGGCGCTGTGCAGCGGGGTTTCGACCGCAACGTCGTAGACGCGCGAGGTGAGGATCTTCTTGACGTACTGTTCGAGCATCGGGAAAGCATCACTGGCCGCGGGACAAGGGCTGGGAGTCTACCCCAGCGCTACGTCGGGCGACCACAGCAAAGCCGTGCGAGCCGTTATACTAGGCGACTTTGAAACCGCCCTGCCCCTTTTCGGAGCCCGCATGACCCAGGACCAACTCAAACAGGCCGTCGCCCAGGCCGCTGTCGACTTCATTCTGCCCAAGCTGGATGAAAAGAGCGTCGTCGGCGTCGGCACCGGTTCGACCGCCAACTTCTTCATTGACGCCCTGGCCCAGCACAAAACCGCCTTCGACGGCGCGGTCGCCAGCTCCGAGGCCACTGCCCAGCGTCTGAAGGGCCATGGCATCCCGGTCTACGAGCTGAACAGCGTCAGCGAGCTGGAGTTCTATGTGGACGGCGCCGACGAGAGCGACGCGCACCTGAACCTGATCAAGGGCGGCGGCGCGGCCCTGACCCGCGAGAAGATCGTCGCGGCCGTGGCCAAGACCTTCATCTGCATCGCCGACGGCAGCAAGCTGGTGCCGGTGCTGGGCGCCTTCCCGCTGCCGGTCGAAGTCATCCCGATGGCCCGCAGCCACGTGGCGCGCCAGTTGGTCAAGCTGGGCGGCGACCCGGTGTACCGCGAGGGCGTGGTCACCGACAACGGCAACGTGATCCTTGACGTGCACAACCTGCAGATCACCAACCCGGTGGAGCTGGAAGCGCAGATCAACGCCATCGTTGGCGTGGTGACCAACGGCCTGTTCGCCGCGCGGCCGGCGGACCTGCTGTTGCTGGGGACTTCGGAAGGCGTGAAAACGCTGAAAGCGCAGTAACCTGCTTCGCGGGGCAAGCCTGCTCCTACAAGGTAGACACCGGTCGCCTGTAGGAGCGGGCTTGCCCCGCGAATGGGCCTGCAACACTCAATCCAAAGCCCGCTTGAACACATAGAACAGATTCGGCTCACTGACCAGATAAAGCGTCCCTGCTTCATCCATCGCAATCCCCTCCGCCTGCGGCACCGTTGCCTTCAACCCCTGATACCCCTTGCGCAGCGACAAAGTGCTCAGCGGCTTGCCCTCCACATCCAGCTCCACCACCAGCCGCGACTCATCCGACAACGCCAGCAAGTGCCCGGTACGCTCATCGAACTGCAGGCTCGACAGGTCGCGCACGAACAGCCGAGCATCGCGCTTGCGGTCCTGCAGCACGTGCACGGCATAGGGTTGCCCAGGGTTGTCGTGGGGGAAGCCGCGCACCTCGTAGATCAGCATCGGGTCGCGCTCCTTGGCCACGAATAGGCGCTTGCCCGCCGAATCATAGGCCAGGCCCTCGAAGCCCTTGTTGCCATTGCGGCCGATGCCCAGGGTCAGTTGCTCGGCATCGCCGGCATCGAGGAACGCCGTGTCGTCTTCCAGGCGCACACGAATCAGCCGCTGCTCGCGCTCGTCGGTAATCACGTAACTGTTGGGGCCCACGTACTCCACCGCTTCCGGGTCGCCAAAGCCGGTCAGCGGCACCCGGCGCAGGATGCGCCCGTCCAGTGACAGCTCGATCAGCTCAGCGCGGGCGTTGGTCACGGTGAACAGGGTCTTGCGGTCGGGGTCGTAGGTCAGCGCCGACAGGTCGTCGTCCAGCCCCTGCACTGGCAGTGCCTCAACCGCCACCCGGTAGCGGTCCAGGCCAATGCCCTGCTCGGCCGGCTGCCACCAGGCCTTGAGGTTGAACCAACCGCGCTCGAACAGGCGGAACTCTTGCCCACCAAGAACGCCCAGCACGATCAGGGCAGGCAATACCAGAAACAGCAGGAAACGGCGCATGGACGCAAACTCGACACAAGGGTGGCGAAGCTAACCATGCCTGGCTGAAGCCTGGCTTAATGCCGGAAAAGCCTTCATCTTCAGGGTTTTTTCTTGAAGCGATAGAACAGGTTAGGCTCGCTGACCATGTACAGGTTGCCGTGCTCGTCCATGCTCACCCCTTCAGCCCGTGGGATGGTGTGCTTGAGGCCATTGAAGCCGCCCAGCAAGGTCATGAAGCTGGCCTGCTGGCCTTGCTCGTCGAGCTCCAGCAGCATGTTGGAATCGGCCGACAGCGCCAGCAAGTGGCCGGTGCGCGGGTCCACGCTCAGGGCGGACAGGTTGCGCAGGTCCAGCTCGTCGTTTTCCAGCAATTGCTTGCTGCCGTTGAGCGGGCTACGCCCGTCGGTGCGCCAGGTATAGAGTTTTGGCGGGCGCTCCTCGCCGATTACCAGGCGCTGGCGCATTGGGTCCCAGGCTACGCCTTCGAAGCCTTTGTTGCTTTTCACCGACTCGCCCAGGTCGTAGCTCAGGAAATCGGCGTGGTTCAGCGAAGTGGTCCGGGCATCGACCTTGACCAGGGTCAGGTCGTGCAGGCGCTCGTCGGTGATCGCCAGGTAACCGTCTTCCAGCACGGCAACGCCTTCGGGGTTGCTCCAGCCCACCAGCGGAATCTTGCGCAGCACGTCACCGTCGAGGCTCAGTTCCACCAGGAACGGGTGCTTGCCCATCACCGCGAACAGCGTGCGGGTGCTTGGGCTGTAGGCGATGTCGGAGGCTTCGTCCTCCTCCATGCCCGGCAGCACCTTGGCGTCGATGTCGGCTTGATAGTCCGGCAGCCATACGCTTTCGCTGCGTTCGGCGCTGCTTTCGAAGCGCTCCTTGACCCACAGCAGGCCGCGGTCATCCCAGTGCATGGCGGCGGCCACGCCATAGCCGATGATGGCGACAACGGCCAGCACGAAAGGCCTGCGCAGATAGAAGCGGCGCTTGTTGGAGACGGCGGTCGATGGCATCGAAGGGTCCTGGGGGAGCGGGGCAAAGATCCGCGCATTATCCGGATGGGGTGTGAAAAAACGGTAAACCGCGGCGCCTGCTTCGCGGGCTTGCCCGCGAAACAGGCGACGCAGTTTCTGCTCAGAGCACCCGGCTCTCGAACCTGCACACGCCCGGCAATTCCAGCACCAGCTCATCACCGACATTGAACGGCCCAACCCCGGCCGGGGTGCCGGTGAGGATCACATCACCGGCCTGCAGCGAGAACTGCGCCGCCATGTGCTGGATGATCGGCACGATCGGGTTGAGCATCATCTTGCTGTTGCCATCCTGGCGCACTTCACCATTGATGGTCAGGCGCACCGGAATGTCGGTCACGTCCTCGAAGGAAGCTGCAGACACGAACGGCGGTAGCACGCAGGCGCCGTCGAAGCTCTTGCACAGCTCCCACGGCAGGCCTTTTTCCTTGAGTTTGGCCTGCACGTCACGCAGGGTCAGGTCCAGCGCCGGGGCGTAGCCGGAGATGGCATCGAGCACTTCTTCCTCGGACGCATTGGCCGACAGCGGCTTGCCCAGCAGCACGGCGATCTCGGCCTCGTAATGCACCGAACCACGGTCGGTCGGGATCTTGAAGCCACCTTCCAGCGGCACCACGCAACTGCCCGGCTTGATGAACAGCAGCGGCTCGCTGGGAATGGGGTTGTCCAGTTCCTTGGCATGCTCGGCATAGTTGCGGCCGATGCATACCACCTTGCCCAGCGGGAAGTGGATGCGGGTGCCGTCTACGTACTGGTGCTGGTAACTCATGGCCGACTCCTCTGGATACTGCTTTTTATTCAGGAGCGAAGATCTTACCCGGATTCATGATGCCGTTAGGGTCGAATACGGCCTTGATCGCCTTCATGCAGGCAATTTCATCCGGCGAGCGGCTGTAGCCCAGGTAGTCACGCTTGGTCATGCCCACGCCGTGCTCGGCGGAGATCGAGCCGTTGTAGTGCTCGACGATCTCGAACACCCATTTATTGACCTTGGCGCACGAGGCGAAGAACGCATCCTTGCTCATGTGTTCGGGCTTGAGGATGTTCAGGTGCAGGTTGCCATCACCGATATGGCCGTACCAGACCACCTCGTAGTCAGGGTAGTGCTCGCTGACAATGGCATCGATGTCGCGCAGGAACGCCGGCACTTTGGAAACCGTGACGGAAATGTCGTTCTTGTAAGGGGTCCAGTGGGAAATGGTTTCAGACAAGTATTCGCGCAGCTTCCACAGGTTCTTCAGCTGGGTTTCGCTCTGGCTCATCACCCCGTCCAGCACCCAGCCCTGTTCCACGCACTGCTCGAAGGTAGCCAGGGCCTGCTCGGCCAACGCCTCGGTGCTGGCTTCGAACTCCAGCAGGGCATAGAACGGGCAAGCGGTATCGAACGGCGCCGGGACATCGCCACGGGCCATGATCTTGGCCAGGCCCTTGTCGGAAAAGAATTCGAATGCCGTGAGGTCGAGCTTGCCCTGGAAGGCGTGCAGCACCGGCATGATCGAGTCGAAGTCCGGCGTGCCCAACACCATGGCAGTGAGATTGCGCGGGGCGCGGTCCAGGCGCATGGTGGCCTCGACCACGAAGCCCAGGGTGCCCTCGGCGCCGATGAACAACTGGCGCAGGTCATAGCCGGTGGCGTTCTTGATCAGGCCCTTGTTCAGCTCCAGCAACTCGCCCTTGCCGGTGACCACCTTCAGGCCGGCCACCCAGTTGCGGGTCATGCCGTAGCGAATCACCTTGATGCCGCCGGCATTGGTGCCGATGTTGCCGCCAATCTGGCTGGAGCCGCTGGAGGCGAAATCCACCGGGTAATACAGGCCCTGCTCTTCGGCAAAGGCCTGCAGCTGGCGGGTGATGACCCCTGGCTGGCAAACCACGGTACGGTCGAACCCATTGAAGTCGAGAATCCGGTTCATGTGGTCGAAGGCCACCACCACCTCGCCGTTGGCTGCCACGGCGCCCGCAGAGAGCCCAGTGCGGCCACCCGACGGCACCAGCGCCACCTTGTGCCGGTTGGCCCAGTGGACGATGGCCTGCACCTGTTCGATGGTCTTGGGCAGCACGATAGCCGTGGGCGCGGGTGGATAATGCTTGGTCCAGTCCTTGCCGTAGGCCTCCAGCGAAGCCGGGTCGGTCAGGACCTTGCCAGGGTCGACAAGGGTCATCAGCTCATCAATTACCGCGGGGTGGGTCATCGCTGGAACTCTCGACTTATTCATAGTCACCCTGAGCACTCTTCACCTGTCGGGATAAGCTCAGATTGTGTCGCGTATGCTAGCATAGCCCTCCCGCTGTTCATGCTAAGGCTGCCCTGGCGCCTGGCATCACCCCTCGCCATTTTTTTCTCCGGGATACAGGTTTACGCAGATGAGCAAGACTTCTCTCGACAAGAGCAAGATCCGGTTCCTTCTTCTTGAAGGTGTGCACCAGAACGCAGTCGATACCCTCAAGGCTGCCGGCTACACCAACATCGAATACCTCACGGGTTCCTTGCCTGAAGCCGAGCTGAAGGAAAAGATCGCCGATGCCCACTTCATCGGTATTCGCTCGCGCACCCAACTGACCGAAGAAATCTTCGACTGCGCCAAGAAACTGGTCGCCGTCGGCTGCTTCTGCATCGGCACCAACCAGGTCGACCTGGCTGCGGCCCGCGAGCGTGGCATCGCCGTATTCAACGCCCCGTACTCCAACACCCGTTCGGTGGCCGAGCTGGTGCTGGCCGAGGCCATCCTGCTGCTGCGCGGCATCCCTGAGAAAAACGCCTCCTGCCACCGTGGTGGTTGGATCAAGAGCGCGGCCAACTCGTTCGAGATCCGTGGCAAGAAGCTGGGCATCGTCGGCTACGGCTCGATCGGTACCCAACTGTCGGTCCTGGCGGAAAACCTGGGCATGCAGGTGTACTTCTTCGACCCGCTGACCAAGCTGCCACTGGGCAACGCCGTGCAGGTCACCAGCCTGAACGAACTGCTGGGCCTGGCCGACATCGTTTCGCTGCACGTGCCTGAGCTGCCGTCCACCCAGTGGATGATCGGCGAGAAGGAAATCCGTGCCATGAAGAAGGGCTCGATCCTGATCAACGCCGCCCGTGGCACCGTGGTCGAGCTGGACCACCTGGCCGCCGCGATCAAGGACAAGCACCTGATCGGCGCCGCCATCGACGTGTTCCCGGTAGAGCCGCGCTCCAACGACGAAGAGTTCGAAAGCCCGCTGCGTGGCCTGGACAACGTGATCCTGACCCCGCACATCGGTGGTTCCACCGCCGAAGCCCAGGCCAACATCGGCCTGGAAGTGGCCGAGAAGCTGGTCAAGTACAGCGACAACGGTACTTCCGTATCGTCGGTCAACTTCCCGGAAGTGGCCCTGCCGGCGCACCCGGGCAAGCACCGCCTGCTGCACATCCACGAAAACATCCCGGGCGTGCTCAGCGAGATCAACAAGGTCTTCGCCGAAAACGGCATCAACATCTCCGGTCAGTTCCTGCAGACCAACGAGAAAGTCGGTTACGTGGTGATCGACGTCGACGCCGAGTACTCGGACCTGGCGCAAGAGAAGCTGCAACAGGTCAAGGGCACCATCCGCTCGCGCGTACTGTTCTGAGCGTGATGGCTGCATGAGAAAGGGAGGCCCAGGTGGCCTCCCTTTTTTTTGCCGGGTAGATTGCGCGCCGCTTGCGGCGCATCGCGAGCTTTGCTCGCTCCTACCGGGGTGTGGCGTAGGGGCTCGGGTTGCGTTACTTGACGGTAACGGTGATCTTCTTCGACTCGACGGACGGCTTGAACGGCACGTGGTACTGGTCACCCAGCACCAACTGCAGGGTGTGCTTACCCGGGGTCAGGGTGATGCTGGTCTCGGTTTGCGCCTTGCCAAAGTGCAGCACTTGCGGCCCGGCAGGCAGCGCGGTGCCGGCTTCGGGCATCAGGCTGGTAGGCAGTGGCATGTCGGCCACCGGTGCTTTGTCCACATCCACCAGCAGGTGGTGGTGGCCCGTGTGCGGGGTTTGGTCACCCGCAGGCTTGAGCGCCATGCCCTCGATGCCGAACTTGACGGTGAAGGTCTTGTCGACCGTGGCGCCGTCGGCGGGGGAAACGATGAAGACCTTGGCATCCTTGGGCGGCTCCTGGCTCTTCAGCGCATCCGCAGCGCTGGCGAACACCGAGGCCCCCATCAGCAGACCGGCAACGGCAGCACGCGAAAATAGGCTGTTCATTCACTTCTCCTGTCATTCATTGAAAACGCAGCCGTGAAACGAACGGCGGCGCTGCTTCACCATAGTTGAAAACCACGCCAGAAGTAATTGTGGCCCCCCGACATAAATAATTCAGTTAGGGTTAAACCTAGCCGGGCCTTCAAGGTCATAGGCTGCGCTCGACCGCGACGAGGAAGAAAGTTGCGGCGAAAGTGACTCATCTGCTGAAGTAAAAAAAGGGGCATTCATGCGTTCGACCATAGGCGTACTGCTGACAGTACTGATCACGCCATTGGCTCAGGCCGAGCTGATAGACGAAATCGCCGACCGGGGCGAACTGCGCATCGCTGTGCAGGCCGACAATTCACCCTATGCGTTCAAGGAAAACGACCACCTGACGGGTTTCGAGATCGACTTTGGCCAGGAACTGGCGCGGGAGCTGGACTTGCGCGCCGAATTCGTCGAAACCACCGCGGCCGAGGTGCTGCCTGGCGTGGAAAGCGGCAAGTACGACATTACCCTCACCCCGTCGAACACGGCGCCCAAGGGTGACGGGCCGTTCGACGTGAGCCAGGCCTTTGGCGAGAAGAAGCTGGTGATTCCGTTCCAGAAGGACAACCCGGCGTTCGAGAGCGCCGTGAACAATGCCCTGCAGCGCTTGAAAGACAGCGGGCGAACGGCTGAGCTTGAGCAGAAGTGGTTCACCGGCGTGCAGGAAACTGCGGCTGGGCAGTAGGTTTTTTTAGCCTGTGCGGGCCTCTTCGCGGGGCGAGCCCGCTCCTACAGGGTCCGCATTAGGGCATGTGTGGGCCTTTGTAGGAGCGGGCTTGCCCCGCGAAAGGGCCGTTACAGGCCTACCCCAAAAGCCCAGCCAACGCCACCCGGGCCTCTTCAAGCTCCAGCTCGCTGAACACCAGCACCCCTTCGCGCCGCAACAAGGCCGTGGTCACGCCCTCCCCCGGCACCTTCACCCCGCTGAACGTGCCATCGTAGGTCAACCGGTTGCCACACGACGGGCTGCCGGCTTTCAACACCGCCACCCGTATACCGTGCCGCCGCACCAGCGCCAAGGCCTGCCGGGCACCGGCCAGAAAGGCCGCGCTTACATCCTCGCCAGCCACCGTCAGCACCTGGGCTTCACCCTGCAGCACCTGCCCCCCTTGCCCACCGGGAATCTCCGCCGGCGGCCGTGGCGTCGGCAAGCCACCTGCCACCTCAGGGCACAAGGGCACCACGCGCCCCTCGGCCTGCCACTGCTGCAACAGGTCAGGGTGCCCGCTGGCCCGGCCGTCATAGCGCACCGGCTGGCCCAGCAGGCAGGCGCTCACCAGCACCTTGGGCAAATCAGAACGGGTCATTGCCACGGCGCCGGAACCAGCCAGTCAACGACAGGCGTTCACGCATGGCCGGCAAGACTTCGTGGGGCACCTCGCCAGAGAGGAACACCGCCAGGCAACCGGCCACCGGCTGCACGTCGTGCGCCACGTCATCGGCCAGGAACATGCGCAACTGGCCGCCGTCCTGCGGCTGCCAGCCTTCATTGAGGTAGAACACCGCCGACACCATGCGCCGGTCGTCATCGCGGAAGCGGTCCAGGTGACGGCGGTAGAATGCCCCCGGCGGGTACAGGGCGAAATGGCATTCGAAGTCTTCAAGGCCCAGGAACAGGCCCTGGTTGATGGCCTGGCGCAGTTGGTCCATGGCCGCCAGGTACTGGTCGCAGGCCTCGGCCTGGCCAGGGTCGATCCACTGGATCTGGTCGCCGCGAATGGTTTCGCGCACCTCCTGGGAATCCCCCCGCCCTACGCCGGCCGGGTTGAGTTCGCCTTCGGCATGCCGGCGCCGGCATTCGGCGGCCAACGCGCGCACCAGGTCGGCAGGCAGAAAGAGTGCCTGCTGTGACCAGCCATGGGTGGCCAAATCGTCAACGACGGCCGCAAGCATCGGGTTTTCAGGGGAGATGTGCATGGCGCGCATCATATCCATTAGCCATGCCCTCGCACAGCGCCACTTGGCTGAGAAGCCCGCGGATTGCTCGACAAAATGGCGCCAAGCCAAGGACAATAGCCACCTGCCGACAGGAGTCCTGAATGCGCCGTCTGTTTTCCCTGCTTCTGCTGATGATCTGCACCATGCCTGTCTGGGCAGACACCCTCGATCAGCTGTACAAGGCCGCCGGCTGGCCCGACCAGCGCGCCCATTTCAACGATGCCGTGAGCGCCGCCCAGCAGCGCTACCGTAACAGCCTGCCGCCTGCGGTTTACCAGGCGCTGGTCAACAACAGCAACCAGCGCTTCCAGGCCCAGGCCATGGACAACCGCGCCGTCGCCAAGCTGCGCAGCGCGTTGCCCAACCCGGCACCGGCGCTGGCCTTCTTCCAGTCGCCCCTGGGGCGCAAGATCGTCGCTGCCGAGCTGCTGGCCACGCGCAAGGACCAGTTGGCGAAGAACGCCAAGGGCCTGCCGAAGATCCAGGCCAGCGACAACCGCCTGCTGGTCATCGGCCATTTGGCCCAGGCCCTGCCGGCCCGTGAAGCGGGCGCCGAAGTCAGCCTGGCGATTGCCGGGGTGGCGGCCGACAGCCTGAGCTCGATGATCCCCGGCCTGTTCGGCGCAAGCCAGGCCCAGGGCCTGCTCGACGGCCAGCGCCAACGGCTGATGGGGCAAATTGGCGAAGACCTGAACAACACCCTGTTGTACGTGTACCGCGACTTGTCCGATGACGAGCTGGAAGAATTCGCCACCTTCGCCGAGTCGCCAGACGGCAAGGCCTACTACCAGGCCGCCGTGGCCGCCGTGCGCGCAGGCCTTGCGGTCGGCCAGAACAGCGCCGAACTCAAGTAATCAACCCAGGCGCTGCTCGATGAAATCGAAGTAGCGCCGGCGGATGTCCGGTAGCTCGTTGGCCAGGTGATGACGGGCCTCGGGCAGCATCAGGATCTGCGGCTCGCTGAACTTGGCCTTGAGCACTTCGAGGTTGTATGGCCAGTCCACCGTGCCGTCCGCCTCCCCCTGCACGATCAACGGCCGCCGCGCACAGTGCGGCGCAGCCTCGATCCGCCTGACCCAGGCGATCAGCGCGCCGACCCAGGCAGTGGGCAGGCGCCGCGGCTGCAGCGGGTCGGTTTCCAGGAAGGGCAGGAACGTCGGGTCGTTGGTGTTCTCGCTGAAGCGCCGCTCGATACCGTTGACGAAATGGCGCAGCACCCGATAGCTGAGCTTCGACCAACGCCAGGACTGCGGCCGCACCAGCGGCGCCAGCAGAATGACCTCGCCGTCGATGGGGCTTTGTGCGCCGTGGTGCAGCAGGTGGTCCACGGCGATGGCGCCGCCGGTACTCTGCCCGCACAGGTGCCACGGGCGCGGCAGGTCCAGCTGGCGCGCCTGCTCGAACAACGCCTGCAACACCTGCTGGTACACCGCGAAATCACTGATGCTGGCGCGCTCGCCACTGGACAGGCCGTGGCCCGGCAGGTCGCAGCTGATAACCGCAAACCCCTGCTTCAGCGCCCAGGCGATCACGTGCCGATAGAGGCCCATGTGGTCGTAGTAGCCGTGCAGCAGAAACAGCGTTGCCACTGGCTGCTCCGGCAACCACAGCTGCCCGACCAGCTCGAACCCCGCCGCCTGGAAGCCGCCCAGCCAGCTGTTCACAGGCAGGTTCAGGCCATAGAAGTGTTGGTAGGCGTGTGCTTGCGCGGGCAACGGCTGGCACTGGGCCAATGGCGCAAGGCTGGCGCGCAGCAGATCGGGGTCAAAGGCGGCGGGCATCGGGTACATCCACAGCGAAGCGAGTATTGACCTGGGATATTCAGCTGTTCGTGCCATCGTGGCAAGCTGCCCACCACACAGATCCCTGGGTACGCGCAACAGCCATGAAGATTCGCCTCATCAAATACCTGTGCGCAGGCCTGGCCCTGGTGCTCTGCACCGCCGTGCTCTGGCAGGCCTACAGCACCTTCCAGTCCCGCTACCTGCGCCCCTTCGACAACCAGGCCACGCTGTTCGACGGCAGCCAACTGCGCCTGCCCGCCGAACTCGCAGGCCCCGGCCCGATCCGCGTGGTGCACTTCTGGGACCCGGCCTGCCCCTGCAACGTTGGCAACCAGCAGCACCTGGGTGACCTCATTACCCAGTTCGCAGGCCAGGGCGTCACGTTTCATGCCGTGCAAAAGCCCGGCAGCCACAGCCAGTTGCCTGCCAACCTGGGCAACCTGCAGCCAATTGCCAGCCTGCCAGGTAGCGAACAGCTGCCCGCCTCCCCTGCCGTGGCCATCTGGGACCGCCAGGGCCACCTCGCCTATTTCGGCCCCTACAGCGAAGGCGCGGTGTGCAATGCCAGCAACAGTTTCATCGAGCCGATCATCAAGGCCCTGCTTGCAGGGCGTGCGGTGACCGCTTCCAACACCCTGGCGGTGGGCTGCTACTGCCCTTGGGCAGAGACGGGCCTGTGAGCTTTTTCCGTTTTTCACCGGCGAACAGGGCATTGCCGCCCCAGGGACTATGCTCTGTTCGCGAATCCGTCGATGATCGGGCCACCGTGTCCGCTCGAATGCACAAGGAGACCCGATGAAGCGCAGCCTGACCCTGTTGGCGGTGGTGATTGCCGCAGCCGCCGGCGCCGGTTACTGGTACGTGCACGGCAAGCTGCCGCAGCGCGAGGGCGAGCTGGCCGTGGCCGGGCTCAAGGCGCCGGTCAGCGTGCGCTACGACGCCCGTGGCGTGCCGCACCTGCAGGCGCAGAACGAAGCGGACCTGTACCGCGCCCTGGGCTACGTGCACGCCCAGGACCGCCTGTTCCAGATGGAAATCATGCGCCGCCTGGCCCGTGGCGAACTGGCCGAGGTGCTGGGCGACAAGTTGCTGCCCACCGACACCTTGTTCCGCAGCCTGCGCATTCGCGAACAGGCCGCGCTGATGGCTCAGCGCCAAGACCACCAGGCACCCGCCTGGCAAGCCCTGCAAGCTTACCTGGAAGGCGTCAACGCCTGGCAGGCCAGCCATCCCAAGCCCATGGAATTCGACCTGATCGGCATTACCCCACGGCCGTTCACCGCCGAAGACACCCTGAGCATCGCCGGTTACCTGGCCTACAGCTTCGCCGCCGCCTTCCGCACCGAACCTGCGCTCACCTACATCCGCGACCAACTCGGCCCGCAATACCTGAACATCTTCGACCTCGACTGGCAGCCTGCCGGGGCACTGGCCACGCCACTGGCCGCCGCCGACTGGCAAAGCCTCGAAGCCTTGGCCCACGCCAGCCAGGCGGGGCTTGCCGAGGCTGGTATTCCCCAGTTCGAGGGCAGCAACGCCTGGGCCATTGCCGGCAGCCGTACCCGCAGCGGCAAACCGTTGCTGGCGGGCGACCCGCACATCAGCTTCTCCGTGCCGGCGGTGTGGTATGAAGCCGAGCTGTCGGCACCGGGCTTCAACCTGTATGGCTACTTCCAGGCGCTGAACCCGTTCGCGATGCTCGGGCACAACCGCGATTTCGGCTGGAGCCTGACCATGTTCCAGAACGATGACGTCGACCTGATCGCGGAACAGACCAACCCGGCCAACGCCGACCAAGTCATGGTCCATGGCCAGTGGCACGCGCTGGAAAAGACGCAAGAAACGATTGCCGTCAAAGGCCAGCAGCCGGTCACCGTCGAACTGCGCCGCTCGCCCCACGGGCCAATCGTCAACGACGTGCTGGGTGCCACGGCCGGCGCCACGCCGATTGCCATGTGGTGGGCATTCCTGGAAACCGAAAACCCGATCCTCGACGGCTTCTACCAGCTCAACCGCGCCGATACCCTGGGCAAGATGCGCGAGGCCGCAGCCAAGGTGCAGGCGCCGGGGCTGAATTTCGTCTGGGCCAACGCCCGCGGCGATATCGGCTGGTGGGCGGCGGCGAAGCTGCCGATACGCCCCGACGGGGTCAACCCGTCGTTCATCCTCGACGGCGCCAGCGGCCAGGCCGACAAACCCGGCTTCTACCCGTTCAGCGCCAACCCACAGCAGGAGAACCCGGCCAGCGGCTACATCGTCTCGGCCAACTACCAGCCACCGGCGGTGATGCCCATTCCCGGTTACTACAACCTGCCCGACCGCGGGCGCCAGCTCGACCGCCAACTGGCCGACTCGCAGGTGAAGTGGGACACCCAGAACAGCCAGGCCCTGCAACTGGACACAGCCAGCGACCATGGCCCGCGCACCCTGGCGCCGCTGCTGGCGACCCTGCGCGCCGTCGCCGAGGGTGACGAGCAGAAGGAGCTGGTCGAGCAGCTGGCCGCCTGGCGTGGCGACTACCCGCTGGATTCCACCAGTGCCACGCTGTTCAACCAGTTTCTCTATGAGCTGGCCTACGCCGCGCTGCATGACGAGCTGGGCGATACCTGGTTCCCGGTGTTGATCAGTACCCGCGCCATCGACGCCGCGATGCCGCGCCTGGCCGCCGACGCCCAGTCCCCCTGGTGGGACACCCGCGGTGGCAACCAGCGCACCGACCGCACGGCCATCGTGCGCATCGCCTGGCAGAAAACCCTCGCGCACCTGCGCGAAACCCTCGGCAAGGACCCGGCCAGCTGGCAGTGGGGCAAGGCCCACACCCTGACCCACAACCACCCGCTGGGGGCGAAGAAGCCGCTGAACCTGCTGTTCAATGTCGGGCCGTTCCCCGCCCCCGGCACCCATGAAGTGCCCAATAACCTGTCGGCGAAGATCGGGCCGGCGCCCTGGCCCGTCACCTATGGTCCCTCGACTCGGCGGCTGATCGACTTCGCCGATGCCGGCCAGGCGCTGAGCAGCAACCCGGTCGGGCAAAGCGGTGTGCTGTTCGACCGGCATTATGCGGACCAGGCAGAAGGCTACGTGCAAGGCAAGTATCAGCGGGCGCAGATGGGGGTGATTCCGGCGCAGAGCACCCTCAGGCTGGTGCCATCACCTTAATGGGTAGGCGCTGGCTTGCCTGCGATGGACCGCACAGCGGTCCCCTGCAGTTTCGAATACCCTACAGCACCTCCTGCCGAGACCTACTCCATGCAAAAACACTTCATCGAAATCGACGGCGCACGCATGAGCTATGTCGACCAGGGCCAGGGCTTCCCGGTGCTGCTCGGCCACAGCTACCTGTGGTCGGCGGAAATGTGGGCGCCGCAGATCGAGGCGCTGTCCCGGCATTTCCGTGTCATCGTTCCCGAACTGTGGGGCCACGGCGGCTCCGACGCGCCGCCTGCCAGCACCACCGACATGAGTGCCCTGGCCCGCCAGCACCTGGCGCTGCTGGACGCCCTGGACATTGCCCAATGCCACCTGGTGGGCCTGTCGGTCGGCGGCATGTGGGGTGCGCAACTGGCCATCGAACACCCCGGGCGGGTCGACCGCCTGGTACTGATGGACACCTACCTCGGTGCCGAGCCTGAGGTGACCCGGCTGAAATACTTCGGCTTGCTGGATGCTGCAAGCGCAGCCGGGGTGTTCCCGGAGCCGTTGCTGGATATCGTGGTGCCGATCTTCTTCCATGCCGGTGGGCAGACCGTGCCTGAGGTGCGGGAAGGTTTCCGAGCCTCGCTCAAGGCCAGCAGCGCCGAGCTGATCCGCCAGAGCCTGGACCCGATGGGCCGGGTGATCTTCGGGCGGCCCGACCTGCTGGGGCGGCTGGGTGAATTGAAGGGTGAAAAGACCATTGTCATCTGTGGCGACCAGGACATTCCGCGGCCGCCTGAAGAATCCAACGAGATGGCACGGATCATTGGCTGCCTGGCGGCGCAAATTCCATTCGCTGGGCATATTTCCAGCCTGGAGAACCCGCATGTGGTGAATGCGTTTTTGCTGAACTGGTTGCCGCGTAACGCTTGAGTGGGTCTTGGGCTGCATCGCGAGCTTTGCTCGCTCCTACAGGGGGCTCACACCCGTGGTAGGAGCGAGCGCAGCTCGCGATGCGCCGCCTATGCGGCGCCCGGTTATCAGCCCTGCCACTTGCCCCCTTCGACGATCACGCTCTCCGGCTTGGTGTCGTCGCTCAGCTCCTTGCGCACATACTGGTCATACAGCTTGAGCAAGAACTTCTCCTCGCCCAGCTTGGCCAGCTCCGCATTCACCCAGTCACGCAGCTCGGTATTGCCCTTCTTCACCGCCGGTGCAATCGGCGCCTCGTCGCCCAGCAACTGCGGTAGCACGCGGTAGCCCGGGTTCTGCTTGGCCCAGCTGAACAGAATCAGGTTGTCCTGGGCATAGGCATCGCCCCGCCCGTTGGCCAGGGCCTGCAGCGATTCGCTGTTCTTCTCGAACTTGAGCAGTTTCCAGTCTGGGTGGTGCTTGGTCAGCCAGATGTCCGCCGTGGTACCCGTGGTCACGATGGTGGTCTTGCCCGCCAGGTCGTCGAGTGTTTTTACCGGGCTGCCATCGGCGACAATCGCCTGCACCGCCACACGCAGGTTGGGGTTGGTGAAGTCCACCGCTTCCTTGCGCTCAGGCGTCACGGTCATGTTGGCAAGAATCAGGTCAACCTTGTCGCTCTGCAGGAACGGGATGCGGCTGGCCGGCTCCACGGCAACGAACTCCACCTTGTTTTCGTCCCCCAGCAGGTCCTTGGCCAGGCGCCGGGCAATATCGGTGTCGAAGCCCACATAGCGGCCACTGGCATCGACGAAGCCGAACGGCGGTTTGTCGGTGAACACGCCGACAATCAGCTTGTCGCGGGCCTTGATGGTTTCCAGGTAGCTGGTGGCCGGCGAGGCAGCCGCAGGCTTGGGCGGCTCCTCGGCCTTGTTGCAGCCGGCCAGCAGGGCCAGGCCGAACAGCGGCGCCAGCAATTTGGTAAGCGGGGCAGTTTTCATGACAGTTCCTTTTGTTGGGTCTTCGGCAGGCTTTCGACAAAGGAGAATTTGTCCAGGAACTGCTGCGCGCGTGCGGTCCGCGGTTGGCTGAAGAAGCTCTCGGGGTCGCTCTGTTCAAGGATCCTACCGGCTTCCATGAACACGATGCGGTCGGCCACCGCGCGAGCGAAGGCCATTTCGTGGGTAACGATGAGCAAGGTCATGCCGTCCCGGGCCAGGCCCTGGATCACCTGCAGCACTTCCTTGACCATTTCCGGGTCCAGCGCAGCGGTGACTTCGTCGAACAGCATCACCTGTGGGTTCATGCACAGTGCCCGGACGATGGCGATACGCTGCTGCTGGCCGCCGGACAGCTGGCGTGGGTAGGCATCGCGCTTGTCCAGCAAGCCAACCCGCGCCAGTAGCGCCTCGGCCTGCGCCTGGGCTTCGGCGCGTTCGCGTTTTTGCACCTTGAGTGGGCCAAGCAACAGGTTGTCGAGCACGCTCATGTGGCCGAACAGGTGGTAGCTCTGGAACACCATGCCCACCCGCTGGCGCACCTGGCGCCAGTCGGTGCCAGCGCCCAGCAGGTCGTTGCCCTCCAGGCGCAGCTGGCCGCTGTGGGCGGCTTCCAGGCCATTCAGGCAGCGCAGCAAGGTGCTCTTGCCACAGCCACTGGGGCCAAGGATCACCACCACTTCGCCGGCCTGGACCTTGAGGTCGACATCGGCCAGCACCCGGTGGGTGCCGTAGAACTTGTTGAAACCCTGGAATTCGATCAATGCGGTCATGAGTGGGCCCAGCGCCTTTCCAGCACGCGCGAGGCGGCCGACAGCGGATAGCAGACAAGGAAGAAGAACAGGAACAATACGGCGTAGATCAACACCGACTCGTAGGTGCGCTCGATGATCTGCTGGCCTACCTTGATCACATCGACCACGCCAATCAGCACCGCCAGCGAGCTGGTCTTGATGATCCGCGTGTAGAGGTTGATGGTGGGCGGCGTCATGCGCTTGAGCGCCTGGGGCAGCAGCACATGCCCGTAAAGCTGGGTGCCGGACAAGCCGATCGACAGCCCCGCTTCGCGCTGCCCGCGTGGCAACGACTGCAAGGCGCCGCGTACCACTTCACCGACTTCGCTGGCGCCCCACAGCCCCAGCACCAGCACCGCGCACCAGAAGCTGGGAATGTTCACGGCGAAGAAGATCGGCAAGCCGAAGAACACCAGGTACAGCCACACCAGCACCGGAATGGCGCGAAACAGCTCCAGGTAAACCTGCAAGGCAATGTTCAACAGGCGCTTGCCCAGTGTTGCCAGCACGCCGTACAGCACCCCGCCCAAGGTGGCGAAGAGAATGCCCAGCGCCGATATCGCCAGGGTCTGGGCTGCGCCCTTGGCCAGCAGCGGCAGCGATACCCAAAGCAGCTCAGTTGCCGAACTGGCCATGCTGCAGCCTCCTTTCCAGGTAGCGCAGCAGCAGCGACAGCGGCAGGAACAACAGCACGCACAGCAGGGTCAGTACGGCGAGCATTTCGTAGGTCTTGTAGTACAAGGCGATGTAGTTCTTGGTGGTGTAGAGAATTTCCGGCACCGCCACCGCCGACACCACGGTGGTTTCCTTGAGCAGGAAGATGAAGTTGGCGAACAGCGCCGGCAGGCTGAGGATGCCGGCCTGGGGCAGGATCACGTGGCGCAGCAGCTGGCCCTCGGACAGGCCGATGGCCCGCCCCGATTCGAGCTGCGCACGCGGCACCGCCTCGACCCCGGCGCGCAGCACCTCGGTGAGGTAGGCGCCGCCCATGAAGGTCAGGGTGATGATTGCCGCGGCGAAGCCGGAAATCTTCACGCCCAGGCTGGGCAAGGCGAAATAGACGAAGAACAGTTGGATCAACAGCGGCGTGTTGCGTGCCAGCTCTACGTAGCCCTTCACCAGCCGCCACAGGTAAGGCGTGCGAAACACCAGCACCGTGGCATTGACCAGCGCCACCAGCAGCGAGGTGGCAATGGCGATCAGGCCAACCTGCAGGGTGACCCCAACAGCCTTCAGGAAGGCCGGCAAGGTACTGAGCATGAAGGCAGTGTCGAAGGTCATGGAAGGCAGTTCTGATGGGCGCACGGGGCGCGATCAGTAGACTGTAAAGGTATAAAAAACTTTTTATAAATACCTTTATTGAATATACATATGCGACAGCCTGTTGCGGCCTTTTCGCGGGGCAAGCCCGCTCCTACACAGAGAGCCAGCCCGCACTCGCTTGCACAAACAAAAACGCCGGCGCATAGGCGCCGGCGTTTTCACGACACAGTCAAACCATCAGAACGCAGGCAGCACCGCACCCTGGTATTTCTTGGCGATGAATGCCTTCACCTCCGGGCTGGTCAGCGCCTTGGCCAGCTTCTGGATGGCCTCGCTGTTCTTGTTGTCCGGGCGTGCCACCAGGAAGTTCACGTAAGGCGAGTCGGCACCCTCGATCACCAGGGCATCCTTGGCTGGGTTCAGGCCAGCTTCCAGGGCGTAGTTGGTGTTGATCATGTCCAGGTCGACCTGGTCCAGCACGCGCGGCAGCATGGCCGACTCCAGCTCGCGGAACTTGAGCTTCTTCGGGTTCTCGGCGATGTCTTTCGGCGTGGCCAGGGCGTTTTTCGGGTCTTTCAGGGTGATCAGGCCGGCTTTCTGCAGCAGGATCAGCGCACGGCCACTGTTGCTGCCTTCGTTCGGGATGGCGACGGTGGCGCCGTCCTTCAGTTCGCTCAGGCTCTTGACCTTCTTCGAGTAGCCACCGAACGGTTCGACGTGTACGCCGATCACCGTTTCCAGGTGGGTGCCCTTGCCTTCGTTGAAGCTTTGCAGGTACGGCAGGGTCTGGAAGTAGTTGGCATCCAGGCGCTTCTGGTCAACCTGCACGTTGGGCTGCACGTAGTCGGTGAACACCTTGATCTGCAGGTCCACGCCTTCCTTGGCCAGGGTCGGCTTGATCAGTTCGAGGATTTCGGCGTGTGGCACCGGGGTGGCGGCTACCACCAGTTTCTCGGCGGCGGACGCCAGGCCAGCGAACGACAGGGCAGCGGCCAGGGCAGTGGTCAGCAGGGTCTTTTTCATGGTGTTCCTTGTTCTGTTTCTGGGCCATCGCAGATGGCGAAGTCGGGTGCCCAACCGTTTCATCGGCGGGCATGGAGCGGACGATACCGGGATTTTTTATTCCGTAACAATATCTTTTAATTAGCTGCTTATTCCAAAAACAAACTTCCACCACCCACTTTGCTTATTAGGCCCCTCTAGCGCGAGGGGTTGGGCAAATCGAGGTCTTGCGGCTGCAGCTCCTGGTCATCGTTCACCAACAAGGCGAAGTGGATGACGTTCTCCAGCTCCCGGGTGTTACCCGGCCAGGCATGCGCTTCCAGCGCCTGCTGCGCGGCCTCGCTCACCAGCGGCACCGGGCGCTGCAGGCGCACGCTGTAGATGCCGACGAAGTACTCGGCCAGCGGCAGGATATCGCCAGGCCGCTCGCGCAATGGCGGCAGCTCCAGCGCGCCCTCGCGCAGGTACTGGTAAAGGCGCTCGTTGAAACGCCCAGCCTTGACCACCCGCGCCAGGTCGATGCTGGTGGCGGCGACCAGGCGCACATCCACAGGCTGCGGCTGCTGGGCGCCAACCCGGGTCACCTCGCGGTTTTCCAGGGCCGCCAGCAGCTTGCCCTGGATGGCCAGCGGCAGGTCGGCGATCTCGTCCAGGTACAAGGTGCCGCCATTGGCCGAGCCGAACCAGCCCGCCCGGCTGCTGGCCGTGCCACCCTGGCTGCCAGCGCTGTAGCCGAACAGCTCGGCATCGGCATAGGTCGGGCTGATGGCCGCGCAGTTCACCGAAACGAACAGGCCAGGGCGGTCGCTGGCGCGGTGGATCTGCCGCGCCAGCAACTCCTTGCCGGTGCCGGTCTCGCCACGGATCAACACCGGCAGCGGTTGCGGTGCCAGGCGTTCCAGGGCCTGGCGCAGCTGCTGCGAACGCGGGTCGATGAACACCAGCGCCTTGGCGCGGATGCTCAGGGGGCTCTTGTCCAGCTCAGGGAAGGTCAGCAGCGGCTGGCCAAATGGGTTTTGAAAAGTCATGACTCACTCCCGCCCCAGGCCATCAGGGCCGGGCGTCAGGCAAACGGTAAACGGTCGGGGCCGATCAGGCGCGGCGCAAGGCGCGCTGCTCAACCCGGCTTTGCAGGCGGTACAGGTAGGCGAAGCCTTGTTCCCAACGCTCGTGCCCGGACTTGACGTTGATGTGCCCGGCATTGCTCAGCAGCCCTGGCTCCGCCCCCCAGGCCTGGGCCAGGTACAGCGCCCGCGGCACGCTCACCGCCGGGTCGTTGTCAGAGCTGACCACCTGGCTTGGGAACGGCAGGGGCTGTGCCGGGATCGGTGCGAAATTGCGCAGCGCCGGGGCGCAGGTGGGGCGTTCGACGTCGGCCGGGGCTACCAGCAAGGCGCCGCGCACGCGGCGCAGCAATGCTGGGCTGGCCTGTGCTGCCCAGTGGGCGACCGTGATGCAACCCAGGCTGTGGGCAATCAGGATCACCGGTGTGCGCTCGGCGGCAATGGCCCGCTCCAGCGCCTGCACCCAGTCACGGCGCTGCGGGGTCAGCCAGTCGTGCTGCTCGACCCGGGCGCTGTTGGGCAAGGTGCGCTGCCAGTGGCTCTGCCAATGGTTGTCTGGCGATCCTTGCCAGCCCGGCACAATCAGGTAACGAATCGACTCATTGCGCATGGGAACGCCTCCGGTAGTTTGCGTGCTTGGAGACCAGTATAGGGAGAGGGTTATATTCGTAAAGGAATAAGAAGCTATTTATTAATAACAAAAAATGTTTATCTGTGTGTCCGCCACCCCCGCTGCCCTGGTAGGAGCGAGCGCAGCTCGCGATGCGCCGCAGGCGCCCGGTCGCAAAAAAAAAGGCCAACCCCTGTCAAGAGATATGGCCCTAACGCACTTGCGAGAGTCTTGCCAATCAGCGCGCGGTAATCACCGCCAGCTTGCTGATTCCGGCACGTTCGATCGCGGCCATGGCCCGCGCCACTTCGCCGTAATTCACACCGTCGTCGGCCTGCAACTGCACCCGTACCTCGGCATCCTTGTCCTTGGCCGCCTTGAGGTTGGTTTCCAGCAGGTCGGGTTGAATTTCGTCCTTGTTGATGAACAGCTTGCCCTGGCCGTCGATGCTTACCACCAGCGGGTCTTTCTGCTCCACCGGGGCCACGGCCTCGGTCTTGGGCAGGTTGATCGGGATGGCGTTGGTCAGCAGCGGCGCGGTGACAATGAACACCACCAGCAGCACCAACATGACGTCCACCAGCGGGGTGACGTTGATTTCACTGAGGACCTCGTCGCTGTCCTGGGTCGAAAAGGCCATGTCAGGACGCCTCCTTCACCGGCTGGGTGAAACCGGCCTGGGCCTTCTGCACGGCAGGGTGCACCAGCACGCGGAAGGCACTCTTCTGCGCCAGGCTGTAGAAGTCGTGGGCGAAGTCGTCGAGGTCGGCTGCCGTCAGCTTGAGGCGGCGCAGGAAGTAGTTGTAGACCAGCACCGCCGGCACCGCGACGGCGATACCCACGCCAGTGGCCACCAGCGCCGCACCAATTGGGCCCGCCACGGTTTCCAGGCTGGCGGAACCGGCCGCGCTGATCCCCTTGAGCGCTTCCATGATGCCCCACACGGTGCCGAACAGGCCGATGAAGGGCGAGGTGCTGCCGATACTGGCGACCACCGCCAGGCCCGTTTCCAGCGAGCGGCGTTCACGCACGATCTGCTGGCGCAGGGCACGTTCCAGGCGGTCCTGATGGTTGATGGCGTGACTCAGGTCGTTGGCCTGGGTGTCGCCCACGGCGATGGCGGCATAACCGGACTGCGCAACGCGGGCGGCCGGGCCAGGCAGTGCATGGCTGAGCTCGGCGGCCGAGTCCAGGCTCGATGCGGCCCAGAACTGCTGGTGGAAGCGTTTGTCCTGGTTCTTCAGCCGCACGAACTGGGCAACCTTGACCAGGGCCAAGCCCCAGGTGGCAACGGAAAAACCGACCAGCAGCCAGATGACTGCGCTTTCAACGGATTCGAGGGGGGATGCCAGCAGGCTCATGAGAGTGTCTTCCTGTGTTCTGCGAAAAAGTTAGCGAAGCTTGAAATCGATCGGCACGCTGACCCAGCCGGCCAGGGCCACGTCGCCCTGCTTGGCGGGGACGAAGCTCCAGCGCTTGACCGCGGCCAGCGCGGCGGCGTCGAGGGCATCACGGCCACTGCTTTTCTGGATCTGGATCTGCCCGGGCTTGCCGCTGGGCAGCACTTCCACACGCAACAGCACGGTGCCTTCCCAACCGCGGCGCTGGGCCAGTTGCGGGTACTCCGGCGCCGGGTTCTTCAGGTACGCGGCGTTGGCCGAAGCCGGGGTAATCGGGGCTGGCGCAGGTGGCGCGGGTGGGGCCGGGGCAGCGACTGGCGCAGGCGCAGGCGGTGGCGCTTCAACGGGTTTGGGCTGCGGCTTGGGCGGCTGCTTGACCACAGGCTTTGGCACTGGCTTGGGCTTGGGTTTTGGCTTGGCCGCCAGCTCATCGACCACCGGCGGCGGTGGCTCGACCACGGGTGGTGCCGGGGCTGGCGGTGGCGGCTCGACCACCGGCGGCGCGGGCGCGGCGAACTCGATGGTCATGGGCGGAATCTGTGGCGGTACCACGGGCAGCTCGGGCGTTGGCGCCTGGCTGATCCAGTACGCAGCGGCGCCATGCAGCGCCAGCACCAGCAGGCCCAGGGCCAATTTATCGCGGCGCTTGAGGCCGCTGACCGGGGTGCGTTGCAGGCGCAGCTGGCCCAGTGGCAGGCGAAGCGTCCGGCCAAGCTCGACCAAGTCACCCGGGGCCGGGCGCCATGGCTGGTCGTAGGCCCTGACGGCCGACTGGACATTTCCCATTGATCAAACTCCTGGGGTTCTTGATTCAGGTGTGTGGCTGAATCATCGCGGCCAGGGGCTTATCTCTAGAAGTAATGTTTAAAATTAAAGTTAGCGTTTTTTGGAATATATGTTTTGCGGGAGATGCTCTAGGCCTCGGGATTCGCGGGGTTCAGGGAGAGGGCTTGAGCGTGATGCCTTGGCGGCATATTAAATATTCGTGCAAGGCATGGGATTGTCACGAGGGCTGCGCCCTCGATCGCGAGCTGTGCTCGCTCCTACCGGGGTGGCGCACTAGGGGATGGGGCAAAAAAAACCCGGGACCAGGCCCGGGCTTTTCATGCTTGGCGGCGAATCAGATATCCGCCACCTTCTGCCACACTTTCGGCCGGAAGAACAACGTCTCGCCCCGGGCCAACCCGGTCAGGCTGTCGTGGTCCTTGACCACCTCGGCCTCGATCAGCTCGCTCTGGCCTTCCACTTTCAAAGTCACCCGCGTGGTCGCGCCCAGGGGCCGGATATCGCGCACTTCGGCAGCATGGTGGCCTTCGGTTTCATGCCGCGACAGCGACACCTCGTGCGGGCGGAACAGCACATGGTGCCCTTCGCTCACGGCCAGGCGGTTGGAGTCGCCGAGGAAGTGGTAGACGAAATCGTTGGCCGGCTGCTCGTACACCTCACCCGGCGAGCCGATCTGCTCGATCACGCCCTTGTTCATCACCACGATGCGGTCGGCCACTTCCATGGCTTCTTCCTGGTCGTGGGTGACGAACACCGAGGTCAGGTTGATGTCCTCGTGCAGCCGCGCCAGCCAACGGCGCAGCTCCTTGCGCACCTTGGCATCCAGCGCGCCGAACGGCTCGTCGAGCAGCAGCACCTTGGGCTCCACCGCCAGGGCGCGGGCCAGGGCGATACGCTGGCGCTGGCCACCGGAAAGCTGTTCGGGGTAGCGGTCGGACAACCAGTCGAGCTGCACCATGTTCAGCAGCTCATGCACCTTCTCGGCGATCTTGCTCTCGCTTGGGCGCTCGCCCTTGGGCTTCATGCGCAGGCCGAAGGCGACGTTGTCGAACACGCTCATGTGGCGGAACAGGGCATAGTGCTGGAACACGAAGCCGACGTTGCGATCACGCACGTCATGGCCCGACACATCCTCGCCGTGGAACACGATGTTGCCTTGGTCCGGGGTTTCCAGGCCGGCGATGATGAGCAGCAGGGTAGTCTTGCCACAGCCGGACGGGCCGAGCAGGGCCACCAGCTCGCCGCTGTTGATGTCCAGGTTGATGGTGTTCAAGGCCTGGAAGCTGTTGAAGCGCTTGCTGACGTTACGAACTTCGATCGACATGAATCATTCCTCCGCGGCGCTGTGGCGCAGGCGGTTAATACGGTTCTCGCTCCACTGCTTGAGCAGCAGGATGAAGAGCGCCAGGATCAGCAACAGGCTGGCCACGCTGAAGGCCGCGACGTGGTTGTACTCGTTGTAGAGGATCTCCACGTGCAGCGGCAAGGTGTTGGTGACGCCGCGAATATGGCCAGACACCACCGACACCGCGCCGAATTCGCCCATGGCCCGCGCGGTACACAGCACCACGCCGTAGATCAGGCCCCACTTGATGTTCGGCAAGGTCACGTGCCAGAACATCTGCCAGCCATTGGCGCCGAGCAGGCGTGCGGCCTCCTCTTCCTGCGTGCCCTGCTCCTGCATCAGCGGGATCAGCTCACGGGCAACGAATGGCACGGTGACGAAGATGGTCGCCAGGACGATGCCCGGCAGTGCGAACACGATCTGGATGTCGTGGTCCTGCAGCCACGGGCCGAAAAAGCCTTGCGCGCCGAACATCAGCACGTAGACCAGGCCGGCGATGACCGGCGACACCGAGAACGGCAGGTCGATCAGGGTCACCAGGATGCTCTTGCCACGGAAGCTGTACTTGCTCACGCACCAGGCGGCGCTGACGCCGAACACCAGGTTCAGTGGCACCGAAATGACCACGGCGAGCAGGGTCAGCTTCAATGCCGACAGGGCGTCGGGTTCGAAAATCGCCTCGAAGAAGGTGCCAAAGCCGTTCTTCAGTGCCTGGGACACCACGATCACCAGCGGCAGCAGCAGGAATAGCGCGAACACCAGCCAACCAAGGCCGATCAGGATGCGCCGCGAAGTGGCGCTGCCACGCCGGGCGGCGTTGGCGGTGGCGCTTGCACTCAGGGTAGAACTGGACATGCGGCCTCCTTCAAGGGGTTTCGATGCGGCGCTGCAGCAGGTTGATCAGCAGCAGCAGGATGAAGGAAACCACCAGCATCAGCACGCCGATGGCGGTCGCGCCGGTGTAGTCGTACTGGTCGAGCTTGACCATGATCAGCAGCGGCAGGATCTCGGTTTTCATCGGCATGTTGCCGGCGATGAAGATCACCGAACCGTACTCACCCACGCCCCTGGCGAAGGCCAGGGCGAATCCGGTGAGCCAGGCAGGCAGCAGGGCCGGTGCCAGGATGTGGCGGAACACCTGCAACGGCTTGGCCCCCAGGCAGGCGGCGGCCTCTTCCACTTCACGCGGGATGTCGGCAAGTACCGGCTGCACCGTGCGCACCACGAACGGCAGGGTGACGAAGGTCAGTGCCAGGATGATGCCCAGCGGCGTGTAGGCGATCTTGAAGCCCAGGTCGGTGGCGAACTGGCCGACCCAGCCCGAGGGCGCGTAGAGGGCAGTCAGGGCGATACCGGCAACGGCAGTGGGCAGGGCGAACGGCAGGTCGATCATCGCATCGATGATCTTGCGCCCAGGGAAGGTGTAGCGCACCAGCACCCAGGCCAGCAGGGTGCCGATTACACCGTTGATGATGGCGGCGAACAAGGCGGTGCCGAAACTCAGCTTGAGCGCGGCGATCACCCGTGGCGCACTGATGATGTTCCAGAACTGCTCGAAGGTCAGCTGCGAGGCATGGACGAACATGGCCGCCAGCGGTATCAGCACGATCAGGCTGAGGTACACCAAGGTGTAGCCCAGCGTCAGCCCGAAGCCGGGTATGACGGGGGAAATGCGACGTGACATAAATATCCCTGGTTGAACGCACGAAGCCCGGAATCAATCCCGGGCCGGTGCAGGCGTTTGAATCCTGGGGCCGCACAGCGGCCCCGCTTTCCCTGGCCTTACTGCGCCTGGTAAATCTGGTCGAACACACCGCCATCATTGAAGAACTTCGGTTGTGCAGTTTTCCAGCCACCGAAGTCCTTGTCGATGGTCACCAGGTCCAATTTCGGGAACTGCTTGCCGAATTCGGCCGCCACTTTCTCGTCACGCGGGCGGTAGAAGTTCTCGGCGGCAATCTTCTGGCCGGCCGGGCTGTACAGGTGCTTGAGGTACTCGGTGGCGATTTCGGTGTTGCCCTTCTTCTCGGCATTCTTGTCGACCACGGCCACTGGCGGCTCGGCAAGGATCGACAGCGATGGGACGACGATGTCGAACTTGTCGGCGCCGCCGTCTTCCTTCAGCGCCAGGAAGGCTTCGTTTTCCCAGGCCAGCAGCACGTCGCCCTGGCCGTTGTTGACGAAGGTGATGGTCGAGCCGCGGGCACCGGTGTCCAGCACGGGTACATGCTTGAACAGCTCCTGCACGTATTCCTTGGCCTTGGCTTCGCTGCCGCCGGTCTTCAGGCCATAGGCCCAGGCCGCGAGGAAGTTCCAGCGGGCGCCACCGGAGGTTTTCGGGTTGGGGGTGATGACCGAGACGTCTTTCTTGACCAGGTCGCCCCAGTCCTTGATGCCTTTCGGGTTGCCCTTGCGCACCAGGAACACGATGGTCGAGGTGTACGGGGTGCTGGCGTCGGGCAGGCGGGTCTGCCAGTTTTCTGGCAAGGTCTTGCCGAGCTTGGCGATTTCGTCGATGTCGCCGGCCAGGGCCAGGGTCACCACGTCGGCGCGCAGGCCGTCGATCACCGCACGGCCCTGCTTGCCCGAGCCACCGTGGGATTGCTGGATCTTCACCTTGTCGCCCGGGTGGGCCTGTTGCCAGTGCTTGATGAATTCGGCGTTGTACTGCTGGTACAGCTCACGGGTCGGGTCGTAGGACACGTTCAGCAGTTCGTAGTCCTTGGCGATGGCGGAACCGGCAAAAACAGCACTGGCCAGGGCGGCGAGCGCATAACGGCGGATGGACATGGTGAAGCTCCCGATTGGCATTTTTCTAGTTTTGAAGGGTGAGGCGCGAATCAGCCGGGCTTGTTGCCGGGCTGCTGCAGGCGGAACTTCTCCTTGCGCTCGATCTGTACGACCTGGGCGTTGTGCACGGTGATTTCCACCGCACCGAAACGCAGGTCGCGCAGGGCGCTCTGGATTTCACGCAAAATGGTGGCTTCGTCCTGACCGTCGATGCTACGCAGCGATGCACTCATGCTCGTTCTCCTTGGAGTGAGGGTGCCGGGCTGAGGTTTGAAGGGGGTTTGCGCCTGGCTTGAGGGCAATAGTAGTGAGGCGGAGATATTCTTAAAAATACTGTTTAAGAATGTTTATATAACCATTTTTCAGAAATGACCCACGGCCTTTGTAGGAGCGGGCTTGCCCCGCGAACACCGGCAAAGCCGGTGCCAAGTTCTGCATTGCCTGGCACCGGCTGTGCCGGTGTTCGCGGGGCAAGCCCGCTCCTACAAGGGTTCAGTGTTGGGGCTCGCGGATCTTGTACCAGGCCACATACAGCGCCGGCAGGAACAGCAATGTCAGCAGGGTCGCCACGATGATCCCGCCGATCATCGCGTAGGCCATGGGCCCCCAGAACACCTCGCGGGCAATCGGGATCATGCCCAGGCTCGCCGCCGCCGCAGTCAACAGAATCGGCCGGCGCCGGTGGTTGGTGGCCTCCACCACCGCGTCCCATGGCGACAGGCCCTGGGCCTCGAATTCGTCGATCTGGGTCACCAGGATCACCGAGTTGCGAATGATGATGCCCGCCAGCGCCAGAATGCCCAGAATCGCCACAAAGCCCATCGGCGTGCCCGTGGGCACCAGCGCCAGCACCACGCCAATCAGCCCCAGCGGCGCCACGCTGACCACCAGGAACAGCTTCTGCACGCTGTGCAGCTGGATCATCAGGAAGGTCGCCATCAGGAACAGCATCAGCGGAATCACCGCCGCAATCGGGCCCTGGGCCTTGCCGCTCTCCTCCACCGTGCCCCCGGTGGCCACTTCATAGCCCAGCGGCAGCTTGCTGGCGAATTCGTCGATTTTCGGTTTCAGCTGCGCCACCAGGTCGGTGGGCTGTATTTCGCCATTGACCGAGGCCTTGATGGTGATGGTCGGTTTGCGGTCACGGCGCCACACCAGCGGCTGCTCCAGCTCGTAGCGCACGGTGGCGAACGACAGCAGCGGAATCGAGCTGCCGTTGGGCGTGAGAATCTGCAAGTTTTGCAGGGTATCGGGCGAGCCACGCTCGCTGTCCTCGGCGCGGGCCACCACGTCGACCAGGTAGATGCTGTCGTTGACCTGGGTGATCGGCACGCCGGTGACGATGCTGTTCATCACGTTGGCCACGTCCTCGGACGACAGGCCCAGCTGGCGCGCCTTGTCCTGGGCGATCTCGATGCGCAGCACCTTTCCTGGCTCGTTCCAGTCGTAGATCATTTCGCCGATGTGCCGGTTCTGGTCGAGCAAGGTGGCCAGTTCGATGGCGTGCTTGCGCACCTGGTCGATGTCCTTGCCACTGACCCGGTACTGGATCGGCCGGCCCACTGGCGGGCCCATTTCCAGTGACTGAACGTTGCTGCCGATGCCGACGAAGTCCTCATGCAGGCGCTTCTGCAGCCGCGCGATCAAGCCACCACGCTCCTCCAGGCCTTTGCTGACGATGACGAACTGAGCGTAATAGGGGTTCTGCAGTTGCTGGTCCAGGGGCAGGTAGAAGCGGATCGCGCCCTGGCCGATGTAGGTACTCCAGCTGACGATGTCGGGGTCGCCCTTGAAGGTGGCCTCGAAGCGGTCCACCACCTTGCGCGTTTCTTCGATGGAAGCGTTCTGCGGCAGGTTCAGGTCCACCAGGATTTCCGGGCGGTCCGACGACGGGAAGAACTGGTTCTGCACAAAGCGCATGCAGAACACCGACAAGGCGAACAGCACCACGGTGCCCACCACCGTCAGCCAGCGGTGGCGCATGCACCACAGCAGGCCATGCTCGAAGCCACAGCCAATGCGCCCAGGCTCGGCGTCATGGGCCTTCATCTTCTTGCTGTCGAGGATATGCACGCCCAGCACCGGGGCGAAGAACACCGCCACCACCCACGACACCATCAACGCCACGGCAATCACCGCGAACAGGGTGAAGGTGTATTCGCCCGCCGAGCTGGCATTGAGGCCGATCGGCACGAAGCCCGCCACCGTGACCAGGGTGCCGGTGAGCATCGGGAAGGCCGTGGAGGTGTAGGCAAAGGTAGCCGCCTGCTCCTTGCTCTCGCCCATTTCCAGGCGTGTGACCATCACCTCCACGGTGATCATTGCATCATCCACCAACAGGCCAAGGGCGATGATCAGCGCGCCCAGGGAAATCCGCTGCATGGTGATGCCGCTGTATTCCATGAACACGAAGACCATGGCCAGCACCAGCGGGATCGAACACGCCACCACCAGCCCGGCGCGCACGCCGAGGCTGACGAAACTCACCGCCAGCACGATCACCACGGCCTCGAACAAGGCGCTGGTGAAGCCGCCCACGGCCTTCTCCACCACCACCGCCTGGTCAGACACGGTGTGCACGCCCACGCCCACGGGCAAGTCGTTGGTCACGCGCTTCATCTTTTCCTTGAGCGCTTCGCCGAACACCTGGATGTTGCCCCCGGCCTTCATGCCGATCGCAAGGCCGATGGCGGCCTGGCCGTTGTAGCGGAACATCGGCGAGGGTGGGTCGGTGTAGCCGCGTTCGATCGCGGCGATATCCGCCAGGCGGAAGAAGCGGTCGTTGATGCGCAGGTTGACGCCCTGCAGGTCCTTTTCCGAGGCGAACTGGCCGGTGGTGCGCACCGAGATGCGCTCGGGGCCGGCCTCGATCACCCCTGCCGGGGTCACCGCATTCTGCGACTGCAGCGCCTGCATGACCTGGCGCTGGTCGATGCCCAGGGCCGCCAGCTTGCGGGTCGAGAAGTTCAGGTAAAGCACCTCGTCCTGGGTGCCGATCATCTCGATCTTGCCGATATTGGGCACTTCCCGCACTTCGGCGCGGGCTTGCTCCACATAGTCGCGCAACTGCCGCAGGGTGAGGCCGTCGGCGGTGAAGGCGTAGATCGAGCCGTAGACATCGCCGAACTCGTCGTTGAAACCCGGGCCCTGGATGCCGTCGGGGAACTGGCCGCGGATGTCCTGGATCTTCTTGCGCACCTGGTACCAGATTTGCGGGATGTCCTTGGCCTTGGTGGTGTCGCGCAGGTATACGTACACCGTGGACTCGCCGGGGCGGGTGTAGCTTTTCACGTAGTCGAGCGAGTCCAGCTCCTCCAGCTTTTTCTCGATGCGGTCGGTGACCTGGTACAGGGTTTCGTCCTGGGTCGCGCCAGGCCAGCGGGTCTGGATCACCATGGTCTTGATGGTGAACGACGGGTCTTCCTCACGGCCCAGGTTGAAGTACGAGAAAATCCCCATCAGCAGGCCAACGAACATCAGGTACCAGACGAAGGACTGGTGCTTTAGCGCCCATTCGGAGAGGTTGAAGCTTCCTTTCATTGCGCATCCTCGTCGAAGGCGACCTTCTGGCCAGGCTTGAGGCTGTTGACGCCCGCCGTCACTACCCGCTCGCCGGGCTGCACGCCCGAGGCCAGGACGATGCTGTGGTCGGTGCGGCTGATCAGGGCCACGTCACGGGTGGCCACGGTTTTCTGTTGCGGGTCGATCACCCACACCTGGGTTTTGCCGTCACGTTCGAGCAAGGCGCTCAGGGGCAGTTCGCTGCGCGGGGTCACGGCCGAGCTCAGGGTCACGCTGATGGCCGTGCCCAGGTGGAAGCCCACAGGGGTGCTGGCCAGGGTCAGGCGGGCACGGCGGGTGCGCGTGGTGGCGTCGGCTTGCGGCTCCAGCTCGCGCAGGCTGGCCGTGGTGTTGATGGCCGGGTCGAGCTGGGAAGCGACGGTGAAGGTGAGGTTCTGGTTCAACTGCTCGGCCAGGTTGATCGGCAAGTCGATCACCGCCTCTTTCACGTCTGGCCGGGCCAGGGTCACCACCGCCTGACCGGCGGTCACGGTTTGCCCGGCCTCGGCTTGCCAGGCCGTGATCACGGCGGCGTGGTCGGCGCGCAGGGTGCTGTAGTCGAGTTGGTCACGGGCCTGGCTGAGCGATGAACGCGCCTGCTCCAGCGACGCACCGGTGGTTTTCAGGTTGGTCTGGGCGATATCCAGGCTGGCCTTGGCGCCCACCCCGCGGTCATACAGCTGCTGCTGGCGCCGGGCATCGGCCTGGGCGTTGATCCACTGCGCCTGCACCCGCGCCAGGTCGCCTTCGGCGGCGCGCAGTTGGTTCTGTTGGTCGGTGGGGTCCAGCGTGGCCAAGGTGTCGCCCGGCTTGACCATGGCGCCAACGTCCAGCCAGCGCCGCGCAATGCGCCCACCCACGCGAAAGCCCAGGGTGCTTTCGTAGCGGGCCTGGATACTGCCGGCGAAGCGGCCCAGTTGCGCCTGCACCTGGGGCTCGACCTTCACCCACAGCACCGGGCGCAGTGCTTCTTCGGCCTGCTCCTGGTTGCCGCAGGCGGCCAGCAGCAGGCTTATCGGGAGCATCAGCAGCATGCGTTTCATGGCTCGGCTCCCTGCGCCTTGACGTCGACCTTTTCCACCTGCATGCCGGGGTGAAGCAACTGCCCCCCGGTGACCACCACGGTTTCGCCGCCCTTGAGCCCTTGGGCGATCACCACCTTGCCGGTGAGGTAGCGGCCCACCTCGACCTTGCGCAGCTCCACCTTGTCGCCCTCGCCCACCACCCACACGGCGGGCTCCTTCAATGCCTTGGTCAACGCCGACCAGGGCAACTCGACGCTTGGGCGGCCCTGGGTATTGCCGGTCGCGGTCACCGGCGCGCCCAGGCGCATGGCGGCTGGCACATTCTTCAAGGCAACCTTGACCTGCACCGTACCGCTCTGGGCCGACACGGTAGGGGTGACTTCGCGCACCACGCCCTGGGCCTGGACCTTGGGGTCGTCGAGCAGGCTCACGGTGAGGCCTGCGTCGCTGGGCGGGGCCACCAGCAAGGCCTCGTAGACGTTGAACACCGCGTCACGCTCGCCGTCGCGGGCCAGGGTGAAGATCGGCATGGTCGCCTGCACCACCTGGCCCACTTCGGCCTGGCGCTGGGTAATCACCCCGTCGGCCTCGGACACCAGCGCGGTGTAGCTCAGTTGTTCGTTGGCGTTGGCCAACTGCGCCTGGGCGGCCTTGAGCGCGCTCTGGTTGCTGCGCAGGGCGGCTTCGGCGGAGTCGTATTCGCTTTGGCTGGTGTAGCCCTTGGGCAAAAGCTTCTGCTGGCGGACGAAGGCGGCGCTGGCCTGGGTGACGCGCGCCTGGGCGGCGAACACTTCGGCCTTGGCCGAGTCGACGTTGTTCTGCAGGTCCTTGGGGTCGAGCCGGGCCAGTACCTGGTTGGCCTTGACGTGGTCGCCCACGTCGACACTGCGCGAGATGATCTTGCCGCCCACGCGAAACGACAGGTCGGTTTGCACCCGCGCCTGCACGTCGCCGGTGAGGGTAACCCTGGCGGCGAAGTCCGTGGATTCGACCCGCGCCACCCCAACCCGCGGCAGCAACTGGGGCGCTTCTTCCTTGCTACAGCCCGCGAGCGTGACAGCCAGCCCCAGACCAACGAACAACAGCGGACGCGAGAGCGACATGCAGGCTCCTGGCTTGCGCGCAAATGATTCGTGGAATGCGACTGTTAGCGTAGATCAGGGTTCGATAAACATCACTGACGCGGGGCAGGAGGGGAGGTTTTAGTCATTGAGGATCGAGCGCCGCCTGGCGGCGCATCGCGAGCTTTGCTCGCTCCTACCAGGCCTGCACAATGCCTGTAGGAGCGAGCGGAGCTCGCGATGCGCCGCGCTGGCGAATCAGGCGGACGCTGGCACTTGGGCCGGGCGCTTGACCTGGGGCTGCGAGGCGTTGGCGGCCGCGCCTTCCTCGATTGCCTGCTGGATCGCCTTGCGGCGGCGTTCTTCGGCCTGGCGGCTGAAGTACCACACGCAGAAGGTGACCAACGACACCGACAGCAGGATCAGGCTGGCCACGGCGTTGATTTCGGGCTTCACGCCCAGACGCACCGCCGAGAACACTTCCATCGGCAGGGTGGTCGAACCCGGGCCCGACACGAAGCTGGCCAGTACCAGGTCATCCAGCGACAGGGCGAACGACATCATGCCGCCCGCCGCCAGCGATGGCGCGATCATCGGGATGGTGATCAGGAAGAACACCTTCCACGGCTTGGCACCCAGGTCCATCGCCGCTTCCTCGATCGACAGGTCCAGCTCGCGCAGGCGCGCCGATACCACCACCGCCACATACGCCGCACAGAACGTGGTGTGGGCGATCCAGATGGTGACGATGCCGCGCTCCTGCGGCCAGCCGATCATCTGCGCCATGGCCACGAACAGCAGCAGCAGCGACAGGCCGGTAATCACCTCAGGCATCACCAGCGGCGCGGTAACCAGGCCGCCGAACAGCGTGCGGCCCTTGAAGCGGGTGACCCGGGTCAGCACGAAGGCCGCCAGGGTGCCCAGCGCCACCGCCGCCACCGCCGTGTAGCAAGCGATTTCCAGCGAGCGCATCACCGAACCCATCAGCTGGGTGTTGTCCAGCAGGCCGACGTACCACTTCACCGACCAACCACCCCACACCGTCACCAGCTTCGAGGCGTTGAACGAGTAGATCACCAGGATCAGCATCGGCAGGTAGATGAACAGCAGGCCAAGCACCAGCATCAGCCTGGAAAAACCAAAGCGCTTCATGCCCTGCCCTCCATTTCTTTGGCCTGGCTGCGGTTGAACAGCAGGATCGGCACGATCAGGATCGCCAGCATCACCACCGCCAGCGCCGATGCCACCGGCCAGTCACGGTTGTTGAAGAACTCCTGCCACAGCACTTTACCGATCATCAGGGTTTCCGGGCCGCCGAGCAGTTCAGGAATCACGAACTCGCCCACTACCGGGATGAACACCAGCATGCAGCCGGCGATGATGCCGTTCTTCGACAGCGGCACAGTGATCTTCCAGAAGCTGTTGAAGGTGCTCGAACCCAGGTCCGATGCGGCCTCAAGCAGGCTTGGGTCGTGCTTCACCAGGTTGGCGAACAGCGGCAGGATCATGAACGGCAGGTACGAATAGACCACGCCGATGTACACCGCCAGGTTGGTGTTGAGGATCTGCAGCGGCTGGTCGATCAGCCCGGTCCACATCAGGAAGCCGTTGAGCAGCCCGTTGTTGCTGAGAATGCCCATCCAGGCATAGACGCGGATCAGGATCGCGGTCCAGGTCGGCATCATGATCAGCAACAGCAGAACCGTCTGCGTCTCTTTCTTGGCGTTGGCGATGGCGTAGGCCATCGGGTAGCCGATCAGCAGGCACAGCAGGGTGCTGAAGAAGGCCATCTTCAGCGAGCCCAGGTAGGCCGAGATGTACAGCTCATCTTCGGTCAGCAGGCCGTAGTTGGCCAGGTTGAGCACCAACTGAATCTTGTCTTCGACGTAGGTGTAGATCTCGGTATACGGCGGGATCGCCACGTCGGCTTCGGCGAAGCTGATCTTCAGCACGATGAAGAACGGCAGCATGAAGAACAGGAACAGCCAGATGAACGGAATCCCGATCACCACATGCCGCCCCTCCGGAATCAAACGCTGGATGGCTCGCTTGAGCTTGCGAGGTTTCATGACCGCAGTACCACGCCGCTGTCATCTTCCCACCACACGTACACTTCATCGCCCCAGGTCGGGCGTGCGCCCTGGCGTTCGGCGTTGGCGACGAACGACTGGACGATCTTGCCGCTCGGCAGCTCCACGTAGAACACCGAGTGGCCGCCCAGGTAGGCGATGTCGTGCACCTTGCCGCGCGACCAGTTGTGCTCGAAGTCCGGCTGGCTGGTGGTGACCAGCAGCTTTTCCGGGCGCAGGGCGTAGGTGATGTGCTTGTCTTCCACCGAGGTGGTGATGCCGTGGCCGACGTAGATCTTGCGCTCCAGCTCCGGGCTGGCAATGATCGCGTGGCCTTCGGCGTCGTCGACCACGTCACCTTCGAACAGGTTGACGTTACCGATGAATTCGCACACCAGGCGGCTGGTGGGGGTCTCGTAGATGTCCACTGGCGAGCCGATCTGGGCGATCCAGCCCAGGTGCATGATGGCGATACGCTGGGCCATGGTCATGGCCTCTTCCTGGTCGTGGGTCACCATCACGCAGGTCACGCCAACGCGCTCGATGATCTCCACCAGCTCCAGCTGCATCTGCGAACGCAGCTTCTTGTCCAGGGCCCCCATCGGCTCGTCGAGCAGCAGCAGCTTGGGGCGCTTGGCCAGGGAACGGGCCAGGGCCACCCGCTGGCGCTGGCCACCGGACAACTGGTGAGGCTTGCGCTTGGCATACTGGGTCATGTGCACCAGCTTGAGCATCTCGGCCACGCGGGCGTCGATCTCGGCCTTGGGCATCTTGTCCTGCTGCAGGCCGAAAGCGATGTTCTGCGCCACGGTCATGTGCGGGAACAGCGCGTAGGACTGGAACATCATGTTGATCGGCCGCTCGTAGGGCGGCATGTCGGTGATGTCGACGCCATCGAGGAAAATCCGCCCCTCGGTGGGGCGCTCGAAACCGGCGAGCATCCGCAGCAAGGTCGATTTGCCGGAGCCGGAGCCACCCAGCAGGGCAAAGATCTCACCCTTGCGGATTTCCAGGGACACATCGTCCACGGCTACCGTTTCGTCGAATTTTTTCGTGACCCGGTCGATCTTGACCAGCACCTGCTTGGGTTGCTGGCCACCCTCGAGGGCTTTTTTATAGGCACCGGAGGCAACTGCCATGAGTGAAACTCCCAACAAGATTTTTGTGCCCGCCCGGCCTGTTCTGCAGGTGCCGCGGCGGGTCTGGATAATTACTTGCCCGACTTGACCTTGGTCCAGCTACGGGTCATCAGCCGCTGCACCTTGGGGGGCAGCTCTGAGTTCACGAACATCTTGTCCAGCACTTCCTGCGGTGGGTAAACCGCGGCGTCAGTCCTCACGGCCTGGTCCATCAGGTCGCCAGCCTTGGGGTTCGGGTTGGCATAACCGACGTAATCACTGACCTGGGCGATAACCTCAGGTTTCAGCAAATAGTTGATGAAGGCATGGGCCTCCTTGACGTTCTTGGCGTCCTTGGGAATCGCCAGCACGTCGAACCAGAGGTTGCCGCCTTCCTTGGGAATGGCGTAGGCCAGGTTCACGCCTTTCTTCGCCTCTTCGGCGCGGGCCTTGGCCTGGAACACATCACCCGAGAAACCGGCCGCGACGCAGATGTCGCCATTGGCCAGGTCGGTGATGTACTTGGAAGAGTGGAAGTAGGTCACGTAGGGGCGCACTGCCAGCAGCTTCTGCTCGGCCTTGGCGTAGTCCTTGGGGTCGGTGCTGTTGGGGTTCAGGCCCATGTAGTTGAGCACCGCCGGGAGCATTTCGTCCGCCGAGTCGAGGAAGGCCACGCCACACTTGGCGAGCTTCTTCATGTTCTCGGGTTCGAACAGCACTGCCCAGGAATCGATCTTGTCCACGCCCAGGGTCGCCTTGACCTTGTCGACGTTGTAGCCGATGCCATTGGTGCCCCACAGGTAAGGCACGGCGTACTGGTTGCCCGGGTCGTTCTTTTCCAGGCGCTTCATCAGTGCCGGGTCAAGGTTGGAATAATTGGGCAGCAGGCTCTTGTCGAGCTTCTGGAACGCGCCCGCCTTGATCTGCTTGCCGAGGAAATGGTTGGACGGCACCACCACGTCATAGCCGGTGTTGCCGGCCAGCAGTTTGCCTTCCAGGGTTTCGTTGGAGTCGAACACGTCCTGCACGGGCTTGATGCCCGTTTCCTTCTCGAACTCCGCGAGCGTGTTCGGGCCGATATAGTCCGACCAGTTATAGAAATGCACCGTAGGCGCCGCTTGGACGCTGCATGCCAGCGTCAGGCCCGCTCCAGCCAACATGGCCTTGCGTAGTACAGAAATAGACAAGTGGGTGGTCCTCACAATCAGTGCCTCGGTGACGGCATGCTTTGGGGGTACAGTGCTGCCGCGCACACAAAACCGGCGCGCAACTTACCTGCGCAGCTTCGATGCCGCAATCATCAATTGCCTTTCACTGGCCCTGGGCCGGAAAACCCCGGCCCAGAGGTCACGCATCGGGCTTACTTGCCCGACTTGATCTTGGTCCAGCTGCGGGTGATTACACGCTGGGCGGCCGCGTCTGGCGCAGCGATCGCGTACAGGTGTTTTTTCACGTCAGCCGGTGGGTAGATGCTCGGGTCGCTGGTGATGGCCTTGTCGACCAACGGGGTAGCGGCTTCGTTGCCGTTCGGGAAGCGCACGGCATTGGTGATTTCAGCCATGATTTCCGGCTGCAGCAGGAAGTTCATGAACTGGTAGGCGGCGTCCTTGTGCTCGGCATCCTTGGGGATGGCGACCATGTCGTAGAAGGTGCCGGCACCTTCTTTCGGAATGATGTAGTCCACTTTGACCTTGTCGCCAGCTTCGTGGGCGCGGGCCTTGGACTGCTCCAGGTCACCCGAGTAACCGACGGCTACGCAGATGTTGCCGTTGGCCATGTCGCCGATGTACTTGGACGAGTGGAAGTAGGTGATCGAAGGACGGATCTTGAGGAACAGGTCCTCGGCGGCCTTCAGGTCTTCCTTGGTGGTGCTGTTGGTCGGCTTGCCCAGGTAGTGCAGCGCGGCCGGGAGCATTTCGGTCGGGGCATCCAGGAAGCTCACGCCGCAGCTCTTGAGCTTGGCGATGTTCTCAGGCTTGAACACCACGTCCCACGAGTCGATCTTGTCCACGCCCAGCGCGGCCTTGACCTTCTCCGGGTTGTAGCCGATGCCGATCGAGCCCCACATGTATGGGAAGGCGTGCTGGTTGTCCTTGTCGCTGGCATCGCCAACGGCCTTGAGCAGGTCCTTGTCGAGGTTCTTCCAGTTCGGCAGCTTGGAGCGGTCCAGCTCCTCGTAGACGCCGGCCTTGATCTGCTTGGCCAGGAAGTTGTTCGACGGCACGACGATGTCGTAGCCCGACTTGCCGGCCAGCAGCTTGGCCTCCAGGGTTTCGTTGCTGTCGAAGACGTCGTACTTGACCTTGATGCCGGTCTGTTTTTCAAACTTGGCGATGGTGTCCGGAGCGATGTAGTCCGACCAGTTGTAGACGTTCAGTACCTTGTCTTCAGCCTGTACAGCGGTGGCCATGGCACCCATCAGGGCGGCGGCCAGCAACGTCTTGCCCATTTTATTCATGCGTCATGCTCCAGAATTTTTATTTAGCCATCTGTTCAGCAGCCAGGACCCACGGCGCAGGGCGCGCGGCGACTGAAACAGCCGCTAGTCTGGCAAGTTACAAGGCTCTGTTTCAAGGAAAGCAGGGCCTTGTAACGACTTAATGTCACATCGCTAGCCTAGCAAACTGTCAACGGATCGCTTCGAGCGTCAAATCGAGGCATTTGCGCGCTTTTTCCACCAGTTCATCCACCTCGGCATGGCTGATGACCAACGGCGGGGCGATGATCATGGTGTCACCTACCGCGCGCATGATCAGGCCGTTGTCGAAGCAGAAGTTGCGGCACACCATGCCCACGCCCTTGCCTTCGTAACGGCTGCGGGTTGCCTTGTCCTTCACCAGTTCGATCGCGCCGAGCAGGCCCAGGCCGCGCACCTCGCCCACCAGTGGGTGGTCCTGCAGTTCACGCAGACGTTTTTGCAAGTACGGTGCCACTTCCGTGCGCGCCTTCTCGACGATGTGCTCGTCACGCAGGATGCGCAGGTTTTCCAGGCCCACCGCGGCCGCCACCGGGTGGCCGGAATAGGTGAAACCGTGGTTGAAGTCGCCGCCTTCGCTGAGTACCTGGGCCACGCTGTCACGCACGATCACACCACCCATGGGGATGTAACCGGAGGTCAGGCCTTTGGCGATGGTCATCAGGTCGGGCTTGAGGCCGTAGTAGTCGGAGCCGAACCACTCGCCGGTACGGCCGAAGCCGCAGATCACTTCGTCGGCAACGAACAGAATGTCGTACTTGGCGAGGATTTCCTTGACCTTCGGCCAGTAGGTTTGCGGTGGAATGATCACGCCGCCGGCGCCCTGGATGGGCTCGGCGATGAAGGCGGCGACGTTGTCTTCGCCGACTTCGAGAATTTTCTGCTCCAGCTGCTCGGCCGCCCACACGCCGAAAGCATCCGGGGTCATGTCGCCGCCTTCACCGAACCAGTACGGCTGCGGGATATGCACGATGCCCGGGATCGGCAGGCCGCCCTGTTCGTGCATGCCGCTCATGCCACCCAGGCTTGCACCGGCAACGGTGGAGCCGTGGTAGCCGTTGATGCGGCCGATGATGGTCTGCTTGTGCGGCTTGCCCTTCAACGCCCAGTAGTGGCGAACCATGCGCAGCACGGTGTCGTTGCCTTCGGAGCCGGAGCCGGTGAAGAACACATGGGTCATGCCTTCGGGCGCCACCTCGGTGATCGCCTTGGCCAGTTCCAGCGCCGGCGGGTGGGCGGTCTGGAAGAACAGGTTGTAGTACGGCAGCTCGCGCATCTGCTTCTCGGCCGCCTGCACCAGTTCTTCCCGGCCATAGCCGACCGCCACGCACCACAGGCCAGCCATGCCGTCGAGGATCTTGTGCCCCTCGCTGTCCCACAAATGCACACCCTGCGCCTTGGTGATGATGCGCGGCCCCTTCTCCTTCAACTGCTTGTAGTCAGAGAAGGGTGCAAGGTGGTGCTCGCCGCTCAGGTTTTGCCATTCACGGGTTTGCGGGTTGTTGACGCTCATGTGCCTCTCCATTTTCCGGCGGCCGCACAGGCGGCCTCAGGGTTGATCAGACAGCGAACAGCAGGAACTCACGTTCCCAGGAGCTGATGACGCGCTTGAAGTTCTCATGCTCGGCGCGTTTGGTGGCGACGTAGCCGGTGATGAACTTCTTGCCCAGGTACTGCACCAGCGCGCGGCTGTTTTCCATGCGTTCCAGGGCATCTTCGATGGTCAGCGGCAGGCGCAGGTTACGCCGCTCGTAGCCACGGCCCTGAACCGGCGCGCTGGCCTCGATGCCTTCGACCATACCGATGTAGCCGCACAGCAAGCTGGCGGCGATGGCCAGGTAGGGGTTGGCGTCGGCGCCCGGCAGGCGGTTCTCGACGCGGCGGTTCTGTGGGCCGGCATCCGGCACGCGCAGGCCGACGGTGCGGTTTTCCTCGCCCCACTCGACGTTGACCGGCGCCGAGGTGTCGGGCAGGAAGCGGCGGAACGAGTTGACGTTGGGGGCGAACAGCGGCAGCGCTTCGGGGATGAACTTCTGCAGGCCACCGATGTGGTGCAGGAACAGCTGGCTCATGCTGCCGTCTGGGTTGCTGAAGATGTTCTTGCCGGTGGCCACGTCGACCACGCTCTGGTGCAGGTGCATGGCGCTGCCCGGCTCGCCGGTCATCGGCTTGGCCATGAAGGTGGCCGCCACGTTGTGCTTGAGCGCGGCCTCGCGCATGGTGCGCTTGAACACCAGGATCTGGTCGGCCAGGTGCAGCGCGTCGCCGTGACGGAAGTTGATCTCCATCTGCGCCGTGCCGTCTTCGTGAATCAGCGTGTCGAGGTCCAGGCGCTGCAGTTCGCACCAGTCATAGACGTCCTCGAACAGCGGGTCGAATTCGTTGGCGGCCTCGATGGAGAACGACTGGCGGCCGGTTTCCGGGCGGCCGGAGCGGCCGACCGGCGGTTGCAGCGGGAAGTCCGGGTCTTCGCTGCGCTTGGTCAGGTAGAACTCCATCTCCGGCGCGACAATCGGCTGCCAGCCCTTGTCGGAGTAGAGCTTGAGCACTTTCTTGAGGACGTTGCGCGGCGACAGTTCGACCGGGTTGCCCTTCTTGTCGTAGGTGTCGTGGATCACCTGGGCCGTGGGTTCGATGGCCCAGGGCACGAGGAACACGGCGTCCTGGTCGGGGCGGCAGATCATGTCGATGTCGGCCGGGTCGAGCAGGTCGTAATAGATGTCGTCGTCAACGTAGTCGCCGGTGACGGTCTGCAGCAGCACGCTCTCGGGCAGGCGCATGCCTTTTTCGGCGATGAACTTGTTGGTTGGCGAGATCTTGCCGCGGGTGATGCCGGTCAGGTCGCTGATCAGGCATTCGACTTCGGTGATCTTGTGCTCTTTCAACCAATCGGTGAGCTGGTCGAGGTTGTTACTCATAAATACCTCAGGAGGTAAGGTGGTCCGCGCCCTGATTCTGTATGGAGTAGATTGCTAAAGCAAAAACCCACGCGCAGGCGCGCTGTGGATACACTGGAAATGAGCGTGTCCGCAGCGATTTCAAAGGGCAGGTAGACAAGAAGAGTAACGATAAAGTGTGACGAGGAGAGGTCCGGGCGCACCAAGCGTCAATTATTGCGGCCATGCAGGCCAGCAGCTGACGGATGCGTGCGGGAACGGCAGGGATACCCGACGGCACTGCGCAGGCAGCGCGTTCAGGTCGCGACAAGCGGACCATGTGACCCTCGTATTATTGTGTTCTGGGTTGAGTCCGAGCTTAGCCTTGTTCATTTTTTTACACAACCTCTCCGTAAAAAATAAAACACGGCACCTCGGAGATAGCCCTTGGCGAAGGAAATAGCGGATAATGGCTCGCCCCGATATGCAGCAAATCTGCCGTCGATGTGCCATTTCAGGGCATCATGGGGTTGGCTTGACATCAGTTTGTCTTTTCGATTGACTGGTCCTGCAAGCCCCCCTTGATTGATATTTTTAACAACAAAGGTGTTGCATCATGTCGGTACCCCCGCGTGCCGTTCAGCTTAACGAAGCGAACGCGTTCCTTAAGGAACATCCTGAGGTTCTCTACGTTGACCTTCTGATTGCAGATATGAATGGTGTGGTGCGTGGTAAACGCATAGAGCGCACCAGCCTCCACAAGGTTTACGAGAAAGGCATCAACCTGCCGGCCTCCCTCTTCGCCCTGGACATCAACGGTTCCACCGTGGAAAGCACAGGGTTGGGCCTGGACATCGGCGATGCTGACCGCATCTGCTACCCGATCCCTGGCACCCTCTCCAACGAACCCTGGCAGAAGCGCCCCACCGCGCAACTGCTGATGACCATGCACGAGATCGAAGGCGAGCCGTTCTTCGCCGACCCGCGCGAAGTGCTGCGCCAAGTGGTGAGCAAGTTCACCGACATGGGCCTGACCATCTGCGCCGCGTTCGAGCTGGAGTTCTACCTGATCGACCAGGAAAACGTGAACGGCCGCCCGCAGCCGCCACGCTCGCCGATCTCGGGCAAGCGCCCGCAGTCGACCCAGGTATACCTGATCGACGACCTCGACGAATACGCCGACTGCCTCCAGGACATCCTCGAAGGTGCCAAGGAGCAAGGCATTCCGGCCGACGCCATCGTCAAGGAAAGCGCCCCGGCGCAGTTCGAAGTCAACCTGCACCACGTTGCCGACCCGCTCAAGGCCTGCGACTACGCGGTGCTGCTCAAGCGGTTGATCAAGAACATCGCCTACGACCATGAAATGGACACCACGTTCATGGCCAAGCCCTACCCGGGCCAGGCAGGCAACGGCCTGCACGTTCACATCTCCGTGCTGGACAAAGATGGCAACAACATCTTCACCAGCGAGGATCCCGAGCAGAACGCCGCGCTACGTCACGCTGTCGGCGGTGTGCTCGAGACCCTGCCCGCGTCCATGGCCTTCCTCTGCCCGAACGTCAACTCGTACCGCCGCTTCGGCGCGCAGTTCTACGTGCCGAACGCGCCGAGCTGGGGCCTGGACAACCGTACCGTGGCCCTGCGCGTGCCAACCGGCTCGCCGGACGCGGTGCGCATCGAACACCGCGTGGCCGGTGCCGATGCCAACCCGTACCTGATGATGGCTGCCGTGCTGGCCGGCGTGCACCATGGCCTGACCAACAAGGTCGAGCCGGGTGAGCCGATCGAAGGCAACTCGTACGAGCAGCTGGAGCAGAGCCTGCCGAACAACCTGCGCGATGCCCTGCGCGAGCTGGACGACAGCGAGATCCTGAACAAGTACATCGATCCGAAGTACATCGACATTTTCGTCGCGTGCAAGGAAAGCGAGCTGGAGGAGTTCGAGCACTCGATCTCCGACCTTGAGTACAACTGGTATCTGCATACCGTGTAAGCCAAAACGCCGCCCCCAACAGGGAGTCGCGTTTTCACCCATTGATGGTGGGCCTGGTAGGAGCGAGCGCAGCTCGCGATGGGCTGCGCAGCAGCCCTGGCACCGTGTGCCGCGAAGCTAACGGCCTGGGGCCGCTGCGCGCCCCATCGCGAGCTACGCTCGCTCCTACCAGGCTGCGCTACAGGCCTACAGGGATTTTTCGAAAATCTTCGAATTGCGCTGGTAGTTGTACAGCGAAGCCCGCGCTGCCGGCAGCCGTTCCACGCCGCTAGGCGCAAACCCGCGTTCACGGAACCAGTGCGCCGTGCGCGTGGTAAGCACGAACAAGGTATTGAGCCCCAATTCCCGTGCCCGCCCCTCGATGCGCTCCAGCAGCTCGTCCCCGCGCCCGCCATGGCGGTACTCCGGGTTCACCGCCAAACACGCCAGCTCGCCGGCCTGGGAGTCGGCGATCGGGTACAGCGCCGCGCAGGCGATGATCATGCCCTCACGCTCGACCACGCTGAACTGCTCGATCTCACGCTCCAGCACCTCACGGGAACGGCGCACCAGGATGCCCTGCTCTTCCAATGGGCTGATCAGCTCCAGCAAGCCGCCGACATCGTCGATGGTCGCCTCGCGCACCACTTCGAACTGCTCCTGGGACACCAGGGTGCCGCCACCCTCGCGGGTGAACAGCTCGGTCAGCAATGCGCCATCTTCGGCGTAGCTGACGATATGGCTGCGTGCCACGCCGCCCTTGCAGGCCTCGGCGGCAGCGTCCAGCAATTCCCCCTGGTAGTCGCTGCCCAGCCGCGCCAGGTGCGGGCCGATCTGTTGCGGGCGCAACTCACGCACCAGCTTGCCGTGCTCGTCCAGCAAGCCAGGCTCGGCGCCGAACAGCAGCAGCTTGTCGGCCCCCAGCTCAATGGCGGCACGGGTGGCCACGTCTTCGCAGGCCAGGTTGAAGATTTCACCGGTCGGCGAATAGCCCAGCGGCGACAACAGCACGATGGAGCGCTCGTCGAGCAGGCGGCTGATGCCCTTGCGATCGATACGGCGCACTTCACCGGTGTGGTGGTAGTCCACCCCTTCGAGCACGCCGATTGGCCGGGCGGTAACCAGGTTGCCGCAAGCCACGCGCAAGCGCGAGCCCTGCATGGGCGATGCGGCGATGTCCATCGACAGGCGCGCCTCGATGGCCAGGCGCAGGGCGCCAACGGCGTCGATCACGCAGTCCAGGGTGGCGGCGTCGGTGATGCGCAGGCCGCGGTGGTAGTGCGGGGTCAGGCCACGCGCCGACAGGCGGCTTTCGATCTGCGGGCGTGAGCCGTGCACCAGCACCAGGCGCACGCCCAGGCTGTGCAGCAGCACCAGGTCGTGGACGATGTTGCCGAAATTGGGGTGGTCAACCCCATCGCCGGGCAGCATGACCACGAAGGTGCAGTCGCGATGGGCATTGATGTACGGGGAGGCATGGCGTAGCCAGTTGACGTATTCGGGCATGACGGGGCCTGTGGATAAAGTGGACGGAGAACGGTGAATCACACGGCGTTCAGGATCATCGTCGGAACAGGCTTGCGGTCACGCGCGTCTCCTCTAGGCAAGAACGAATCAGCTCGATTGACGTTTAATTGAGGCAATAGTGCCGGATCAGGTCACGCAATAGACGCACGGTAGGCTCGATTCGTGACATTTCAAGGTATTCGCCGGGCTGGTGGGCGCAGGCAATGTCGCCAGGGCCGAGCACGATGGTCTGGCAACCCAGCTGCTGAAGATAAGGCGCTTCGGTGCCGAACGCCACCGCCTCGGCCCGATGCCCGGTCAGGCGTTCGGCCACCTGCACCAGCTCGGCGTCGGCGGCCTGTTCGAAGGGCGGCACCTCGGGGAACAGCGGGGCGTAGTCGATACGCACCTCGTGGCGCTCGGCCACAGGCTGCAGCTTGGCGCGAATGGCGGCGCGCAGTTGCTCCACATCCATGCCCGGCAGCGGGCGCAGGTCGAATTCCAGGGCACATTGGCCGCAGATGCGGTTAGGGTTGTCGCCGCCGTGGATGCAGCCGAAGTTCATGGTCGGCGTAGGCACGGTGAACTGCGGGTTGCGGAAGGTTTCCTGCCACTGCCGGCGCAGGCCCATCAACTCGCCCATCACCTCGTGCATGGCCTCCATGGCGCTGTGGCCCAGGCTTGGGTCGGAGGAATGCCCGCTGCGCCCGAGGATGTCGATGCGGTCCATGAGGATACCCTTGTGCATGCGGATCGGCCGCAGGCCCGTGGGCTCGCCGATCACCGCAGCGCGGCCCAGCGGCTGGCCGGCTTCGGCCAGGGCGCGGGCGCCGGACATCGAGCTTTCCTCGTCGCAGGTGGCGAGGATCAGCAGCGGTTGCTTGAAATCGTGCTCCAGCAGCGGAATCACCGCCTCGATGATCAACGCGAAGAAGCCTTTCATGTCACAGCTGCCAAGGCCCACCCAGCGGCCATCGGCTTCGGTCAGCTTGAGCGGGTCGCTCGCCCACAGCTGTTCGTCATAGGGCACGGTGTCGCTGTGGCCAGCCAGCACCAGGCCGCCGGGGCCGGTGCCACGGCTGGCCAGCAGGTTGAACTTGCCAGGGCTGACCTGGCGGATGTCGCAGTCGAAACCCAGGTCGCCCAACCAGCCCGCCAGCAGGTCGATGACCTGGCGGTTGGATTGGTCCAGCGCAGGCTGGGTGCAACTGACCGAGGGCGCGGCAATCAAGGCGGCAAACTGGTCTTTCAGCGTTGGCAACGGCATGCGCATACTCCTCGGAAGCGTTGCCCATCATAGGACCATCCGCCGCCTGGAATAAACCGTTGCCGGCCGACTCCTGTAAACTCCCCGGCAAACGCCCCTCCTTCGAGCCTGCGATGCACAAAGAAACCGAACTGAAGCTCCGCGCCAGCCGCGAAACACTGGCCGCCCTGCGTGAGCACCCCCTGCTGAAAAAGCGCAACAAGTCCGGCTGGCAGACTCGCGAGCTGCTCAACCAGTATTTCGACACCCCCGAGCGCGAGCTGGCCGCCGCCCGCGTTGCCCTGCGCCTGCGCCGTGATGGCGACGCCATCATCCAGACCCTCAAGTGCCGTGGCCAGAGCGTCGCGGGCCTGTCCGAGCGCAACGAATACGAGTGGAACCTGGACAAGGTCAAGCTCGACCTGAAGAAGCTCGACGCCACCTGCTGGCCCGAGCAACTGGCCGGGCTGGACAAGAAAACCATCAAACCGCTGTTCACCACCGACTTCACCCGCGAGTTCGCCGAAATCGCCTGGGGCCGCGGCAAGAGCAAGGTGGTGATCGAGGCCGCGCTGGACCAAGGCTTCGTGATCGCGGGCAAGCAGAAAGAAGCAATCTGCGAGCTGGAGCTGGAGCTGCGCGAAGGTGCGCCTGAAGCGCTGCTGGAACTGGCCGCCGAGCTGGCCGCCAGCCTGCCGTTGATGCCCTGCGATATCAGCAAGGCCGAGCGCGGCTACCGCCTGCTGGAGCCGGACAGCTACGAGCTGGGCCTGCCAGGTGCGGAACTGGACGCCGAAATGGCCGTGGACGATGCCTTCGCCGCCCTGGCCTGGCAGCTGCTGGGCAGCAGCCAGCGCCTGGCCGAGCAGTATCGCCACAATGGCCACTGGCGCTTGTTGCAAGACTGGGTGCAGTGCCTGGCCGAACTGCGCGCCCTGGTGGCCAGCCTGGGCCAGGCTGCGCCGCGCCCCACCACCCGCGAGCTGCGCGCCAGCCTCGACGCGCTGCTGGAAGACTGGCGCCCGCTGGTGCAAGCCGGCAATGACGACGAAGACATCCGCCGCGCCGCACCTGAGCAGTTCATCGAAGAACTCGAAGACGTGCGCTGGGGCCAGTTCTCCCTGGAGACCTCGCGTTGGTTGCTGGGCCGGGCCTGGACCGTGGAACGCAAGGGCCGTGGCGAGCGCCAGGGCAAGGCGCAACTGGCCAGCTGGCTGGCGCACCTGCTGGGTGAAGAAGGCCGCTCGCTGAAGCTGGCACTGTACGCCCAGCGCCCAGAAGACCTGGCTGAGCAACTACCGCGTATCGAGCAGTTGCTGGCCTGGCTGCACCATGCCCGCCAGGTGCTCGAAGCGCCGCAGATGGACCGCCTGTATGGCGACCTGAAGAAACTGCACGAGCTGGCGGAACTGCCGATCAGCGATGAAGTGCTGGAAGCGCGTATCGAGCAGGCCCGGGCCATCGACCAGAGCCGCGGCTGGAAGCACCTGCTCAAGGCGTGATGCCAGCGCTTCGCCCATCGCGAGCTGCGCTCGCTCCTACCAGGCCCCAGCGGCCCCGTAGGCGCGAGCAATGCTTGTGATGGTCACCTAGCCAGTGGCAGGCTGGTCGTGGACTTGATTTCAGACAGCGCCACAATCGAATTCACTTCCTGAATTCCCGGCACGTTCGACAGTTTTTCAAAGAAGAACCGCTCATACGCCTCGATATCCGAGGTGACGATGCGCAGCAGAAAATCCACCGCACCCATCAGCACGTAGCACTCCAGCACCTCTGGAAAACCGCGGATTGCCTCGGTGAACTCGGTAAAGTTCGAGCGCCCGTGGGCGTTGAGTTTCACCTCGGCGAAGATCTGCGTGTTCAGCCCGATTTTCTTGCGATCGAGCAGTGTCACTTGCCCGCGGATCACACCTTCCTCTTTCAGCCGCTGAATCCGGCGCCAGCACGGCGATTGCGAAAGGCCGACCCGCTCGGCGATCTGCGCACTGGACAGCGATGCGTCCTCCTGCAGCAGTTCGAGAATGCGCCGGTCGTAAGTGTCCAGTTCACCTTGCATGAATGATTCCCAAATAAGCATCTAAACGCATAAATAATATCGTACCCCTTCCACCATGCAATCGTTGTAGGAGCGGGCTTGCCCCGCGAAAGGGCCCGCAAAAGCACCGCAAAACCCCGAAACCATTCCCGTCCGATACCCCCCACCCAACCCAACTAGCCTTCCCCAGGTATCCCAACCCGGCACGGAAGCCCCCCATGTACACCCCCGAAGACAACGCCCTCAACCTCACCCACCTACTCGACGCCCTGCAAGCCGACCAACACCTGGCCGCCAGCGATGCCCTCCAGGTACGCGAACAGGCCGCCCGCTACGCCAGCCATCACCCCTTGGAAGCCATCGCCGCCCTGGGCCTGGAAGACCGCCGTCATCCCGGCCAGCAACTGCACCTGGACAGCCTTTGCCAATGGCTGGCACAGAAGGTCGGCCAGCCCTACCTGCGCATCGACCCGCTGCAACTCGACCTGGCCCAGGTCAACGGCCTGGTGTCACCCGCCTTCGCCCAGCGCCATGGCATTCTGGTCATTGCCAACGACGCCAACGCCATCACCGTGGCAAGCGCCCAGCCCTACCAGCAGCACTGGCAAGCGGACCTGGCTCGCAGCCTGGGCAAACCCGTGCGGCGGGTGCTGGCCAGCCCGGTGCAAATCCGCCAACTGGGCCAGTCACTGTCGCACCTGGCCCATTCGGTACAAGGCGCGCAGCACCAGCAATCTACCCGCCTGGGCGAGCTGGAGCAGTTGCTAGAGCTAGGCCAGCGCCACCCCGAAGCCAACGCCGACGATGCCCATATCGTGCATATCGTCGACTGGTTGCTGCAGTACGCCATCGAGCAGCGCGCCAGCGATATCCACCTGGAGCCGCGCAGTAGCCAGGGCCGCTTGCGCTACCGCATCGATGGGCTGCTGCACAGCGTCTACGCCTTTCCGCTGGGCGTGGCCCTGGCCGTTGTCAGCCGCCTGAAGCACTTGGGCCGCATGGATGTTGCCGAGAAGCGCAGGCCGCAAGACGGGCGGGTGAAAAGCCGGCTGCCCAGCGGCAGTGAAGTGGAGCTGCGCCTGTCGACGCTACCGACGCCCTTCGGCGAAAAGCTGGTGCTGAGGCTGTTCGACCCGCAGCAACTGCAGGAAGGCTTCCAGCAACTGGGCCTTGAAGGTGAGCAACTGGCGCAATGGCTGGCCCTGCTGCAGCGCCGCCAGGGCATCCTGCTGGTCACCGGGCCGACCGGTTCGGGCAAGACCAGCACGCTGTACGCCAGCCTCAAGCAGCTCGCCACTGCCGAGGTCAACCTATGCACCATCGAAGACCCCATCGAGCGGCTGGAGCCTTCGTTCAACCAGTTGCAGGTGCAACCAGCGCTGGAACTGGGCTTTGCCAATGGCGTGCGCGCCCTGCTGCGCCAAGACCCGGACATCATCATGATCGGCGAAATACGCGACCGCGAAACCGCCCTGGTGGCAGTTCAGGCCGCGCTCACCGGCCACTTGGTACTGTCGACCCTGCACACCAACGACAGCGTGGGCGCCATTACCCGCCTGCAGGAACTGGGGGTCGCCGACTACCTGATCCGGGCCACCCTGGCCGGCGTCATGGCCCAACGCCTGGTACGCCTGTCGTGCCAGGCTTGCCAGGCTGGCGGCCTGCTCGGCGGCCAACCATGCCAGGCCTGCCGCGGCACCGGTTTTCATGGCCGCACCGGCCTGTTCGAGCTGCTGGTGCCCAGTGATGCCCTGCGCGCGCGCATCGGCAAGGGGGCCGACCTCGCCAGCCTGCAACGCCAGGCGCTGGCTGAGGGGTTGCAGAGTTTGCGCGCCTGCGGCGAGGCCAAAGTGGCCCGTGCACTGACCTGCAACGAAGAAGTGCTGAGGGTCTGTTCCTGACGGAATGCCCTTGCATTCAAGGAACTTAGCGCCCTTTTTGACGATCAAAGCGGGCACTTTCAACACTCACCCTTCGAGGTGTTTCACCATGCGTCTCAAAACCGCCATCGCAACCGCAGCCCTGCTTTCGCTGCCCCTTGGTTCCGCCATGGCCGATACCTTCTGGCGTAATGTCATGACCTCTGGCGCCACCACCGCGTCCAGCTACATCACTTCGCGCGACCACAAACTGGTGCTCGCGGCGCAGGACGACGCGGGCAGCTTCGTGGCCAGCGACGGCACGATTCGCGGGCCATTCCTGGAAGCGGCGCTGCACCAGGTGCGAGCAGAAAACCCGGGGCTGCAGGCTTCGGACATGGAGCTGGCCAATGCCATTCTGGCCAAGAATGCCGTCGCGCAGTGATGCACGCAGCTGCGGGCTCTGAAAGGGACGTTTCCTACCAGCAACTAGGATCTGTGTAAGTCTGCGACCCGAGGAGGGCTCGCTACCATCGGGGCTTCGCCCATTCCACAACGGAACCCCGATATGCGTGCCCTTCCCATCGCCCTGCTCCTGATCCTTTGCCAACCGCAACTGGCCCTGGCCAAAAGCCCGGGTACGTCCCATTCGCTGGTATCCACCGGCACCCTGTTCTCCTCCAGCTACCTCACCTCCGCAGACCGCAAGCTGGTGCTGGCCGCCCAGGATGACGCTGGCAGCTTCGTGGCCAGTGACGGCGCTTTGCGCGGGCCGTTCCTGGAAGCGGCGCTGCTGCAGATCCGGGCAGAAAACCCAGGAATGGCAGCTTCGGACATGGAGCTGGCGCAGGCCATCCTGGCCACGATTGCGCTGGACGAGTAACCGCGTCGCCTGCTTCGCGGCGGTTCGACGCCGCGAAGCATCCCGTACAGACTCAAGCCCTACCGGTAATCCGCCACCGGTACACAGGCACAGAACAGGTTCCGGTCCCCATACACATTGTCGACCCGGTTCACCGCCGGCCAATACTTGTGCTGGCGCACGTGGGCACTGGGCGCCACCGCCTGTTCCAGACTGTACGGTCGGTTCCACGGCCCCAGCACATCCGCCAGGGTGTGCGGTGCATGCTTGAGCGGGTTGTCCTCTGCCGGCCAGTTGCCCTGCTGCACCTCACCGATCTCGGCACGGATCGCCAGCATCGCTTCGACGAAGCGGTCCAGTTCAGCCTTCGACTCGCTTTCGGTCGGCTCGACCATCAGGGTGCCAGGCACCGGGAACGACATGGTCGGGGCATGGAAGCCGTAGTCCATCAGGCGCTTGGCAACGTCTTCCTCGGTGATACCGGTCTGCGCCTTGAGCGGGCGCAGGTCAAGAATGCACTCATGCGCCACGCGCCCGTTGCGCCCGCGGTACAACACCGGGAAGGCGCCACCCAGTCGATTGGCCAGGTAATTGGCCGAAAGGATCGCCACCTCACTGGCATCGGCCAGTTGCGGGCCCATCATGGCAATGTACATCCAGCTGATCGGCAGAATACTCGCACTGCCCCAGGGCGCGGCGCTGACGGCGCTGTTGGTCGGCTCCAGCCCTGGCACCGGCACCACTGGGTGGCTGGCGACGAAGGGTTTGAGGTGCGCGCCAATGCCGATCGGCCCCATGCCCGGCCCACCACCGCCATGGGGGATGCAGAAGGTCTTGTGCAGGTTCATGTGCGACACATCGGCGCCCATGTCTGCCGGCCGTGCCAGGCCGACCTGGGCGTTGAGGTTGGCGCCGTCCATGTACACCTGGCCCCCCTGCTGGTGCACCACCTCGCAGATTTCGCGAATGCCCTCCTCGTAGACACCATGGGTCGAGGGGTAGGTGACCATCAGGCAGGACAACTTGTCCCCGGCAGCCTGGGCCTTGGCCTTGAGGTCCGCCAGGTCGACGTTACCGTGATCGTCGCATTCCACGATCACCACCTCCATGCCGGCCATCTGCGCCGAGGCCGGATTGGTGCCATGGGCCGATGACGGAATCAGGCACAGGGTGCGCTGGGGCTGGTTACGGCTGCGGTGATAGCGGGTAATGGCCATCAGCCCAGCATACTCACCCTGGGCGCCGGAGTTGGGTTGCATGCAGATCGCGTCGAAGCCGGTGATGGCGCACAACCAACGCTCCAGTTCGTCGATCATCGCCTTGTAGCCGGTGGCCTGCGCTGCCGGGACGAACGGGTGCAACTGGGCGAAGCCGGGCCAGGTAATGGGGATCATCTCGCTGGTGGCATTGAGCTTCATGGTGCAGGAGCCAAGCGGGATCATCGACTGGTTCAGTGCCAGGTCCTTGTTTTCCAGCTGCTTGAGGTAGCGCAGCATCTCGGTTTCGCTGTGGTGCAGGTTGAACACCGGGTGTTCGAGGAACGGCGTGCGCCGCACCAGCGAGGCAGGGATGCCCTCAGGCATGGCTTGCTGGTCGAGGGCGGCAATGTCCAGGCCGTGATCCACGCCCAGGAAGATATCGAACAAACGCAGCACAGTGGCTTCGTTGCAGGTTTCGTCCAGGCTCACGCCCAGGTGCCCACGCCCGAGGATGCGCAGGTTGATACGCGCGTCTTCAGCGCTTTCGATGATCGCCGCCTGGGCCCCGCCCACGTCCAGGGTCAGGGTGTCGAAAAAATGCGCATTGAGGCGCTTGATGCCCTTGGCCTCAAGGCCAGCCGCCAGCACGAAGGTCAGCCGATGCACACGCTGGGCGATGCGCCGCAGGCCGTCGGGGCCGTGGTACACCGCATAGAAACCGGCCATGTTGGCCAACAGCACCTGGGCCGTGCAGATGTTCGAGTTGGCCTTTTCGCGGCGAATGTGTTGCTCACGGGTTTGCAGGGCCATGCGCAGGGCGGTGTTGCCGCGGGCATCGCGGGACACGCCGATGATGCGCCCGGGCATGGCGCGCTTGTAGTCGTCGCGGCAGGCGAAGTAGGCCGCATGCGGGCCGCCATAGCCCATGGGCACGCCGAAGCGCTGGGTCGAGCCCAGGGTCACGTCCGCGCCCAGCTCACCTGGCGGCGCCAGCAGCGCCAGGCTGAGCAGGTCGGCAGCCACGCAGGCCAGGGCTTGCTGGCTGTGCAACTGGTCGATCAGCGGCCGCAGGTCGCGTACTTCGCCGTGGGTGTCCGGGTATTGCAGCAACGCACCGAAAACCGAGTGCTTGGCCAGGTTATCCACAGCGTCGACGATCAACTCGAAGCCAAAGCCTTCGGCGCGGGTCTTGAGCACCGACAAGGTTTGCGGGTGGCAGTGTTGGTCGGCGAAGAAGGCGTTGCTCTTGTTGCGTGCCACCCGCTTGGCCAGGGCCATGGCCTCGGCGGCGGCGGTGGCTTCGTCGAGCAAGGAGGCATTGGCCAAGGGCAGCGCGGTGAGGTCGATGACCATCTGCTGGAAGTTCAGCAGCGCCTCCAACCGGCCTTGGGCGATCTCGGGTTGGTAAGGCGTGTAGGCGGTGTACCAGCCGGGGTTTTCCAGCACGTTGCGCAGGATCACCGTGGGCGTGACGGTGCCGTGGTAGCCCATGCCGATCAGGCTGGTCCAGACCTGGTTCTGCCCGGCATACCCGGCAAGCTTGGCCAGTGCGGCCTGCTCATCCAGGGCCGGGGGCAGGTCGAGGGCGCGGTTGAAGCGGATGGCCGGCGGCACGGTTTGCTCGATCAGCTCGCTGCGCTGCTTCAGGCCCAAGGCATCGAGCATGGCCTGCTGCTCCGCGGCATCAGGGCCCAGATGGCGGTGCAGAAACGGGTTGAGATCTTGCAGGTGATGCAGGGATGGCGATTGGGACATGACGACGCTCTCTTCCTGGACCTAGTCTCATGGAGACTTATAAGTCTAGGAAGGATTGCCGATTGTGCGGGGTTTGTTGCGTATGCAGGCCTGGCCCCTTCGCGGGGCAAGCCCGCTCCTACAAGGTGACCCTGTAGGAGCGGGCTTGCCCCGCGAACCAGGCGACGCGGATTTACTCGCCGATCAGGGCCTGGTAGCCAGCGGCATCGAGCAGCTTGTTCAGCTCGGCCTTGTCGCTTGGCTTGAGCTTGAAGATCCACGACTCATAAGGTTCTTCGTTGAGCAGCTCAGGGCTGTCAGCCAGCTCTTCGTTGACCGCGATCACTTCACCGCCGACCGGGGCATAGATATCGGAAGCGGCCTTGACCGACTCGACCACGCCAGCAGCGTCGCCAGCAGCGAATACCTTGCCGACTTCGGCCAGTTCAACGAACACCACGTCACCCAGGGCTTGCTGGGCGTGGTCGCTGATACCCACGGTCACGGTGCCGTCGGCTTCCAGGCGCGCCCATTCATGGCTCTCGGCAAAACGCAGATCGGCGGGGATTTGGCTCATGTGTAGTATTCCTCGTTTGGGTCAGCGGTTCGGCCCGCCGTTTAATGTTCAGATCAAAATCTTGCCGTGGCGCACGAAGGTCGGCTTGACCACCCGCACCGGGTACCACTTGCCGCGAATCTCGACCTCGGCGCGGTCGCCGGTGGCCATGGGCAGGCGCGCCAAGGCAATGGACTTGCTCAGCGTAGGCGAGAAACTACCACTGGTGATCTCCCCTTCGCCAATCCCAGCGACACGAACGACCTGATGGGCGCGCAGAACACCGCGTTCCTCAAGCACCAGGCCGACCAGCTTGCCCTGCACGCCGTGCTCGATTTCGGCCAGCAGCGCGGTGCGGCCGATGAAATTGCGCGCGGCCGGTTCCCAGGCGATGCACCAGCCCAGGTTGGAGGTCAGCGGGGTGTGAAGTTCGTCGATGTCCTGGCCGTAGAGGTTCATGCCGGCCTCAAGGCGCAGGGTGTCGCGTGCGCCCAGGCCGCTGGGTGCGATACCCGCGCCGACCAGGTCGTTGAAGAAGGCCACGGCCTGATCGCCCGGCAAGATGATTTCCAGCCCGTCTTCACCGGTGTAGCCGGTGCGGGCGATGAACCAGTCGCCCTCGGCCACGCCCTCGAACGGGCGTAATTCGCGAATCAACGCCGCACGCGCGGCGCTGAGCAGGGCAGCGACCTTTTCCCGGGCGTGGGGGCCCTGGATGGCAAGGATGGCCAGGTCTGGGCGGGCCTGGATGGCCACCTCGAAACCATTGCTTTGCAGGCGCAGCCAGTCGAGCACCTTGGCCCGGGTGGCGGCATTGGTGACCAGGCGGTAACCGCTGTCGGTACGGTAGGCGATCAGGTCGTCGATGACCCCGCCGTTATCGTTGAGCAGCGGGCTGTACAGGGCCTTGCCGGTGGCATCGAGGCGGGCCACGTCATTGGCCAGCAGGCGTTGCAGCCAGGGCGTGGCGCCGCTGCCGGTGATGTCGATGACCGTCATGTGGGAAACATCGAACACCCCGCAGTCGCTACGCACCTGGTGGTGCTCCTCGACCTGCGAGCCATAGTGCAGTGGCATGTCCCAGCCACCGAAATCGACCGTCTTGGCGCCAAGCGCCAGGTGCAAGTCGTATAAAAGCGTGCGCTGTCCCATGGGTTTCTCCTTCCGGGCGTGGCGAAGCGGCGGCGGTCGATGACGTTTGATCGTCAGCTCTTCTTGTAGGACCCGTCGCGCGAATGCCGCGCATTGTAGCCGCAAGGGCGCACGCTGGCATCCTCAGTGACTGTGACCCGGGCGGCGCGCCGAACGGCGGATCAGGCCGATGACCGGCAACAGGCCGACCAGTACCAGGGTCAGCGCTGGCAGCGAGGCCCGTGCCCACTCGCCTTCGCTGGTCATCTCGAACACCCGTACTGCAAGGGTGTCCCAGCCGAACGGGCGCATCAGCAAGGTCGCCGGCATTTCCTTGAGCACGTCGACGAACACCAGCAGCGCCGCGCTGAGCGCACCGGGAACAAGCAGCGGCAGATACACCCTGAAAAACAAACCTGTGCCGCCCACGCCCAAACTGCGCGAGGCCTCCGGCAACGACGGGCGGATGCGCGCCAGGCTACTTTCCAGCGGGCCATAGGCGACAGCGATGAAGCGCACCAGGTAGGCCAGCAACAAGGCTGCGACGCTGCCGAGCAGCAAAGGCTTGCCGGCACCGCCAAGCCAGGTGGACAGCGGAATCACCAGTTGGTTGTCCAGGTAGCTGAACGCCAGCATGATCGACACCGCCAGCACCGAGCCCGGCAGGGCGTACCCCAGGTTGGCCAGGCCAACCCCGGCGCGGATGCCGGCGGTCGGCGCCTGGCGCCGGGCGAACGCCAGCAACATTGCCACACACACGGTTAGCAGCGCGGCCATGCCGCCCAGGTACAGGGTGTGCAGCACCAGCCCCACGTAGCGCTCGTCCAGGTCGTGCCGGCCGCGCTGCCAGCACCACACCAACAGTTGCAGCAGCGGGATGACAAAGGCGCAGGCAAACACCAGCAGGCACCAGCCGCTGGCCAGCAGCGCCTTGAAGCCGCGCAGGTGGTACAGCGCCTGCCCACGCGGGCGTTCGTTGCCACTGCGGGTGGCGCCGCGGGCCCGGCGCTCGCCGTAGAGCACCAGCATCACCGCCAGCAACAGCAAGCTGGCCAGCTGGGCAGCGCTGGACAGGCTGAAGAAGCCATACCAGGTCTTGTAGATGGCCGTGGTGAAGGTGTCGAAGTTGAACACCGCCACGGCGCCGAAATCAGCCAGGGTTTCCATCAGCGCCAGGGCGATGCCGGCACCGATGGCCGGGCGCGCCATGGGCAGGGCGACCCGCCAGAAAGCCTGCAGCGGTGACAGGCCGAGTACCCGTGCAGCTTCCATCAGCCCCTTGCCCTGGGCCAGGAACGCGCTACGCGCCAATAGGTAGACGTAGGGGTAGAACACCAGCACCAGGACGACGATCACCCCGCCGGTGGAACGTACCCGTGGCAGGCGCATGGGGCCGAACACCTCGCGCAGGGCGCTTTGCACGGGGCCTGCGAAATCCAGCAGGCCAACGAAGACGAAGGCCAGCACGTAGGCGGGAATGGCGAAGGGCAGCATCAGTGCCCAGTCGAGCCAACGGCGGCCGGGGAATTCGCAGAGGCTGGTGAGCCAGGCCAGGCTGACGCCGAGTACGGTCACGCCCAGGCCCACGCCGGCGACCAGGGTGGCGGTATTGCCCAGCAGGCGGGTCATTTGCGTGTCGAGCAGGTGCGACCAGATTTGCAGGTCGACCGACTGCCAGGCCAGCAGCAGCACGCTCAGGGGCAGGAGCACCAGGGCGGCGGTCAGGCTGACCGGGAGGTACCAGCGGCGTTGGGGGGTGTGGGGCAAGGTTCGGATCTCGGTTGCGATGGCGACCGCTGCGCGGTCGTTCGCGGGGCAAGCCCGCGCCTACAGGGGCGTGTAGGAACGGGCTTGCCCCGCGAAAGGGCCGCAGCAGATTAACTCAGTTCCAGCCAGCCCGGTCCATCAGGCGAATGGCCTCGGCCTGACGCTTGCCGGCCACTTCCACCGGAATGCTGTCGGCCTTGAAGTTACCCCAGGCCGCCACTTCCTCGGACGGCTTGACCTTCGGGTTGGCCGGGAACTCCTGGTTGATGTCGGCGAACAGCTTCTGCGCTTGCTCGCCGGTCATCCATTCCACCAGCTTCGTCGCCGCCTCCGGGTGCGGTGCATGCTTGGTCAGGCCGATGCCCGAGAGGTTCACGTGCACGCCACGGTCCCCCTGGTTGGGCCAGAACAGTTTCACCGGCAGCTTCGGGTTCTGCGCATGCAGGCGGCCGTAGTAGTAGGTGTTGACCACGCCAACATCGCACTGCCCGGCCTCGATGGCCTGGATCACCGCGTTGTCGTCGGAGAACACATCGGTGGACAGGTTGTTGACCCAGCCTTTGACGATTTGCTCGGCCTTGGCCTCGCCGTGGTTCTCGATCAATGTGGCGGTCAGCGACTGGTTGTAGACCTTTTTCGCCGTGCGCAGGCACAGGCGGCCTTCCCAGTGTTTGTCGGCCAGGGCTTCGTAGGTGGTCAGCTCCGCTGGCTTGACCCGCTCGGTGGAGTAGACGATGGTGCGCGCGCGCAGGCTCAGGCCGGTCCAGTCATGGGACGAGGCGCGGTACTGCGGCGGGATGTTCTGGTCGATGACGGCCGACTTGATCGGCTGCAGGATGCCCATTTGTTCGGCCTGCCAGAGGTTGCCGGCATCGACGGTGAGCAGCAGGTCGGCCACGCCGTTCTCGCCCTCGGCCTTGATGCGCTGCATCAGCGGGGCTTCCTTGTCGGTGATGAACTTGATCTTGACCCCGGTCTTGGCGGTGTAGGCGTCGAACACCGGCTTGATCAGCTCGTCGATGCGCGAGGAGTACACCACCACCTCGTCAGCCGCCTGGGCGGTGCCGCCGAACAAGGTCAGGGCCAGGGCGGCCAGTAGGGGCTTGCGTGGCAACATGGAAAGCGCTCCTCGGATCGTGTGAGAGGCGCAAATGGTAGTGAATCCCATTTTCTGGCTCATCTACCGCGCAGTTACCGGATGTTGCAAAGGCAGCAACAACAACGCCCCTGTAGGAGCGGGCTTGCCCCGCGAAGCAGACGGCGCGGTGCATGGCACCGGCTGTGCCGGTGTTCGCGGGGCAAGCCTGCTCCTACAAGGCGCCATTCAGCACTATCAGGGTTTGGCCAGCTCCGGCAGGTCGCCAGTCAGGCCCAGCGCCTGGCGCACGAACAGCGCCTTGGCCTCCGGCATCTGCTCCACCAGCTTCAACCCGCTGTTGCGCAACCAGCGCAGCGGCAACGGGTTGGCCTGGAACAGCCGCTCGAAGCCTTCCATCGCCGCCATCAGCGCCAGGTTGTGCGGCATGCGCCGGCGCTCATAACGGCTCAGCACCTTCACGTCGGCCAGCCGCTCACCGCGCTCGCAGGCGCCCTGCAGCACCTCGGCCAGCACGGCGGCATCGAGAAAGCCCAGGTTCACGCCCTGGCCGGCCAGCGGGTGGATGGTGTGCGCGGCATCGCCGATCAGCACCAGGCCTTCGTCCACGTAACGCTTGGCATGGCGCTGGCGCAGCGGCACGCAAACACGCGGGTCGGCTTCCAGCACCTCACCCAAACGGCCCTCGAAAGCGCGCTCCAGGGCCTTGAGGAAGGCGTCGTCGTCCAGCGCCATGACCTGCTCGGCCTGCTCCGGGGTGGTCGACCAGACGATCGAGCACCAGTCCTGCCGGCCATCGCGCGACAACGGCAGGAACGCCAGCGGCCCCTCGTCGGTGAAGCGCTGCCAGGCGGTGGCCTGGTGCGCGGCGCTGCAGCGCACACTGGTGACAATGGCGTGGTGCAGGTAGTCCCATTCGCGGGTCGGGCAGCCGGCCAGGCGGCGCACGGCCGAATTGGCGCCGTCGGCGGCCACCACCAGCGGTGTGCGCAGGCGACGGCCGTCGGCCAGGGTCAGCAGCCATTCGTCACCGGAGCGGCGCAGCTGCTCCAGGCGGGCATTGGGCAGCAGGCCAACGTCGCTGTCGTGCAGGCGCTCAAGCAAGCCATCCTGCACCACCCGGTTCTCGACGATATGGCCGAGCACCTGGGCATGCACGCTGGCCGCCGAGAAGTGGATCTGCCCGGTGCCGCTGCCATCCCAGACGTGCATGTGGGAATACGGCGACACTCGGCGCCCGGCAATGCCATCCCAGGCGCCCAGGCGTTCGAGAATGCGCTGGCTGGCCGCCGACAGGGCACTGACCCGCGGCTCGAATGCCGCCTGGGCATCGAACGGTTTGACCGACAGCGGGCCGCCATCGAGCAGGAGCATGTTCAGGCCACTGTGGCGCAAGGCCAGGGCCAGGGCGCTGCCGACCATACCGGCACCGACAATCACAACATCCGCGCGCATTTCCATGCCTTACGCCTGCCTCGCTTGCGGCTTGAGCCGCACGTATAGGGTTTTATCGACCCGCGCCACCAGCTCGCCAGCTTCGTCGCGGATATCGACCTGCACACGCGGCAGGTACTTCTTGCCGGTGGCGGTTTGCTGGCGGATTTCCTCAAGCAAAGCGTCATCGACGTGGAATTCGGCATACACCGGGCCTTTGCCCGGGGCGATGAAGTCGATGCTGGCGGCCTTGTCCCAGACGATGTACTCGCGGCCCAACTGCTCGATCAGCAACAGCATGTAGAACGGGTCGACCATCGAATACAGGCTGCCACCGAACTGGGTGCCGACGTAATTGCGGTTCCAGCGGGTCAGCTTCATGCACACCTTGACGCTGCGCATGTCCGGGCTGATGTGCTGGATGCGGATGCCAGCGCCCAGGTACGGTGGGTAGAGGTTCAGCAGCCAGCGCAACATCCGCGCCCGGCGCGCCAGCCTGCGCGGGTTGCTCATGCCTGGCCCCGCTGGTCGGGGCGCGTGCCCAGGCCCATGGCCTGGCGGGCGAACCAGCTTTTCGCCGGTGGCAGCAGGTCGAGGCCAAGCAGCCCCAGGTTGCGCCCGGCCACCAGCAGCGGCTGGCGGCTGCCGAACAGGCGGGTCACCTGGTCGGAAAAGCCGATGGTCAGGGCCTGGTCGAGGCGCTGGCGCTGGTGGTAGGCCTGCAGCGTGGCCAGCTCGCCCGGGTGCTGGGCACCGGCGAGCAAGGCATCGGCCAGCGCCTGCACGTCCCGCAGCGACAAGTTGAAGCCCTGCCCGGCAATCGGGTGCAAGCTGTGGGCGGCGTTGCCCAGCACCACCAGGTGCGGGCGCACCTGCTCCTGGGCCTCGACCAGCGCCAGCGGGTACAGGTGCCGGGCACCGACCTGGCGTAGGGCCCCCAGGCGATAGCCGAAGGCCTGCTGCAGCTCGCGCAGGAAACTGCGCTCGTCGATCTCGGCCAGGCGCTTGGCACCCATGCCCTGGCGGGTCCAGACCAACGCACAGCGGTTCTCCGGCAGCGGCAGCAAGGCCATCGGGCCTTGCTCGGTGAAGCGCTCGAAGGCCTGCCCACCGTGGGCTTCGCCCGGGGTGATGTTGGCGATCAGTGCGCTTTGCTCGTAAGGCGTGCGGCGCACATGGATGCCCAGCTGTTCGCGCAAGCCCGAACGGCCGCCATCGGCCAGCACCGCCAGGTCGCACTCCAGGCTGGTGTCGTCGTCCAGCATCAGGCGATAGCCGCCCTCGACGGCCTGCATGGCCTTCACTTCGGCCGGGCAACGCCAGCTCACCACCTCAGGGTCCAGGCCCTGCCACAGGCACTGGCCAAGCCAGGCGTTCTCCACCACGTAGCCCAGCGCCGGCACCCCCTCTTCCCGTGCATCCAGGCGTGTGCTGCCGAAGCGGCCACGGTCGGACACGTGAATCTGGCGGATCGGCTCGGCGCGCGTGCCGATCGCCTGCCACAGGCCCAGGTGCTGGTAGATTTGCTGGGTGCCGAACGACAGCGCCGAAGAGCGCGCATCGTAGCTGGGCTGGAAGCTGTCGCCCGGGGCGAACGGCTCGATCAGCAGAATCTTCCAGCCACGTGCCTTGGCACCGGCCTGCAGGGCCAGGGCCAGGCTTGCGCCCACCAGCCCACCGCCGATGATCGCCAGGTTGACCCGGTTCATGCCGCGTCCTTACGGGCGGCCTGCATCAGCGCCTCGATCTCGGCCACTGTCCTCGGCACCCCTGAAGTCAGGATTTCACACCCTTGTTTGGTGACCACCACGTCGTCCTCGATCCTGATGCCGATGCCGCGCCATTTCTTCGCCACATCCTGGTTGTCGGCAGCAATGTAGATGCCCGGCTCGACGGTCAGCGCCATGCCCGGTTCCAGCACCCGCCACTCGCCACCGACTTTGTATTCGCCCACATCGTGCACATCCATGCCCAGCCAGTGCCCGGCACGGTGCATGTAGAACGCGCGGTAGGCCTCGCTGTCGATCAGCGCCTGCACCTCGCCCTTGAGCAGCCCCAGTGCCACCAACCCTTCGGTAATGACCTGCACCGTCGCCTCGTGGGCATGGTTCCAGTGCTTGCCTGGGGCAATCTCGGCAAAGGCTGCGGCCTGGGCCGCGAGCACCAGCTCGTAGATGGCCTTCTGCTCCGGCGAGAACCGCCCGCTGACCGGGAAGGTGCGGGTGATGTCGCTGGCGTAGCAGTCGATTTCGCAGCCGGCGTCGATCAGTACCAGGTCACCGTCCTTGAGCGGGGCGTCGTTCTGCTGGTAGTGCAGGATGCAACCGTTGCGCCCGGCAGCGACGATCGAACCGTAGGCCGGCATCTTCGCTCCGCCCTTGCGGAACTCGTAGTCCAGCTCGGCTTCCAGGCTGTATTCGTGCAGCCCGGCGCGGCAGGCCTGCATGGCCCGCACATGGGCGCGCGCGGAAATATCCGCGGCGGTGCGCATCACTTTCACTTCCGCGGCTGATTTATACAGGCGCATGTCGTGCAGCAGGTGATCCAGCGCAACGAATTCGTTCGGCGGCTGGGCGCCGAGGCGTGCCTTGGAGCGGATCACGTTGATCCAGTCCATCAGCCGGCGGTCGAATTCGGGGTTGCTGCCCATGGCGCTGTACACCCGCTCGCGGCCTTCGATCAGGCCCGGCAGGATTTCGTCGATGTCGGTGATGGGAAACGCATCGTCGGCGCCAAACTCGCGCACCGCGCCTTCCTGGCCGGCACGCAGGCCGTCCCACTGCTCGCGTTCGGGGTTGCGCTCACGGCAGAACAGCACGTACTCGCCGTGCTCGCGCCCGGGAATCAGCGCAATCACCGCCTCAGGCTCGGGGAAGCCGCTGAGGTACTGGAAGTCGCTGTCCTGGCGGTACACGTGCTCGACGTCGCGGTTGCGGATGGCAACCGCGGCAGCGGGCAGGATGGCGATGCTGTTGGGGACCATCTGCGCCATCAGCGCCTTGCGCCGACGGGCATACTCGGCCTTGGGTATGTGGCTCATGGGCAGAACTACCCCCGGTTGATCAGTGCAGCGAAGGTTTTGGCGCGGGTGCGGCAGGCGCGGCCAGCTCCGTGTACAGCAGCAGCGGTGCGACGCGCAGGTACTCCATGACTTCCATGTAGTCGCTTTCGCCGTCTTCGGATTCTTCGAGGGCTTCCTGAACCTGGGAAATGGCGACCAGGTCCTGCAGCACCTCCTTGGCATCGGTGGACAGGTCCTTGCCACCGGCGTTCAGCCCGAAGCCGGTGATGAAGCCCTGGCACCACTGGCCCAGCGCGGTGGCGCGTTCGGTGAGTGCGGTTTCGTCGCCCGGCAGCAGCAGGACGATGGCGATGTCTTCGCCGGTGAGCTCGGCCTTGACCATCTCCTGCAGGCCCAGCAGCGCGGCGCGCACGGTGTCTTGCGGTTCGTTCTCCAGCACGCCGGCGGCATCGGCCAGCCAGCCGTCGGCATCGAAGCCGGCACCGGCGCAGCTACGGCCAATCAGCAGGCCGTGCAGTTCGGCAGGGGAAACGGGGTGGCCATTGCTCGACAGCAAGGCGGCGAAAGCGGTGTAGGGCGATTGGGTATTAGGCATGGTCGGCTAGGCGCCAAGAGGCGCATTTGACTAGAATGAAGACCTTGTATCCTAGCATCGGCAGGCGCGCCAAGACCATCGGCACTGGCCGCCACCGCGCAGGGCGAGGCATCATCGCCGGGTGTATCAACGACGGAGCGAACTGAGTGCAACCCACGCAAGAGAACGATCTGCAAGCGCTGATGAGCCGGTTCGAGTTGCTGATTGAGCGCATCGAGCAACTAAAACGGCAAAATGCACTCCTAGTAGCTCAGGAAAAATCCTGGCGCGAGGAGCGCGCCCACCTCATCGAAAAGAACGAAATCGCCAAGCGCAAGGTCGAGTCGATGATTTTACGCCTGAAGGCCCTGGAGCAAGACTCATGAGTTCAAGCAATAGCGTCACCGTGCAGATCCTCGACAAGGAATACTCGATCATCTGCCCGCCTGAGGAGCGCAACAACCTGGTCAGCGCGGCGCGTTACCTGGACGGCAAGATGCGCGAGATCCGCAGCAGCGGCAAGGTGATCGGTGCCGACCGGATTGCCGTGATGGCAGCCTTGAACATCACCCACGAGATGCTCCATCGCCAGGAAGACCGCAGCGACGCGCCGGTGAGTGGCACCAGCCGTGAACAGGTGCGCGACCTGCTGGAGCGGGTCGATCAGGCTTTGTCCGACGATGCGGGTACCAAAAACGGCTGAGATTGGTATACTGGCGCCACTCCCTGGGGGATGCGCCAGTCGGTTATGTCCCTGAGCCGATACGCACAACCACGGGGGTTGCACGCTGGGGCCGGTGTGCATGTCCGCCCGACGGAAAGCCTTAACGCCCCCTGCAATCTCCACCTTGAACTTTCGGGTTCAAGGGCTACACCGATAGCGGTCTTATCGGGGAGCCTGATTCTTCTTGCCCGCCAGCCTTGGCGGGTAATCCGACCCGCTGGGAACGCCCGTGCCATGACCGAAAGTGCGCCGCTTACCCGTCCCCAGCTGCGTCGCCTGTTGCGCAACGCTCGCCGCGCGCTGACACCGGCCCAGCAACGCCAGGCCGCACTCGGCCTGTACCGGCAACTGGCGCAGAACCCGCTGTTTCGCCGCGCCCGGCACATCGCCCTGTACCTGCCCAACGACGGTGAAATAGACCCGCGCCTTTTGCTGCGCGAGGCCCAGCGCCGGGGCAAGCGCACCTACCTGCCGGTGCTGCATGCCTGGCCGCGCACGCGCATGGTGTTCCAGCAGTTCGAGCAGGGTGAAAAACTCAAGCGCAACCGCTTCCGCATTCCAGAGCCAGTTACCGACCGCAAGCGCCAGCGCCCGATCTGGGCACTTGACCTGATCCTGCTGCCATTGGTGGGGTTCGATGAAGCAGGCGGGCGGCTGGGCATGGGCGGTGGCTTCTACGACCGCAGCCTGGCCTACCAGGCACGCCGCAAGACGTGGAAAAAGCCGCTGTTGCTGGGGCTGGCGCATGAGTGCCAGAAGGTCGAGCGACTGGCGCAGGCCAGTTGGGATGTGCCGCTACAGGGCACGGTCAGCGACCGGGGCTGGTACCTGGCGCCGAACTGAATGGGTTGGCGAAGGGGGAATCAGCGTTTCGGCTGGCTGGCATCGACCTGGGACTGATAGGCGTCGTCGAGCTTGCGCTCCCAGAAACCCTGGGCATAACCGGTGGTCACCACACCAAGACCAAAGATGAAGACCAGGATCCACAGCAGATCCGGTTTGCGTTGATTCATCGAAGAATGCCCCCCTAGGCATACGTTCAGGCTCGGCGACCTTCTGGGTGCCGCCGGAGCGTCTAGCTTTAAAATCGGCGCATTTTCCGACAACCTGAGCCTTCACGCAAACGTTGACGCCAACCGGCTGTCGGTTTCGTGCAACAGGTTATTTCAAACCTTTTCAGGAGCAGTATCCATGGCCTATTGGCTGATGAAATCCGAGCCCGACGAGCTCTCGATCGAAGCCCTGGGCCGCCTGGGCGAGGCGCGCTGGGACGGCGTACGCAACTACCAGGCGCGCAATTTCCTGCGGGCCATGAGCGTAGGCGATGAGTTCTTCTTCTACCACTCCAGCTGCCCGCAGCCAGGCATTGCCGGAATCGCCCGCATCACCGCAGCGGCTTACCCGGACCCAACCGCGCTGGACCCGCACAGCCATTACTTCGACGCCAAGGCCAATGCCGAGAAGAACCCCTGGAGCGCCGTGGACGTGGCCCATGTGAAAACCTTCCGCCAGGTGTTGGGGCTGGGTTTGCTCAAGCAGCAGAGTGCACTGGCCGAGTTGCCGCTGGTGCAGAAAGGCACGCGGCTGTCGGTGATGCCGGTGACCGAGGAACAGTGGGCGGCGATCATCGCGCTAGCGCGCTGATACATGGTACCCACAATGACAAAGGGCGCCTTGCGGCGCCCTACTCACAGGCAGGTATGGCTTGTTATCGCCTTTTACCTGCCCGGCTCTGTAATTGCTGGATTGACCAGGATCCGCAGAGTCTCACAAGCCCCTTTCGGGAACGCACTCAGTATGGTGCATCCTGAACGCCCCTGACAACTGGCGGTACTGTTGCCGAATGTGTGATCCCTAGCGCCAGGCCGACTGCCGCACGCACCGCAGCGAAGTGGTCGGGCTGCATCGTCAGGACAACATACTCCCGGCCACTCCCACGGCGGGTCTTGATACGACATCTGTCCAATCGGCAGAGGGAGACGGTGTACACCATGTCGCACTTGGCCCAACAAGCCGAAGCCGCTCCGGGCAGGTAGCTGGGCAGTACGACATGGTGCCTTGCCAAGCGTTCAGGCTCCGTCGTACTCAGCGGTACTATCGTGACCAGTTGCTGATTGTGGCTATGTTTGCGCAGAACAACGACTGGCCGCACCTTGACCATCTCAGGCACCTGAAAGCCTGAGAAATCGCACATCAGCACAGTCGCTTCCTTCGGCTGGAACCTCAATGGCATTGCCAACTTCTCTCGAATATCCACAGACCATCCGCAATCTAGCGTGGCTGAGACATCACAAGTCGAAAATAGGCAGACCTACAGGAAAGATAGATTTCTCCTACGCCATAGACGCCGAATGAACTGCCAAATCACTGCACAATCAGGTTATTGAACAGCAGATCCTCGACAATCGGCTTGCCCTCTTCCGACTCCATCACCTGCTGGACCTGTTTCAGCGCTTCCTGGCGCAGTTTTTCCTTGGCATCGACATTGCTCATGTCGTCCACACCCTGCTGGGCGAACAGTGCCACCAGCTGGTTGCGGATCAGCGGTTCCTGGTGCTTGACCGCGGCAGCAGCGGCATCGCCGGTCACGCGCAGGGCCACGTCGGCCTTGTAGACGCGCAGTTTCGGGCCGCCGTCGAGGGCATAGTTGCCGACGAAGGGTGGGCTGAGGCTGATATAGGCGACCTTGTTGGCCTCCCCTTCCTTGGCTTCTTCGGCCATGGCCGCCGCCGGCAGCATCAGGGCCATTACCATCAAGATCCACGCTTTCACGAATTCGCTCCTCAGTACAAGTGGCGCCAGCTTACCCAGCCTGCGGCGCAAACCCAAGCCCGGGCTTGTGCCAGCACTTATGCCCACCCATCAGGGTGAGCCATGCTCGTTGACCCGCCAGGCTGCCTTCCTACACTTATCGGCCACCACACGCAAAGGAATAGCCCCAATGAAAGCTGTGTTGTGCAAAACCCTCGGCCCGGCCCGCGACCTGGTACTTGAAGACGTGGCCAGCCCGGTGCCGAAAAAGAACGAGGTGCTGCTCGATGTGCAGGCGGCGGGGGTCAATTTTCCCGATACGCTGATCATCGAAGGCAAATACCAATTCCAGCCGCCGCTACCGTTCTCGCCGGGCGGCGAGGCTGCCGGGGTAATCGCCGCCGTTGGCGAGCACGCCGGTGCCTTCAAGGTGGGCGACCGGGTCATGGCCCTGACTGGCTGGGGGGCGTTCGCCGAGCAGGTAGCGGTGCCGCATTACAACCTGATGCCGATTCCCCAGAGCATGGATTTCGCCACCGCTGCGGCCTTCGGCATGACCTACGGCACCTCGATGCATGCACTCAAGCAGCGCGGCCAGTTGCAGCCAGGGGAAACCCTGCTGGTGCTGGGGGCTTCCGGCGGCGTCGGCCTGGCGGCGGTGGAAATCGGCAAGGCCATGGGTGCAAAAGTGATTGCCGCGGCCAGCAGCGCGGAAAAGCTTGCCGTGGCCAAGGCTGCCGGCGCCGATGAGTTGATCGACTACAGCCAGGCCAGCCTCAAGGAGGAGATCAAGCGCCTGACCGGCGGCCAGGGCGTGGATGTGATCTACGACCCGGTGGGTGGCCAGCTGTTCGACCAGGCCGTGCGCGGGCTGGCGTGGCAAGGGCGGCTGCTGGTGGTGGGGTTTGCCAGCGGCAACATCCCGCAGATGGCGGCCAACCTGGTGCTGCTCAAGGGCGCTGCGGTGCTAGGGGTGTTCTGGGGCGCCTTTGCCCAGCGCCAGCCGCAGGACAATGCGGCGAACTTCCAGCAGCTGTTTGCCTGGCATGCCGAAGGCAAGTTGAAGCCGCTGGTGTCGCAGACTTATCCACTGGCCGAGGCGGGGGCTGCGATTGAACAGCTGGCCCAGCGCAAGGCTGTGGGTAAGTTGGTGGTTCTGGCCAAGTAGGCCAGGCCCAGCCGCGGCACCCCTGGTAGGAGCGAGCGTAGCTCGCGATGGGGCGCGAAGCGGCCCAGGGTTTTCAGCTTCACAGCCGATATCGCCGGGGCTGCACTGCAGCCCATCGCGAGCTGCGCTCGCTCCTACGGGGGACCGTGTGAGGCAACGGGGTTAGCCGCGGCAGCGCTTGAAGCGTGCCTCCAGGTTGCGATCGGGCATCTGGTGGGTGCGCAGCGCGTTCAGAGTCTGTTCGACGTAATCCTGCGTGGTGCCATAACGCCCCTTGGCACTGGCCAGAATCTGGCTCAGCAAGGTATCCGGCAAATTCCCCGCATAGCACGGCAGATGCCGCTCCAGCACGAAACCGAGCGCCTGCACCTTGCTGCCATCCCCCAACCGGCAACTGAGCCAATGCGGCCGGTACGCCGGATAGGGCATCTCCCGTTGCCACAGCGCCATCAGCGAATCATCGAGGTTGCTCTCCTCCAGCCGATAGGCAAAGCCGCTGCAGGAACCGCCGCGGTCCAGCCCGAACACCAGGCCGGGGATTTCCGGCGTGCCGCGGTGCTCGTGCGACCACAGGTACAACCCCCGGTGATAACCATGTACCCGCGCACGCTGGCGCTCCACCGAGTTGCACTCCGGGCGCCAGATCAATGAACCATAGGCAAACAGCCACACCGGCCCGCCCTGATGACGCGCCATGGTCGACTGCATGGAGGTGAACAGTTGCTCACGGGTCAGTTGTTGACCGAAGTCGAGCGTCGGAGGGTAGGAAACTTTCCAGGACAAACTTTCAAGTGCCGACATAAGCTGCCGCCATTATTCCCTGTGTACTACGCATAAAGCAGGAGCCACCAGCGACGCGGCCTGCGCCGCCGCGTCATGGGCGCTTGCAGTAACCATAGGATAGAAAGGTGGCAATGCTCAAGTCCCATTAACAGAGTTTCATGCTCAGTTCCGACGACTGGAAAGTACTGTTTCGAGGGCAGAGAAAGTTAATGGCCAAGGCGGTAACAATCACCGCCTTATACCCACTACTTCAAACTTCGGTTATTAACCACGTGGGGCGTAGGCGAACACATCGGCGCGCATGCGGTGCGCGTCCATACCGGCCTCGACCAAGGCGTCGAGGGTGGCGTACACCATGTTCGGCGAGCCGCTGGCATACACGTGCACGGCATTGAGGTTCTGAACGTCCTCGCACACCGCCTCGTGCAACATCCCGCAGCGCCCTTCCCAATCACACAGGTCACTGACCACTTTGTGCAGGAACAGATTGGGCAAACGCTGCCACTCGTCCCAGTGCTCGATGGCGTAGAAGTCTTCCGGGCGGCGCACGCCCCAGTACAGGTGCACCGGGTGCTTGAAGCCCTGGGCGCGGCAGTGCTCGACCAGGCTGTGCATCTGGCCCATGCCGGTGCCCGCGGCAATCAGCACCAGCGGCCCGTCGGGCAGCTCTGCCAGGTGGGTATCGCCAAACGGCAGCTCGATGCGCGCGACACGCTCGCGCTGCAACTGCGTCAGCAGCTGCAATGCGCTGGCTTCGCGGCCCAGCACGTGCAGCTCCAGGTCACGCCCGCTGTGCGGAGCCGAGGCCAGCGAGAAGGCGGCTGGCTTGCCACCTTCACGCTCGATCATCAGGTACTGCCCGGCGTGGTAGCGCGGCGGCTTGCCGGCAGGTGCGCGCAGGCGCACGCGCCAGACGTCGCCACCGACCTCGACGCACTCACTGACCGTGCACGCCAGCTTGCGCACTGGCAGCTCGCCCAGGGCGAGCACACCATCCCAGAGCAACACGCAGTCCTCCAGCGGTTCGGCAATGCAGGTGAACAACTCGCCATGGTCACGGACTTCGCCGTTCTGGCGCACCTTTCCTTCGACCAGCAACGCGGCGCAAACATGGCAATTGCCATTGCGGCAGCTGTTCGGGCAGTCATAGCCCAGCCGCCGCGCTCCATCCAGGATCCGTTCCCCGGGTTCGAGCGCCAGCACCGCCCCGGACGGCTGCAACGTTACCTGCATCAATCTATTCCCAACTGATCCCACAGCTCATCGATACGGCGGGTGACGGCCTCGTCCTTGACGATGACCCGGCCCCATTCGCGTGTAGTCTCGCCCGGCCACTTGTGGGTGGCATCCAGGCCCATCTTCGACCCCAGCCCCGATACCGGCGACGCGAAGTCCAGGTAGTCGATCGGCGTGTTGTCGATCATCACCGTATCACGCTTGGGGTCCATGCGCGTGGTGATGGCCCAGATAACATCGTTCCAGTCGCGGGCGTTGATGTCGTCGTCGGTCACGATAACGAACTTGGTGTACATGAACTGTCGCAGGAACGACCACACACCCAGCATCACGCGCTTGGCGTGGCCTGGGTACTGCTTCTTCATGGTCACCACCGCCATGCGGTAGGAGCAGCCTTCGGGCGGCAAGTAGAAATCGACGATTTCCGGGAACTGCTTCTGCAGGATGGGCACGAACACTTCGTTCAGCGCCACACCGAGGATCGCCGGCTCATCCGGCGGCCGGCCGGTGTAGGTGCTGTGGTAGATCGGCTTGTGCCGGTGGGTGATGCGTTCGACGGTGAACACCGGGAAGCTGTCCACTTCATTGTAGTAGCCGGTGTGGTCGCCATAGGGGCCTTCCGGCGCCATTTCGCCCGGGTGGATGACCCCTTCGAGAATGATCTCGGCAGTGGCCGGCACCTGCAGGTTGCTGCCACGGCACTTCACCAGCTCGGTGCGGTTGCCCCGCAGCAGGCCGGCAAAGGCGTACTCGGAGAGGGTGTCGGGCACCGGGGTCACGGCGCCGAGGATGGTGGCCGGGTCGGCGCCCAGGGCCACGGCAACCGGGAACGGCTGGCCTGGGTTCTTCTCACACCATTCGCGGTAATCCAGCGCGCCGCCACGGTGGCTCAGCCAGCGCATGATTACCTTGTTGCGGCCGATGACCTGCTGGCGGTAGATACCCAGGTTCTGGCGGTCCTTGTTCGGGCCACGGGTAACGGTGAGGCCCCAGGTGATCAGCGGCGCCACATCGCCCGGCCAGCAATGCTGGATCGGCAACTGGCCGAGGTCGACATCGTCGCCCTCGATCACCACTTCCTGGCACACCGCGTCCTTGACCACCTTTGGCGCCATCGACACGACCTTCTTGAAGATCGGCAGCTTGGACCAAGCGTCCTTCAGGCCCTTCGGCGGCTCGGGCTCCTTGAGGAACGCCAGCAGCTTGCCGATTTCGCGCAACTCGTCGACCGACTCGGCGCCCATGCCCATGGCCACGCGCTCTGGCGTACCGAACAGGTTGCCCAGCACCGGGATATCGAAGCCAGTGGGCTTTTCGAACAGCAACGCCGGGCCCTTGGCGCGCAGGGTGCGGTCGCAGACCTCGGTCATTTCCAGGACGGGGGAAATCGGAACCTGGATGCGCTTGAGTTCACCGCGCTGTTCCAGGCCACGGATGAAGTCGCGCAAATCGCGATACTGCATGCATGAGCCTCGTGTTGGCCGTATCGGTCGGGGTGCAGAGTGTAGCGCCGTTCGGGCGTTGGTTGGGGCAAAAATGAGTTGGGGCCGCTTCGCGACCCATCGCGAGCGGTGCTCGCTCCTACGAGGGCGGTGAAACCCTGTAGGAGCGAGCAAAGCTCGCGATGGGCTGCAAAGCAGCCCCAATCAATTCCAGCCTGAAACGCTTACTTGCGCTTCATCGACAGGAAGAACTCGTCGTTGGTCTTGGTCTGCTTGAGCTTGTCGACCAGGAACTCGATGGCGGCGATCTCATCCATCGGGTGCAACAGTTTGCGCAGAATCCACATGCGCTGCAGTTCGTCGTCGGCGGTCAGCAGCTCTTCGCGGCGGGTGCCGGAGCGGTTGATGTTAATGGCCGGGAACACACGCTTCTCGGCGATGCGGCGGTCCAGGGGCAGCTCCATGTTGCCGGTACCCTTGAACTCTTCGTAGATCACTTCGTCCATCTTCGAGCCGGTTTCTACCAGCGCGGTGGCGATGATGGTCAGCGAACCGCCTTCCTCGATGTTACGCGCAGCGCCGAAGAAGCGCTTTGGCTTCTCCAGGGCATGGGCGTCGACACCACCGGTGAGCACCTTGCCGGAGCTTGGGATCACGGTGTTGTAGGCACGGGCCAGACGGGTGATGGAGTCCAGCAGGATGACCACGTCTTTCTTGTGCTCAACCAGGCGCTTGGCCTTCTCGATGACCATTTCGGCAACCTGCACGTGGCGGGTTGGCGGCTCGTCGAAGGTCGAGGCAACCACTTCGCCGCGCACGGTGCGCTGCATTTCGGTCACTTCTTCCGGGCGCTCGTCGATCAGCAGGACGATCAGGTGGCACTCGGGGTTGTTACGGGTGATGTTCGCCGCGATGTTCTGCAGCATGATGGTCTTACCGGCTTTCGGCGGCGCGACGATCAGGCCACGCTGGCCTTTGCCGATGGGGGCGCACAGGTCGATGACACGGCCAGTGAGGTCTTCGGTGGAGCCGTTACCGGCTTCCATCTTCAGGCGCTTGTTCGGGAACAGCGGCGTCAGGTTTTCGAACAGGATCTTGTTCTTCGCGTTTTCCGGGCGGTCGAAGTTGATGGTGTCGACCTTCAGCAGGGCGAAGTAACGCTCCCCTTCCTTCGGCGGGCGGATCTTGCCGACGATGGTGTCGCCGGTGCGCAGGTTGAAACGGCGGATCTGGCTAGGCGAGACGTAGATGTCGTCGGGGCCGGCCAGGTAGGACGCATCAGCCGAACGCAGGAAACCGAAACCATCCTGGAGAATCTCCAGCACGCCGTCACCCGAGATCTCTTCGCCGCTTTTCGCGTGCTTCTTCAGCAGGGCGAAAATCACGTCCTGTTTGCGCGAACGGGCCATGTTTTCGATGCCCATCTGTTCGGCCATTTCCAAAAGATCGGTAATCGGCTTTTGCTTGAGTTCAGTCAGGTTCATAAGGGGAGTGACGTAATCATGTAAGAAGGGAGAATTAAGCATTGGCTTAATGAGGCCGCGCCGCTAGATGGCGACAGGATCGCGTACTGATTCGAATTGGGGATGCTTCGGCGACGGCATGTAGAGGGCACTAGAATGTCAGTGCGAGGCCGAATGTAACACTTGCTTTTTTCAACGTCTAGTGGTTTTGACCGGGTAAATGGTGCCCCATGGGCAAAAAAAACCCCGCTTTCGCGGGGTTTTTTCTCATCGCATCACAGGCTGGCGTCGAGGAACGCCTTGAGCTGCGACTTCGACAGGGCGCCGACCTTGGTGGCTTCGACGTTGCCGTTCTTGAACAGCATCAGGGTCGGGATGCCACGCACACCGTTCTTGGCCGGGGTTTCCTGGTTCTCGTCGATGTTCAGCTTGGCGATGGTCACCTTGCCTTCGTATTCAGCGGCGATGTCGTCCAGAACCGGAGCGATCATCTTGCATGGACCGCACCATTCAGCCCAGTAGTCCACCAGTACTGCGCCTTCGGCCTTCAGGACTTCGGCTTCGAAGGTAGCGTCGGTGACGTGTTTGATCAGATCGCTGCTCATGGATATCTCCAGGGTCGTAAGCAAAAAAACGTGGCCCATGATAGCCGCACCCAGGCCCTACAGGAAGTCACGGACGATTGAGTGTAACTATAGTTGTGCAAGACGCCACGAATCGAAACTGTCACACAAGTGTCATAGCATCGAATGGCACATTGCCTTGCATCAAGGCCCGGTGTGGTGCGCGTTGGCGTCAGCCAAGGATCGTGGCACGATTGCCGGGTTACCGACCGAGAACACACAGAATGCCGCATACCTCCGCGAAGAACCTGTCCCTGATCGCCGCCATCGACCTGGGCTCGAACAGTTTCCACATGGTCGTGGCCAAGGCTCACCATACCGAGATCCGTATTCTCGAGCGCCTGGGCGAAAAGGTTCAACTGGCCGCCGGCATCGACGAAGAGCGCAAGCTCAGCGAAGAAGCCATGGAGCGGGGCCTGGAGTGCCTCAAGCGCTTTGCCCAGCTGATCAACGGCATGCCGGCAGGCTCGGTGCGCATCGTGGGCACCAACGCCCTGCGCGAAGCCCGCAACCGCAACGAATTCATCCAGCGCGCCGAGGCCATCCTCGGCCACCCGGTGGAGGTCATTTCCGGCCGTGAAGAAGCGCGCCTGATCTACCTCGGGGTGTCGCACACCCTGGCCGACACCCCCGGCAAGCGCCTGGTCGCCGACATCGGCGGCGGCAGCACCGAATTCATCATTGGCCAACGTTTCGAGCCGCTGCTGCGCGAAAGCCTGCAGATGGGCTGCGTGAGCTTCACCCAGCGCTACTTCCGCGACGGCAAGATCACCCCGGCGCGCTACGCCCAGGCCTACACCGCCGCGCGCCTGGAGCTGATGAGCATCGAGAACGGCCTGCACCGCCTGACCTGGGACGAGGCCATCGGCTCGTCCGGTACCATCCGCGCCATTGGTGCCGCGATCAAGGCCGGCGGCCTTGGCAACGGCGAGGTGAACGCCGAGGGCCTGGCCTGGGTCAAGCGCAAGATCTTCAAGCTTGGCGAGGTCGACAAGATCGACTTCGACGGCGTCAAACCCGACCGGCGCACCATCTTCCCCGCGGGCCTGGCGATTCTCGAGGCGATCTTCGACGCCCTGGAGCTGCAGCGCATGGACCACTGCGACGGCGCCCTGCGTGAAGGCGTGCTGTTCGACCTGCTTGGCCGTCACCACCATGAAGACGTGCGCGAGCGCACCCTCAATTCGTTGATGGAGCGCTACCACGCCGACCAGGGCCAGGCTGCGCGCGTTGAGCGCAAGGCGCTGCATGCCTTCGACCAAGTGGCCGAGGCATGGGGGCTACAAAACGGAAATTGGCGCGATTTGCTGGGCTGGGCTGCGAAAATCCACGAAATTGGCCTGGATATCGCCCATTACCACTACCACAAGCATGGCGCTTACCTGATCGAGCACTCCGACCTTGCCGGGTTCTCGCGGGAAGAGCAGCAGATGATGGCCCTGCTGGTGCGTGGCCACCGTCGCAACATCCCCAAGGACAAGTTCGCCGAGTTCGGTGACGAAGCCGTGCAGCTGATTCGCCTGTGCGTGCTGCTGCGCTTTGCCATCCTGTTCCACCACATCCGTGGCACCCAGCAGATGCCGAAGGTGGAACTCAAGGCCGGTGAAGACAGCCTTGACGTGGTGTTCCCTGATGGCTGGCTGGAAAACAACCAGCTGACCCAGGCCGACTTCGCCAACGAGGCGGAGTGGCTGGCCCGGGTCGGCTTCGTCCTCAGCGTACGTTGAGGACCGGGTTGCTCAGGCGCTCCAGCAGGGTCGCCTGGGCACTGCGCGGGTTCTGGTTGCCGGTCGGGCTGCTACGCACGTAGCGGCCGTCTGGCTGCAGGGTCCAGGCGTGGGTGTTGTCGGTCAGGTAGCCCTCAAGCTCCTTCTTCACCCGCAGCAGCAATTTCTTGCCTTCCACCGGGAAGCAGGTTTCCACGCGCTTGTCGAGGTTGCGCTCCATCCAGTCGGCGCTGGACAGGTAGATCTGCTCTTCGCCGCCGTTGAGGAAGTAGAACACCCGCGTGTGCTCCAGGAAGCGGCCGATGATCGAGCGCACCTGGATGTTGTGCGACACCCCCGGGATACCCGGGCGCAGGCAGCACATGCCACGCACCACCAGGTCGATCTTCACGCCTGACTGGCTGGCCTTGTACAGCGCCTTGATGACCTTGGCATCGGTCAGCGAGTTGAACTTGGCGATGATGTGCGCAGGCTTGCCGTCCAGGGCGAACTGGGTTTCCCGGGCAATCATGTCGAGCATGCCTTTCTTCAGGGTGAACGGCGCGTGCAGCAGCTTCTTCATGCGCAGGGTCTTGCCCATGCCGATCAGCTGGCTGAACAGCTTGCCGACGTCCTCGGTGAGGGCGTCATCGGAGGTCAGCAGGCTGTAGTCGGTGTACAAGCGGGCGTTGCCGGCGTGGTAGTTGCCGGTACCCAGGTGCGCATAGCGAACGATCTCGCCCTGCTCGCGGCGCAGAATCAGCATCATCTTGGCGTGGGTCTTGAAGCCCACCACCCCGTAGATCACCACCGCACCGGCCGCCTGCAGGCGGCTGGCCATCTGCAGGTTGGACTCTTCGTCGAAGCGTGCCCGCAGCTCGATCACCGCGGTGACTTCCTTGCCGTTACGCGCCGCGTCCACCAGGGCGTCGACGATTTCCGAGTTGGCCCCGGAGCGGTACAGGGTCTGGCGCACGGCGAGCACGTGCGGGTCCTTGGCGGCCTGGCGCAGCAGGTCGATCACCGGGGTGAAGGACTCGAACGGGTGCATCAGCAGGATGTCCTGCTTGCCGATTACGCTGAAGATGTTGTCGGCGTTCTGCAGCAGCTTGGGGATAGCCGGGGTGAACGGCGTGTACTGCAGCTCCGGGTGGCTGTCCAGGCCGGTGATGCTGAACAGGCGGGTCAGGTTGACCGGGCCGTTGACCTGGTACAGCTCGCTCTCGCTCAGGCTGAACTGCTTGAGCAGGTAGTCCGACAGGTGTTTCGGGCAGGTGTCGGCCACTTCCAGGCGCACGGCGTCACCATAGCGGCGCGAGAACAGCTCGCCGCGCAGGGCGCGGGCGAGGTCGTCGACCTCTTCGGAGTCCAGCGCCAGGTCGGCGTTTCGGGTCAGGCGGAACTGGTAGCAGCCCTTGACCTTCATGCCCTGGAACAGGTCATCGGCATGGGCATGGATCATCGACGACAGGAACACGTAGTTGTCGCCTGCGCCGCCCACCTCTTCCGGCACACGAATCACCCGCGGCAGCAGGCGCGGTGCCGGGATGATCGCCAGGCCCGAGTCGCGGCCAAAGGCGTCCACACCTTCGAGCTCGACGATGAAGTTCAGGCTCTTGTTCACCAGCAACGGGAACGGGTGGGTTGGGTCGAGGCCGATCGGGGTGATGATCGGCGCGATCTCGTCGCGGAAGTAACGGCGCACCCAGGCCTTGAGCTTGGGCGTCCAGTAACGGCGGCGAATGAAGCGAATGGCGTGCTTTTCAAGCTCAGGCAGCAGCACGTCGTTGAGGATCGCGTACTGGCGCTCCACCTCGATGTGCACCAGCTCGCTGATCCGCGCCAGTGCCTGGCTGGGCTGCAGGCCATCGGCACCGGCCAGTTCGCGGGCGAAGTTGATCTGCTTCTTCAGGCCGGCAACGCGGATCTCGAAGAACTCGTCGAGGTTGCTGGAGAAAATCAGCAGGAACTTGAGGCGTTCGAGCAGCGGGTAGGACTCGTCCAGCGCCTGTTCCAGCACGCGGATGTTGAACTGCAGCTGCGACAGCTCGCGATGAATGTACAGGCTGCTGTCGTCCAGGCTCGGCGCTGCGACGGCGGGCGTTGGCGCAGGGGCCGGGGCTGGAGCCTCGACCACCGGCTCCGGAACCTCGGGCAGGTCCGGCGGGGTTTGCACCAGCTCTTCGGGGATGGCCTGGGCATCCTTGATCGCGACAGGGGTTAGCACTTCATTATTCATCTGACGTTCCTGAGGACGTTAACGCCCTATGATCAATTGAGCGGCAAGATAAGCGTCCATTATGACGGGCGTGTTACAGCTTCGCGCAAGCCGCGACTTGAGGCTGTCGGTATTGTCCGTGTAGGAATTGTTCACGTCGAGACACATTTGGACACTTTCACGAATCCGCGCGAAGGGGTAGGCTGCGCGTTCATTTCGCCAGCACCTCAGAAAATGCTCCAACAATTCCTGCAGGATTTCGGCTACTTTGCCCTTTTTCTAGGCACCTTCTTCGAAGGCGAGACCATCCTGGTACTTGCAGGGTTTCTCGCGTTTCGCGAATACATGGACATCAAGCTGGTGGTCCTGGTGGCCTTTTGCGGCAGCTATGCCGGTGACCAGCTGTGGTACTTCATGGGCCGCCGTCACGGGCGCAAGATCCTCGCCCGCAAACCGCGCTGGCAGGCCATGGGCGACCGCGCACTGGAACACATTCGCCGCCACCCGGACATCTGGGTACTGAGCTTCCGCTTCGTCTATGGCCTGCGCACCGTGATGCCGGTGGCCATCGGCCTTTCCGGCTACCCGCCACGGCGCTACCTGCTGCTCAACGGCATCGGCGCTGCGGTATGGGCCCTGGCGTTGGGCCTGGCGGCCTACCACTTCGGCGCCATCCTTGAAGGCATGCTGGGCAGCATCAAGAAATACGAGCTATGGGTGCTCGGCGGCCTGCTGCTGCTCGGCGTGCTGCTGTGGCTGCGCCGGCGTTTTCGTACCATCCGCGCCGAGCGCCGCGCGGCAGCAGACGAACAGCCCAGCAAAGCTGAGCAGCCAGTAGCCCCCGAGAAACAGCCAGAACACGGGCACGACCACCGCTAAGCCCAGGCTGCCGGCCAGGTACAGCGCCGGCGCCAACAACAGCAGGCGCGCCACTTCCAGGCGCGCTGCCCAGCGCCGATTCTCCAAGGCCGCTCCGAGCACGAACAAGCCAAACGCCATCAGCGCCCAGCCCAGTACCAGCGCGGCGGCCGGCGCGCGCCCCGCCACATCCATCAGGTAACTGCCCAGCGCAATGTAGACGCTGAACTGCAGCACCACATACACCTGCCACGCCCGGCCCAGGGCCACCTCGAACTTGCGAAACCGCGCCAGGTTCTGCTTCGCCTGTGGATAACCTGCCGCGACATCGGCCGGGCGCCAGCCGGTGGGCATGAACCAGAGGCGCAGCTTGTCCTGCCAGCGGCGAGTGCGGCGGGCGTCGTCCCACAGCTGGGCGTAGAACTGCACATTGGCCCACAGCGGGTTCCAGCTGGCCAGGGGCGTGGTCACCCCAAACACCACCGGCTCGGCCGGGTCTTCTTCCTTGAACGTGCCAAACAGGCGGTCCCAGAAGATGAACACACCGCCGTAGTTACGATCCAAATAGACAGGGTTCTGCGCATGGTGAACGCGATGGTTGGACGGCGTGATCAACAGCCACTCAAGCCAGCCCAGCTTGGGGATGTGCCGGGTGTGCACCCAGAACTGGTACAGCAGGTTCAGCGACGCCACGGTGATGAACACCAGCGGCGGCACGCCCAGCAGCGCCAGCGGCAGGTAGAACACCCACGAGAAGATGAAACCACTGCTGGTCTGGCGCAGGGCGGTGGTGAGGTTGTACTCCTCGCTCTGGTGGTGCACCGAATGCGCCGCCCACAGCACGTTGCGCTCATGGCCCAGGCGGTGCAGCCAGTAGTAGCACAGGTCGTACAGCACGAACGCCAGCAGCCACACCCACAGCGCATGCGGGGGCAGGCGCAGCAGCGCCAGGTGCTCCCAGGCGACGCTATAGGTCAGCAGCCCTACCCCTTTGGTCAGCAGGCCCGTGCTGGTAGACAGCGCCCCGGTGCTGAGGCTGTTGATCGAATCGGCCAGGGTGAAGTTGCGCTGGCCGCGCACGCGGTCAGCGATCAGCTCCAGCGCGATCAGCACGAAGAAGAACGGCACCGCCAGCAGAATCAGGTCCATGGGCAACGCTCGCGAGGGTTATCCACAGAGATTAGGATGCGCCCGCCGCAACCCCTATGGCCACATCTGCCAAACTAGAGGACATTTAGCGCCTCGATAATGGAGTGATGAGCATGACCAAGAAAGTAGCGGTGATTCTTTCCGGTTGCGGTGTGTACGACGGGGCCGAAATCCACGAAAGCGTGATCACCCTGCTGCGCCTGGACCAGCGCGGCGCGCAGGTGCAGTGCTTTGCGCCGAACATCGCGCAACTGCAGGTGATCGACCACCTGACCGGCCAGGAAATGCCCGAGTCGCGCAATGTGCTGACCGAATCGGCGCGCATTGCCCGGGGCGAGGTGAAGGATATTCGTGAAGCCCGGGCCGAGGATTTCGATGCGTTGATCGTACCGGGCGGTTTCGGCGCGGCGAAAAACCTGTCCAACTTTGCCGTGGAAGGCAGCGAGTGCAGTGTGAACCCGGATGTGCTGGCGCTGGCCGAAGCCTTTGCCGAAGCCTGCAAGCCGGTGGGGCTGATCTGCATTTCGCCGGCGCTGGCCGCGAAAATCTATGGCCCAGGCGTGCTCTGCACCATCGGCAACGATGCCGGCACGGCGGCAGCGGTGGAAAAGATGGGCGGCAAGCACCAGGAGTGCGATGTGCATGACATCGTCGAAGACAGCCAGCGCAAGCTGGTGACCACGCCAGCCTACATGGTGGCCAAGTCGATCAGCGAAGCGGCCAGTGGCATCTACAAGCTGGTAGACCGGGTGCTGGAACTGACCCACGAAGGGGAATGATCAGCCCTTGCTCAGGCGGGTGAGGATACGGTCCAGGGCATTGGCGAACGCCTGCTTCTCGCGCTCGCCATAGGGCGCCTGCCCGCCTCCGACCTGGCCTTGCTCGCGCAGCTCGGTGAACAGGTTGCGCACGGCCAGGCGCTCGCCCATGTTGCGTTCATCGAATTCGCGGCCGCGCGGGTCGAGGGCGGCCACGCCTTTCTTGATCAGCCGGTCGGCCAGCGGCACGTCGCTGCAGATCACCAGTTCGCCGGGCACGGCGTGTTCGACCAGGTAGTCGTCGGCGGCGTCCATGCCGCTGGGCACCACGATCAGGCGAACAATGGCGAAGGCCGGTTTGGCCACGGCCTGGCCGGCCACCATCACCACTTCAAGCTGGCGCTTGAGGGCGAATTTGACGATCAGGTCCTTGGCTGCCTTGGGGCAGGCGTCGGCGTCGATCCAGATGCGCATTCAGCTCAATCTCTTTTTTCTGCACCGGCCCTTTCGCGGGGCAAGCCCGCTCCTACATTGAGACGGCGAAATGCCTGTAGGAGCGGGCTTGCCCCGCGAAGAGGCCAGCAGCATCAATACCTAAACGGCAGCCCGGCGCTTCTCGGCCAGGCGACTACGCCCATACAACACCACAATGGCCAACAACGCCACCGCCTGCGCGCTCAGCGAATACAGGTCGGGGTGAATCCCCAGCCAGTCGAACTCGAAGAACGCCACCGGCCGGGTGCCCAGCACGCCGGCCTCCTGCAGCGCTTTCACGCCATGCCCGGCGAATACCACCGACAAGGCACACAGCAGCCCGGCGTTGATGCTGAAGAACAGCGACAGCGGCAGCTTCGCCGACCCACGCAGAATCACCCACGCCAGGCCCACCAGCAGCACCAGCGCCGTCGCGCCACCGGCCAGCACGGCTTGATGGCCTGCAGGCCCCGCCTGCAGCCACAGGGTTTCGTAGAACAGGATCACTTCGAACAGTTCACGGTACACCGAGAAGAACGCCAGCATTGCAAAGCCGAAGCGCCCGCCGCCGCTCACCAGGCTGCTCTTGATGTAGTCCTGCCAGGCGGCGGCATGCCGGCGGTCGTGCATCCACACGCCCAGCCACAGCACCATCACCGCAGCAAACAGTGCCGTGCAACCTTCAAGCAGCTCGCGCTGGGCACCGCCCACGTCGATCACGTAGGCCGCCAGGGCCCAGGTGGCGAAGCCGGCAACCAGCGCGAGGCCCCAACCGATGTTGACGCTGCGCACCGCCGACTGCTGGCCGGTGTTGCGCAGGAAGGCCAGGATCGCTGCCAGCACCAGAATGGCTTCAAGGCCTTCACGCAGCAGAATCAGCAGGCCGGAAATGTAACTCAGCGACCAGCTCAGGCCGTCGCTGCCCAGCAGTTTGGCGGCCTGGTCGAGCTTGGTTTTCGCTTCGCTCAGGCGTTGTTCAACCTGGGCGAGCGGCAGGCCGTCTTGCAGCGACTGGCGGTAGGCCATCAAGGACTTTTCAGTGCTTTTGCGCGCTTCGGCATCGATGTTGTCCAGCGAGCTTTCGACCAGCTCGAAGCCTTCCAGGTAGGCAGCCACCGACAGGTCGTAGGCCTGGTCGTGGTCGCCTGCACGGTAGGCCGCCAGGCTCTTGTCGAGGGTGCTGGCGGTGTAGTCGAGCAACTGCGCCGGGCCACGCTTGACCTGCGGCGGCTGGGCGCGCTGGGCACGGAACGCCTCGACCACGCCGGCGCCTTCATTGGCGGCGACTTCGGCCGGGGTCTGGCGGGCCAGGTCGGCGATGTTCCAGGTCTTGTCGCCCTTGGCCGCCTCAGGCTTGGCGCTGAAGCTTGCGATGTAGGCGGCCACGTCCCAACGCTGGCGCTCGTCCAACTGGTCGGCGAACGACGGCATCTCGGTGCCATCGATGCCCAGGGCCAGGGTGTTGTAGAGGTCGAACAGGCTCAACTGGTCGAGGCGTTTGACCTCGCGCAGGTTGCTGGGCGCGGGTTCCAAGCCTACGCCCGCCGGGCCGTCACCGGCGCCGGTATCGCCATGGCAGATGGCGCAGTTCTGCGCGTAAAGCGAGGCGCCGCGGGCCGGGTCTGGGGTAATCACCGGAGCCTGGCTGACCTCGTAGGCCACGGCCAGGCGCGCGCCCAGCTGGCGCGCCTGCCTGGCCACCACGGCGCCATCCTGGCGCTGCTCGATGGCCTGGCGCAGTGCCTGCACGCCTTGGGCCAGCCCGGCTTGTTCAGCATTGGCCGGCAGGCCTTTGACCAAGTCGGCCAGCGTCGCGCCGAGCGCTTGCTGTTCGCGGTACTGGCCATCGTCGGTCACCTTGCCGCCCTGCACGGTATCGGGGTAGTCGACGCCAATGTAGTCGAGCAAGTGCAGGGCCTTGGCGGCCTCGACAGGCGCCTCGGCCTGCGCCAGGGCACTGCACAGCGCCAGCACCGGGCCCAGCAGAATTGCCGGCAGCCAGGCGAGCAGAGGGAAACGGGTTTTCATGGCCACTCTCGGAAGGAATGCGAAAGAGAACATTGTTCACTTCCACTTTGCTTCGCTCAAGAGGCAAGCGTGGATTTCATGAAAACCTCAACTTAAACGGGCGGCGTCGAGGAGCTTGCCCCGCCATAATTAGCGTCTGACGTCCTTCTTTTTTTGGGGTAAGCGGTTTACAGGAGGGGTAGGTTCGAATATCTGCGGAGAATAAGCGAAATGCGGATATTCGGGATGATGCTTTTTATAAGGATTTTTAGTAGCGATAGAGTAATCCGATATATCCACTACATCTGAGCCCCGATTGGGCCTCTTGAACCTGCCATCCGTCGGGGAAACTCTTCCCCGAAACCCAATAGTGGGGAGCTTGGAAGCCTCTGCGAACTGCCGCGCCAAAGGATTATCGCCATCAGCAGAGTGACACGAGATAATCCTGAATGAATCCAGATCCGAAAGCTCAACGCTCTTCTGTGTCAACGCAATTTTCAACGCTTTTCCATCCAGGACACGACCATCAAAAAGAGCAAGCTCGTTATCGCCATGCAGGTCAAGGTTGCCGAACTTCTTGCCCGCCTCTAACGTTTCAAAATATAAGGTGTTTTTACCCAACAGGCGGCCTTTCCCAGTGAACGGAACAGCTTTTACATGGCCTGAGGGGTCTGTAGCATTTACGGGATTGCCAGCAAGATAGCCGTAGCAATTGATTCCACCATCACCAAACGGGCTCCAGCTGTCTGGGCTGTTGAACCGCATCAATACCGGATTGAACGCCCGGTGGTATCCCGTCCCAAGCAGATAATGGCCGGTTACCGGATCCTGGTACTCGGCATTGAAGCTGCACAGGCTAAGCAAGCCACTTGCGGGGTGCCGGTGCCCATAGGGCGAATACGCCAAGGGATTAGGCTGCGAAGCAACCAGTACACTGAGAACCGATCCATGCTTTTCAACCGCCAGCAAACGGCTTCCATCGACGTTGCCTTTAAGTGAAATATCCATGTCAGCGACTGCGTAGGGGTTTGTCCACAGACTGCATGAGCTGAACGATTGTTGCTACTGGCAAAAATGATGGTCCGCAGCCCAGTTGCTTCGGCAGAACCGGCAAACTCACCGCTTGCTTGCGTCCTTCCAACCTCCACCCAACGACAGGAACACGCCAATCTGCCCCATCGCCACCTGGCTATTGGCCGCCGCCAACTGCGCCCGCACATCGGTATAGGTCCGCGTTGCCTGCAAATCCGCCAGGAACGATGCGCGCCCGGCCTGGTAATACCGGTGCGTCTGATCCGCCGCTTCCTTGGCCGATTGCTCCGCCTCGGCCAGGGCATCACGCCGGTCCAGCAAGGCACTGTATTGGGCCAGGCGGGTCTGGGTTTCGCGGATGGCGTTCAGCACCACCCCATCGAAATGCGCCAAGGCCGCCTGGGTCGAGGCCTCGGCCATGCGAATGCGCGCACGGGTGCCGTTGGTCGGGATGCTCCAGCTGATCTGTGGGCCAAAGCCCCAGCGGTTGGTCGACGGGTCGCCAAGGTCCTTGAGGAAACCGATGGTGCCGACCTGGGCACCGAAGCTGATGTCTGGGTACAGCGCGCCGGTGGCCACGCCGATCTCGGCAGTGGCCGCTGCCAACTGGCGTTCGGCCTGGCGCACGTCGGGGCGGCGCTTGAGCAAGGCCGCGCCGTCACCGACCGGCACCAACTGGTTCAGGTGTGGCAGCTCGGCGCAATCGGCGGTGCCCGCCGGCAGGTTATCCACAGGCTTGGCCAGCAGCGCTGCCAAGGTGTAAAGGCCGGTTTCGCGCTCAGCCTTGAAGCGCGGCAGCTCGGCGCGCAGCGACTTGAACTGGGTTTGCGAACGGGTCACCTGGGTTTCATCGCCGCGCCCAGCGTCACGCAGGCGCTGGTTGAGCTTCACGCTCTGCTCCTGCAAATCGAGCGATTCACGGGCAATGTGGAACTCTTCGTTGGCCGAGCACACCTGGGTGTAGGCCTTGACCACATCGGCCACCAGGGTGATGCGCGCCGTGTCGGCGGCGGCCTGCACGGCATCGGCATTGGCCTTGGCAGCCTCGGTGCCGCGCTTGAACGTGCCCCACAGGTCGAACTGGTAGGAGGCGCTGATGATGGCATCCCCCACGTTGGCCACCGGCACCTTCTCCGCCAGCAGGAAGGCCTGCCCCGACTCTTGCAAGCGCTGGGCGCCGGCCTTGATGCCACCGTTGAAGCCGCCCTGGGACTCGGCCACCTCGACCTGGGCACGGGCCTTGGCGATGTTGGCCGCGGCCACACGCAGCTCGGTGTTGGCGCTCAGCGCCTGGCGCACCAGCTCGTTGAGGCGTTGATCCTGATACAGCTGCCACCAGTCCTCGGGCACCGGCGCCGATACCACGCTGTCGGCGTCCTGGCGCAGCGGACCGTTCAGGTCGCTGCGTTGCACCGCCGCGTCCTTCGGCACTTCGTAGTCGGGGCCGACCATCATGCAGGCCCCCAGGGACAGGCAGAGCCCCGCCAGGATCAGCTGTTTCATGGGCGCTGGCCCTCAAGGATCGACACCGTCGCCGTACGCCCGGCGATCATGCGGAAATCTTCCGGCACCTCGTCGAAGGCGATGCGCACCGGAATACGCTGGGCCAGGCGCACCCAGCTGAACGCCGGGTTGACGTTGGGCAGCAGGTTGGCGCCGCTGCTGCGGTCGCGGTCTTCGATGCCGGCGGCAAAGCTCTGCACGTGGCCGCGCAGGCGGGTGTTGTCGCCCATCACGCGGATGTCCACGGCATCGCCGATATGAATGCCGCCAAGCTTGGTTTCCTCGAAATAACCATCGACGTGGTACGAGGCGCTGTCGACCACCGACAGCACCGGGCGGCCGGCGGTGACGAATTCGTGGTCACGGGGGGCGCGGTCGTTGAGGTAACCGTCCACTGGGCTACGCACCACCGAGCGGTCGAGGTTCAGCTGGGCCGCATCGACCTGCACCTGGGCCTCGCTGACCGCCGAACGGGCACGGGCCTCGCGGGACTGGCTTTCTTCCAACTGCTCGGCCGCCACCAGGTTGCCCAGCTTGCGGTTACGCTGCGCCTCGCGGGAGGCCTGGGCCAGGGTTTCCTGGCGCTCGCCGAGGGTGGCCTTGGCCTGGCGCAGGGCCAGGGTGAAGCGGTCCTGGTCGATGGTGAACAGCACATCGCCGCGCTTGACGGTCTGGTTGTCGCGCACCTCGACCTTCTGGATCAGCCCGGATACATCCGGGGCGATCTGGATCACATCGGCGCGAATATGGCCGTCGCGGGTCCAGGGGGCGAACATGTAGTACACCACCATCTGCCACACGAGCACGGCGGCGAAGGTCACTACCAGCAAGGTCAGGACCACACGGCCCAGGGTCAGCAAAGGTTTTTTCATGGCAGCATCAGGCTTCGGCAAAAGTGGTCGACCGCGCCCAGCAGCACGGCATACAGGGCAACGTTGAACAACGCCCGGTGCCAGACCAGGCGGTAGAAATGCAGGCGCACCAGCACCGCGTGCACCCCCAGGAACAGCAGGTAGGTGCCAAACATCATCACCAGCAGCGTGGGCAGGAACACCCCGCTGATATCCAGTTCACCGATCACAGGGGCGCTCCGTCGAGGCCAGGGGGCAGTTGCGGTTGTTCGGCAGGCTCAAGCATCACCTCCACCCCCGGCAACAGCGCCAGGCGCAGGCCGCTCAGGGCATGCAGCAGGTGGGTGCGGGCGTCGCCGCGTTCGTACAATTCATCCAGGTTCAGCGCCAGGCGTGCGCGCTCCATGTTGCGCAGCAGCGCCGGCGGGGCGTGCAGGCGCTCGCCGGCGCGCAGGCAGGCGGCGTAGTGGGCGCCCACTTCCTCGATCACCGTGCCCAGGCGTTCGCGGGCCTGCTGGCCGGCACGCGGCAGGTAGGCCAGCAGGTCCAGCAGGTTCAGCCCCACGCGCAGGTCGCGCAGCGCCACACCGCTGTCCTGGCCGGTTTGCGATAGCCGCGGCAGGTGCTGCATCAGCCGGTCGAGCATCTGCACGCCCACCTGGCGGTGCTCGGCCAGGGTCGCCGGCTCGGTCATCTCGACAATGTCGCGCCAGGCGAAGCGGGTCATGCGCTTGGCCGCAAGCTCTACGCCGAACGGGCGCATCACCAAGGTCCAGATGAAGGCGAACAGCAGACCCACGGGGCCGGCCAGGTTGGAGTTGAGGAAGGCGAAGAAGTCGGCGTCGTAGGCACCCTGGATGCTGATGAAGGTCGAGGTGTTGACGATGGTCAGCAAGGTGCCCAGGTAAAAGCGCGGCTGCACGGTCAGGGTGCCGACGCAGATGAACGGCACCGCAAAGGCCAGCACCAGCATGGGGAAGTCATGCAGGTTGGGCAGTACCAAGAACAGGTACAGGCTGGAGAAGATCACCGACATCAAGGTCCAGAAGAAGAACCGGTAGATCTGCGGCGCCGGGTCGTCCATTGCCGCGAAGAAGCTGCACGACACGGCGGCGAGAATCACTGCACTGGCGCCGTCGTTCCAGCCCAGGCCAATCCACAGGCCGCAGGCAACAACGATCGCCAGTACGGTGGATACCACCGAGTAGAGCATCAGGCCGCGGTCGAAGAACGCGGTCAGGCGGCCCAGGCGCCAGTGGCGGTACACCGCACGCCAGGGCGTGGCGTCGTCAGTGCGCAGGGCATGCTGCAGGGCGCAGCAGTCCTGCCACAGGTCGGCCCATTCGGTCAGCCGGTAGAGCGCGTTGGACAACAGCAGCTCGGCGCGCTGGTCGAGGGCCGCGGCGCCGGGTTGCAAGCGGTCGATCTGCTCGTGCAGGGCCGCCCAGCGAGCCACCGAGGCGCTGTCGGCGGTGCCCTTGAGCCATTCACGGGCGGCCTCCAGCACCGGTTGCAGTTGGGCGAACTGGGCTGGGGCCCGGCCTTGCAAGGCGATCAGGGCGTCGTCCAGGGCATCGATCACCGGCAACAGGTGGATCATGCGGCCACGCAGTTCGCGGGCGTTCTTCAGGGTATGCGGGCCTGCACCTTCATGGCCGAGCTGGCCGATCATCAGCTCCAGCGAGTTGAAGGTGGCGACCATCGCCCCGCGCATGCCGCCAACCTTGTCGGTGCTGGCGTCGCGGGCCAGGTAGGTGTCGCTGTAGCGGATCGCCTCGGTGAACCAGCTACCCGTGGCCCCCACCACCACCGGGGCCAGCCGGCGCGGCCAGAAAATCGCCCCGACCACCGCCGCGCAGACGATGCCCAGGCAGATTTCCTGGGCCCGGGACGAGGCCACATCGAACACCGCCGTGGGGTTGTCGACCACGGCCAAGGCGATCATCGGCAGGGTGTAGCCGGCCAGCATCAGCACGTAGTTGTTGGCGGTGCGCAGGTTCAGCGAAAGGAACAGCAAGGTGCCGGTCCACAGCGCGATGGCGATGCTCAGCAGCAGCGGCGATTGCACCAGCGGCGGCACCAGGAAGATGGCCCCGGCAGCGCCCAGCAGAGTGCCCAGCGCGCGGTACAGCGCCTTGGAGCTGGTGGGGGCGACGAACGGGCTGGAAACGATGTACACCGTGGCCATGGCCCAGTAGGGGCGCGGCAGTTGCAGCAACAGGGCGATGTACAAGGCGATCATCGACGCGCCGAAGGTGCGCACGCCGTAGAACCAGTCACGGGCCGGGGGCACGGAGCTGAAGAAGCCGTTCATGCCGCCCCGCCTGCATTGCCAAGGCCGGCGGCTTCGAAGGCCCGAAGCACGCGCACGGCGGCTTCCAGGTCGGCCTCGGCGATGCCTTGCAGCACCTCGTGGCGCACCCGTACCAGCTCGATTTCGATGGCTTCGGCCAGGCGACGGCCTTCGACGGTCAAGCTCAGGGCCTTGGCGCGGCGGTCCAGTGGGTCTTCGCTGCGGCACACCAGGCCAGCCTTGCACAACTGGTCGAGCAGGCGCACCAGTGACGGGCTTTCCAGGCCGGCGGCCTGGGCCACGGCCACCTGGTGCACGCCATCGCCCAGGCGCACGATCATCAGCAGCGGTGCGGCGCAGGCTTCGGAAATACCGTAGCCGGTCAGGGCGTTGTGGCAGATGCGCCGCCAATGGCGGGCGGCAACCACCATGCCGCTGCTGACTTGCAGGCGCAGGGAGTCAATGGACATGAGGGGAACCAAGGATATTCATAGTTTGCTAACTATCAATATACGCCTGTGCCTACCCCCTGCGTCAACTGCAGGTGGCCGAGTGGTTTGATGAAATTTTGTTTGCTTTTGCTGGCCGCTTCGCGGGGCGAGCCCGCTCCTACAGGGGCGCGTAACAGGCTTGGGTGTCAGGGCTGGACTTGGTCTTCCAGCTTCATGGCCAAGGCCAGGGCGCTGCCCATCTCCACCGCCCGGTCCCGCCAGTCGTGGTAGCGTGCCCTGTCGCGCTGGCTGAAATGCACGGTCAGCTCTTCGGCCGCCTGCAGCACGCCAGTCGCGGCAGCCAGTTCAAGCCAGTACAGGCCCGCCTTGGTGTTGGCCTCCACGCTCAGGCCGTGCAACAGCCGGTAGCCCACCTCGAACCGGCAACGCGCCTCGCCACGTTCCGCGCCCCGCACGAACCAGTCGTAGGCCTTGGCCAGGTCCACCTGCCATTGAAGCTCGGCATCGCACACCTCTTCCTCGTACAGGTCGCCCAGCGCCGCCGCCGCATGCAGCATGCCGCGCTCGAAGGCCTGGCGGTAGCACTCCGCCGCCTGCACGTAGGAGGTGTCCACGCCCTTGCCAAAATAATGCTGCTGCCCCAGGTTGAACCAGGCCGGCGCACTGCCCTGCAGCGCGGCCATGCGCAACAGGTGCCCGGCCAGCACGGTATCGGCCCGCCAATACTTGCCATTGAGCCACACCCAGCCCAGGTCGTTGAGCGCTGCCACGCTGCCTGCCAGAGCCTGCTGGCGCAGGTCGGCATACACCGCCTGCAGGTCGGAGGCTTCGTCCAGGCGGTTGACCAGCAGCGTGCGCTGGCTGGGCAGGCCAACCCCAGCGAACAGCCGCTGCCGCCTGCCGGCAGGTGTCGGTGGGCAAATGACCTGCTCGGGCAGAAGGCGGGCGAGCAGCGAATGGATATTGCTGGCAGCAGACATGTTCATCCTCATTGAACGACCCACAGGCCCGACCGCGGCTGTGATGAGGCGTGATTCTGCGCGACGTCACGTCAAAACCTGTCGCGAACGATTCAACCCATGGCAACCAAATGCGGATTACTTGATCTGAACGGCCTATGGCTAATTGCCATGACCCGATCCAGCCGCCATGCTGATGCGGCAAGCCTAGACAAGGACGTTACCTTTTGCCGTTCGCCACGACCCGCGCCACCCTCAGCCGTCAGTGGGCGCTGCTGCGCCAGCTTCCCAGCCGCTCCCCGGGCGTTACCAGTGCCGAGCTGGTGTGGCGCCTGCGTGATGTCGGCTTCAATGTCAGCAAGCGCACGGTCGAGCGCGACCTCAACGAGCTGTCGCTGATCTTTGCCCTGGAGCGCAACGACAAGAGCATTCCGTTTGGCTGGCACTGGTCGGCCAATGCCCTGGGCGAGTTGCGCGGGAATTTCGACCTGCAGGGCTATTTGCGCGGCGAATCGCTGCAGCCGGTGCCGGGTGAGGGAATGGAAATGCAGGCGTGGGTCAGTGATTCACTGGCGCGGCAGTTGCGCCAGACACCGTTGAGCGCCGATATGCAGCTCACGGCCCTGGAACAGGGGCACCGGTTGCGGGCAACGGTGGAGGATGGCTGGGCCTTGCGCTGGTGGGTGCTCAGCCAGGGGGATGGGGTGGTGGTCGAGCAGCCCCTTGGCTTGCGCGATGAGATTGCCCGGACATTGAGCAATGCGGCGGCGCAATATCAAGTATAGGGGGCTTACGCTGGCCTGGTAGGAGCGAGCACAGCTCGCGATGGGGCGCGCAGCGGCCCCAAGGTTTTCAGCCTCGCGGCACAGGATGTTGGGGCCGCTTCGCAGCCCATCGCGAGCTGTGCTCGCTCCTACCAGGCCCACCGTCAGCGGCGGCTTACCGCTGCATGCCCCAGCGCCGTACGGTCAGCCGCTCCAGGGTATTGAACACCAGCCCCTCGACCAGCAGACCAATCAAGATCACCACGGCCAGCCCGGCAAACACCTTGTCGGTGTACAGCTCGTTGCGGTTCTGGAAGATGTACCAGCCCAACCCGCCCTTGCCGCTGCTGGCGCCAAACACCAGCTCGGCAGCGATCAGCGTGCGCCAGGCGAACGCCCAGCCGATCTTCAGCCCCGACAGAATCGATGGTAGTGCCGCCGGCACCAGGATATGCAGCACCAGCCGCAACCCTTTCAGGCCATAGTTGCGCCCGGCCATGCGCAGGGTTTCCGACACCCCGAGAAACCCGGCATAGGTATTCAGCGCCAATGCCCACAGCACCGAATGCACCAACACGAAGATCAGGCTGTTGTCGCCCAGGCCAAACCACAGCAGGGCCAGCGGCAGCAGGGCAATGGCCGGCAACGGGTTGAACATCGAGGTCAGCGTGCCCAGCAGATCGCGCCCCAGTTGGGTCGAAACCGCCAGGCTGGTCAGGCCGAAGGCCAGCACAATACCCAGCAGGTAGCCTTTGAGCAGGATCACCAGCGATACGCCAACCTTGGCCGGCAACTCACCGCTGATCAACCCGTCCCACAGCGCCGCCGCCGTCTGCAGGAAGGTTGGCAACAGCAGGTCGTTGCCCTGGTAACGGGCGATGGCTTCCCAGAGCACGGCGATCACCACCAGGATCACCGCCTTGCGCAGCCAGCCGTGCTGCCACAGGCGCTGGGCCAGGGGCAGGTTGCGTTCAAGAGGCACACTGAGCAGGGGCTCCAGCTGCACCTCGTATTCCTGGCGTACAGGTGTAGGGGTCATGGCTGTAGCTCCTGTCAGTAGGCGATGCGGATGTCGTTGAAACCCAGGTCGACGCTTGGCTCGGCGGGTTCGGCCTCGTCGAACAGCAGCCGGTGGATACGCCGGGCGCTGGCCTGGAAGTCCGCGGCGCCGAGGCTGCCGAGGTCGTACTGGTGGCTGTGCACCTCTGCCCTCACCCGCCCTGGGTGCGGCGACAGCAACAGGATACGGTTGCCCACCACCAGCGCCTCCTCGATGGAGTGGGTGACGAACAGCAAGGTGAAGCGCACCTCTTCCCACAGCAGCAACAGCTCTTCCTGCATCTTGCGCCGGGTCAGCGCATCGAGCGCCGCGAACGGCTCGTCCATCAACAGGATCTTCGGTTGCGTGGCCAGCGCCCGGGCAATCGCCACCCGCGCCTTCATGCCACCGGAAAGGGTGTGCGGATAGGCATCGGCAAAGGCCGCCAGGCCAACCTTTTCAAGGTAATGCAAGGCCCGCTCCTGGGCCTCGGCACGCTTGAGCTGGCCAGACACCAGCAGCGGGAACATCACGTTCTCTTTCACCGTTTTCCACGGCGGCAGCTGGTCAAATTCCTGGAACACCACGATGCGGTCGGGGCCTGGGCCCTTTACCGGTTCGCCCTGCAGCAGAATCTGCCCTTCCTGCGGAGTGATGAACCCAGCCACGGCCTTGAGCAGGGTGGACTTGCCACAGCCCGAGGGGCCCAGCAGCACGAAACGGTCAGCGCGGTCGACTTCGAAGCTGACCTGGTGGGTGGCCCGCACCACGCGCTGCGCGGTGCGGTATTCAAGGCTCAGGTCGTTCACCTGGAGCAAGGGCGGTGTCGCGACACGGCTCAAGTTGCTGGCCGTGTGGCCTGGCAATGGGGCGGTCATGGTCGGTCAGCTCCCCTGCAGCGGGCGTTCATCCTGGAAGAAGTAGTCCTTCCACGATTCCGGCTTGTGCTTGATGGCGCCTACCCGGTACAGGAAGTCGGCCAGTTTGTAGGTGTTCTTCGGCGTGACGGTGAACTCGTACTGCGGGTTGTCGATCAGCTTGATCAGCGCCTCGCGGTCGATCTTGGCCTTGGTCACCCGGATGTAGGTATCTGCCGCTGCGGCTTTGTCCTTCTGGGCAAAGTCCGCCGCTTCGGCCAGGGCATCGATGAAGGCCTTGTAGGTTTTCGGGTTGTCCTTGCGGAATTTCTCGGTGGCGAACAGCAGGGTCGGCGAGTTGGGGCCGAGCAGGTCGTAGCTGTTGAGCACCACGTGCACGTCCTTGTTGGCCAGCGCCTGGTCCTGGAACGGCGGGTTGGAGAAGTGCCCGTTCAGTTCGGTGCCACCGGCCAGCAAGGCCGCGGTGGCGTCCGGGTGCGGCACGGCCAGGGTGTACTTGTCGAGGCGGTTGTACGCCTTGTCGCCCCACTGCTGCGCGGCGGCGTATTGCAGGAAGCGCGACTGCACGGAAACGCCCACGGCCGGTACCGCGATGCGGTCCTTGTCGGAAATGTCGGCGATGGTCTTCACATTGGGGTTGCTGCTGACCAGGTAGTACGGGAAGTTGCCCAGCGAAGCCACGGCCTTGACGTTCTGCCGGCCGTAGGTTCTGTCCCACACGGTGAGCAGCGGGCCGACGCCAGCACCGGCGATGTCCACCGAGCCGGACAGCAGCGCATCGTTGATTGCCGCACCGCCCGACAGCTGGGCCCAGTCGACTTCGATGTCGATGCCTTCTGCCTTGCCATGTTTTTCGATCAGCTGCTGGTCACGCACCACGTTGAGCAGCAGGTAGACGATGCCGAACTGCTCGGCGATGCGAATCTTGCCTTCGGCTTGCGCCACGGCGGGGGCCGCCAGGCTGCCGACAACCAGGCTGGCGCCCAGGCCGATACTTGCCGCCAGGCGGCTGATGGATTTGCGCATGATGGATTCCTCAGTCGTCAGAACGGGGCATCGCCCTGGATGGTGGTACGGAACAGTTTTCGGCGCAGGTGCGCGGGGCAGCCAGCGGCCAGGTGAATCAACGAACGGTTGTCCCAGAACACCATGTCGTGTGGCTGCCATTGGTGGCGGTAGATGTTCTGCTCCAGCACGCTCAGGGCATACAGCTGTTGCAGCACGTCTCGGCTTTCGTCCTCGGGCAGGCCGACGATGCGGGTGGTGAAGCCTTCGCTGACGAACAGTGCCTTGCGGCCGTTTTCCGGGTGGGTGCGCACCACCGGGTGGATAACTTCCTTCACCTGGGCCAGTTGCTCGGCGGTAAGGGTTGGGCGCCAGTTGCCCTCGAACTTGGTCTCGGCGTAACGGGCCGTGTAGGAGTGGGCGGCGCTGCGGCCTTCGACCACCCGGCGCAGGGCCTCGGGCACGGCGTCCCAGGCTTTGTGCATGTCGGCGAACAGGGTATCGCCGCCTTCGCTGGGCAGCTCCTGGGCATGCAGCATGGAACCCAGGCTTGGCAGTTCCTTGTACGACAGGTCCGAATGCCAGAACTTGCCGGCATCGCCCAGGCCAACGTTCTGGCCGTTCTCGACAATGTTGGAAACGATCAGGATCTCGGGGTGGCCGGCGAGCAGGAACTGCTTGAGCACGTGGATCTGCAGTTCGCCGAAACGGCGGCTGAAGTCGATCTGCTGCTGGGGGCTGATGCGCTGGTCACGGAACACCAGCACGTGGTGGTCGAGGTGGGCGCGATGGATACGGGTGAAATCCTCGGTGTTGACCGGTTTGGCGAGGTCCAGGCCGATGATCTCGGCGCCCACGGCACCGGAGAACGGGCGGATTTCAAAAGTTTGCGGCTGGGCGCTGTCGATGGACGACAAGGCGTTCGAGGCGGCTGGCATTGTTCACTCCCACGCAGTGCGCGACTTCAATGGCGCGCAACGATCAGAAACGCACGGGGATTTCCCGTGTGGGTTCAAGTCGTGCGGCGCATCGATTGGTCGACGGGTACGCAGTGGGTGTGACTATAAATGCATAAGAAGAATAATTTAAATATCTTTAAAGAATAAGGATATGAAAGGTGCCCGTGCCCGAGCATGGGGCGGCCTTGCGGCACTTTCGCGCCGCCAGGCCACAGCCACGAAGCACCTGCTTAACGCTCGCGCAGCGCCTCGTCGCGGGCCTTCATGATCGGCTTGAGCAGGTAGCTCATGATGGTTTTCTTGCCTGTCATGATGTCTACCGTGGCGACCATCCCCGGAATGATCAACAGGGGCTTGGCGTCGGTCCCCAGGTGGCTCTTCTCGGTACGCAGCTTGATCAGGTAGTAAGTGGTTTTCTTGTCTTCATCGGTGATGGTGTCGGCACCGATCTGCTCCAGCTTGGCTTTCAGCCCACCATAGATGGTGTAGTCGTAGGCGCTGAACTTGATGGTTGCTTCCTGCCCTGGGTGGAGGAAGGCGATGTCCTTGGGCAGGATCTTCGCCTCCACCACCAGGGTGTCGTCCAACGGCACGATTTCGATGATGTCGCTGCCGGGCTGGATCACCCCGCCAATGGTGTTGACCAACAGCTGCTTGACGATGCCACGCACCGGCGAGGTCACCAGGGTACGGCTGACCCGGTCGTCCAGCGCCTTGCCGGTGGCGGTGGCTTTGTTCAGTTCGGTGCGGGCTTCGTTGAGCTTGGTCAGGGCCTCGCTGCGGAACTTGCCACGGGTTTCCTCGATCTTGCTCTGCACTTCCTTGATGGCCGCCTCCGCACGCGGGATGGCCAGTGCCGTGGAGTCCATCTGGCCACGGGTTTCCACTTCGGCACGGCGCAGGCGCAGCACCTCTACCTGGGAGATCGCGCCCTGGGCTACCAGCGGCTCGGACATACCGATTTCCTGACGCAGCAATTGCAGGCTGTTGGCATACTGGGCGCGCTTGGAGGTGAACTCACGCAGCTCCTGCTGCTTTTGCACCAGCTGCTGCTGCAACCCGCCGATTTCATCCTGCAATTGCTGACGCCGGCTTTGGTATAGCGACTGCTCATCCGCGGCCTGGCTGGGGGCTGCCTTGCGCAGTTCTTCGTCGATTTTCAGCGGGCGGTCTTCGACTTCGGCGCTCAGGCGCTCCACGCGCAGGGCCATGGCCAGGCGATCGGCCTCGGTTTCACCGACGTTCGACGCAAAACGGGTTTCGTCCAGGCGCAGCAGTTGCTGGCCAACTTCGACTACCTGCCCTTCCTTGGCGTAGATCTCGGCGACGATGCCGCCTTCAAGGTTCTGGATTTTCTGCACTTTGGACGACGGAATGGCCTTACCCTCGCCACGGGTGACTTCGTCGATAGGTGCGAAACTGGCCCAGAGGATCAGGAACAGGAAGAACGCGATCACGCCCCAGATAGTCAGGCGAGCCACACGCGGGCCGTCCTCGATCAGCGCCTTGTTGACCTCGGGCAGCGGCTGCCCGTTGAGCGATTCGGAGCCTTTGAAATAGCGACGAAGGCCGTCCTTGAACCGACCGATATCCAGCTTATGCAACACTGATCTGCC